>JBJHBP010000014.1:0-90028 GCA_050485545.1 Gammaproteobacteria bacterium
CGGCCGATCTGCGTGTACGTGAGCAGCACGTTCTGCGCGGCGATCGTGTTCGCCTGGCTGAACGTCGTCACCTTCTCCATCGCCTCGGCCATCGAGACGAGCTCGTCGCGGCTGAGCCCGGCCGCGCCGCCCGTGGAGCGCAGGCGCGCTTCGAGCTGCGTCAGCGCGCGTTCCTGTTCGGTGGTGTTGCGGATGACCTGCCGGAACAGCAGGCCGACGCCGAGCGCCGTCAGCACGCCGCGCAGCGATACGATGCTGCGCTGGATCCGCTGCACCCCGCGATCGGCGACCCGGAATGCATCCGATAGCGACCGCCCGGTGCGCCGGCCCTGTTCTTTCAGAGCATTCAGCGCACGCTGCGCCTGGTCCGTGACGCCGCGGACGATGATGCGCAGGATTTCAGTCGAACGAGACATTCAGCACCGTGTCTGGTGTGGTGAACCCCGGTTTAGTCGGCCTCCCGCCACGCCTTGATCTGGCGATCGCGTGCGCGGCGGCCGTCCTTGTTGCCTGCGCCCGCCGCAGCGAGCGCGGATTCCTCGAGCCGGTCAGCGCGCGCCTGGCGTTCGCGTCGCAGCGCTGACTGGTAGTGCAGCGTGAGCTGCCGGCGGGTGTATCGCTCGATCTGGGCCAGCGGATGGCCGTGATCTAGCAGACACGCGATGACGTCGGACCAACGTGCATGGCGCCCGTTCTTCCGCGAGAGGCCCGCCTGAGGGCGAGCCTCTCGCCGAAAAAATGCGCGTTCACCGCCCAGAACAGCGTGCAGAGACGACGTCCGTCACTGCTGTTGAGCCCCTCGATCCAGCCGCGCTCGACGCCGGCGCACAACGCCATCATCTCGAGCATCACATCCTTATGACGCCAGACGATGCGCTGCAGGGCCATCGGATCACGCTCGACGCCATCCTGCCCCAGCTGCGAGAGTTCCTCGATCACCGGGTCCAGATCGAGGTCGAGCTTGAGTTCTTCGACCCACGACGGCTCGCGCATCACGATGTCCCGGCCCGCGATCTGAGCGCGTTGATCCGGGAACAGCACGCCGAGGTCCTGAGCCGCCTGCACCGCAGCCTTGTCCGGCCGTTCGATTTTTTCAGCCACTAGAACACTCCCCTCAGGAATCGTCGCAGTCGCCGCACCACGTCCCGGACCCGGTCCGCCAGCCGCTTCAGTCGACTGCGAGATCGGTGATCGGCGCCGGAGCCGGATGCGGCACGGTAAAACCCACTTCGTTCGACCAGGCCGACCAGTCGGTGAGCTCGCTGCCGATCAGTGCCCGCACGCGCAGCGCACAAAAGTGCTCGCCGGCAGCGAACGTCTCGAATCGTTCGGTCGCGCCATTGGCGCTGAACGTGCGCACATCGGCGTCACGTTCTCCGGGTTGCGCACCGCACCCGATCTGGTAGCTGTCGAGATCGGCCGCGTTGAGCGGCGTGCCGTCCTCGTACTCCACTGGCGCCGTCCAGGAGAAGCGCTTCGATTCGCTCGCGAGCGCCGTGCAGCAGACGAGCGCGACGCATGCGGCCAGCATCAGCCGCCAGAACCCCTGTGAATGGATGCGTTTCATTACCCCTCCTTGCCGAGCTGGCGCCACACCTGGTGCACGCCGACCGACGCAAGCCCGATGACGACGCCCACCCAGGCGGCCTCGCCGGCCGCGGCCAGATCGGCCGGCGCATCGACGCCCGCGAGGCTCGCTGTCGCCCCGACACCGCCGCCCGCCGTGGCCAGCAACACCGGCACCCAGCGATCGGGCACGATGCGCGTCACGTGCTCGCGCACGAGCGCCACGACTGGCGGGACGATCAGCGGCAGCGCGCCGATCAGCAGATTCAACAGCTGTTCCACGTCGTGGATACCTCGTTTAAAGGAGAATCATGCGGCCGAACGGGCCGAGCACCGGATCCTGCTCGCGAACCGGATCGAACAGCGCAGCGCCGGTGAGTACCAGCTCGCCATACGCCTCGTTGATCAGGCCGAGCTCCTGCAGCGGGGAGAGCTGCACTTGATACAGCTCCACGAGCACCGGCCGGTTATCGTCCGCGGTGTTCAGGCCCTCGAACCTGAAGAAGCGCACCGGAGGCGGCTGGGTGAACATCGCAACGTTGACACCGCCGCCATCGTCGTAGTCCGCCAGAAACGGTTGGGTGAGACCATCGACATCAAGGATCTCGATCGTGCCGTGCGAGGCGGACTCGATCCGGTAGTGGGTCCCTTCCGTGAGCGTCGCCGGCGTGCCTTCGCTGTCGACGATCTCGAGATTGGTGATACTGGTGCCCTCGAGCCGCACGTAGTCGCCCGGCACAAGGTCGTCGGGAAGCTCTTCCTCCAGGACCTCTCCGCCCGGCAACGTGGCAGGGCTGCCGTAGAGCCCCAGCGCCAGATTGTCAGCGGTGAACTCGTCCAGGGTGATCGACAGATTCGCGTCCTTCGTCGTGAACAGCCGATGCGCGAGCAGCCGCTGGCCCGAAGTGGATTCGCGCTTGTCCTCGCTGCCCGTCTCGAGCTGAATCGACAGCGTTGGCACGTTGCCGAGGAACTTCATCGCGCCGGGATTTCCCTCGGCATCGCGCTGGGCGGCAAACACCTTGCCCTGACCGCTGAAAAACATGATCAGCTCTCCCTTGTGGCGGCGTCGGCCGCGGGCTTGCCGGCGTCAGCGGCCGGCGCTTTGGATCGCAGGCGCTCGGCCTGGTCGGGTCGCACATCGATCGTCGCGCCCTTGGGGATCACAACGCCGCGGCGCTTGATGGGCCGGTCGAGCCGGACGGACACCTTCTGTGTGGGCTTCTTGCTCACGAGATACACCTCGCGTGAAACATGATCGGGAAATATCCGTAGCCCGCCTCAAAGGCAGGCCCCGGCGCGGAGACGCGAACCAGCGGACGCACACCACCGACTGGCGGTTGCCAGCCGCGCAGGGCATCCATCACCCGCCGGATCAATGGACCACCGTCACGGCGCATAGCCGATCCGTGCCGCTGGTCTCGAACGTTCTGGATGGCGAGTACGACCAGCCAGCGCTGCAGAACGACATCGTGTGCGCCGCGTCCGACTGTCGCGTCGGGCTGCTGGAGCACGTCGTCGCCGTCATAGATAACGATCGCGGCCGGCGTCGGGCGTTGGCGCATGTTCGCCACATCCTCGAGCTCTGCAGCCGTCGTGACGGTCTTGAGTTCTTCGATCTCCTCGCGCAGGCGCGTGACGATCGGCTCCTCGAGCGCCAGATGATCATCACGCACGTGCACGGGTGATGTGCCTCTCGATCACGTTGAGCGCGCCGCTCACCCAATCTTCCGGCAGCCCTTCGGTCGGCATGAACGGTCGCGCCGGAATCGTGACTTCCTTCTTCCGTGCCCAGCGATCGCCGATGCGGAACCGGAGGAATTCTGCGCTGCGCGCGCGAATCACGGCGCCGAACTGATGCACACGCGCATAGCGCACGTTCGTGCCCACGGCGACGTGATCGGCAGACGCGTCTTCCGAGATGGAGCCGCGCAGTCGGGAGGTCAGCCGCAGGATCTGCCCGCCGCGATGCGTCGGCAGCCACGGCTCACCGTAAGGCGAGCGCTGCGCACGGAACCCGAGCTGGATCATCGACACCAGATAGCGGCCGACGCTGCGCCAGGCCGGGGTCATGTCGCCGAGCTGCGCCTGGGCCGCGTCGATCGCGGCATCAAGTGACGGCGTTTCAAGCTCCGCTGTGAACCGGTCAGCCATAGTCCCTCAGGTCGTCTCGCGTAAACACACGCTCCGGCGCACTGACCTGCGGCCGGCCGACGCCGTCGCCGGGCTGCACGCCGATCTGCACGTCCCCCGAGGCGACGCGCTCGAGGAACCTGATCTGATCCTTGTAGCGGTTGCGCACTTCCTCGGTTGCCTGGTCGTCGTACAGGTGATACCGGGCGATGTCAGACGCGATCCGCGTGACGATGCCCGGCACCGGGTCGAGCGGCACGGTGTAACCCGCAGCGCGCAGGTAGCTGTCGATCTCCTCCTGCGCGTCGGCGATGGCGCGATCGAGCACGGCGGCGACGATCTCGCCGGTCGCCCCGGAGCGGTCGGTCAGCTGGATCAGCTCCTGCTGACCGAACCGCTCCACCATCGCTTCTTCATCGGTATACATGTGTCCGTTGAAAATCGGTTACTTGCCTTCAGCTTTGGCCTTTGCTTCGGCTTCAGCGCGCGCCTTCTCCTCGGCTTCGGCCTTCGCTTTGGCGCCGGTGTCTTCCTTCCCGGCGGCCTGCGACGGCGCACTGATGACGCCGTCCGTCAGCCAGCGTTCGGTCTGCGGATCCTTGGGATCGAGCGGCACCAGGCCACCCGGCAGATAACGCTTGCCTTTCACCTTGACGCGGCGGTTGCAGGTGTACTTCACAGCCATCTCCAGTCGTGAGTAAGAATCCCGGCGGTGTCCGGAGTGACCGAGCACCGCCGGGACGAATTGCGGCAGCCCTGGGGGAGGCGTCTTAAGCGACCGCGTTCTCGAACAGGAACCCGACGTCGGCCGCAACGATCAGCTCGGCCACACTCTCGCCAGCACGCACGCGCTGACCGCCACGCAGACCGATGTCACGATCCTCGGTGCTGCCGGCGACACGGTCCTTGAACTGCGCCGTGAGCCCGAAGGTCACGCCGCGCTGCGTGTTCGCGAGCCGCTCGCGGCGGATCAGTGCCGCATGCTTGCCCCACACACGCGTGAACGCCGCGTCCTGGCCCTTGCGCGCCGTGTTGAGCCATGCCGGACCGACGAGCACTTCTTCGAGCTCGAACAGCGCCGCCACATGCGAGCGCGGCACGACGCCAGCGTCGCCCGCGTTGCCGTGGAACGACTTGACGATGACGGGATTGGTGCGCAGCGCCGTCCAGGTCTCCTGCCCGAGCACGAGCACGTTCGGCCGCACCAGCGGCACGTCCATCGCCTGGAGGATGTCATCGATCGGATTGGAGCTGGCGTGCGACCACTGGTCGTCGCCGGACAGCGTCTCGACCTGCGCGGCCGGATACGTGTCGTCGTCGAACACGAGGTTGGCGACGCGCACTTCCCGATCGAGCTCGACCAGATCGAGGATCCCCTCGACGGCGTTGCCGAGCGGGTCGAAGCCCTCCGGCGCCCGATCGATGTCGTGCTGTGGCACGGCATCCTCGAGGCCATAGTCCTTGGTCGACGCCTCGACCTCGGTCGCTCCGAACTCGACCTGATTCGGCTTGCCCTTACGGCCGACGAGCGTCGACGGCACGGTGAACCGATCGGCCTGGTTGTACACCAGGTACTTGAACGGATCGGTGCCGACCGGCACGCGCGGCAGCACGGAGTCGGCGATCAGCATGCCGTTGCGGTAGGCGATCGCGATCCCGGTGAGCCGCGGATCTGGGGTAAACGGTAGTTTCACGCTGCGTACCTCTGTGGTTTCCGTGATGGGTTAGGCCGGCGTGGTCACCTGGCCGAGCACGATCAGCACGTCGACGATGTCACCGTCGACGCCCGACACGAGCGCGAGCGCTCCATGACGCGCCGTCGTGCCGGCCGAAGGCGCCGCCGTCACGCCCTTGCCGACCGAGTCCGCCGTGAGCAGCTGCCCGCGCGTGACGGTGCCGCCGTACTCGAGCTTGGCGATGCCGACGTGATGCACGTCGACCCGGTCGCCCGCGGCGTCCGCACCCAGATCGGAGATGCCGAAGATCGCATGCGTGGCGGCCGCGGCCTGGATCACCGCGTGGTCCGCGGCGCCTGGCACGACGAACCGATGCGCGGCAATCGCCGCGCCTGCGTTATAGGTTTTCGGGAGAAGCTCGTTCACCGCTGGTTACCTCCTGCTGCCTCGTACACCTCGTTCACCGCCTCGGTGTAAGACAGCGACCGGCCTTCGGCCGCGGCGGCGTTTACACGCTTGCGCGCTTCGCGAGCGAGCACGCGAGCGTCAAGCTGAGACGGATCGGCCGGGGCACGATCCGAACCGGAGCGTTCCGAGTAGTCGATCTGCGTCGGCAGCGCATCGAGCACCTCGCGCAGGACGTCCGGCGCGGGCTTGGTCACCTGCGCGTCGCCCTCCGCGAACTCGATGGGCTCGGCAGGCAGACCGCTGATGAGCGCGACCAGCCCCGCCTTGTGCCGCGGCATGATCTTGCCCGTGTTCACCAGGCCCTCGACGTACTGCGTCGCGACCTTGCTGCGCGCTGCCCTTTCGGACTGCGCCTGCTGCTCCGCGAAGTCGACTTCTTTCTGCTTGACGGCGGCTTCACGCGCGTCGATCTCCGCTGCTCGCTGATCGAGCTCTGCTTTCGATAGTCCCGTCACTGTTGGAAGCTCCTTCGGTTCCGGATCTGAAAATGATGGGGTCTTGTCCTGGGCAGCTTCCTGCTCGAGCAGCCCGACGGCCCGGGGCGGCACGACGCGGTCGGCTTCCTCCAGGCTGAACTTGTCGATGATCCAGTCGCGCAGGCTGCGCCACAGCGAGGCGTTCTCGCGCTCCGACCAGGCGAACTCGACGACGCCTTCGTCGTCGCTCGTGAACTCAATCTGCTTGAGGCCCTTCACCGCGGGTGCCGCAGCGCCGAGGAAGCCGACGTGCCTCAGATAAAAGACGCCTGGCTTGGGATTGGCGGGCGAGTCGGGCTCATAGAAGCTCGCACTGATCTTCTTGTAACGGCCTGCCTTGACGAGCTCGGAGAACTGCGGCTCGACCTGCGCCGGGAGGGCGCGCATCACACCGTCGTCATACTCGACTTTGGCGATCCAGCCGTACGCGGGTGCGTCCGTGGCGGGATGGCCGACGACGATCGGCGCCTCGTGAGTCTCGGGATCGTAAGCAGCGACGCTCGCGCGCAACGTGGCGTCATCGAACGTCAGCCGCTTACCGTTCGAGGCTACATGAGTGCCGGTCCTGAAGATCGAAAGTGTTTGCACCGGCGCAGTATCGGCCGGTGAAATGGCGGAGTTAGAATAGTGCGCCCTACTGCTACAGGCGCGCCGTCATTCAAAGCTCACCTGGCAGGCCGGGCAGACTTTTACCTGCTTGCCTGCAACAGGATTGCGGCACTCCGAGCAGGTCCACACCGCTGACTTCGAGCTCCCAATCAGGAACAACGGTATAGCGGCGACAATGCCGATCGTCACGCCCAAAGAACCGAGCAGCGCGCCGCCAAGTACGGGCGCTAGCAACGCGCACCCTTGGATCAAGCACCCTACGCCGGCGAATTCAGTCTTCCGTGTGGGCTTCGCCATATTGCCTCCGCTGACTGTTACCGCAGACGAGATCGTAGCCAACCCGGGCAGCGCAACATCGTGCAGGAGTCACATTCGGACTCATTATATAGGCGGTGCTGCCGCCTCCTGCGAGGCGGCCATCGGCGCGCCTGGAGGCCGAGGGGCCGGTCTCCGTCGCGCGTACAAGGCCGTCACATTTGTTGCAAAGTGCCCTATCTCTTTTTTGCCGTAAGGGAAGGCCGCCCGGAACGTGCGCAGCTCCTGCGGCCTCTCAGCGCCTCTGACGGCCGGTCACCCGCCGTCGTCGACTAGCTGCCCCAGTGCGTCCTGCAGGTGAGCGACCATGCCGCGCGTGAACGTTGGGTTCCGACGGCACTCGCCGGCCACGCCCGCCGTGTACTCTCGGCCTTGATACATGACGACGTAAGCGATCCCCTGGAGCTTGCCGCTTTTCGCGCGGCGCAACAGCATCTCGAGCGCCTCGACAGTATCTGAGGAAAGCCGGTTCGGAACGAGGGTGTAGACACCGCGCCGGCTCACTTCTTTTTTTCCCGGGGTGCGCTGTTGTCCGTGCGCTGGGCCACCTTCCACCTGCCGCTATCGTCGATGGTCGCGCTACCGCCCTGCAGCACCATCCCGCGAAACTCGTGCGCGAGCTGCCGTAGGATTGCCCGCGGCCCTGGAGGCAGGCTTTCGATCTCCTCGGCTAAAGTCGCGGCGTCATCACTGACTGGTTGTGATCCGGACGCCAGCCACGCGATGGGCACTCCGGCTGCTTCAGCGATTTTTTGCAACTGACTAGGTTTGGGTTGCGTCGGCGTGCCTATGAAGCGGTAGAGCGTCGTCTGCGCAATCCCCGTGAGTTCTGAGAGAGCCTTCTTACCGCCAACGATCTCTGCGCAGCGCTCGATTCGTCGACCCATCTCTGTTTGCTCTGCCTTGCGCCCCTTAGTCGCGGCTTCATCTTTTTTATTTGCCACTTTCGTTTCCGCCGTGCTCGCCCACGCGTGCGTCGTGGTGTCTTCCACAAATGGTTGACCGTCTTCCAGTTCCGGTATACGCTCAGGCCGATACTCAGGAGACGGGCACGCTATGTTAAAGCAGAACCGCCCCGCAGCGGCCGATTGGCATCCGGCATTGATCGTCGCCGCTGTGCGCATGTCCGGCACGACCCTGCGCAAGCTGTCGCTGGCCCACGGGCTGCACTGCGACACGCTGTACCAGGCCCTGCGGCGCCCGTGGCCGAAAGCCCAGCGGATCATTGCTGATGCGATCGGCGAGAAGCCGGAGGCAATCTGGCCGAGTCGATACCGCGCGAGCCGCAAAGCCGTGCGCCATCCTCGCCGAGCCACATCATGACGGCCGAGCTGAAAGACCTCCGAGCGAAGGTCACGCTCGAGACCTGGGCCGCGCTCAAAGCCGAGTCGCAGGTCAGCGGCAGAGATCAGAGCGAAATTGTCAGAGCCGTTTTGCATCAATGGGCCACCGAGCGGATGCGCGCGGCAACTTTACTTAATGCAACGCTCGTCAGCGAGGGACTGCCAGGGATCGCAGCGGCGCTGAATCCGCGAGGCCACGACAGATGAACCGGGTCTCGTGCTGGTACACCGCCGACGAGCTCGCCGGACGCGCCGGCCTACCGGCCCACGTGCGCAATGTTCGTCGTCGTGCCCAACGCGATGGGTGGCGAGTACGACGGCGCGATGACGGACGGCGCGAGTATCATATCGACTCGCTGCCGGCCGACACGCAGGCCGAGCTCGTTCTTGCTGTCGATGTCGTCTACCCGCCGCCGCGCCAGCGTCGCAACGGCGGCGGCGCGCCCCGCGCAGACATCGATCCCGAAGCATGGGACTTCATCCGCACCGACTACCTGCGCCCCGAGGCACCGTGCGTCGCAGCGTGCTACGAGCGCCTGCAGCGTGCCGCCGCGCAGCGCGGCTGGCGCATTCCGAGCGCGCGCACGATGTACCGGCGCCTGGAGGAGATCCCTCGCCCGGTGCGCCTGCTCGCACGTGAGGGCGCCGAGCGTCTGAAGCAGGCGTATCCCGCACAAGAGCGTGATCGCTCGATCTTCCACGCGCTCGAGGCCGTCAACGCCGATGGTCACAAGTTCGATCTTTTCTGCACCTGGCCGGACGGCACGATCGCGCGGCCGGTAATGGTTGCGTGGCAGGACCTGCTGTCGGGGAAAATTCTCAGCTGGCGAACTGATCGTACCGAGCACTCCGACCTGGTGCGACTGAGTTTCGGCGACATGGTCGAGCGATGGGGCATCCCGTCCGCCGCATGGCTCGACAACGGCCGCGGCTTCGCGGCGAAGCTGATGACCGGCGGCACACCCAACCGTTACCGGTTCAGGGTCCGCGACGAGGATCCACTGGGCATCATCGTGCAGACCGGCGTCAAAGTGCACTGGACGACTCCATACGCTGGCCAAAGCAAGCCGATCGAGCGCGCGTTCCGGGATCTGTGCGAATACGTCGCAAAGCACCCCGCCTTCGCCGGCGCTTATACCGGCAACTCCCCGAATGCGAAACCTGAAAACTACGCCTCACGCGCCGTCCCGATCGCGGAGTTTCTGCGCGTGCTCGACACGGAGATCCGCGCGCATAACGCCCGGCCCGGCCGGCGCACAAAGATGGCGGCTGGCCGCTCGTTCGACCAGGTCTTTCAGGCGAGCTATGAGCGCGTGCCGATCAGGCGTGCAACCGCCGAGCAGCGCCGGTTGTGGCTGCTCGCCGCCGAAGGTGTCTCGGCGTCGCGCGTCGACGGCTCGGTCCGACTGGCCGGCAATCGGTATTGGACGGAAGAGCTCTCGGAACACGCCGGCACGCGTGTTGTTATCAGGTTCGATCCTGATGCGCTGCACCAGTGCGTCCACGCGTACACGCTCGCCGGCGCCTACATCGGCGAGGCGGAGTGTATCCAGGCGGCAGGCTTCAACGACACGACTGCGGCGCGCGATCACGCACGAGAACGAAAGCGATGGATGCGCGCCCAGCGCGAGCAGCTCGCGGCCGAACGGCGGATGCACGCGCTCGACGTCGCGAAGCTCCTGCCCGACACCGGCCCGGACGACAGCGCCGGGCCGCCTCCGCAGCCGAAGGTGCTGCGGCCCGCATTCCGCCGGCAGTCCACCGACGCGGCGGATTTTCAGGACGACACGCCGGCGAAAGCGCAGCGCGAGTCCGCATTCGATCGCGCCGTCGATGCGGCGTGGGATCAGTTCATTGACCAGGTGATCTAGGAGGATTGACATGCCTGAGCATCCGAACAACGTGACGCCGCTGCGCCCCGGCGATCTCGAGCATCGCGATCTGCGTGCGGAGATCACGACGCTGCAGAAGCAGACCGGTCGCCAAATCTCTCAGACGCTGATCGCGCGCGAGGCGGGCGTCGGCAAAGCGAGTCTTAACCGCTGGTTCAAGGGCACCTATGAGGGTGATAACCAGGGTATCGAACTCAAGGTCGCGCGCTGGATCGACACCTTCCGCATCCGCTCACTCGAGCAGGAGATGATGCCGGCGGCGCCCGAGTGGGCCAACACGCCGACCGCACGCCGTGTGCTCTCGGCGCTGAAGTACGCCCAGTTCGCGGTGGACGTCTCCGTGATCTACGGCGCCGCTGGCCTGGGAAAAACAGCCGCCGCCAGGCGTCACGCCGAGCTCGCCCCGAACACCTGGATCGCAACGATGTCGCCGGCGACCTCAAGCGTCGTGCCGGCGCTCGAGGAAATCGCGTACGCCGTCGGGCTGCGTGAGGTCAACGGCGGCGGCGCCCGTCTGCAGCGGGCGATCATCGCGCGTCTGACCGGCACGCGCGGGCTGCTGATCATCGACGAGGCGCAGCACCTGTCGGTCGCCGCGCTCGACGCCGTCCGTGCGCTGCACGACGCGGCCGCGATCGGGCTCGCGCTGGTTGGGAACGAGGCCGTCTATGCCCGCATGACCGGCGGCAACCGCGCCGCGTATCTCGACCGGCTGTATTCGCGCATCGGTAAGCGCGTGCGCCTGACGCGCGCCACCGCCGAGGACGTCACCGCACTCACGAACGCCTGGTCGCTCCGAGACCCAGCGTTGCGTCGCGCGCTCACCGAGATCGCCCGCCGCCCTGGAGCGCTGCGATCGGTGACCAAGGTGTTGCGGCTCGCGACGTTCAACGCCCGAGGCGAAGGCCGCAAGCAGATCAGTGTCGCCGACGTACGCGCCGCGCTTGAGGACCTTGAGGGTGCCGAGTCATGAACCGGTTTCTGGCGTGGCTGCTCGGCCGTGACGCGCATGAAGGCGGCGATCTGCTGGCCATGCGGCTGTCCACACGCGCCTGTCCCGTGTCGCGCGTCGAGCGTACGGCGCTGGTCAGGCGCCAGCTGGCGGAGGTGAGAAAGATGCGACGCGAGCGCACGCGTATCGACATGCCGGGCTCGGCCGAAAGACGAGTGCGCGGGGAGTTGAAGGCCGAGCGCGGCCTGGAGGATCTGCCGCGGCGTGACGGGACGATCGTCGAGCCGCTCAGGCACCACCGCCACCCCTGGCACCGCGGGCGTCCGGACCGGTTCGAGCCGCGTCCGAAGGAGGCGTGATGGCGCGCGTAGCCAGGCAGCCGCGGGACGATCGGCGCGAGCGCGTCGGCCGGTGCGAGTGGTGCGGCCTCGTCGATCACCACCTGGTGCACGGCGAGTGCGGCGAGTGCGCGTTACCGCGCAATCCACGCCGCCCGCACGTGACACACCTCGCGCCGCTGCGGACGCAGCTCGAGCTCGACAGTCTGTGGAGGGCCGCGCCATGACCTGGTGCCCACGCACGATTCTGACGGCCGACGAGCTGCTCGCCGTGCTGCGCCTGCACATCGGTGAAGAGCGCGGCGCCTCGGTCGATGACCTGGTCGCCGAGATCTGGCCGATCCGCGACGTGCAGCGTGACGCCGCGGCCGCGCGCAGGATCCGTGAGCTCGTCGTCGAGCTGCGCAAGGAAGGTCACCACATCTGCGCGCATCCGGCGAGCGGCTACTTCATCGCGCAGACCCCTGAGGAGCTCGACCGGACCTGCCTGTTCCTCTACGAGCGCGCGATGACGTCGCTGTCGCAGATCGCCGCGATGAAACGCATCAGCCTGCCCGACCTGCGCGGGCAGCTCCGACTACCAACCTGAGGAGGCCAAATATGGAAACGGCCATGCAGAACTTTGTCGACGAAGTGCGCCCGGCGGAAGACGCGCCGGAGGCGGCGCACGAGGAGATCGTGCTCGAAGCGCACGCTTTCCGCGAGCACCCGCTGTTCACTGCTGTACGCGATGCGCTGATGGGCGTTGACATCTCTGACGACGAGCTCGCGTACGTGATCGAAGAGACCGTGTTTCAGCTGCGCCGCCTGGCGTCGCAGCAGGCCGTGACGGATCTCGATTACCTGGGCGATATCCAGCGCCATGAGGAGATCGAGTGCGACAGCGACGGGACCAGGCGGCGCAGCTGCCTGGTGTGGTGGCTTTGATGAGTGCCGCGGGGGAGACGCTCGGCCCGCTGGCCGACATCGAGCGCCTGGCGCAGGCGTACGCGGACGAGCGCGAACAGCTGTCAGAGCTGATCGCCCGACTCGAGGCAGACATCGCGGCGCTGAAGCGCGAGCGGCTCGGGGACATCAAGGCGGCTGTATCGCGCACGGCCGAAGCGCACGAGGCGCTGCATAACGAGATCGACGCGCGTCGCGAGTACTTCGTGCGCCCACGGACACGGCTCATGCACGGCATCCGTGTCGGCCTGAAGCAGAAAAAGGCCACCGTCGAGATCGAGGACGAAAGCGTGGCGATCGAGCGCATCCGCAAGTACCTGCCGGCGGACCAGGCAGAGCTGCTGATCCGCGTGACCGAGAGCGTGCACAAGCCGGCCGTGTACGACCTTGAGGAAGACGACCTGAAACGGCTCGGCATCGGCCGCAAACCGGCCAGTGACGTCGTCTACATCAAGGCCCAGGACAGCGCCGTGGCAAAGCTGGTCGACGCCCTGCTCGAGCAGGGAGACAAGCTGGAGACGCTGTAGATGTCGCTGCACCTGAAGCTCAAGCGCCTGTCCATCGAGCACGGAGTGCCGGTCGAGATCCTGCGCACGCGCTGGGAGGCCGGATACCGCGGCGCCAAGCTCACCGCATCTACGCGCCTGCCAGCTGACGACACGTGGCTGTCGACGACCGACGCGGCGCGGATGATGGCGATCACGGTCGGCACGCTGCACGCGCTCAACCCGATCACGACCCACGCGATCCAGCGGCGCAGCCGCTCGAGCGGCGGGTTCGGGCCTCGGGGTGCCGGCTGGATGTGGCTGCGCGCGGACTGCGAGCGCATCAAGCGCATACGAACGGAACTCGGCATGTCGGCGCGCCAGGCGCTGCGTGTGCTGACGGCGCTCAAGGCGGGCCGGCTGTGAGCGCACGCACGGACGCGAAGGACCTGCGCCGCCGGCAGCTCGCCGCGATCCACATGCGCGCCAAGCAGCTCGGCCTCGATCGGGAGACCTACGAGCAGATGCTCTGGACCGTCGCGCGCGTGAATTCCGCACGGGACCTGGACGAGGCCGGCCGGCGACGCGTGCTCGATCACATGCGTTCGCTCGGCCACGGCCGGCGCCTGCACAACGTGGAGAGCCGCGACCGCGGGCCACTGCTGCGCAAGATCAGAGCGATGCTCGATCAGCGCAGCCGCAAGGTGCAGTACGCCGACGGGATGGCGAAACACATGTTCGGCGTCACGCGCGTGGAGTGGTGCACGCCTGATCAGCTGCGGCGGATCGTCGCGGCCCTCACGTACGACGAGCAGCGCAGGAGGCAGCGCGATGCAGCATCGTGACCGCGACGACCACCCGATGCACGCGCCGCCCGAGGCGCTGCCAGCGCTGGCGAGGGCCGCTGGCGTGCGATCGGCCGACTACTGGCCCTCACTCCTGTCGCAGATCGTGGACGTGCTCGAAGCGCACTACCGGCAGATCAGCCGCTCGACGGATCCACGCGGCGACGCGGAGACCGTTGTCGCGGTGCTCGCCGAGTACTTCGGGGGGCTCCAGATCTACCTGCCCAAGGGCGACAACCTGCGCCGCGCGCTGCGTGATCTGCGCATCGTCGCGGAGTTTGACGGCACGAACTACAACGAGCTCGCGCGCCGGTACTGCGTCGGCATCCACACGGTGCGCGAGATCATCCAGCGCGGCCAGCCGAAACGGAGCCGCTACTGATGGGGGGCGACGCGATGAAGAATCAGGAGCCGCATCAGACGGATGCAGGCGAGAACCCGAGCGGGTATGGCAGCGAATTCTTCATGGAGATGGCCGCCATGCGTGCCGAGATCGGGCGACTCAGAATGCGCTGCGCGGCGCTCGCTTCGCAGGTGCCGAGCCACGATGACAAGCAACAGATGCTCGATGCGCTCCAGGCGGCCATCGGCCACATCGCGGACGAGCAGGCGTTCTGGCGTCACTGCGTGACGACGGGCGTCATGCGTGACCCGGAAGGCGAGCTCGACGCCGTCGACCGGCTGCTCGAGCGCCTGTGCGCGGTGCGCGATGCGCATACCGCGCCTAAGAAGCCGCGCTCCCCCTGCAGCTACCCGATGTGCGCGTGCGCGCAGGGGTTGTGCGAGCGCGCTTTTCCTGCTGCCGACGCTGCTGCCGCTGGGCACACACCATGAGTAGCGTGTCGAGGGGACGGTGCCACAGCTGCAGCGTCGTGTATTGGTGGCTGCGTGGCCGGCTGCGTCTGAAGGACCTCCGGTGCCCGAAGTGCAAGGGGCCGCTCTGGCAGACGTCGCAGAACTGCCGATTA
Organism: Gammaproteobacteria bacterium; assembly: GCA_050485545.1. GTDB lineage: Bacteria > Pseudomonadota > Gammaproteobacteria > Steroidobacterales > Rariloculaceae > JBJHBP01. The sequence continues at coordinate 15,012 of JBJHBP010000014.1, forward strand.
CCGGAAGAGCGGTACCCGGTCTAGGAAACACATCAATGGCGTTCAAGAGAAAAATTCACGAAATCCGGCGCAACCGGCTCGCAGAGCTGGTTGCCGAAGCCGGGAGCCAATCAGCGTTTGCGCGCATCATTGGGCGAGAACACTCCTACGGCTGTCGCCTGCTTAGCGGCGACCGGGACTTGGGAGAAAAGCTCGCCCGAGAGATCGAATTCCACACCGGCCGCCCGGAATGGTGGCTCGACAACTACCATGCTGAGAACCAGCCGGCGCGGCAACCAGCTGTCACGCCGTCGACGTTGGTCGCACTGATAGCGGAATATGCCCGCCAGCACGGCCTAGTCAAGCCAGACGGAACGCCCAACACGGCGCGGGTCGCGCCGGCGCTCGGCCTCAGCCAGTCTACCGTCTCGAACCTGATGACGGACAAGTATGGGGAGCTGAAGCTCTCCACGATCCAGCGCCTCGTGGACGCAACGCGCGTCCCTTTCGTCGTCTTCCCTACGCACGGCATGGAGACGCACACCACTGGTCGTCGGCTCGGGAAGGGGGCGACATGAGCAAGAAGGTGCGGACCTTTCAGATGGAAACCGTGACGCCTGAGAAGGCCGAGCAGTGGCTGAAAACCAACCACCGCAACCGCAAGCTGTCGCGCATCGTCGTGAATCGTTATGCGGGCGACATGGCGCGAGGCGAGTGGCAGTGGAACGGTGAGGCCATCAAGTTCGATACGCGGGGCCGGCTGCTCGACGGGCAGCACCGGCTGCACGCGGTCGTCGTATCCGGGATCGCGATCGAGATCGGCGTCTTTCGCGGGATGCCGCCGGAAACCTTCCAGACGCTCGACACCGGTAAGAACCGCACGCCCGGAGACATCCTCTCAACGTACGGGCACAAGAACCCGAACGAGCTCGGGGGCGCGGCGAGGCTGCTGTATTTCTACGGCGACGAGCGCTGGGCGGAGCGGCGTGTGCGGATGACGAACACTCGGCTGGTGAAGCTGCTCGACGCCCACCCTGACCTGGTCGCGTGTGCCGACGCGGTGATGGTGAAGCCGCTGAAGTCGCGGCTGCTGCCCGGCAGCGTCAACATCTTCGTCTACTACTGCGCCAGCCAGGTCGACGCGGAGAAGGCGAACCGGTTCTTCCGGGAACTCGCGAGCGGGCGATTCACGCGCGGCAGCGACGCGGTGTACACGCTCCGCGAACGCCTGATCGAGACGTCGCAGGAGTACGTCAAGCCCTCGACGAACGTGAAGATCGCCTGGACGGTCGTGGCCTGGAACCACTTCTACGCCGGCCGGAAACTGAGCCGGCTGGCGCGCACTTATACCGACTTGCCGCGGTTCACCCCGGAGCCGTTCGCGTGAGCCCGGCCACACTGCCGCTGCTGGTCGTGCTCGCCGTCCTGGTCGCGGCCCTGCCGTGGCCGTGGTTCATCGCGCCGCTCGCCGGCGTCGTCCTGGTGGTGCTGCAGCTCGCCTGGGACTGGGCCGAGCGAAGGTGGCCGTGACGGTGGCGAGAGGGGCACAGCGTACCCACAGACGCGCCGCGTCCGCGGCGCGTAACCCCGCGCCCGCAAGCGGGCGCATCGGCGCCCGCCGCGCTCGCTCTACCGGGGCGGCGTGCCCGCATTGTGGCGAGCCGGCAGTAGTAGGCGGGTTGTGCAATGCGCAGTATCAGCGCGAGTACTACGAGCGGAACAAGGACAAGATCGCCGCCGGCCAGCGCGAGTACTACGACAGGAAGAAACTGGACGAGAAGCGCAGCGCCGACCGGGAGCGCGCCGCGCTGCTCGGCAAGTGGCGCGCCGCAGCGCCGCTCCGTGGAAGCAGGTGAATGATTAGGGAACCGTACTCTAAGCACACGAAAGCCCACCATTATTCTGATCGCATGCGTTCGCTCATAGACAGACTGCGCGCGTGGCCTTGGCTGGCCGCCGCGCTCCTCGCGACTTTCGCGGTGGGCGTGATCGCCCCTCATCAGCTCGGAGTACTCGTCTGGAGTCTGGCGAAGCTAGCGCTCGGCGCGTACCTCGGATACTGGATAGACCGCTCCGTGTTCCCTTACGCCCGCCCGCACGAGCTGCGAGTTCCCTACCGCTGCCACGCGATGCTGCGCCGGGCCATCATCATTGCAAGCGCGGTGATCGCGCTGGGGCTTGGTGTGTGATGCGGCTGTTGAATCTGTTACGCAATCAAGCCGTCCTCGTCGCGATGCTGGTGGCGCTGCCGGCGGCCGCACAGATCCCGGCCGCGGCCGACGCGCACCGGCGCGAGCTCACGCGCATCGTGCAGCAGGAATTCGGGCTCAGCGGTTCCGTGGCGCTACACGCCGCGCAGATCCACCAGGAGTCGACCTGGCGCACGACGGTCTCGAGTTCGGCCGGTGCCGAGGGCCTCGCCCAGTTCATGCCGGCGACGTCAGCGTGGATCGCCGAGATCTACCCGGATCTGGGCGCCACCGCGCCATACTCGCCCGGCTGGGCGATGCGCGCGATGGTGCGCTATAACCGCTGGCACCTGGCGCGCGTGCCCGCGACATCGCCCTGCGACCGCTGGGCCTTCGCGCTCAGCGCGTACAACGGCGGGCTCGGCTGGGTGAACCGCGACCGTCGCCTGGCCGCCGAGCGCGGCGTCGACGATCAGCGCTGGTGGTGCCACGTCGAGCACCACACCGCGCGCGCGGCCTGGGCGGAACACGAGAACCGCGGCTACGTCCGGCGCATCCTGCGCGAGCTCGAGTCGCGCTACCGGCTCGCCGGCTGGCAGGGAGCACCAACATGCTGACTCGTCTGCTGGCACTCGCTGTCGCCGGCGCCGGTGTTGCGCTGTTCTGGGTCGGCATCCAGGCACGTATCAATCAGCTCGAGGCCGCGCTCGCGACCTCGGTCGCCAGAGAGGCTGCGGTAACGACCTCGCGCGATGCGTGGCGTACGCGCGCAGAGGAGCTCGTCGCGCAGGTCGAGCGACTGGCCGATGAACGGCGGCGCGCGGCGGCCTCAGCGGCGGCGCTGCGAGACGATCTTGACCGGGCGTCGTTGATCCGGCAGCAGGCAGTCGCAAGGGTCGACGCCTCGCCCGCGAGCGACGACGGCCCGGTCGCTCCTGTACTGAGGCGTGCACTACATGAGCTCGAGTAATGAGCGGTCGGTGGGTGACGATGGCAGCCGTCACACTGGCCGGCTGTGCGGCTCGCGGGCCAGTGGCGCCGGAACCCTTGCCGCCGCCGGTCATCGTCGTTCGTTGCGTGCCGCCCGCGGCGCTGTTTGCGGCATCAGCGCCGCCCGCACCGCCCGCGGGCGAGTACACGCAGCGCGACGTCGCCCGCTACGTGTTGCAGCTGCACGGCTGGGGCGACGAAGGCTGGCGCCGAATCGCAGCCCTCTCGGCCTGGGCTGAAGCTTGCGAAGGAGAAGAACGTGGAGATACGAGTCCCGAACATGACGCCGGAGCTGCTCGATAGTTTCAGGCAGCGGCTCGGCGAGCCCGACGCGGCGGATGACGAGAGCGCGCTGTTCAGCCACGTCGCCGAGCTGCAACAGAGCGCGATGGCGGGCATCGCCCGCAAGCACGGCTGCATCGTCGAGGCGATCATCCGCGCCGAGGGCGAAGTCGTGACGATGCGCGACGGCCGACAGTACAAGGTCGGCGGCAACGGGCAATGGGTGCGCGTCGACAACCGCGGGTCAGCGGAGACGACCGAATGACCGGCCAGGAGAGTTTCAGTGCCTGGTGCATCGTCGAGCTTATGGGGCACGTGACGCTCGCCGGTTTCGTCAGCGAGACGGAAGTCGGCGGCGGCAAGCTGATGAAGATTGACGTGCCGCCCTCGCGCGGCATGCCCGCGTTCAGCTCGCTTTTCGGCGCGGCATCGATCTACAAGATGACGCCGGTCGACGAGGAAACCGTGCTTGCGCTGTGCGATCGCGAGCAGCAGCAGCCGTTTCAGTCGTGGTCTCTGCGCGAGGCGTTCAATGGCTGGGCGAAGGAACACCGCGACGCGCTCAAGGAGAAGATCCGCGATGAAGTGCGGCGCGAGCTCGAGCACCAGCCAGAGACCCAAGACCCGGAGCGACACGAGCAGCCGGATGAGGAGTGCTTCTAGTGGACATCGACTGGGGCGCGGCACGGCTTGGCTGGGAGGTGGTCAAGGCAGCGATCCTCGCGGCCGTCGCAGTGTACGCCTGGTGGCGGACGCGGGATCGCGTCACGCAGGACACGCTGGAGGAGTTCCGTGATCGGATCGTCATCTCCGAAAAAGAGATCGCGAAGCGCACAGAGTTCACCCACCTGGAGGATCTCAAGCGCGAGGTGTCGCAGACGAACACGCAGCTCGCCCAGGTATCCGCCAAACTCGAGGCGCAGACCGCGCTGCTCGGCCGCGTGCATGAGTGGCTACTGTCTCACGCATCCACTCAGAGACTAGAGCGATGAACTACACGACACACATCGACGCGGACCGTCGCCTGTCAATCCTGCTTCTGCTGTCGGAGTCGACGGCCTACGAGGCGAACGAGGAGCTGCTGCGCCGGTTGCTCGAGGACATCTACGCGCACAGCGTCAGCCGTGACCGGCTGCGCACCGATCTCGACTGGCTGGCCGAGCAGGGCCTGATTCGCCATCGCGATACCGGCGGGCTGCGGATCGCGACGCTGACCGCGCATGGCGGGGACGTGGCCGCCGGCCGCGCCCAGGTCACCGGTGTCCAGCGCCCGCGTCCGGGTGGCTGATGGGCCGGCGCTCACAGATCGAGCAGCTCGACCCTCGCATCCGCGAGGTGGTCGACCAGCTCATCCGGGCCGGACGTTACACAATCGACGACGTCGTCTCCCGCCTTCGCGAGATGGTCGGCGATGACGCGCCGTCACGCTCGGCGGTAGGCCGGTACGCGCAGCGCGCCCGCGCCCAGATGCGCCGGTATCGCGAAGCGCAGGAGGTCGCCAAGGTCTGGATCGGCAAGCTCGAGGAGCAGCCGGACAGCGACGTCGGCCGACTACTCTCAGAAATGCTGCGCACCGTTGCGTTCCAGACGCTCGGCGAGCTCGGTGATCGCGACGATGGTGGTGTAGAGGCGAGCGAGGTTATGTTGCTCGCGCGTGCGATCAAGGATCTCGCGAGCGCCGACAAGCTGAGCGCGGAACGTGAGCTGCGCATCCGACGCGAGACCGCGAAGAAGGCGGCCGACGTCGTGACGGCGACGGCCAAGGCGCAGGGCATGGACGAGGACCAGGCGCGGTTCTGGCGGGAGAAGGTGTTGGGAGTTGTGTCATGACAGGGAGCGAGCAGATGGTAGAGAGCACTAGCGACGACCGGGCCGTCAACAACGTCATGCGGCACGAATACCGCGTACTCAGCGACGCCGAGAAGACGAACATGAAGGCGGTTAAGGACAAGGGGCTGGAACTGCACGAGTTGCTCAAGTCGCTCGGCGTGAGCCGTGAGCTGTCGCTGGCCGCGACAAAGACTGAGGAAGCTGTCATGTGGGCCGTGAAGCACATCACCGGCTAAGAGCCAGTATACGAACCCTTCATGAAGCCGCTCGCAGACACCATCCGCGTCATCGACTGGGACGAGCTACCGGCGTCGGCCCGGGAAATCCCCGCGTCATTCGATCCCCTGGCTGAGGGTGTCCTTATGCGACACCAGGCACAGTGGGCTGCGATCCGGTCACGCATCAAGGTGGCTGAGAAGGGTCGCCGCACCGGCATCACGTTCGCCGAGGCGCTCGACGACACGATCACCGCGGCCTCGCGCAAGAGCGCTGGCGGCGACAACATCTACTACGTCGGCGACACCAAGGAGAAGGGTCGGGAGTTCATCGGCTACTGCGCGCGCTTCGCGCGCGTGATCGCCGAAGCGCAGGGGCAGGGCGTGTCTGGCATTGAGGAGTTCATCTTCGAGGACCAGGACGAGCGCGGCGAGACGCGCAACATCAACGCCTACCGCATCCGTTTCGCGTCCGATCACTGGATCGTGGCGCTGTCGAGCCGGCCTGCGAACATCCGCGGCCTGCAGGGAAAGGTCGTGATCGATGAGGCCGCATTCCACCCGGACGTTCAGGCGGTGCTCGATGCGACCACGGCGCTGCTGATCTGGGGCGGCGAGATCCGGATCATCTCGACGCATAACGGCCGCCGAAACCCCTTTTACGCGTTGCTTAAAGACGTGCGCGACGGGCGCTACGGCAAGGAAGCCGAAGTGTTCCAGGTCACATTCGACGACGCCGTCGCGAATGGCCTGTTCGAGCGCGTGTGCATGATGACCGGCAGACAGGCCACGCCGGAGGCCAAGCGCGAGTGGTACACCGGCGTCCGGGCGGCCTACGGCCCGCGCACCGCCGCAATGCGCGAGGAGCTCGACGCGGTGCCGCGCGACGGCGGCGGTGTCGCGATTCCGGGCGTATGGATTGAGCGTGCGATGGCCGAGCCGCGGCCGGTGTTGCGACTGACGCTCGATGATGACTTCGCCGCTCGTGACGAGCAGGATCGCATCGGGTGGTGTGCCGCGTGGATTGCAGAGCACCTGCGCCCGCTACTCGATGACATGGACCCAGCGCGCATCTACGGGCTCGGCGTCGACTATGCCAGACACCGCCATCTGTCGGTGGCCTGTCCGCTCGAGCTCGGCCCCACGCTCGGGCGACGCGCGCCCTGGGTGCTCGAGCTCGCGAACGTCCCGACACGGCAGCAGGAGCAAATCCTGTGGGCAGTGATCGATGCGCTGCGGCGCAGCACCGTGGCGATGGACGCGACCGGGCCGGGCTCGATCCTGGCCGAGTACACGGCGGACCGTTACGGCGCAGGCCGTGTTCACGAGATCGACTTGAGTCGCAAGTGGTACGGGGAGTGGATGCCGAAGATGATCCAGCGGTTCGAGGACGGTTCCTACGATCTGCCGGCGGATGCCGATCACGAAGGCGACCTGCGCGCGGTGACTGATGTCGATGGCGTGCCGATGGTGCCGCGGCTCGAGCGCAAGGATCTGAAGGACCCCGACCAGGTGCGCCACGGTGACTTCGCCGTCGCGCTCGCGCTCGCGGAATACGCGCTGGTCAACCGCGCTGTGTGTATCGAGTACCAGTCGACCGGCCGCCGGCGCCTCAGCGAGGCGACGACCGAGGGATTCCTCGAGCAGGCATCGCCTGCGGACGACGGGCGCCGCGCCGTCGGATTCGGCTCTGTGCGTGGCCGGCTGGACATTGGAGGCTATCAGTGACGCGGTATGTGCGGCATGGCGGACTGATGGTCCCGGCGAGCTTCGCCGAGATCGGCTCGCCGGAACAGGCGGAGCTCGCCGCTATCTCAGGCGGCCGCGACGTGACACGCGGGCTGGTGCACTTCGACCTGCCGCTGCAGCCGCAGGACACCGTGCTGCTCGCGCGTGGTGCCGGGAACTACCGCATCTACCGCGAGCTGCTACGCGACGACCAGGTGCGGGCTGCGTTCTCGCAGCGTCAGCTCGCGGTCGTCTCGAGAGAGTGGGAAGTCACGCCGGGCGGCAAGACGCCCCGGGACGAAGAGATCGCGGACGCCTTTCGTGCCGAGCTCGTGCGGATCAGCTTCGATCGCGTGACCGAGCGGATGCTGTATGGCGTCTTCTACGGCTACGCCGTTGCGGAAGTGTTGTGGGAGCCAAGTGACAACATGGTCCGGATCGGCCGTGTGGCCGTGAGGGATCGCCGTCGGTTCGTGTTCGACGGTGCGATGCGCCTGCGGCTGCTCACGCTTCAGAACCCATCGCCAGGCGAGATCCTTCCGGAGCGCAAGTTCTGGTCGTTCGCCACCGGCTCGGACCACGATGACGAGCCTTATGGTCTTGGCCTCGCCCATTGGCTGTACTGGCCGGTGTTCTTCAAGCGCGGAGGGATGAAGCTCTGGCTGACGTTCCTCGACAAGTTCGGCGCGCCGACAGCGAAAGGCGAGTACCCGTCCACCGCGGATGACGGCCAGAAGCGTGCGCTGCTGGAGGCGCTCGAGGCGATCCACTCAGAGTCTGGCGTGATCATCCCTGAGGGCATGGCGATCGAGCTGCTCGAGGCGGCTCGCTCCGGCACGGCCAGCTACACCGAGCTCTACGACCGGATGGACGCGGCGATCGCGAAGGTGACTGTCGGTCAGTCGGCCACTGTCCAGGGCACGCCCGGCCGGCTCGGCAACGACGACGCGCAGCAGGCAGTCAGAGCCGATCTGGTGAAGGCCGATGCGGATCTCGTCTGCGAGTCGTTCAATCGCACGGTGGCGAAGTGGTGGACCGAGTACAACTATGGCCCCGACGTTGCACCGCCCGAGGTGTGGCGCAAGATGCAGGACCAGGCCGAGGTCACGCGAGCGGAGAATCAGGCGCTAGTCGATATGCGCCTGGCGCGCCTTGGCTTCCGCCCGACGCCTGCTCGTATCGAGCAGGTCTACGGCACGGGCTATGAGCAGTTCGAGATCGACCCGCAGGCTGGCGGGTTCGATTTCGCGGAAGCGCCGGCTACGGCGTCTCGTAAGCGCAGGGCTGACCAGGCGGAAATTGGGCAGGCTGGCGATCTGCTCTCTTCTGCGTGGGAGCGGCTGCTCGGTCGTCGTGTGCAGAAGCTCCTCGCGTATGCCGAGGACAGCCGCGACTTCGAGACGTTCAGGGAGCGTCTGGCCGAGATCGCGGCTGACGAACCAGATCCCGAGCTACGCGAGGCCCTGCTGCGTTCCGGCTTCTCGGCCAGGCTCTGGGGCGCGTGGCGCGCTGATCGTCCGGAGCAATAGTGGCCGTCGCGATCGACGCGTTCTCGCTGCCACCGGTAGACGCCCTGCAGTTCTTCCGGCGCAAAGGTCTGTCGCCATCTTTCGCCTGGCAGGACATGCTCCATGACGAGCACGACGCCGCGTTCACGGTCGCGAAGATGCTCGACGTCGACATGCTCTCCGATGTACGCGACGCCGTCGACGCGGCACTGGCTGATGGTATTACCTTCGCTGACTTCCGCCGCAACCTCGAGCCGACACTAATGGAGCGGGGTTGGTGGGGCAAGGCGATGATGGTGGATCCGCTGACGGGCGAAGAAGAGCTCGTGCAGCTCGGCAGCACGCGTCGCCTGCGGGTGATCTTCGAGACGAATTTGAAGACGGCCTACGCGGCTGGTCACTGGGCGAAGATCACAGACCAGGCGGCCGCGGCACCGTACCTGATGTACGACGCCGTCGACGACGACCGCACACGGCCGGAGCATGCGCAGTGGGACGGCCAGGTGTTCCGCGTCGATGACCCCTTCTGGGAGAGCTGGTATCCACCGAACGGCTGGATGTGCCGGTGCTCTGTCATACAGATCGACGAGGATCAGCTGCGTGCGTTGGGGAAGAGCGCGCCCGATACGGCACCCGAGGTGCCGACGCGCCAGTGGGCGAACCCGCGTACTGGTGAGATCCACAACGTGCCCGCCGGTATCGATCCAGGCTGGGCCTATCACCCGGGCCGGTCGCGAGCGCCGGAGCTGCGTGCGCGACTGATCGAACGCTCCATGTCGGTACCCGACATCGGGAACGCCGCCGTCGAGCTCGTGGAGACCAGGAAGCCGCCGACACTTAGCGAGGCGGTCGACCTCGGCCACAAGATCGCGGACGAGCTCCTGAGCGCTGGGCCTGGCGAAGCAGCGATCACGGCCGACGTCGTACGCAGGCGGATATCCGACCGCCTGCGTCGAGAGGTCGGCGAACCCGTTACGGCCGCTACCACAACGCGCAGCGCCGCCGCACAGATGGTGCAGGAAGCGTCCCGCAAACTGCCGAGTGACTGGGTAGCGACCGCCAACAGCAGCGGCCCGCTCCATGTCAGGCAATCATCCAGGCGAGGCTGGCACTACACAGTCACCGAGGCGCACGCAGGGAAACGCGTGAAGTTGCCGCAGTTCGGCCGGATCGACGCTCAGCGCGGAGCTGGATACATCGTGGCAGGGAATCCGACGGCGGCCTTGCATGAGTTCGTGCATCGTATCCAGCACACGATGCCGGAGATCGACGATCTCTTCCAGCAGCTCCATCAACGCCGGACTGCGGGCAAACCGCTCGAGCGACTGTCGTCGATCGCGCCGCGCGGTGGCTACGGGCGCAGCGAGCTGGCGAGGCGTGGCGGCTATCTTGATCCGTACTTCGGCAAAGAGTACGGTGATTCGCTCGGCCTGTCCTACCGTGGGCGCGCAGGCGCGCTGGAGGTCATGAGCATGTCTTTCGAGTGTCTGCTCGCTCGCGACGAAGCGACTTTCTTTTTGTTCCGGGAGCTTGACCGTGAGCTGTTCGACCTTACCGTCGGCGTGCTGTTCAGCCTTCGGCCTGGGGGTCGGCGATGACAGCCGTTCGGCTCGATCTCACCAGCCCGACGAAGCCGGAGCTCGACGGACACGTCGTCTGGGACGTCGAAACCGGTGAGGTCACTGGCACGCTGGCGGACCTGATCGGACGCCTCGCAGCAGCTGCGGCATTGGCTGGCGAGATCCACGCGCCGCCTCACCCGACCGTCTACACGATCAGCCAGGCTCCGCTGCGCAGTCGTCGCGACATGGCGCTTCTGTGTTCGATGTTCTGGGATGTCCCGGATACTCTCGTCGATGCCTTGCCGGCGCAGCCCGATACCGAGGAGACGGAAGTTGATGTGCTGTATTGATGCCCGCACCGCGGTGCGGTTATCCACAGGCTGCGGTGCGGTTATCCACAGGCTTCTGGGACGGCGCTCCACTTTTCACAACCTGTATTGCATCGATTGTGAAACGCCGTTTAATCAATAACTTAGAGCCCAACCTTACAGGACCCCCCGCGGAGCCTCAAGGTTGGCGTAAGTGACTGATGTGACAACGATTTCCGAAATCGAGTTTTGGCAGAAACCGTGCAACGCTTTGATCTTCCGTTCGCCATCTCTGCCAGATGGCTCATGCCTGCCGGTTATGGGACGGTGTTCCACCGCTCGCGCAACTGTCTGATTCCTATCCCGTTTCGTCCGGCCCAATCCCTGAGCATCCCAGAAAAACCGGGAGCCCCTTCTGACCCATCAGGTTCTGGCAGCGCACAATCAGGTCCAGACCACTGACGTCATCGAGGAGCATACGCAGATTGTGTACAACGTGGCCACTACAGTGGCTAGTGTGTCAGAATGAAACAATGTGTGGTGGAAATCTCGGCCTGAAGGCGGCCTTGGGCATGGTTTCCATCGGATAATGATGTACGACAGTATGGGAGGCGGAATGCGCGGCCGCCAACTAAGTGCTTCGACCAGAACTTACGGATTGATTTCGTCAAGATGAGTCCAGATTCGCGATATTCTGACGACGTCGAGATCGACGTCAGGACCCTTTTCGTCAGCATCTGGAAGCGTCGGTTTTGGGTCGTTGGTATCGTGTCCTTGTTCGCGTTCGGCGCGTTTTCGGCGTCCTTTCTGATTACGCCGACATATCGCGCTACGACGGTTCTCGTTCCAGCTGAAGTCGGCTCCACCGGGGGCGGAGCACTGGGTTCGGCGTTGTCGCAGTTCGGCGGACTAGCGGCTCTTGCTGGAGTAGATATTGGATCGTCTGGATCCTCAACGGAGGAATCGTTGGCGGTTCTCAGATCGCGTGAGTTTACGGAAGCATTTATTCGGGACGAAGGCCTGATGCCGGAGCTATTTCCTCGTGCTGCGCGCGGTGAAAGTCGGAACCCTCCCACGCCAGCGAAGGCCAATAGGCTGTTCGATCGGGAGATTCGCACGGTTCTGCGCGATACGCGGAGCGGACTGGTTACTGTGCAGATCGAGTGGCGCGATCCTGTTATGGCAGCAGAGTGGGCGAATATACTTGTCAATCGCTTGAACGCCGAAATGAGGGCGCGCGCGATTGCAAAGACGAACGCCTCAGTTGGCTATCTCGAGCGCGAACTAATGAACACTGCCATCGTCGACACGCGTGCTGCGATCAGTCGCTTGATGGAAGCGCAGATCAATCAGCGAATGTTGGCCAATGTCACTGAGGAGTATGCGTTGCGCGTTGTAGATAGGGCGCTCCCTCCCGATGCCGATGACTTCGTAAGACCCAGGCGACTGTTATTGACCACGCTAAGCGGTGTCGTTGGGCTAGTTCTAGCAATTTTTGGCTGTCTACTTGTCCGCCGTTCTGAGGGTCCTCGAGCCCATCGGCTTTGACTAGTACGGCGCGAAATCCGTCATGTCAGCACTCGCAGTACGGTTAATCGAGTTTTGCTCACCGGTCATTGTCCGGTCATTGAACGGCTCGCGCCGTAAATGACCGGCATGTCAATTGATGGTTCGGGCGATCGCGGCGGCCCGCTAAACCGAGTTTTTCGCCATCGCATTACGCGTAACGCGGGAGCCCTGTCGATCGTCCAGCTAGTCAATTACCTCGTACCGTTCGCGGTGCTCGTGTATTTGACCAGAACCTTGGGCGTCGAGACCTACGGTGTCGTCGCGTTCAGTATCGGTATCGTTCAGTTGGCCATCGTAGTGCTGGACCTTGGCTTCACACTGTCCGCTACACAAAAAATTTCAGTCTCGCGTGATCGCCCGGAGCGTGTATCGCGGTTTATTGGGGGTATTTTCGTCCTAAAGGCAGCAGCGTTCACTGTTGTTGCTATGGCCCTAGTCGCATATGCAATGACGACTACGAAGTACAGCGACTATTCGGCGCTGTTCCTCGTGATTCTATTGCCAATCTTTGCGCACTGCTTTCAGCCGATCTGGCTATTCGCGGCTATCGAAAGGATGGGGTTCATCGCGGCGTTTACGGTGCTGGCCAAGCTATGTTCCCTTGTACTGATAATGTATCTCGTTAGGGAAGAGGCTGATTATCTATGGGTGCCAGTGGCGGATGGGTGTGCGCAGGCTATAGCCCTCATCGTTTCGATATGGTTCGTGTACCGCGTACGGTTTCGGATCAGTTTTCCCGATAGGCGTGTAATCGCCCATGCTTGGAGGTTGACGGCTGGCTATTTCGTGTCGCGCTTGGCCGCTACAGCCTACTTGAGCACCGGTATTGTGCTATTGGGTTTGTTTTCCACCCCAGCTGCCGTCGCGATCTATGCATTGGCAGAGCAGGGATATCGTGCAATGCAGTCCGTATTTTTTCCGGTTGTGCAGGCCGTGTATCCGTACATGGCACGAGAAAGGGATGTCGCCTTGTTATGCAAAGTTGCGGTTGGCAGCGTTCTGGCGGCGTTCGGAGGTGCGATTGCGCTGTATTTCTTCCTGCCATCACTAATTAACCTGTTGTTCGGCCCGGGATGGGACGGCGTGGTTTCAGTAATGAACGTGTTTCTAGTTGCAATTACGATCCATGTAATGGCAATCATGTCCGGGCATCCATTGGCCATCTCTCTGCGTCGTGCCAGGGTCGCCAATGTGTCGGTCGTTTATGGTGCGCTGCTCTACGCGGTGCTGGCCGGAGTATTGATATCAACTGGCCGAGCGACTCCTATCACGTTCGCGATACTCGTAGTCACTGCGGAGACATGTGTACTCGCGTACAGGGCAGTCCTGCTTTGGCCGTTGGCGCTGTCAGAGCTTAAGCGCGGTAGACAATAATTGGAATCTCTAGTACACCCCTGTGATTGCGGACTCGTTTCGTCCGATTTAAGTCACGTCATTCGGTCGCGCCGTACTGCTCGATGGAACAAGAAACTCGATTTGCATCGCTTTACGTCCGAATTGGAGCATTCGTCGCAGTGCCATCAGATGGCTTCGGGTACTTTGTGTGATTTGTTGCGGACCACGTCTGACCGCCTAAAAACTCTAAGTGCGCGTTTCTACAATCATGGGAAAGCCGTATTCAATGAATATTAGGGACTATGTTGCCAATGAATTGCTCGAAGAGAGTGGTATATACTTTCTAGCTGGGCACGAGAAGTTTGCCTACAGCGAAGGCCCTGAAACCGAAGCATATTTGCTGGAATTGTTCGAGCGTGCCAAGGACCTGTCCGTGAACTCCAGGGAATTGGAATCCGGAATACGGGATTGGCCGAGCCGTTATCACTTGTCACGTGAGCGGTCGTTGGCGTATCAGGCTCTGAATATCCCGCCAGCGGCGAGAGTGTTGGAAATCGGTAGCGGTTGCGGTGCTGTCACGCGGCTATTAGGAGAGAGAGCCGCGGAAGTTCTCGCACTAGAAGGAAGTCCACGTCGGGCGGCAATTACGCGTGCCCGCGCTCGTGGCCTTGATGCCGTGCAAGTGCTGTGCGCTTCCTTCGAGGACGTGGTATTTCGGGAAAAGTTTGATGTCGTGGTTTGCAATGGTGTCCTCGAATATGCGTCCCTGTTTGTGAGTGACGAGGATCCCCATCGGCGCTTGCTGAAGCTATTATCGGATGTCGTGTGTCAAGGTGGGTCTCTTATTGTTGCTATCGAAAATAAGCTCGGCCTGCGATACTTCGGGAGTGGTAAGGAGGAGCATACAGACATCATGTTTGATGGCGTCGAAGGCTACGCGCGAGTGCCTGGAGGAGCGCGTACGTTCGGTGCGTCGGAACTCATTGGCATGCTTCGAGATCAGTTCCCGTCCGTGGAGATGCTGCTACCACTTCCAGATTATAAGCTTCCGACGGCGATTATTCGCAAACGGTTGCTGGATCGTGTGAACTGTGCGGAGCTTTTTGCGAATACGATGCGATACGATTTCGGTTCTCACGTGACACCAAGGATGCACGAGAGGTTGGTATGGCGCGAGTTGCAGCGAAATGGCCTGTTGGCCGACTTCGCGAATTCATTCTTCGCTATTGCGAGTGTCGAGCCGACTCGCCTGATTGAACCTGACTGGATGGGGAGCATCTATTCGATTCAGCGCAAGCCTTGCTATACGGTAAAAACGGATATTCGAGTCGGCGATGATGACCGTGTGTACTCAGCGAAGACTTGTCACGAATTCCAACTCGAACCGGAAGTCGTAGCGAGTTTCGAGCATCGAACTGGTACTTCTCCGTGGGTTGACGGTATTTCCGTTCATACAATGATCGTGCGCTCCCTTTATCGTCAGGAGCGAGTGCGGCTCACTCACCGACTACGAGAACCAGTACAGGCGTGGTGGCAGGCAGTGCTCGTGCAGTCAGCACGTTGCTCCGGTCTGAGTGGGGAGGTGTTGGATTTCAATTGGGCAAACGCCCTCGTGTCTGGCGACAGAGTCCAGCCTGTTGACTTGGAATGGGCGTGGAAGGGGCAGGTAGATCCACAATGGCTAGTCTACCGTACAGTCGCGAAGTTTATGGATGAAGAAGCCGTTTTCGTACGTCGGTGGAGCTTTCCATGTCAGTGGTTGACGGTCTACCGAATGATGAGTGCGATCGGAAGTATCACAGGCGTTGGCGTTAATATTTTGGGCCTAATTCGAGCAGCGAAACTTGAAAGGCAATTTCAACGAATGGTCACTGGACGACCGGTCAGTTGGGTGAAAGGCGTCGCATTGACGTTCGAGCCGATGATATTGCGTCATCGAAGGCAACAGGTGGGGCAGTTGCTAGAAGTGGCGATACGAAAAGTGCTGCGAATCGTGCCTTACATTCGTAAAATCATAGGGAACGCTTCGTGATGAAACCCTGCATTCGGAAGGGTGAATCTCGGTAGGGCGCTGAAACGCCATGCTATGCCTAGGATACAAGAGACGCACAGCTTTGATCGCCGTAGGAGTAGCCTAGGAGTTTCCCGAAGATTCGCAATTTCCCTCATCAGCGATAGGGTTTTTGGCGAACATTAGTGTAGGGCCCGATGTCATTGTTCTGCAATTTATTGCCACCACTGTTCGTATGATGATCTCTGTTTGCATGGCTGCGTACAACGGCTCGCGATGGATAGGCACCCAGATCGCCAGCATCCTAAGCCAGTTGCGTGAAGGTGACGAGCTCATTGTTGTAGACGACTGCTCGTGCGATGACACTGTACAAATCGTCCAAGGAATACGTGACTCCCGTATTAGGTTGTTTCAAAACAGCAGCAATCTCGGTGTCGATGCGACGTTCGAAAGGGCGATTTGTAACGCTAATGGCCAGATCGTGTTTCTTTCTGATCAGGATGATTTGTGGTATCCGGATAAGGTGCAGACGGTTCTTGCAGAGTTCGCGCGGTCACCAAAGACGACATTGGTGATAAGTGATGCCGACATCATAGATGCGAATAGCGATAAGACTGGAGCGACGTACTTCGAGTTGCGTGGAGGGTTCGTGCCCGGCGTCCTGGCCAATATTGGAAAGAGCCGCTTTCTCGGTTGCGCCATCGCGATTCGATCTGACGTCCTTCGAAGATGCCTTCCCTTTCCAAGCCGGATCCCCGGGCACGATATGTGGATCGGAGTCGTCAATGAGCTGTATGGCCGCTCGTATTTCATCGAACGTCCGCTTATGGGGTATCGACGTCATGGCTCAAACTTGAGTGCGATGAGCCATGGTACATTGGTGCAGATGATCGTTTGGCGCTTGCAGCTAATCTGCGGACTAATCTCGAAGACTGTGTTCGGGAAATCGCGTCCGTGATGCAACGCAGTGAATCGATCGGAGCATCAGTAGGTTGTTGCGAGCAGCTTATAAGGAAGAGGGCAGTGCCATTACGGATGAGCGGTAGATACACACGCTATGCGAATTGTGGATCCGGAGCTATCCGGGTAGTCGGTGTATTCAGGGGTGTCTGGTGCTTGAGGGCGACAATCCCGGGCGGATTCCCGCGACAGGTATGCATTCAGTCGGTGTTCGAGTCTAGTGGCTATCTTTTATAATTCCGCGTTGACTGCTTTCGTGAATAATCGCGACGAGCGCCACCAAAGACGCGTGCACTGGTCGATGACACTTGCGCTCACGGCTTTTCTTGCGGCCTGTGTATTCGATCCTGCTGACCAGTTTCTCGGATTCAAGGTTCAATTATTTCTACTGTGTTGGCTGCTAGCAGCTATCCAACTATGCATGAGGCCTTCGCTGGCACGGGTCCATGTTGGCTTGGTCGTGTATGTGCTGGTTTTTTTGGTCATTCCGCTGTATTCGATCGCGTGGTACATGGTCATTCGCGGCGGCGGTCCTTTCGCTGGGTTTCAGCTGGTTAAGGGCTACCTCCTCATTACGTTGAGCCTGCTGCTGTATGTGCAACGGATCAACTTGTTACCACATCTGTGCGCTACCCTGGTCGTTCTCGCTGTAGCTGTGATCGTCATATTTCTCGTGTTGCTACTAGTCCCAGATCTATACGGTGCACTGTATCTTGTGGGTAATAGCACCGGTATTTTTCTGCTTGACAATCGAAGCTACGGAGAAGGGGTGACGTTTCTGCAGGTGTATTTCGTTACTTCCCCTATGCTCGCTATTGCGATTGCGTATTACTTTCGATCTGCGCAGGTGGCCGACACGGCTGGGAGACGCGTCTTGTATGTAGCTCTATCGGCTGTCTGTGTGGCGGGAATGTTTCTTGCCGGCACACGGAACAACATGGCCGTAGCAGTTCTGCTCCCCGTGGCTCTCTTTGTGTTATACGGAAGGAAGGTTATCGAGAAGTCCCTGTTTTGCGTGGCAGGTTTGGTGATGATATCGATTCTGTTCCGTGAGCAGTTGGCCGCGATGCTCAGTCCGTCCGAGTATGCGAACAACCTTAAGTTAATGTTGCTGCAGGACTACGAGAGACTTCTGAGCAATCCTCTTTCTCTATTCTTCGGGCACGGCCTAGGTGCTTATGACTTCTGGGAGGCAAGGGCCGAGCATTTCTATATCAGCGAGCTGACCTATTTCGAGTTGGTCCGTAATTTCGGGCTTTTCGGTGCGCTGATAATGAGCGCATTGCTCATTTTTCCGATAGTTTACGCGGTCCTGATCCGCCCCGACTTTCCTGAGAAGCATGTTGTTATCGGATACGGATTGTACCTGATAATGTGTGCGTCTAATCCGAATCTATTTTCATCTATGGGTATACTTATACTTGCAATGATGGTTGCGAATATCTTCCTGTTTGATCGGCGGCCGCGGGTTGTCCGCCGGACAACTGCATAGTGATGGCGGGCTGGGTCACCGCTGCGGTCCTTGTATGGAACGAATGGGCATACGCGAGCGAAGTCGTAGCGAGCTTGCTAGCTCGCATCCATGTGATGCGCGTGTCGCGTATGGATGAATTTGGCTGGGTTGGTCTGGACTCTGCGAATGAGCTGGCAGGAGACCCTTTCTTCGGTATGCGAAGCCGCATCGATGCGACAGCAGTTCAAGCAGCGGTGTTAGCGCTCGGGTGTTTTTTCCGGGAGCATGGCATCGATTTGTTTCCTGGTATTGCGGAAGTGGTCGCGCCGACTTGAAGCTGTATGTCATTATAGTTTGTTACCACCCGGACATTGATCATGTGTCCGGGATTTGCGCAGAGATTGAAGCCGCCGGCGCTAACGCCGTAGTTGTCGACAACTCGGAAAGCGAATCAGTCGCTGCGTTTAGGAGCCAAGGAAATTGCCATGCTATAGCCGTCGGCGACAATGTGGGAATCGCTCGCGCGCAGAATATCGGCATCGAGTGGGCGCTCGGACAGGGCGCAGATGCCATTATGTTCCTTGATCAGGATTCGAGTATCGATTGCGGGTTCGTCACTACACTGGCCGCGAGGCTGGAGCGCGACGTATATAGGGTCGTAGCGCCGGTGTGTATTGACGAGGCAACGGGTGTGGAGTTGCCGGCCGTCAGATTGGGTAAGTTCGGTCGGCCAAAGTCTGTTTATGCTCACTGTACGGGCGAAGCCCAGCAAGCCAATGTTGTCATCTCGTCTGGCACTATGGTGAGCCGGCAAGTGTTAGAGCGTGTGGGAGGCATGGACGAACGTTTCTATATCGACTTCGTGGACACGGAGTGGTGTCTGAGGTGCCGCGCCAAGGGAGTGCCAATCGCGCTGGAACCAGGTGCGGTGCTACGGCATACGATCGGTTTGCATTCGATTCGCGCGGGCATGTTTACCATCTTGGTGCACACGCCGACCAGATGCTACTATCAGTTACGGAACGGTTTCCTCCTTCTCAGGACGAAGCATGTGCCACTGGTGTTTGCTTTGCGCGAAATGGCCGGTGTACTCGCAAGCAGACTCCTGTTGCTAGTTCTGACGAAAGATCGGCGGGCGTACGCGAAAGCCTTCGTCGCTGGCGTCTGGGATGGACTTAGGGGAACGAACGGCCGCCGCAAGTCATAACGCCCGTGTTGGTATGGTGGCATTTCGCTTGCGCTGGCGAAGTGGGCGTGAACGAGGAACGGAGTCCCGCAGTCAGGACCACGAGCTCCAGTGTTGTGGCCTGCCTTAACGTAGCAACCACGAGGGAGAGCATGAGCGTAGAAGTATCGTCAACGTCGGAGCCGGCAACGCGGCAGCCGTTCGTACGTCCGTCTTTCCTGGAGCCGCTCGGGCGCAGTTTTAGTTCACGAGCATATCAGGTTTGTTCTAACTGTATTATGGACACAACCGACTCCAAGATTGTTTTCGATGATCGTGGGTGGTGTGACTACTGCAGGAATTTTCACAGGAATATTGGCCCAAACTGGCATCCTGACGAGCGCGGCATGGAGGAAATTCGGCCACTCATTGACAAGATCAAGCGGGATGGCGCCGGAAAGGATCACGACTGCCTTATTGGGGTAAGTGGCGGCCTCGACAGCTCGTATGTGACGTATGTCGCCAAGGAAGTGTTCGGTCTGCGGCCATTGCTTTTTCACTGTGATGCAGGCTGGAACTCAGATCTTAGCGTAAGCAACATCCAGAAGCTCCTAGAGGGAATGAACCTAGATCTCGTAACCGAGGTTGTGAACTGGGAGGAAATGAAGGATTTGCAGCGCGCATTCTTTCTGGCGCAGGTTCCTTTCGTTGACATGGCGCAGGACCTTACTCTGTTTTCGGCATTGTATAATTTCGCCGCGACGAACGGCTTCAAGTACGTGATTACCGGCGGCAATAATTCTACCGAGTGCGTGCGGGAATCATTGGAGTGGACATACTTTTCCACGGACATGCGGCACGTGCGGGATATACATCGCCGCTTCGGCAGTCGTTCGCTGCCGACGCTGCCGACCTGCGATATATTCAAGTATAAATTTTACTATCGGTGGGTCAAGCGTATCAGGGTAATCAAGATGCTCGATTACGTGCCTTATATAAAAAAAGACGTGATCAGATTGCTGAGTGATCGATTTGCCTGGCGCCCGTATGCTCAGAAGCATCATGAATCACGATTTACTCGTTTTTACGAGTCGTTTTGGACACCAAACAAATTTGGGTATGACAAGAGACGTGCCTATCTTTCGAGCGAGATTCTGACAGGCCAGATTACTCGTGAGGAGGCACTGGAGCGTATCTCGAAGCCGGAGTTGGACGACGAAACAATGGCGAGAGAGTTCGAGTATGTTGCCACCAAACTCGGATGGACGGTCGAGGAGTTCGAGGCCATTTACCGCGGCGAGAACAAGACCTACAAGCACTATAGGAACAAGGAGTTTCTTATTACTCTGGGCGCGCGAGTGGCGAATCTCCTGGGACTAGATAATCGAATTTTTCGATGATCGGCATAGTCGACTATGGCATCGGTAATGTACTAGCATTCGCAAATGTGTACCGACGTCTTAACATCCCGGTAATCGCAGCTCGTACGCCTGATGAGCTGAGGCGTGCGTCGCGCATAATACTTCCCGGTGTGGGTGCGTTTGACAAGGCAATGGAGTCGCTTGATAACTCCGGATTACGTGAGCCACTTGAGGAGCGTGTTAAGGGAGGGGGTGTGCCGCTTCTCGGCGTGTGCATAGGTATGCATATGCTCGCTGGCGCGAGCGACGAGGGGAATGGAAGCGGTTTGGGTTGGGTGCCAGGCCACGTTAGGAGGTTTAATCGGGACCACCCAGTTCGGACGAGATTTTTGCCCCACATGGGTTGGAATGACGTGTCGCCCGTTGACGATCATGGGTTGTTTGCCGGCTTGGGCGCCGGTGCTCGTTTCTACTTTCTCCATTCCTATTACTTCGAATGTGACGATACTGATTCCGTGTTGGCGAGTACGGAATATGGGTCGTCGTTTTGCTCTGCCGTCGGCTACGGTAAAATCTTTGGAGTGCAGTTCCACCCTGAGAAGAGTCACAGATTCGGCGTGCGCCTACTTCAAAACTTTGCTCACCTTTGACCATGCTTCGTCCGCGCGTTATTCCATGCCTTCTAGTGCGAGATGGTGGTCTCGTGAAGACTGTAGGCTTTGCCGATGCAAAGTACGTCGGTGACCCTGTAAACGCGGTCAGGATCTTCAATGAAAAGGAAGTCGACGAGCTCATCGTACTGGATATCGACGCTACGACACAGAAGCGGGAACCGAACTACGAGCTGATAAGACATCTCGCAAGTGAATCCTGGATGCCTCTATGTTACGGAGGTGGAGTGAGCACAGTAGAGCAGGCACGCACGATTATCGGTCTGGGCGTTGAAAAAGTCGCAATTAGCTCCGCGGCGATTGGCAATCCGGGGCTTGTCGGCCAACTAGCGGAATCCCTAGGTACACAGAGCGTCGTAGTAGTTTTGGACGTCAGCCGATCATCGGACGGGCAATATGATGTACGAACGCACAATGGGCGCGTCCGCGCTGAGGTCGATCTCGCTGCTTTCTCGGCGCATATGGAAGATCTGGGTGCTGGGGAAATCGTCGTGAATTCAATTGACAACGATGGTCGGATGGCCGGATATGACATGCGGGCGGCGCGTGTCGTTCGTGAGTCTACAGGACTACCTATGACTGTACTCGGAGGTGCCGGGTCGTTCTCTCATGTCCGGGAGCTGGTTTCGTCATTCGGCGTAGTCGGTGCAGCGGCAGGCAGTATGTTCGTCTTTAAGGGGCCATATCGTGCTGTCCTGATCAGCTATCCGTCGTTCGATGAGCGTGATCTATTGCTGCACGATGCCTTGACTACGGATTCCGACTGACCATGCGTGTACTTGTCGTCGGAGCAACGGGATTGCTCGGTAATACGCTGTATCGCGTGTTGAGCGAGCAGTCGGACTGGACGGTGCTTGGAACAGTTCGGTCTGAGGGCGCAAAAGGCTTTTTTGTTCCCGAACTATCGAACGGCTTGGTGGCCGTCCGTGATTTGACGTCACTAGACGAACTGAAACGGCTATTTTCGGCGTGCAAGCCCGATGTGGTGATAAACTGCGTCGCGCTGAGGCGGACTGAGGCGCTCCAACTCGATCCCGCCCTGAATATATACGCAATTCTTCCCATGCGCTTGGCACACCTGTGCCAGCTCAGCGGTGCACGTATGGTTCAAATCAGTACAGACGGTGTCTTTTCGGGAGCGAGGGGAAGGTATACGGAAGAGGATCTTCCGGATGCCGACGATATTTATGGTCGAACGAAGTATCTCGGTGAAGTGCAACAGCCAAGGGGAATCACTCTTCGAACGTCAATGATAGGTCACGAATTGAATTCGCAAAATGGACGGAGTCTCCTGGAATGGTTCCTCGCTCAGCGCGATGAGTGTCGCTGCTACACCCGTGCGGTATTCTCTGGGCTTCCTGCTGTAGAGCTCTCTCAACTTATCAGAGACTTTGTCCTTCCGCGGGCCGACCTGTCCGGGCTGTACCACATAGCGGCTGCTCCGATATCGAAATTCGACCTGTTGAAGCTGGTGGCGGTTGAGTATGGAAAAGTTATACGAATAATTCCCGATGATAGCGTTGCTATGGACCGATCGCTGATTGCTGACCGATTCAATGCTGCGACAGGATACAATCCATCCGCATGGCCGGAAATGATTCGGGTAATGCGTTCGTATCGTTTCGGACTAGCGGGAACTAATTGATGTTTGCGAACAAGGTGGTAGCGATTACCGGTGGCACAGGGTCATTCGGGCGTCATGTGCTGAAGCGCTTCCTGAAAACCGACGTGGGTGAAATACGAATTTTCAGTCGCGACGAAAGAAAGCAGGAAGAAATGCGTACTGTTTACAACGACAAAAAGCTGAAGTTCTATATCGGCGACGTGCGTAATCGCGAGAGCGTGTTCGAGGCCCTCAAGGGGGTTTCCTACGTGTTCCATGCCGCAGCGTTGAAACAGGTGCCTTCGTGCGAGTTCTACCCGCTTGAAGCGGTGCGTACTAACGTACTCGGAGCGGATAACGTACTGTCCGCCGCGATAGCGAACAAGGTTGAGAAGGTCGTTGTCCTCAGCACTGACAAGGCGGTCTATCCGATTAATGCGATGGGCCAAACCAAGGCCTTAATGGAAAAAGTTATGGTCGCCAAGGCTCGTCTACTTAGCGAGCACGAGACGTTGCTGTGCGCCACTCGGTATGGAAACGTCATGGCATCTAGGGGATCGGTAATTCCGCTGTTCGTATCGCAGCTGCGGCAGGGCAAAGCGTTAACGATCACAGACCCAAATATGACGCGTTTCCTGCTCTCATTGGACGATTCGGTAGATCTTGTTTTGCACGCCTTTAGCCATGGCCGGCAGGGCGACATCTTTGTCCAGAAAGCACCGGCTTGCACGATCGCCGACCTGGTACAGGCATTGAAGCAGATATTCGCATGTGACAACCCTGTTCACATTGTAGGTACACGGCATGGGGAAAAACTCTACGAGTCACTGGTATCAAGAGAGGAAATGGCGCGTGCGGACGACCAAAAGAGATACTTTCGAATCCCGGCCGACAACCGGGATCTCAACTACGCGATGTACTTTACAGAGGGAACCGAGCGGATCTCATTGTTAGAAGATTACACGTCCCACAACACGACGCGGCTTACTGTGGATGAAGTGAAAGTGTTGTTGATGAAATTGGACTTTATCCGGGATCAATTGCGTGGGAGCGAGCACGGAGCACGGGGCGTCGACTGAGCATGGCGGGGTAGGGCGAGGGATGAGCGTGTCCGACGTGAAATGTGATGGTGTTCGTTCAATCGAGTGCTCGTTCTGTGGCGGACGCAATCTTGAAACAGTGCTCGATTTGGGGAGCGTAGCGCTGGCAGGCGGATTTCTGAAACCGGATGACTTCGCCGCCGAGCAGAAGTTTCCGTTGCGAGTGGTGTTTTGTGAAACGTGCTTCGGTGTGCAGATCGCGGAGAAGGTGGACCCGAAACTATTGTTCTCGGATTACTTCTATTTCTCTTCAGCGATTACGACGCTACGCGATCACTTTCGGTCGTACGCGGCCGAGGTCTGTGAGAGATTCGTACGATCGCCCGGCGGCGTTGTAGTCGAATTTGGATGTAACGACGGCGTTTTGTTGCGGCCACTCGCTGACATGGGGATCGAGACAGTAATCGGCGTTGATCCGGCTGCGAACGTGCTAGGGACGATTGATGATGCCAGGCTTGAACTGATTAGTGGATTCTTCGACGAAGACGTTGCCGCTCGTATACTGTCCAAGCATGGCCCGGCGGATGTCGTTATGGCCAATAACGTTTTCGCACACATTTCGGATATTCGTGCGGCCACACGCGCAGTCCGCCAGGTACTGAAGCGAGATGGGGTGTTCGTTTTCGAAGTGCACTACCTCGGTAACGTCATCGAAGGTATGCAGTACGACATGATCTACCATGAACATCTCTACTATTATTCGCTATTGTCGGCTACGGAACACTTCGATCGGCATGAAATGTCCGTGTTTGACGTCAAACATGTTCCCGTCCATGGAGGCTCTTTGCGGTTCTATGTGTGCCGCAAGGACAGTAGATACGCAACCTCAGTGTCGAATAGGGTTCACGAGCTAAGAGCGATCGAGCATTCTAAAGGCTACGATCGGTACGAAACGTTCTTCGAATTCTCGAGAAGGGTGGCCAGCCACAAAAATCAACTGGTGCAGACGCTTGAGAAATTGCGGGAGGACGGAAAGAATGTTGCTGGTTACGGTGCATCGGGCCGTGCCAATACCGTGATTCAATATTGCGGGATCACTTGTGATCATATCGATTACATGATCGATGATGCACCGGCAAAAATCGGCTTTTTCACACCAGGGTCGCATTTAGAGATTCGATCCCGAAGCATTCTCGATACACCAGACCGCCCGGACTGCCTATTGGTGTTTGCTTGGAGTTTCCTTGACGAAATCTGTCGACGAAATGAAAGCTTCCTCTCGACAGGCGGGCGACTGATAGTGCCTCTACCGCAGGTGAAAGTCGTGAACAATGCCGACGTGGGGTCCATCATTCGGGCGTAGAGTTATTTCAGCGTGTTTCTCAGCGTATTTCGGAGTTGCCAGTGAAAGTGATGTCGATTTTCGGGACTCGACCCGAAATGATCAAGATGTGGAGCACTCTTAGGAAGCTCGACGAATTGAATTTTGACCACGTAATGGTTCACACCGGTCAGAACTTCACTCCCGAACTGAAGGATTTCTTTTTTTCGGACTTGCAGCTGCGCAAGCCGGACTTTGACCTTGCCATCGATACGTCGAGCTACGGCCTAGAGGTGGCAGACGTCATCAGGAAGTCGGACGAGTTGATGGAGAGGGTGAAGCCGGATGCACTGTTGATACTAGGGGATACCTACAGCGGACTTTCGGTGATGCCTGCGGCTCACCGAGGCATTAAAATCTTTCATATGGAGGCCGGTCTTCGCGCGTGGGATCGTCGTATGCCGGAACAAAGGAACCGCATTCTGATCGATCATATGAGCAGTGTTTTGCTGCCATTTAACCAGTACCATCGCGAGAATCTTATTAGAGAGAATATTCACCCGTCCAAGATCTTCGTGTCCGGAAATCCGACTTTCGAGGTCATGCGGCATTTCGAATCGAGCATTCAGGCTAGCGAGGTTCTTGAGCATCTTGGGGTCACCCAGAAGCGATACATACTCGTAACCGCACATAGAAGCGAGAATGTAGACAATCAGTTATACCTTGTCTCGATATTCCAAGCGCTTGCAAAGCTTTCTGCGCGTTTCGACATGGAAGTCGTTTTTCCGATGCACCCTAGGACCGCGAGCAAACTTGGGTCGGTAGAATTGCCGGCGAGGATTCGGATCATCGCGCCGCTCGGATTCTATGACTTCAATCGGCTATTTCGGGACGCGTATTGTGTTCTGTCGGACTCCGGAACGGCTGCCGAAGAAGGGCTATTCTACAAGGTGCCGACCGTCAGTCTGCGTATGGCGACGGAGAGGATGGAAACGGTCGAGAGTGGCGGCAATATCGTCTCTGGAATGGATCCCGAGAATATCGTGGAGTCGATCGTAACGTCGGTGACCCAGCCGTGGAGCGCACGCTACGATTTCGAGGAAGACTTTTCGCCAAGCAACGTCGTGGTCAATGTTATTCGATCGCAGATCACGAATTACTTCTGAAATGGGCGTCTGTGCCGGTCAGCGAGTGTGAAGTGCGGATAGCACTACTCACATACAATTATCCTCCGCTTAGGACGTCTGCAGCAGTGCAGATGCGCGACCTCGCGCGCAAGTTGGCGGAACTGGGGCACGAGCCAACAGTGATCGCGCCGGCGTTTGGGGCGAGCGGGGGCTGGAAGATGGAGGCAAGTGGTGGCGTACAGGTCTTCCGCGCACCGACACCCGCGATTCACGTGGGCGGCAACATCAGAAGAGCATTGGGAGAAGCAGTGTTGCCCTTGTCGATGTATTGGGGATTGCGGCAGAGCCCGCTGCGAAAGGTTCGCTGGGACGCAGTAATATGGTACTCGCCCACGATTTTTTTCGGCCCCTTGGTCTGGGCGATGCGGCGGCGCCATGGGTGCCCTACGTATCTGATACTTAGGGACATATTTCCAGAATGGGCGGTTGATTTGTCTCTGATGCGAAAGGGCCCTGCGTACTACTTTTTCAAGGTCGTGGCCGCATTGCAGTATGCAGTGGCCGATACGATAGGCGTTCAGTCGCCATCCAATGCTGCGTTCCTGGAGCACTGGAGGGGGCACGGACGAAGAAAGATAGAAGTACTGCACAATTGGCTTGCGCCGGCGAAAGACATCGGTTGCAGTATCGAACTCTCCGAAACATCGCTGGCGGGACGAACAATTTTTGTCTACATCGGAAACATGGGTGTGGCTCAGGCGCTTGATATATTTCTTGACGTCGCCCAGTCAATGTCGCGGCGAGAAGATGTCGGCTTTCTTTTCGTAGGCCGAGGGTCGGAGCTTCCTAGTCTGAAAAGGCAGATTCGCGAGAGGGCACTTCAGAATGTGTTATTGCACGACGAGGTCGAACCGGAGGAGATTCCGGGGCTGCTTGCGCAATGCCATGTTGGACTCGTTTCGCTCGATCCGCGCCATCGTACGCACAACGTACCAGGAAAGTTCTTGAGCTACATGCAGGCCGGTTTGCCAGTCCTGGCCAGGGTGAATCCTGGTGTCGATCTGAAGGACCTCATCGAGACCGAGAGTGTAGGTCTGGCCTTCGTCGGACAGTCCAGCGCCGAGCTGAGCGCCTTGGCTGAACGATTGGCGGACTTGCCCAGCGAACGGGAGCAGATGAGTGCCCGCGCTCGCCTGCTGAGCGATCGGATGTTTGTGCCGCGCATCGCCGCTCAGCAATTGCTAGCAGCTTTAGCACCACGATCAGCGAATGACACGTTGAGTACTCCCGGGAGGTAGAGTGATTCTCGTTACGGGCGCTACGGGCTTTATCGGGTCTGCCCTGCTACGCGAATTGCGCCGCAGCTTCGGTGAATCGGTGCGCGGAACGGCACGCGGAAGAGCTATACCAGGAGATGCCTCTCACGGAATAATCCGTGTATACGCGCTGAGTCGAGATACAAGCTGGCAGCAGGCCGTCTGCGGCGTTCGAGTGGTAGTGCATACAGCTGCTCGGGTGCACGACATGAGTGATCCGGGGGCAAGTCCTCACGAAGAGTGCCGCGCCACCGACATTGAGGGTACCCTGACATTGGCGCGCCAGGCCGCTCAAGCAGGAGTTCGGCGATTTCTGTTTCTCAGTTCGGCGAAGGTAAACGGAAGCGAGAGTCCGGAGGGTGAACCCTTTAGCCCGGAAGATGCGCCGCAGCCGGTGTGTCCGTACGGACGATGCAAGGCTGAAACGGAAGCTCGGCTGCTGCAGATTGCGCGACATACTGGTATGGAGGTTGTGATTATTCGGCCTCCGTTGGTTTACGGCCCTGGAGTCAAGGCCAACTTTCGCCGGTTGATGAGCTACGTCTATCACGGGATGCCGCTGCCTGTCGCGTCGTTGGTAAGAAATCGGCGTAGCTATCTAGCGCTACCAAATCTCATAGATTTCATTGAAGTGTGTGTTAGACATCCGAATGCAGCGAATCACACCTTCATGGTCAGCGACTATGAAGACCTGTCGACGGTTCAACTAGTGAAGCGGATCGGCGCGGCACTAGGGAGGCCGGCTCGGCTGGTTGGCGTACCCCCGTGGCTGCTCGATGCGGGCGCAGGATTAGTCCGAAGGCGCGATGTCGTACGTAGGCTGACCCGGTCGTTTCAACTGGATGTCTCGAAGACACGGGAACGGCTCGGGTGGAGACCGAGAATAACGGTAGATGAGGGGCTCGCGCTTACAGCCATGGACTTTCTTGGACGGAGTGGTCAGTGAGTGCTTGGCTCGCGGTGAGCGCGTTTCTTGCCGTCGTAATCGTTACGGGAATGGTGCGAAAGTTCGCGTTGAGCCGTGGCGTACTCGACATGCCCAAGGCGCGGAGCTCACATCGAATTGCAACCCCTACGGGAGGTGGTGTGGCCATTGCCCTTGTTGCGAGCTGTTGGTTTCTTATGCTGTGGTACAGCGGCAGTCTGAACACGACGGTGCTGTTTGCGCTACTTGGCGGGTTGGTCGTATCTGCGCTTGGTTATTTGGACGATTGCTTCGGCCTTTCCGTCGCCACACGTCTGGTTGTACAGTTCGGCGTTGCCTTTTGGGCCGTGGCTCAGCTCAATGGCTCGCTGATTCTACCAGTCATCGCGGATTCGTTTGCATTGAAGAGTATTGCCTACATTGCGGTGACTCTGGGTGTCACATGGACTATCAACGTCTTCAACTTCATGGACGGGCTCGACGGGCTGGCTGCTTCGCAAACGGCTTTCATGGCATTGAGTGCGGCGTTTCTTATTTCGATCTCCGGTTCGCCCGTCGGGGCGGCCCCAGTGGCCTTGGTCGTCGGGTCGGCATGCGCCGGGTTTCTGGTGTGGAATTGGCATCCGGCGCGGATCTTTTTGGGCGACGCTGGGAGTTACTACTTGGGGTATGTCGTAGCGGTACTAATCATCATTGATACACAACAGCGCGACACCGCGATACACACGTGGCTCATACTGGGAGCAGTGTTTTTCCTCGATGCGACTCTGACATTGATCAGGCGGCTGGTTCGCCGGGCGCCTATCTTTGTGGCCCATCGTTCTCACGCCTACCAGCAGCTGTATCACAGGTGGCGTAGCCACTCGTGGATCACGGCGGGAATCGCTACCGTGAACGTGATCTGGCTATTTCCGTGGGCGTGGCTGGTGGTCGTGCACCCACAGTGGTCGCCGCTGGCTGCGCTGATCGCGCTAGTACCCGTCGCGGCCTTGGCTTTCGCTGTGGGTGCTGGGGGCGAGGAAAAAGTTTGAGTCCCGAAGGCGGCCTGCAATACTTTACGTGGCGATTGCATCACGGATGCGATCTGGCAATGTCTTCAGTGCAATTTTTTCGACGCTTCCCGCCGCATTCGATCCCGTGTCGATCAGATAACCAACGCCGTTGTGTTTGCCGTTCTTGATTGCGACGAACGACACCTCCTCGCGGAAATTTGCAAACGTATTGCCGTTGATCAGCAAAGGCGTGCCGACGGGTATATCGTGCGGGTACTCGAGCATCACGAATAGGTCGGCACCACGATTGTCCACCGAGAAAGCCGGTTCTGATTCATTGATTCGTGCTTCGAGCAGTGCCCGCTCCACTGCAGCTGCATGTTCGCCGGTTTTGCACGTGATCGTGAAATCCCGCGACATCAATGGAGTGACAGATTCGAAATCGAGACCCGCTTCGCGCAGGAACGCCGCATGGTCGCGTAGCCGCCAGTAATAGGTGAGATCGTCGTGCGGGTCCTGATGCAGGCCCGTCGCTATCAGCAGCCGAGGGTTGCCGGGGAGTCGAAGCGTGCGACGCAACAGTCTGTCATAGGACGCGTAGATCTCCAGCAGTGGATCCTGGCCTTCGTCGATATACCAGTCGGGATTCCGATGAGGGCCGTCATAGCATGCGGAAGAGAACATGTAGTGATGCTGTATGTGCGCACCAGCATTCAGGAACAGCGATGAAAACTCTGGCGTGGTTCTTCGCCATTCCTTGAGAAAGACGTCGGAAAGCAGCATGTCGAGGAAAATCGCGCGCCGCCATGGTGCCTTCCTGGCCGTGGCGGCCAGATGTACGTACCGCGACCATAGGGAAGGCGCGGCGTAGGCCAGCCAGCCAGCAATCAATGCCAATCCGGAACGAAGTCCAAGTCGCGCCTGCGCGTTGTCGTTAACCGCTTTGGAAATCGCGAACGAAAGTCTTTTCAGCAGCCATGAGCCGCTTGTTGAAGTCCTGGTCCAGGGGTCTGGCACGAAGAACGCGGGCCGCTTTAAACGATTCGCAGCATTCATTGGCGATACCGCGCCAACCCGTGCTCCGAGCTCTTCTTCGAGCTGCTCCCAGATCTGCGGAATATCTGTTTTCGTGATATCGCCCAGGCGAAATACACCGTGCTCGCGCAACGACAAGCCTGTATGCGCGGTTACCCATTGAATCCATGGCTCGACTTCCTCATAGCGCTGCTCTGAGGTGGTCTCAATATAGCCGTGCCTGTCGAACAGCTCGCTGAACGACGGGAGTAGGCCCCGATCGGCATATCGGCGTATGAACTCGAAATTGATCTCGTTCAGTTCGAGCAGAATCAATGGGCGTTTCATCGTCAATGGGTCAAATGATCCATGAAAGTACGGCTGCGCATTGTACCGCTGTTGCAGAGACTGAGGCAGCATATTGGCCGACGAACCGTCGGCGCTTTGTAGCTTGTGCAAATGCCAGGCGCCTGGAAATTGACCGGTAGTGCAGCGGAGTTGTAGATCGTCGCTTCCACGGGATTGATCTGGTGGGTCGAGCTTGAGTTATGAAGGATGGCCTTTGAGCGTGCGTGATGCGGAGACGGACCGTGACAGACGTCTGGTTGCCATTGCCCCGCCACATCCGGCCATACCTTGCATTATGTTGCGCCATCACTTATAAAGTGCGCGACCTTTTCTGTGTCGTAGGCGTGTATCAATTTTGCGACGTTTGCACGCTTTCCGGGAGTCTGCTTAGGGTTAGGCTTGACCTTTTTGGGAACAACCGTTTGTGGTGGTCTTCGAGAGGTAATAGCCGGGGCGATTGGCCGATTGTGTCGGCTACCTGACACTTCTTCGCCGGGGACTCTGTTTGAATATCGCGACCGGATTGGATTGGTCGGGCCGCAGTGGGGACTTGGGCGGCCAGCGTTGGGGTTGCGCAGCGCGCTTGGCGCGTTAGCGGGAGATTGAATTGTATCGGAGTCTTGCATGACGGTCGTTGCGGCACTGTTGGCACTGGTCGTCACCGTCGTTTTTCTGTTCGTGCTGCGGCCTGTCGCCGCTGAAGTGGGTCTGGTCGACTCTCCCGGAGGCCGCAAGCGCCACACCGGGCACATTCCACTGATCGGTGGCCTGGCAATGTCGATCGGGCTGGGCTTTGGTTCCAGCCTCACGGTCACGCCGGAGTTCTGGCATCCGGTGTTGCTGGGCATTTACCTGCTTGTGGCCGTGGGCACGATCGATGATCGCTATGAGCTATCGCCCAGCGTGCGTCTGGTAGCGCAGACCTGCGCAGCCATGATCGTTGTATTCGGCTCCGGTATGGTGATCGCGCACCTGGGCACGCCACTGTTTTTCGACCTGCCGCTCGGTCCCGTGGCGGCGATCTTCACCGTTCTGTTCATCATCACCGTGGTCAACGCCTACAACATGGTAGACGGTCTGGACGGGCTTGCTGGCGGACTGTCGCTGGTGGCGCTGGCCGGCGGTGCGGCCATTACGTACCAGACGAGCCTATTCCCGCTGGTCGTATTGCTGATGATGGTGGTATCCGGGTTCCTGCTGTTCAACCTGCCGTTCACTTTCAATCGTGGCGTGCGGGTGTTCATGGGCGATGCCGGCAGCACGTCGCTGGGGCTGGCGATCGCGGCGTTGGGTGTTGCGCTCTGCAACATTGAAACGGTCGGTATCGCTGTTGCGCCCGTGGTCGGTCTTTGGTTGATCGCGGTCCCGGTCTACGATCTGTTCTCGGCCATCGTCCGACGCCTGGCGGAGGGCCGCTCGCCGTTCGAGCCGGACCACGAGCATCTGCATCACTCGCTCCAGGAATACGGCCTGTCGCGCCGGGCCACGCTGGTATTCATGCTTGCGCTGTCCGCTCTGCTGGCCTCCATCGGTGTCATGGGGCACGTGTACGCGGTGTCAGACACCGTGATGATGCTGGGCTGGTTCGGCTGCGGTGCGCTCTACTACCAGCTCGTTCGCCGGCCCGACTGGCTTCTGGGCAAACGCCGCGGGTTCGTCGGCGACTGATTCCCCTATCGACCGATCCTCCCTGCCCAATTGTCTCCCCGGCGTGCAGCCGCCGAAGGAATGCCATCTTGTATACGTCGACGCCCAATTCACCGTAAATTTGGTGTCGATGCGATCGGAAATACCGCCAGATGCTCAGTCAGGGCCTTGATTGGTGGGCTGTGCGCCTGCAAGGTGACAGCGTTGCATTAGAATTGCTGTCATTGGCAGCAGACATTTCAGGGATGACCATGGCAGTTCTGACCATCCGCAAAGTGCCCGACGAAGTACATCGCGCCCTGCGGCTTCGTGCTGTTCAGCATGGACGCAGCACGGAGGCGGAGGTGCGTGAGATTCTGGCGTTGGCGGTGAGGTCTCAGCGGCAGGCCGGGCTTGGCTCGCGGATGGCCGAGATCGGGCGTCGTGTCGGAGAAAATGAAGCCGACGCCGGCTACCGCCGTTCCGGCCCCCGGAACGCCACGACCCCAAACGCTGCGTGGCCGTGGCGCTTCCGGTACAGAACCAGCCCGCCGGCTACGCCGGGTTGATCCTCACTCGGGCAGCGCGAACACGTTCACCGCCTGACCGGTCGTTGGTCGTGCCGTGAGCCCGCCGGAATTCGCCAGGCTCCGTGGTCCGAACACGTTCTCGCCGTTGACGATGGCGATGTACTGTCGGCCATCGACCGCGTAGGTGATCGTGCTGGTCTGCACGGTGGCGCCCAGCGGTTCGGACTCCCACAGGATTTCGCCGCTCTCGGCATCGAATGCGCGCAGCACCTGCATGATGTCGCCGAGGAACACGAGGTCGCCGCCGGTGGCCAGCACCGCGCCATTGGAGGCCGCGCGGCCTTCGAACAGCCGATGGATTTCACCGGTGCGCATGTCGATGCGCGCAAAGCCGGCGAACTTCGCCTGGTCGGCGCCGGGACGCAGCGCGCCGCCGCGTCGCTCGCCGGGGCCGTCGGGCACCGACCGCGTCATATCGAGGCAGTGGTCCACGTACGGCGTATAGATTGAATGCAGGCCGGGGTGGTAGGCGGTGGGCCAGTAGCTGCGTGTGTTCCAGAAGCAGACGAGGCTGCGCGCGCCGGGTTCCTTCAGCACGAGGTCCCAGTTGATGTGGGCGACGCCGGTGCGCACGTCGATGTCTTCGAGAACGAAGTGGTCGGTGGCGAACGGAAACTCGGTGGCCCAGATGAACTGACCGGTGCCGGCATCGTTCACCCAGAGGCCGCCGCCTTCGCCCACCGTGATCACCACGTCGCGCTCTTCGCCGTGCGGGATGTCGGGATTGATCCAGCGCACATGTTCGGGATCCGGTTCGATGGGCAGGCGGGCCAGCGTCCGCTCATGGTTCATGTCCATGTCCCAGTCATCGCCTGGCAGGTGCTGGTAGTACCAGACCACCTCGCCGGTATCCGGATTCAGGGCCACGGTGGAGTTGCTGTACAGCTCCGACGGTGCGTGGCGGGGAATGGCGTCGTGGTCGCCGCCGTGACGATCGGCGCGGGCATTGGGCATCGGGTTGGCGATGCTCCAGTAGATCAGGTGTCGCTCGGGGTCGTAGGTGCCGGGCAGGCCCCAGGACGAAGCGCGGCGGTCGGTGTCCGGAATGTCGCCCCAGGTGTCGCCGCCGGGCTCGCCGCTGCCGGCCGTGGGATAGAAGCGCCACACTTCCTCGCCGGTGCGCGCATCGTGGGCGACGACAGCGCAGTGTTCACGGCCGAGATTGCAGGTGCGTCCGGAGATCACCTTGCCGTCGATGACGATGACGCCGGCGGTGGGGTTCTCGGGGCTCACCGGTGTTTCCCAGCGCACCTCGCCGGTGACGGCGTCCAGTGCGATCACCGGGGCGTCCTCGCCAGCGGGACCGGGGATCGTATAGAAGACCATGTCCTGATAGATGGCAATGGATTTCAGGCGCGCGGAAATGTTGCCCTCGGGCTGGTACTCCCACAGCAGTTCGCCGGTGGTGGCGTCCAGCGCGCGCATGCCGCTGGTGTTGCCGCGGCCGCCGGGTGTGGCCAGGTACATCACGCCGTTGTAGACCAGCGGGATCACCTCGATCACGCCCATCGGCAGATCGTGCGTCCAGGCGAGTTCCAGACTGCCGACGTTGTCGCGGTTGATCTGGTCCAGCGGGCTGTAGCGCTGGGCGTCGTAGGTGCGGCTGTACAGCAGCCAGTCGGCGGGGTCGGGGTTGCGCAGCATTTCGTCGGTGACCGGCACGAAATTGCGCAGGCGCTCAGGTATTGCGTCATTGCGGGTGCTGTCACCGGCTGTTTGGGCCATGACGCTGCCCGCCAGCACGGTCAGTACGCCAATTCCCGGTCCCTGCCATCTCGCTTTCATTCCTTGTCCCTCATAGGCGCTTTGCGTATTGTGAACGCCGCGTTAATTGAATACAGTGTGCAATATGGTAGCACTAATCAGAAGCGCGGCTACAGTCTGCGCACTTGCAATGGTGGGGTCGGGGGCTGCTGCACAAACCGGTGCCGGCAATCCCGCCCCGGTCGACAATCCTCGCGGTTCCGCCGCACGCACGGCTGATCGCATCGCGGACGGTGACTGGCTGACGATCAATCGCGATGCCGCCGCCACCCGCTTCTCGCCGCTGACGCAGATCAGCACCGGCAATGTCGCCGCACTCACATCACAGTGGACGTACAGCCTCAACGGCGCGTCGACGGCGGTGCCGGTGGTGGTGGATGGTGTCATGTACCTGCCGGCCGGCGACACGGTCGTCGCGCTCGACGGCAGCTCCGGCGACGAGATCTGGGTGCATCGGCTGTCGTCCGGTGGTCCGGGGCCGGGCGCGCGCGCGTCCACCCGCGGCGTGGCCTACTGGCCCGGCGACGACGAACACGCGCCACGCATCGTGTTCACCAGCGGCGCACGACTTGTGGCGCTGGATGCCGCCAGCGGAGAGCCGGCGGAAGGCTTCGGGCGTGACGGCGCCGTGAACGTTGGCGTGCCGTACGGCGGCGTGCCGGCGTTCTACCGTCATGCCGCCATCATCGGCGCCGCGGTGGGCGAGATGCCGCAGGGGCCGTCCGGCAACTCACGCGCCTTTGATGTGCGCACCGGCGAGAAGCTGTGGGAGTTCAACACGGTGGCGCAGCCGGGTGAGGACTACAACCACACCTGGGGCGACGGCTGGGAGCAGCGTTCGGGCACCAACATGTGGGCCTTCTCGGCCACGGTGGATGACGAGCGCGGCATTGCGTACATGTCCATCTCCAGTCCCTCGCCGAATTACTACGGTGGCGATCGACCGGGCGACAATGTCTATGGCGGTTCCATCGTTGCGGTGGATGCGCTCACGGGCGAGAAGATCTGGCATTACCAGATCATCCGTCACGACATCTGGGACGTGGACATGGGCTCCGTGGGCGCGCTGTTCGACTTCGTGATGCCCGATGGCGAAGTACGGCCGGCGTTTGCGCATGTGGGCAAGACCAGCTATCTGTTCGTGCTCGACCGGGAAACCGGCGAGCCGCTGATCGAGGTGGAAGATCGCCCGATTCCGATTGGCGACGTGCCGGGCGAATGGTATTCGCCGACGCAGCCGTTCCCGGTGCGGCCCGGGCCGTTGTCGCGCGTGGCCTTCGACGTCGAAAAAGACCTCGTCACGCCGCAGGACACCAGCGAGATTCACGTCGCGGCCTGTCGCGAGCTGATGGAACGCAGCGGCGGGTTCTACAACGCCGGTCCTTTCACGGCGTTTCTCTATCAGGCACCCGATGATTCGCCGCGCTCCACCGTGCAGCTGCCTGGCGGTACCGGCGGCGTGAACTGGGGTGGCATCGCCGTCGACCAGAACACCGGTTATCTGTATGTGAACGCCAACCACACGTCGCTGGCCGGCTGGGTGGAAGACCGCGTGCCGGGCGGCAACTACGGCCGCGGCACCGAGAGTTCGCCGCAGCCCTATGATCGCGGCAGCATTTCCGGGCCGGGTCCGTACGCCTCGTTCAGCGCGCCGGTCAACGGCTACGACGAGTCCGGTCGGCCGGTGGGGCCGTCGCTGCCCTGCTACCGCCCGCCGTGGGCACGGCTGGTGGCCGTGGATCCGGTGCGTGGCGAAATCGTCTGGGCATCGACGCTGGGCGTCAACGAGCTGCTTCCCGAGGGCAAGCAACTGGTGGGCAACGCCGGCAGCGCCGGCCCCACCGTCACGGCGGGCGGGCTGGTGTTCGTGGGCGCCACCAACGACAGTCGCTTTCGCGCGTTCTCGTCCGCCAGCGGTGAGCTGTTGTGGGAGACGGAAGTGGCCGCCAATGCGAACGCCAATCCGATGAGCTATCTCGGGCCCGACGGCCGTCAGCGCGTGGCGGTGATCGCGGGTAATACGGTGTCGGTTTTCGGTCTGTCGGAGTGAAGCTGCCGGCACAGATGCGGCCGGCACAGATGCGGCCGGCATAGATCCCGGGACAGACCGGCATCGCAGGCCGGAATTCAGAATCAAGAGGAGAGGGTGATCATGAGTATTCGCACATTGTCCGCCGGCAGGGTGGCGTTTTCCGGCAGGGCCATCGCCACTGCCGTCGTCGCCGCTGCCTGCTTCGGCCTCGCCGCGCCATTGACGGCTGCCGACACGGACCTCGAGGCCACCGTGTCACCGGTGCTGTTCCAGCCATCGATGAACGTGTTCCGACGTCATGCCGTGGAAGCCGATGAGATGTTCGAGTTCTACGGCCCGGTGCTCGGCTTCGAGCAGCTGGAAACCTATGGCGCGGTGGCGCGGTTCCAGGCCGGCGGCTCGGAGTTCAAGCTCACGCGCCGCGTGCAGAATCGGCAGTACCATCCCGGCGGCGTGCGCGATGCCACCGGCCTGCGCATGGTGAGCTTCTTCTTCCCCGACGAGGCCGAACTGGCGGCCCGATTTGCAGCGCATGGCTATCCCGTGCCGGAATTCCAGACGCTGCCGGGTACGAACCACCGCGTTGCGCTGACGCGCGATCCGGATGGTCAGGCGGTTGAGCTGGTCGTGGTGCCCGGCGCCGCGGCCGAGGTTTACGAGCAGATCGAGGTGGGCCTCACGGTGGCGGATATCGAAGAGAGCCGCGCGTTCTACCGCGGGTTTGTGGGGCTGGAAGAGCTGGCACCGGCACGCGATCCCATCTTCGATACGACGAAGTACTCGTTCCGCCACGGCAGCACGATCATCACGCTGCGCAGTTTCGGCAGCGACCTGCCGGCCGATAACGGCAGTGGTGGCATTCAGTATGTTGTGTCCGATGTCGACCGCGTCGACGAGCTGGCAAAGGCCAATGCCATTCGCATCGATCAGCCGCTCACCGCCGATCGCAATGCGGCGCTGCGCACCGTGTGGGTGAGCGACCCGGACGGGATCACCAACTACTTTGCTGAAACGACGTGGAGTCGTGAAGCCTCCGCGGCGGTGAGTCGGTAGGCCGCGGCCGCGAGTCGGTAGGCGATCGCATCAACAGACTTCAGTCATCACCCGCCGGTAATCGGCCGGCACGGGCAATCGGGACAGGATAATCCTGTCCACCCCCCGCGGCCGCGGCACCTTTTGGGGTGTCGCGGCCGTTTTATTTCCGTGTGCGAGGTTCAGGTTATGATGCGCCGTCAGATTGCACATCGGGGAACGGCAATGAAGAACAGGCACCTGCTATCACGGAGCGTACACTGGCTGAGCGCACACCGCCTGAGCGCACACCGGATGCGTTCACGCGCCGCGACGATGGCGACTGCTGCAGCTGCGATGGTGTTCTGGATCCCGGCGTTCGCCCAGCCACCCGGCCCGCCCGCTGAAAACTTCCGCGTGGCTACCGTGGCCGATGGACTGCGCAATCCATGGAGTATCGCGTTTCTGCCCAATGGCGACATGCTGGTCACGGAACGCCGTGGCAGTCTGCGCATCGTTCGTGACGGGCGCCTGCTTGCCGACCCGGTGCCCGGTGTGCCGGCGGTGCGATCGACCGGTCAGGGTGGACTCCACGAAGTGCTGCCACATCCGGACTTCGAGTCCAATCAGTTGCTTTACCTGAGCTATGCGAAGTCCGGCGACGATCCGTCGCAGGGCACCACGGCGATCAGCCGCGGACGATTCGTCAATGACCGGCTCGTCGATGTGGAGGAAATCTTCGTTGCACAGGCCTGGAGCAATACATCCGGTCACTTCGGCGGCAAGATGGTATTCGATCGCGACGGTTATCTGTATCTCACCGTTGGCGATCGCGTTGCCGGCTATACGACGGGGCAGTTCACGGACGACCTGGAAGGCCACGAAGCGCAGGACAGGTCCAACCACATCGGCACCATCGTACGCCTGCGCGACGATGGCAGCGTGCCCGATGACAATCCCTTCGTCGGGCGGGCGGGCGTGCTGCCGGAGATCTACAGCTACGGTCACCGCAATCAGCAGGGACTGGCGTTTCATCCGGAAACCGGGGACCTGTGGTCCACCGAGCACGGACCGCAGGGTGGCGATGAACTCAACCTGATTCTACCGGGCCGCAACTACGGCTGGCCGGTGGTCGGCTACGGCGTGAACTATGGCGCCGGCACCGAAATTCACAACGAACGTCAGCGTGACGGCATGGAGGAACCGGCGGCTTTCTGGACGCCCTCCATCGGCACGTCGGGACTCATGTTCTACACCGGCGACGCATTCCCCAACTGGCGCGGCGATCTGTTCGCGGGCGGCATGTCCACCCACTACCGCCAGCTGGCCAGGGTCCTGATCAATGATGAGCGCATCGTGACGGATCGGTTACCGATACTGTTCGGCGATCCGTATCGTATCCGCGACGTGCGTCAGGGCCCGGATGGGTTCGTCTACATCGCGCTGGACCATACCGACGGTTCGGTCATCCGCCTGGAGCCGGATCGCGACCGGTGATCACGCGAGCAATGAGCGCGCAACCGGAGTTAACGTACGGGCTCACCCGGGAGTAGTCTGTGACGCATTCAATCGTGCCGGTCATTCTGTCCGGCGGCTCGGGCACGCGACTGTGGCCGCTGTCCCGTTCGCTGACGCCCAAACAACTGCTGGCGCTGGTGTCGCATCGCACGTTGCTGCAGGACACGGTGCTGCGAATCCAGTCGCTTGCGCGGCGCGGCGATGCCGAAAGCCTGCAAGATGATGCAGGTGGCTCGCAGGGCGCGACGCTGCTGGCAGCGGCGCCGCCCATGGTGATCTGCAACGAGTCGCATCGATTCCTGGTGGCCGAGCAGCTCAGGGAGCTCGGTGTGGCGGGCGGGCGTGTCGTGCTTGAGCCGGTGGGGCGCAACACCGCGCCGGCGGTTGCGGTGGCGGCCATGATGGCGTTGCGCGAACGCGGTGGTGAAGATGCGCTGCTGCTGGTGATGCCGGCCGACCATGTGATCCTGAACACCGCCGCGTTCGCGACCGCGGTCTCCGCCGCCGTTGAAGCGGCACTGGCGGGTCGTCTGGTGACGTTCGGGGTGGTGCCGACGCGCCCGGAAACCGGCTACGGCTACATTCAGCGCGGAGCGGAACAGGCCGGCGGCTGGCACCTGCTGGACCGCTTTGTCGAAAAGCCCGACCTGACCACCGCAAAGCAGTACCTGCTGTCCGGAGCGTATCTGTGGAACAGCGGCATGTTCCTGCTATCGGCGCGAGCGTATCTCGACGAGCTGACCCGGCATGCGCCGGCGATGGTCAGCGCCTGCGCCAAAGCCGTGGACGGCGCCGAATCCGACAGCGACTTTCTGCGACTGGGTCCGGCCTTCATGGAGTCGCCTTCCGACTCCATCGACTACGCCGTGATGGAAAAGACGTCGGGCGCCGCGGTTGTGCCGCTGGACGCCGGCTGGAGCGACATCGGATCCTGGCCTGCGCTGCACGAAGTGCTGGACAAGGACGGTGACGGCAACGTGCTGCGCGGCAATGTGATCGCCGAAGGCTGTCGCGACAGCTACGTGCTCTCCAGCGGTCGGCTGGTCGTCACCCTGGGCCTGGACGAGCAGGTCGTCGTCGAAACCGAAGACGCCGTGCTCGTCATGGCCCATTCGCATGCGCAGAAGCTCAAGGACGTGGTCGAGGCGCTGGCCCGGACCGGATAAGGCGGCCCGGACAAGCGCCCGGAGCAGGGCCCACAGACCTTATCCAGCCGGACAGGCCGCGATGCCGTCGCGCTGATCGAGCACGATGAAGTCGTTGGCCGCCACGCCCTCGCAGACCAGTTCGTCGCCGTTCGGCCAGACGACACGCAGCTCGTCGATCACCTCGGCCTCGCCCAGCCCGAAGTGGATGTCCGGCAGGTTCTGGCTGTTGAAATTGCTGTTGGCCTCGCTGAGGCGCATCTGCGTCTGTTGTCCATGGCCGTTGCCGACATTCGCGGTGGCGTATACCCGCGCGCCGATGGCGTCGGTGTTCGGTGCAGCGCCCACCAGGCGTATGTTGATGAAACGGCTCCCCGGACCACTGCCGGTCTGGTTCTCGAAGAACTGCAGTCCCGTGGAGTGATCGAACACGACGATGTCGATGTCACCGTCGCGGTCGTAATCGAAGCAGACCACGCCGCGCCCTTCCGAGGGTACGTCGATCTGCCACGCCGACGCCTGATCGGTGAACGTGCCATCGCCATTGTTGATGAAAAGCCGCGGGGGCCTGTTCTGGAACACGTTCGCGGTCAGTCCCGCATAGGATGACTGGGCAAGTTCGGCTGCCGGCCCGAGGACCACATTGTCCGGTATGTAACCGAAGCCGTTGACGTGAAACAGGTCGATGAAGCCGTTGTTGTTGAAGTCCGCGGCACACGCACCCCAGCCCCAGTAGCCGTCCCCGACACCGGCCTGTTCGGTAATGTCTTCGAACATGATCCGATCGGACGTGCTGACATTGCG
This sequence comes from Gammaproteobacteria bacterium, assembly GCA_050485545.1. GTDB lineage: Bacteria > Pseudomonadota > Gammaproteobacteria > Steroidobacterales > Rariloculaceae > JBJHBP01. The sequence goes on from JBJHBP010000014.1 coordinate 56,304, forward strand.
ATACAGGCGATTGCCGGTGGTGCCCCAGTTGCCGACGGGGTCACCGGTTTCCGGATTGAGGTTGCCGGTCGTGTCGCGAATGGATGTGACGAACCACTCCAGGTTGCCGTCATTGTTGATGTCCAGCAGCGCGCTGCCCATGCCGTTTTCATCGGTGATGACGTTGCGGACGGTGTCGTTGACGAACAGTGGTCCCCCGGCACCGTCACCGACGTTGCGCAGCGTGGCGCTGGTACGAAAATCCGAGGCAAGCACGAGGTCGGTCAGACCGTTGCCGGTGAAGTCGGCAAACTTCGGCGTGAAGTTGAAGCGCTGATCGAGGTATGCGGACGAAGTCTGCGCCTGATTGTCCGACGGTGTCAGGTCCGTTCCGTCGTTCCGCCACAGCGCCGGCGATGTGCCTTCCGTGCCGAAGCTGGGCGCCCAGTGCGCCAGATAGAGGTACGGGTAGCCTGACGCATCCAGTGGCGCGAACGAGACGCCGTATGTTGGCCGCACCATCGGCAGCATCGCCGCCGGCGAATAGTTGCCGGCGTCGTCCATGGCCAGGATGGGCACGGAGCTGGACTTGACGTTGCCGAAGATCAGTTCGCGGCGATAGTTGCCATTGAGATCCGCGATTGCTGCGCCGGTGAATTCCGGCTCCGACAGGCCCGACATCATGTTCGCCGTCTCGAACCGCGAACCGAAGACGTTCCGGTAGAAGCGCATGCCGGCCGTAACGCCGCTGGCATAGATCAGGTCCGGCCAGCAGTCGTCGTCCAGATACGCCGCCGATACGCCACCGCCGATCATCGCGACCTCGATGTGTATCTGGCTGAACCAGGTCTGAGGCCGGAATCGGTGGCTGTCGTTGAGCCCGAAGGATTCAGATTGATCGCGACGAACGAAGCCGGGCTGGCCGGTGTTGGCGGCAGTCAGCAGCCCGTTGTCGCAGTTCAGCACATCCGCGAACGTGTGGCGCTCGGAGACCGGCGGGAAATTCATGGTGACAAAGGGCGGATAGTCTGCGGGCGACGTTGCGTCGACCTCGGGCGGGAACGCCAGTGAAGCATCCCTGATCAGCGTGTGGCCGTCCGGGTCATCGTCTTCGCCAGGCGCCCACTGGCTGATGCACTCGTGGTCTGCGACGCAGCGGTCGGTCAGTGAGGTCAGAAAGGCGATCAGTTCCTGGATTTCGCCAAAGCGCAGGTTCCGCTGCGGCAACAGCTGCTCGGCCGCGGCAAAGGTCGGTGACTCGATCGCCGCGCGGGTGTGTGGCTCTGCGTGGTCGAAGGTGACGCCGCTGCGCCAGAACTGCTCCAGGTGGTTGAGTTCGAAGTCGTACATGTTTACTGCGCCACGCGGATTGGCATGGTAGAGCAGCAGGTCTTCCAGATCGGCGAAACTGCCGGCATGGCCGTAAGGTGCGGTTTCAGCCACGTTGAGCAGGCTTGGCGTGCGGAACGCGTGCATGTCTTCGTCGGCACGGGATATGTTCCAGCGGCCCAGGTCCGTCCTGTCGACAAGTATGAACCCGCGCCCGAGCTGCGGAAATCCTACGTTGTGAAAGGCTTCATCGGTAAAGCGGTCGCCGCTGTGGCAGGCGGCGCAGCCCAGGCCGCCTTCTGACAGTGGCGTGAAGAACAGCAGGGCGCCACGCTTGGCATCGACCGACAGCGCCGACGAGTCGCCTTCCAGGTACTCCCGCCAGGGGGTATCGACGAAGGTCTTCGACTCGATGTAGGCCGCCAGTGCTCGCTGGATGTTCAGCGTGTCGATGACTTCATCAGGTTCGGCCGTTGGCATGCCGAACGCCTCGCGAAAGCGCATCAGCCAGTTGTCCGGACCGTCAGCCCTCGCGAATTCGAAATCCACCTCGCCTCGCAGACGTCGCGCGAGGTGGTCGCGATATTCCACCGGGGTCGGATACTCGGTATACATGAACCCGCGCATCTCATTGTCGTTGATGAGCGGTGACTTCATCGTGAATTCGAGCAGGCCGGTGAGCGGGTCCGGGTCCGGCCGCAATCCGGATTCGGGTGTGCGGATCAGCTGTCCGTGACTGCCCGTCACGGTGTCGTCATCAAGTGAGAAGACGCGTCCGTCGAGCATCAGTGAACGGTCGAACAGCGCCGCATTGAACGTTGTGATGCTGTTGCGATGCATGTTGGGTCCCCCGTCCGCGCGGGGGTCCAGATCCCGCTCCGGGTCCACCTCGCGGCCGGGACCGACCGCCGACGCGATGCGTGGCACGACGCCGACCGATATGGAAAGACCGTCGCTGCCGCCGAAGTCGGTGTGGTGGCAGGTGCCGCAGGAGACGTCGTATCCGGCTGCGAGGGTCTGGGAAAAAAACAGCAGCTGCCCGAGCTTGACCAGCGGATCGGCGTCCGGGACTGTCTGCGACAGGCCTCGGGGCGTCGCCGGATCGCCAGTCAGACCGAACTGATCCACCGCGATCGTCAACAGCTCTGCGTCAAGTGTGGATGGCGGCGGTGCCGGCGTCGGTCCGCTGCCAGAATCCGAGCCGCTGCTGCTGCAACCGCTTGCCAACAGCAGCACGCAAGCGATTGTTGCGCCGCCCGCGGCCACGCCGGTGGGTCGCGAAAGCCCCGTCAACATTGTTGTTTCCCCCTGATTTATCGATTCCGCGATACGGTGCCGCGGCGAAACTAGGCGAAAATATGTTGCAGCGAAAATACGATTGCGTCAATGCGTTTCAGCAACATGTGTTGTGAATATTCGGGGCATCTCGGGAGGGATCTGTCGGTTACGTTGCGCAGTATCCACAATGGTCCCGATATGGCGCCACAGAGGCGGGTGATTGGCAAACGTTTGTATCGAATAATCGACATGATGTAGCGAGATACAGACATTTGTTGTTGCTCGTTGCCGTCAATTGATGTATTTTCCGCACAATGCTCCGTTACATGTGCAGCGAAAACGCAACAGAAACGGTGCAGGGGGTTCAATCATCAATTCTTGTCCTTATCGTCAAAATAGGGATTGGGGGCTAAATACTGATGGATATATCTGACCGCTTACGTGGCGTGCGAAGGCATGCCCTGTCGTCGGCCATCGCAGCAGTACTGCTGTGTTCGGGCCAGACGGCCGTGTACGCCCAGCAGGCCACGGATACCGAAGCGTCCGAAACTGACGAAATCGTTGTGACCGGCACACGAATTCGCCGTACGGACTTCAATTCACCGAACTCTGTTGCCACGCTGACTGCTGAAGACATCGACGCGCTGGGTCTGCTCAGCGTCTCCGACATGCTGATGGAGATGACGTCGAACGTCGCCAGCGAATCTCTGGAAACCAGTGGTGACTCGTCATTCTTCGTCGGCGCCACACTGGCCAATCTGCGCGGCCTGAATCCGTCATTCGGTGCGACGCGTACCCTGACGCTGGTCGACGGTCGTCGCGTGCCGGGTACAACCAACGGTGGTGCGGTGGACCTGGGCATGGTGCCATCCGTGCTGGTCGGCCGTATGGAGACGGTGACCGGCGGCGCAAGCGCAACCTATGGCTCAGACGCCATCGCCGGCGTTGTCAACATCGTGCTGAACCGCGAAATCGAAGGTACGCGTGTTCGTATGGACTACGGTCAGTTCGACGCGGGTGACGGCAAGCAGTACACCTTCAGTATCGCCAATGGCACGCGCGTGATGAACGGTCGTGGCCATTTCACCATCGGCTTTGAGCATGACGATCGCAAGCCGGTACTGAACTGTCACACGGCACGTGACTGGTGCGGTCGCAGCCGTGACTTTGTTGATATGGGCACGGGCGGCGGTCAGAACACGCCATCCGTCAGCGATCCGCGCGAGTTTGACGTCCTGCCGCCATTGGGCAACCCGCAGATGCCGGGCATGGGCCTGCCGCGTTATGCGGTGTTCGAGGATGTACGGTATCTGCACAGCAGTCCTTACGGCTCGTTGCACACCGACAACCAGAATCCGGACGATCCGTTCAACGGCATCTTCCTGCAGTTCACGCCTGATGGCTCGGACATCATGCCGTATCAGGAAAGCCTGGACCCGATGTGGCGCGAATACGCCTACGGTGGCGCAAACCGTCGCGTGGTCGGCGGTGAGGGCAAGCTCCGGTCGCATGGCTATACGCTGCGTCAGGGCTCGGAGCGCAACAATCTGTACTCGCGCTTCATCTATGGCTTCAACGATCATACGTCGCTGACGGCGGAAGTATCGTTTGGCCGCAATGAAGCGAGAAACTCGCAGACCCGGCCCGGGTTCTTCCTGCGCAACGACTGCGTTCTGCTGAACAACGAAGGCGCGGGCGCTGTTGGTAATGCATTCACGCAGGCGGAGTTCATGACTGCGCAGGCGCGGCAGGCGCTGCTGGATCGTGGCTCAGACAGCCAGTGCAGTGGCAGCCACTACGAATACCTGGCGTCCTTCGACTTCTTCGGCAGCACGTTTGGCGAAACGACGCGTGGCGTGACGCTGCGCAAGGACTGGACCGGTCTGGTAGAAGGCTTCTCTGAGTCCGAAACCGACACCCTGCGGGGCGTGGTCAGTGTCAGCGGTGGGTTGTTCGGCGGACGTAACTGGATGTATGACGCGTCCGTGAGCTGGGGTCAGACCGACCGCTATCAGGCGCAGCTCAACAATCGTACTAACCGTCGCTACCAGATGGCGCTGGATTCGGTGATTGATGACACCGGTAGTGCGGTGTGCCGAGTCAACGCACAAGGCCAGCTGGGTGATGACAATCGCGCTGCCTGGGAAGCCTACTTTGGTGAGCAGTACGGTGATCAGGCACAGGAAGTCGTCGATTCGTTGCGGCTGGGCTGTGCGCCGCTGAACCTGTTCGGCGAGTCGGTCTCGCAGGCCGCGGTCGACTATGCGTGGTCCGACCTGATTGAGTTCACCAAGAGCACCAACACCAATGCTTCGATTTCGTTCTCGGGCGCGATCTGGGACGGTATTGGCGCGGGACCATTCCAGATGGCTGCCGGTATCGACTACCGCGAGACCGAGACGGATAACTGGACCGGCGGTGATGACAACGTCCATCGGCGTGTTGACTTCAACGCTCAGTATGGTGATCCGTGGGTGGGTGGTTCGGAGTCGGCCGACGTGTTTGCCGAGTTTGAGCTCCCGCTGCTGCGCGGCCGACCCGGCGCCGAGTACATGATGATCAACCTGTCGCACCGTCGTTCGCGTGCGGAGTCGTTCCGTGAAGATGCCGAGGAACGTCAGGACCAGGTGCGTTATTCGGACTCGCAAAAGGTCTCGTGGGTATACCGCCCGGTCGACTGGATGACGCTGCGAACCACGCGTTCGGTTGACATTCGTCAGCCTGGCACACGCGAGCTGTTCTACCGACAGACGTTCTCGAGTTCGTTCGGTGGCTTCTTCAACTTCCAGACGAACCCATGGCGCGAAACTGAAGGTGATCAGTCGGATCAGTACGGCACCATCATCGGCTCCAACCCGAACCTGCGCAACGAGCGATCGATCACCGAGACGCTCGGTTTCGTGTTCCAGCCGCAGGGCTGGGGGCGGGGGCTGCAGTTCTCGATCGACTACTACAAGATCCAGGTCAAGGATGGCATTTCCTACTCCAATCCTTCGGATCCGGAAAACGCGGAACTGTTCGATCCGCCCCTGCCGTTTGAGGTCTTTCGTTGCTATCACTTCGAGGACCCCTTCTACTGCAGCCTGATCGAGTTTGGTGAGCCGCACCCGGATGAGCCGAACAACCCGCGCAGCAACATCGAAAGCTACACGACCTCCATGGTGAACTCTGAACCGTTCTGGTCGCGCGGCTTTGATATCTCGGCTGCGTACACCAAGCGTCTGGCGCGAGGCAGCTTCTCGGTGCGCCTGATGGGTACCCGGTCGATTGAGCAGAGCATCTGCATCGACTCCGAGCGTGTCAGCCTTGACGAAGTGACCTGTCACCTGCGTGACAACGTGGTCGGTCAGACCGGCGGCCTTCGTGCTGGTGGCCTGTTCGCGAACTACACGCCGACGCCGACGTGGTCGGGTAACCTGTTTGGTACCTACCGCCGCAACGCGTTGTCGGTGACTGCGCAGGCCCGCTTCATCGGCAAGGCGCAGGGTTCGGTGTTCTGGGTCGGACCGGATGATCCGCGCTGGGAGCCGGACAGCCACTTCACGATCTCGCAGAACCAGATGCCAAGTTGGACGACGTGGAATACCACGATCAACTACAACATCGGGCAGTCACGGTTTGCGCCGGAGCGGTTTACCGATCTCAGTCTGTCGTTGCGTATCGACAATGTCTTCGACAAGCAGCCGAACTTCTGGTCCGGCGGCAACATCGCGGGCGTCAACACGCGCTTCTTCAACGGCATGGGTCGGAACTACCGACTCGGGTTGACGATGCAGTTCTGACGGGGATAAGCGGACGTCACCGGGCCCGGAGCGCGAGTTCCGGGCCCGACTGACGAAACAGACCGCTGCTATTGATGCCGTGCTTCTGAAAAGAGGCACGGCATTTTTTCTTTCCGGGGTAGGTATCGGATGCCCGGGCTTTGTTTCCCGGCCTATCCCTGATCGCGCCAGTCAGCCTGAGCGAAGTAGGCTTTCGTCTCCCGAGCCACAAGACCCGACAGCAGAATCAGCCCGATCAGGTTGGGCAGTGCCATCAGCCCGTTCATGATGTCGGCGATGGTCCAGACCATTTCCAGCTCCGTCACGGCGCCGACGAAAATCGCCAGCACGAATGCGAGGCGGTAGGGCTTGATGGCGCGGTGACCGAACAGCCGGTGCATGTTGCGTTCGCCGTAGTAGGCCCAGCCGAGCACCGTGGAGAAGGCGAAAAACGCCACGCTGAGCGTGACGATGATGCCGCCCCATTCACCGGGCAGTCCGGTGGAGAATGCCAGTGATGTCAGCGGCGCGCCGGTGACGCCCGATGTCCATGCGCCGGTGGTGATGATCACCAGTGCCGTGAACGACACCACGACGAGCGTGTCGAGAAACGTCTGCGTCATGGACACCAGCGCCTGTCGTACCGGGTTGGATGTCTGCGCGGCCGCCGCGGCGATGCCGCCGGTGCCAAGGCCTGATTCGTTGGAAAAGATGCCCCGCGCGACGCCGAAACGTATGGCCGCGGCGACGCCGGCGCCTGCAAAGCCGCCGGTGGCTGCCGTGCCGGTGAAGGCATCAGTAAAGATCAGCGCCAGCGCGCCGGGCAGGCCCTCGATGTTGACGGCGAGCACATAGGTGGCGCCGAGTATGTAGATGATCGTCATCAGCGGCACGAAGAACGCCGTGAACCGGCCGATGGAACGAATGCCGCCGAGGATGACGATGCCGGCACCCGTCGCGAGAATCAGTCCGGTGGCCCAGGTCGGCACGCCGAACTGCGAATTCACCTCGTCGGCCACCGTGTTGGCCTGCACCATGTTGCCGATACCGAAGGCGGCTATCGAGGCCGCGACGGCGAAGAACAGGGCCAGCCCCACACCCAGCGGCCCCTTGATGCCTTCGCTCAGGTAGACCTGCGGGCCGCCCGACTGTTCGCCGTTGGCGTCCACCTTGCGGAAGCGCACACCGAGAAACGCCTCGCAGTACTTGGTGGCCATGCCGACAAGGCCGGTCATCCACATCCAGAACACGGCGCCGGGCCCGCCAAGGACTATGGCGGTGGCGACACCGGCAATGTTGCCCACACCGATGGTCGCGGCCAGCGCGGTGGCGAGCGCCTGGTAGTGACTGATGTCACCCGCCGCGCCATGCTCCCGACGGCGTATCAGTCCGTACCACAGCGCATAGCCAAGACGCCGGAACTGGACGCCACGCAGGATGAAGGTGAGGTAGAGGCCCGTCAGCAACAGCAGCGGGATCAGCAGGAATGGCCCCCAGACAACGCTGTTGATGCGCTCAAGCATCCGCGGAGTTTACGGGAGTTTACGGGGTCGGACCACGACGGGAAAGTGAAAGTGTATGATTTGGTGCCGCTTTTCCCGGCACCAGACCTCCAAACCTCACCCTACAGTTCGAATAATCCGCCTAGAGCGCTTCGTAAGAATGGTCCGCTACCTCCCGCAGAGCGTGATACGTTGAGCCGCCGTGCTCCGTGACCACGACGCTGCGCCGCCCCGCGTTTGTGTCCAATGCCGTACGAAACGTTTCGACGTACTCCTTGCCGCCGATGGCCAGGGCCTCGGTCCAGCTCGGTTCGCGCTGCAGCAACCGGCCGCCCTCCAGAGCAGCGTCGACCTGGGCACGCAACAATGCCTGCAACGCTGTCAGCTCACGGCATTGGAACAGTTGCATCAGTTCGGGTATGTCGATGGTTCGGTAGCGTTGCCGCGGTTGCTGAATCGCGCAGAATCCGCTCTCGGGCCATTCCTCGGGGTGGCGCACGACGCCGGCACGAACCATGTTGAGGTCGATGTACCGCATACACGCCGCCAGGTGGTGATCACTGCTGACAGCGGTCGCGTGATAGCGATCCTCCCAGAAGGCTCCGCGCCGACCCTTGCGCTTGTTGTATTCCTGGCCCGTGCGGCCCTCGATGAGCTGCATGCTGCGCGCGATCTCCCCATGGCCTCGGTCCGCGACGAGCAGGTGTATGTGGTTGCAGGTCACGATGTAGTTGAGAACTCGCAGGCGATGGCGTTTGCGGGCAACCGAAAGCCAGTAGATCCAGCGTCGCCGGTCCTTGCGAAACCTGAGCAGGAATTGCCGCTCGTGACATCGATGCGTCAGATGCCAGATGTGGCCTGCGAGGTAGTGGCGATTGGCGCGGGGCAATTCTTGCTACTTGGGTACGGGCGCGGGCGAGAAGGGAGGCACTGAAGGCTGCCGTTCTGATGGCTGAAAACGAAGTGTAAGGGCGGGTTCTGCAGCCGTGGAACCGTCGAATCTAGCGGAATTGCGGTGTTTTGGCCGAACTTCGTGGTCCGACCCCGAACGCCTCCGACCCCGAACGACCCCGAGACCCCGAACGACCCCGAACGACCCCGAAAAAACAACGGTGAAAGCAGCCGTTTTTACGGCTGAAATGGAAGTGTAAGGGCGGGTTCGGCAGCCCCTCAATCGTCGAATTCCGAGAAATTAGGTAGCGAAATTAGGTAGTTAGGGTCGAGCTTCGTGCGAGTTTCGTGGTCCGACCCCCTAACCGGCGACGGATCAGGGCCATTGCGATCAGGGCCAGGCCCAGCAGCGCCAGTGTGCCCGGTTCCGGCACCTGGCGGGCGGTGATCAGGCGCTGATTCGACACGGGGTTGTGCGGCTCGAGCACGAACAGCTCATATTCGGAGCTGACGTAGTTGACGCCGCCGGTCAGGCTGGCCAGCATGGCGTTGGCTGCCTGCTGTACCGTGCTGCTGAAGTTGGCGCGAAACGCACCACTGCCGAGACCCAGCGCGCCGCCATGGTCGTAGATGATGTCCCACACCGCCAGCTGGAAAGCGGCATCGGTGGTGCCGTTGCCCAGCGACGAGCCGTGGTTGTCATACAGCTGGCTGAGCAGCGACAGCTGCGATCCGGCCAGCGCACCCGACGCATTGACGAGTTCGTACTGAACCGACCGGTTCGTTACGAGATTGGTCGTGACGTCGATGCAGAAGGCATGCAGCGTGTCATCCCAGTAGACGCCGCCATCGTCGCTGACGCCGAACTCGAACTGGCCGGCATGGACGTTGACGTTGCGCACACCGGAAATCGAGCCGGCGCTGAAACCGTCAGCGAAACCCTGGTAGGTCATCGTGATCGGTGCGGCCTGTACCGCCGTGGCCCATACGCCGATCGATACGGCCAGGGTCAGCGTGGCGAATAGGCTTCTTGCAGTCTTGTGCGGCATTGCGATTGAATCCTTTTTTTGGTTGCCAATCATAAAGCAACTTCCGTGCCACATAGTTTAATGCTTAAAAAACAGATGCTTGTGATATCCCCCGGCGGGGGCTGGACGGTGAACGGAAAGAATCCCGACAGTCCCGAAGAGGCGCTGTCACCGACGGCGGGAGATTTCCGACGTCATGTCAGCCAACAGGCTCCGGCATGTCGATCCTGAACAGCCGTGCCGCCGTGCGCCAGGCAATGTTCTCGCGCGCCTCATCCGGCAGCTCGAGGCCGTCGAAGAACCGCAGGTAGGTGCCCATGCCCGCCAGGGGCCAGTCAGTGCCATACATCAGCTGGCGACCGGGGTCGCCCATGTACATGATCAGGTCCTTCACCCGCTGCACCATGTAGCGCTCGAACTCATAGTGGAAATCGCCCAGCGTGAGCCCGGAGATGTCGGCGTAGACATTGTCATTCTTGTAGAGCACTTCCGCCGCATCCTGAAACCACGGATTGCCGAGATGACACATGATGAACTTCACGTCCGGAAAGTCCACCGCCACATCGTCGATCAGCAGCGGATGCGCCTGGCGCAGCTTGGCCTGCTTGGCATAGGTGTCGCCGGTGTGAATCATCACCGGCACGTCGTACTTGGCCGCGATATGAAACACCGACTCCAGCGACGCATCGTTGATGGCATAGTTTTCGTAGCCCGGATACAGCTTGATGCCCTTCACCAGCCCGTCACGAAGCCGCTCTTCCAGCCGGAACAGGTCGGTACGCTCGCCGTTACCGCGCCACCGCAGGCCTTCCACGATCGTGGTGCGCGGGTCGCCGTGCAGCACCTCGATGACCTCGTCCACATGCGGCCGCTCCGGCCCCACCTTATAAGATGTGAGCACCACGGCATGGTCAACGCCGACCCTGGCCATGTCGGCGAACAGCTCACCCGCCGTCTGTGCAGGCGTTTTCGGCGTGTGTGCGTCGTAATTGTTGATGTGCACGTGGCAGTCGATCAGCATGACGCTGATTCTAGCAGCCGTCGGTGGACTGCGACGTGTTTCGCAGCAGGTCGTGCGGGCCCACGCCACACTGTAGAATCCGCCGGCAGCGGCCTGACGCCTGACGCCTGACGCCTGACGCCTGACGCCTGGCGCCTGCCGCCGTTCGACCGATCCGAACCGTTCGAGCCATCCGAACTCAGGGACGACATGAAAACAATACTGATCACCGGCGGCGCCGGTTTCATCGGCTCCAGCACGGTACGCGCGTTTCTGAATGCCAGCGACGCCCGCATCGTCAATGTGGACAAGCTCACCTATGCCGGCAATCCGGAAAGCCTGGCCGATGTCGAGCATTCGCCGCGCTACGCCTTCGAGCAGGTGGATATCTGCGATGGCGCGGCGCTGCACGCCCTGTTCAGGCGTTACGACCCGGACGCCGTCGTGCACCTGGCCGCCGAGAGTCATGTGGACCGGTCCATCGACGGACCCACCGAATTCCTGCACACCAATGTGATGGGCACCGGCGAGCTGCTGCGCACGGCGCTGGATCACTGGCGCGCTCTGGACGAGCCGCGCCGGCCGGCATTCCGCTTCCTGCACGTGTCCACCGACGAAGTCTACGGCGACCTTGGCCCGAACGGCGCACCGTTCACCGAGACCACCCGCTACGCACCCAGTTCGCCGTATGCGGCCACGAAAGCCTCATCCGATCATCTGGTGCGTGCCTGGCATCGCACCTACGGCCTGCCGATCCTGATCACCAACTGCTCGAACAACTACGGTCCCTGCCAGTTTCCCGAGAAGCTGATTCCGCACATGATTCTCAACGCGCTGTCCGGCAAACCGCTGCCGGTGTATGGCGATGGCCTGCAGGTGCGCGACTGGCTGTACGTGGAAGACCACGCCAATGCGCTGTGGACGGTGCTCACCGCCGGCCGCGTCGGCGAGACCTACAACATCGGCGGACACAACGAAGTGCGCAACATCGATGTGGTGCGCGAAATCTGCCGACAGCTCGATGCGCGCCTGGGCAACGACGCCGCCAGTTCCGTGTCCGCGCTCATCAAATTCGTCACCGACCGACCCGGCCACGACACGCGCTACGCGATCGACGCCGGCAAGATCCAGCGCGAGCTGGGCTGGCAGCCGGCCGAGACGTTCACCACGGGCCTTGAAAAGACGGTGAACTGGTATCTGGACAATCGCATCTGGTGGCAGCGGGTGCTCGACGGCAGCTATCAACTGGAGCGCATTGGCGCCGGAGGTGCCAGCAGTGCCGCGTAAGGGAATCATCCTCGCCGGAGGTTCCGGTACCCGCCTGCACCCGGTCACGCTGGCAACCTGCAAGCAGCTGCTGCCGATCTACGACAAGCCCATGGTGTACTACCCGCTGACCACGCTGATGCTGGCCGGCATATGCGACATCCTGCTGATCTCCACGCCGCAGGACAGCCCGCGCTTCGAACAGATGCTGGGCGACGGTTCGCAATGGGGGCTGAACCTTCGGCATGCCGTGCAGCCCAGTCCCGACGGGCTGGCGCAGGCCTTCATCATCGGCGAGGGGTTCATCGGCGATGATCCCAGCGCGCTGATTCTCGGCGACAACCTGTTCTTCGGCACCGGCCTCACCGGCCAGCTGCGCGCCGCGGCAGACAACACCGACAACGCCACCGTGTTCGCCTATCCGGTCGCCAACCCGACGGCTTTCGGCGTCGTCGAATTCGATGCCGATGGGCGTGCACAGTCGATCGAGGAAAAGCCCGTCAAACCGCGCAGCCGTTTCGCGGTGACCGGCCTGTACTTCTACGACAGTCAGGTGGTGAGTATCGCCAAGTCGCTGCAGCCATCGCCGCGCGGCGAACTGGAGATCACCGACCTGAACAACGTGTACCTGCGGCAGGGGCGCCTCGACGTGCAGCGCATGCAGCGCGGCATGGCGTGGCTGGATACCGGCACGCACGATTCGCTGCTGGAGGCCTCGCATTTCATCCAGACGCTGGAGAAACGCCAGGGACTGAAGGTCGGCTGTCCCGAGGAAGTGGCCTGGCGTCAGCGCTGGATCAACGACGAGCAGCTGCTGCGTCTGGCCGAGCCGCTCCGCAAAAGCGGCTATGGTGATTATCTGAGCGAGCTGCTGGAGTTGGATGCATGAAGGTGACCCGCACCGCACTGCCCGGCGTGGTGATCATCGAGCCCACCGTGCACGGCGACGAGCGCGGCTTCTTCGTCGAGACTTTCCAGGCCGAGCGCTATCGGGAGCTGGCCGGCATCGAACTGCCGTTCGTGCAGGACAATCACTCACGGTCGCGTCGCGGCGTACTGCGCGGACTGCACGCGCAGAAAACCCATCCGCAGGGCAAACTGGTGCGTGTGGCGCGTGGCGAAGTGTTCGACGTCGCCGTCGACATCGATCCCGCATCGCCAAACTTCGGCCGCTGGGTGGGCATGCTGCTGTCCGATCGCAATCACCACCAGGCCTGGATTCCGCCCGGCTACGCGCACGGCTTCGTTGTGCTGTCGGACACCGCGGACTTCGAATACAAGTGCACCGACTTCTACCATCCGGATGATGAAATCGGTGTGGTCTGGAACGATCCGGACATCGCCATCGAATGGCCGCTGACCGACACGATCGTATCGGCCAAGGATGCGGCGCTGCCGACGCTGGCCAGCCTGAGGCAGTCATGAGCATCGTCGTTCTGGGTTCATCCGGTCAGCTCGCCACGCACCTGCGCCAGCTGCTGCCCGATGCACAGTTCTGGGGGCGCGGCACCGTTGATCTGGCGCAGCTGCACGTGCTGCAGGATCGGCTGCGATCCACCAGGCCGCGGGCCGTCATCAATGCCGCCGCGTATACGGCGGTGGACGCCGCGCAGGGCGACACCGATGCCGCCTGGCGCATCAACGCCGAGGCGCCCGGTGTTGCGGCACGCGCCGCCGCGGCCGTGGGTGCGTCCTTCGTACAGATTTCCACCGACTACGTGTTCGACGGCCGCGCCGACAGCCCGTACCAACCCGACGCCGCCGTGAATCCGCTGGGCGTCTACGGCGCCAGCAAGCTGGGCGGTGAGCTCGCGGTGCGCACACTGTGCCCGCGTCACTGGATACTGCGCACCAGCTGGGTGTTCAGCGAGTTCGGTGCCAATTTCGTGAAGACCGTGCTGCGCCTTGCGGGTAGCGGCAAACCGATGCGCATCGTTGCCGATCAGCAGGGTCAGCCCACCTATGCCGGCGATCTCGCTGCGGCAATCGCCGCACTGGATGTGACAGCCGCCGAACCGTCACTGCCTTTCGGCACCTACCACGCCACCGGCGGCCCGGTTGTCAGCTGGCACGGGTTCGCCGAACGCATCGTCGAACTGGCGGTCGAGCGTGGTCTGCTGGAACAGACGGTGCCGGTGCAGCCGATCACGACGGCCGAGTTCGGCGCACCCGCGCCAAGGCCGCTGTTCGGCGTGCTTGCGCCAAGCGCCGCGCTGGAGGCGCACGGCGGCTCATTCGACTGGCAGCGCGGGCTGCGTGATGTGCTGGTGAGGATGCGCGAATCGTAAGCCGCATGCCACTGCATGCCTGAGTAGGCCAACCTATGCCGTCATCTGCTGGAACAGCTTAACGCACCGGATGTGCCGGTAGATGTGCCGGTAGGCCCTGCGTTGTTCCGCCAAAAAAAAATGGTGGGCGATACTGGGATTGAACCAGTGACCTCTGCCGTGTGAAGGCAGCGCTCTCCCGCTGAGCTAATCGCCCGTGGGGCGCAAGTTTAGTGGCAGCGGGAACCGGTAGCAACTTCGTTGACTCACGGTTCCCGCCTGCGCCTTGCCGGTTCCCCACCGGCCTCCCACCGGCCTCCCACCGGCTCTCCGCCAGCTCCCCGCCAGCGCCTATTGCACCGTCTTCGTGCCGATATTCGAATAGCCGCTCTCCAGGTTGTTGGTATCGAACGCGGTTGCGACGAAATAATAGGTGTTCGGCGTCAGGCCCTCGACCATGTAGGTGGTGACCCCAGGATTGTTGATGGTCACCGAGTTCGGGTAACTGCCGGGCGTGGTGCCCCAGTAGATCCGATAGCCGGCCAGTGCGCCCCACAGCGGTGTGCCGTCTTCGCGTTCGCTCGGCGGCTGCCACGTCAGGGTGGCGTGACCGTTGGCCGTCGCCACCACGGCAATACTGAAGGCCGGCAGCGATGCGCTGCCGTGGCCGTCGCTGACCGAGATCACGATGTTGTTGTAGACGCCCAGATCGGCTACTCCCGGCGTGCCGCGCAGCCGGCCGGTCTGGGTGTTGAACGTGGCCCATGACGGACGATTGCTGACGGAATACACCAGCGTCTGGCCGGAGCCGCTGCTGCCGGACGGCGTGAACGAGAACTGCTGGCCCTGCATGACCTCGCCCGAGGGCGTACCGCTGATCGTCGGCGGCGGAAAGTCTGGCGTGCCCGGATCGGTTGGATCCACGGGATCGGCAGGGTCGCTGCCCGAGCCGCCACCCGAACCATCGCCACCGGAGCCGGAACCACCACCGGAACCGCCGCTCCCGTCGCCCCCGCTGCCCGAGCCGCCACCGTCGCCACCGTCGCCGGGACTCTTGCCGCCATCGCCGCCATCGCCGCCGCCATCACCACCACCCGGAATGCCGGGTCCGCCGTTGCCGGCGGCCGCCAGTACTTCGATGCCGAACGGAGCCAGGGAAGCGTTGCGACTGCCATTGTGTGCGGCGATGACGATGCCGCTGTAGGTGCCGATGTCACCGACGCCAGGTGTGCCCTGGAGCTCGCCGGAGCTGACGTCGAACGTGGCCCAGGTCGGGCGGTTCTGAATGCTGAAACTCAGCACGTCACCGTTCACGCCACCCACTTCCGGCATGAAGCTGTACCACAGGCCCTCTTCGACGAGCGTCTGCGGTTCACCGGCGATTGTCAGCGCCGCCGAGGGCGGCGGATTGGACGGCGGTGGTTGCGCGCTGGCGCTGCTGTCACCGCTGTCGTCACCACAGGCGACGAGCAGCAGGCAGTGGGCGAGGGCGATAGTGAGCCCGGTGAAACGTGATTTGCGAATAGCCATCCGTCCTTCCTCCTGTGAGCTCCGGCCGAACTGCACGCATGAGGCGTTGAAGCCGTTTGCGCGGTTCTTGCGGATAAAGGCAGGAAGTGACGGCGAACCGCACGCGAGCGTGTGGCGGTCCGTCAAGGAAGGGCGACCTGTTGCGCCGGCAACCCCGCTGTCGTAGGACTTGCAGTCCCTTAGACCGGTGGCTTTGCGTCCCCGCCTTTCGGTGGGTTTGCCTTTATCAGCGTTGTCAGTTCTGCGGGAGGTTGACTCCTGAAACTCTGGTTAAAAAACTCTCGGCAACCGCGAATACGATTCACGGTGTATTTGGTTCACGGTGATCTAGTTCACGGTCTTGTGCGCGGTATTCGACCGGGCGCTTTCAAGACCCGACGTATCGTAAGCCGTGACTGCGAAGTAGTAAGTCGCCGGTACGAGCTGCTCGACCATGTAGGTCGTGACACCCGGGTTGGCAATGGTCGCCACATTCGACAAATCGGTAACCGACGTGCCCCAGTAAATGCGATAACCGGCCAAAGCGCCGAACAGCGGCGAACCGTCCACCCGTTCGGTGGGCGGCAGCCAGCTCAGCGTGGCCGATCCGTTGGCCGTGTCTACCACGGCGATGTTGAATGGCCCCAGCGTGACGGATTGTCCGCCGGCCGTGGCCGTTATGCGGATGTCGGCGTAGGTGCCCAGGTCAACCGCGCCCGGTGTGCCGTTGATGCGCCCGGTGGTGCTGTTGAACTGCGCCCAGCCGGGCCGATTGCTGATCGAGAACGACACCGTTGTGCCACTGGGCGCCGTCACCGTCGGCGTAAAACTGAACGCGTTACCGGTCATCACCTGCGGCGCCGGGGATCCGCTGATCGACAGCTGCGTGCTCGGCGGCGGCGTGCTGCCGCCCGGCGGCGGGTTGCTGCTGCCGCCGGAGTCACCACTGTCGTCGCCGCAGGCTGCCATCAGCAGGCAGGCGGTCAGGAGCAGGAGCCAGCGATTTGATCCGAGTTTCGTCATCCGTTTCTCACCCTGTCAGCCGTGCAATGCCGCTTCGACGCACGTATGCGTTGAAGTCTTGCTGACAAGGTGGGATCCGGATCCGGCTGCACCTGTGTGGTGCAGTGGAAGGCCGGATGGCGCGCGTCGGATTTCGTCCGCCGTCGCCAGACTTGCCGGTAGCCCCGCTGTCGTGGGATTGCTCCTGTAGACCGGTGGCTTTGCGTCATCACCTTTCGGTGACTTTGCCTTTGTCAGCATCTTTGATTCTGCATGCGCTGGACTTACGAGCAACAGGTTTTTTCGACCTAAGATGCCAAGAAGACAACCAAGAACCGTGCCAGGATTTACAACCCTATTAAAATCAATATGTTGATTGTTTTTCGAGGGGGCTGTGGCGCCATGAACTGTCGCCAGAAACAGACCGCGACAATCCACGTCGGGTGTAATTATGTCTAACGATTTGGCGCATGCAAGGGCCCTTTTTTGCCCCTGAGTCCGCGCTTCGTCGGCGCCGCTTCTGTCTTACCGTTGCACGTCATCGACTTGCGGGTGATTGTTCGTGTCGAATGGTCACTGGCATTTTTTTGTGTTTTATCGATGGCCGTCGAGAACCGACGGCCTGCGGTGGCACGAATGCGGATGTCGCCGCATGCAGACATGAAGTCGGCGTCGATGCCGAATTGCGTCACTTGCTGACCAGGGGCGTCAATCGGGACGTCAATCATCGTCAGTTGCGGGTTGCAACCGTTTCTGCAACAAAAACCCGCGTCAGCAGCCGATGCGTGTAGTAGCCTACGCGCCTGCCGCGAGTCCGTACTGCGGATCAGGCCCGATGGCTTGGCCTGTGGCGGCGATTTCACTCTGAGCTGTTGATGGCGACCTGTCGACGGCGACCTGTTGTTGCGGAGGAAAGTGGGCATGCGTGTGACGATTTACGGCTCCGGCTATGTGGGACTGGTCACCGGGGCGTGTCTTGCCGATGCCGGCAACCATGTGATGTGCGTGGACGTGGACGAGAACAAGGTCACGCGACTGACCAATGGCGACGTGCCGATCTATGAGCCGGGTCTGAAGGAGATCCTGCACAAGGCGCGCGATGCCGGCCGCATCAGCTTCACCACCGACGCGGCGGCGGGCGTGGCACATGGCCTGTTCCAGTTCATTGCGGTGGGCACGCCGCCCGACGAAGACGGCTCGGCCGATCTGCAGCATGTGCTGGCCGTGGCGGGCACCATCGGCGAGCACCTCACCGACTATCGCATCGTCGTGAACAAGTCCACGGTCCCCGTTGGCACGGCCGATCGCGTCGCCGCCCGGATCCGCCAGGTCCTGGAGCAGCGCGGCGTGCCGGCGGAGTTCGATGTGGTGTCGAACCCCGAGTTTCTGAAAGAGGGCGCCGCGATCGAGGACTTCATGAAGCCCGACCGCATCGTTCTGGGCACCGACAACCCGCGCACGGCCGAACTGATCCGCACTCTGTACGAGCCGTTCAACCGCAACCATGATCGGCTGTTCGTCATGGGTGTGCGGTCGGCTGAGCTGACGAAGTATGCGGCCAATGCGATGCTGGCCACCAAGATCAGTTTCATGAACGAACTGGCCAATCTCGCCGAGCGCATGGGCGCCGATATAGAAGAGGTGCGCAAGGGCATCGGTTCGGACCCGCGCATCGGCTACGAATTCATCTACCCGGGTTGCGGCTATGGCGGCTCGTGCTTTCCCAAGGACGTGAAGGCACTGTCGGCGTCGGCGCATGCCAATGGTTACGAAACCGCCATCCTCAATGCCGTGAATGCGGTCAACGATCGTCAGAAGACCGTGCTGTTCGACAAGATTCAGCGCTGCTTCGACGGTGATCTGGCCGGTCGCGTCATCGCGGTGTGGGGATTGTCGTTCAAGCCCAATACCGACGACATGCGCGAGGCGTCCAGCCGCGTGCTGATCGACGCGCTGCTGGCGGCCGGCGCGCGGGTGCAGGCCTACGATCCGGTGGCCAATGACGAAGCGCGACGCATCTACGGCGAGCGTGACGATCTGCTGCTGGTCGATCGCGCCGACAAGGCGCTGCAGGGCGCCGACGCACTGGCCATCGTGACCGAGTGGCGCGAGTTCCGCAGTCCGGATTTCGACATGATCCGCCAGACGCTGCGCCAGCCGCTGATTTTCGATGGCCGCAATCTCTACGATCCGCGCGTGCTCGGCCATCAGGGCATCCGCTATTTCGCGATCGGGCGGGGGGAAACGGCGCAGCCGGTGGCCTGACGGGAAACGGACCGGGCAAAACGGACCGGGAAAAACGGACCGGGAAAAACGGACCGGGAAACGGACCGGGAAACGGACCGGGCGACGGACCGGGCGACGGACGGGCGAAGCCGCGGCGGCGGTCCGCGCCGGCCCCGTCAGTTGCGCCAATTCTTTGGCCTGCGTCATGGACAAGGCGCGGCCTGTTCAGGTATCAAGGTCGGATGAATTCCCCTGTTACTGACCCTCTTGCTGGCCGCCTGTCCGGCAGTCTGCTCATCGCTCTGGCCGTGCTGCTTGCCGCCTGCTCGTCCAACGGACCGGCGGAGCGCTATGCACGTGCCACCGCGGCCTTTCAGGCCGGCGATTACGCCATGGCCTCGATCGACCTGCGCAACCTGCTGCAACAGGCGCCCGAGCACCTCGAGGCACGGCTGCTGTACGGGCGTACGCTGCTGGCCACCGGCGAGCCTGCGCTGGCCGTTCGTGAGCTGGAAGCGGCGCGCGAACACGGCGCCAGCGTCGAGCAGCTTGCGATCCCGCTGGGTCTGGCGCTGGCCGAAGCGGGCCGCACCGACGCCGCCGCCGCCGAACTGGAATCGCTGCCGGAATCCGCGCGTAACGCCGACTGGCACCGCGCCTGGGCGCAGGTGCTGGTCATCGATGGATTCAACGACGCTGCGCGTGATGCGTACCAGCAGGCGCTGGCGATCGACGCGTCTCATTATGAAGCGCTGCTCGGGCTTGCACGGCTGACCGCCTCGCGACTGGATCCGGATGCCGCCTTCGCGATTGCCGATCGCGCGATCGCCGCCAACCCGCAACGCCCCGATGCGTATGAACTGCGCGGTCATCTGCATCTGCGAGCGCGCAATGTCGTTGCCGCAGAGGCGGATCTGTCCGCGGCGGCGCAGCGTTTCGCCACCCGCACGGTGACGACCGGAGAACTCAACAATCTGCTCATGCTGACGCAGCTGCAGTTCCGCCTCGGACGCGCCGACGCACTGGCGGCCACCGCGACGCTGGCCGCTGCCCGCTCCAGCGGCAGCGCCGTGGCGCTGTTCGCCGAAGGTGCCGCCCTGTTCCTGCGCGGCGAGTATCGCGATGCCACGAACGCCCTGCAGCGTGCGCTCAATCAGTCGCCGAATGAGCCGGCGATCCGCTCCATGCTCGGCGCCAGCAGTCTGGCTTCACGCAATCTCGGTCAGGCCGAGCAGCACCTGCTGGCGGTGCTGGAGCTGCGACCGGGCGATCCGGGTGCGATGCGCCTGCTGGCCGAGACCCGCCGTCGCCAGGGTCGACCCGATGCGGCGCTGGACGTGCTCGATCGCATGGGCGAGGCGGCGAATGAACCCGGTACGCTGGCGATGCGCGGTCTGCTGCATCTGGAAACCGGCGATCCGGGCCAGGCGGTGGTACTGCTGGAACGTGCCGCCTCCGCCGCGCCGGCGGATATCGGTGTGCGCCTGCAGCTGGCGCGGGCCTATATCGCCAGCGATCGTCATGACGACGCTGCCGGGCTGTTCGTCGCACCGCTGGGCGCGGGTTCGGAACGCGCCGTGGCATTCGCCAGCGAACTGCTGTCGCATACCTCCGTGTGGGAAGACGGCAGTCCGCGGGAGCTGGCGCGCGCGGCCATCGCCGAGCAGGGTGAGACGGCGCCGAACCTGATGGGTGCCGGCCTGTTTCTGCAGGTGATGGGCGAAGACGAACCGTCGCGCGCGATGTTCGAACGCGCCGCGCAGACCGATACTGAATTCACACCGGTGCGGCTGGTGCTCGCGGCGCAGGCGCTGGGCGCCGCCGATCACGCCACGGCACGTGCCCTGTATGAGTCCGTCACCCGCAGTGCGCCGAACGAATACCGGGCATGGCTGGGACTGGCCCGTGTGGCCATCGCCGGTGAGGCCATCGACGAAGCCGTCACGTTCGCCGCCCGCGCCGCCGAGGTGGCGCCCGATCAGGTTGCGCCCTGGCTGGGCGTGGCGCAGCTGGGCCTGCTCACCGACGATGTCGCGGCGGCGGATCAGGCCGTGCGTTCGGCGCTGAATCTTGAACCGGACAATGGCGAGGCGCTGACGCTGGCGGCCGAGGTGGCCGTCAGGATGGATGCGCCGCAGCAGGCGCTGGCGCATCTGCAGCGCGCCGTGGACCTTGAGCCCGGCCGCCCGGACCGCTGGGCCAACCTGGCGCGCGTGCAGCGTGAGCTGGACGATGCCGACGGCGCGCGCGACTCCCTGTTGCGGGTCGCCGCGCTGGCGCCGTCCAATGCGGCGGCGCGTTACGAACTGGCGCAGGCGGAGCTGGCCAGCGGCAACACGGCGTCGGCCAGGCGCATCGCTCAGGATCTGCAGGCGGACTTTCCGGATATGGCGGCCGGCTTCCTGCTCGAGGCCGCCATCCTGATGGACACCGGCAGCTACGAACGGGCGTCGGCGCTGTTCGAATCCGCCTATCAGCGGCGCCCCGGTCTCGAAGCCGCCTTCGGGGTCTTTCATGCGCGCCGCTCCGGCGCCATGAGCGATGCGGATGCAGTGCTGCGTCGGTGGCTGCAGACATCGCCGGACGATGCCCAGGCGTGGCTGGTACTGGCCGACCACCATCAGTCACAGGACGAATCAGGGCCGGCGCTGGCCGCCTACGAGCGTGTGCTGCGACTGCAGCCGGAGCATGTGATTGCCCTGAACAACGCGGCGTGGCTGTACATCGGGCAGAATGACGCGCGTGGCCTGAGCTATGCTGAACGCGCGTACCGCCTCGCGCCGCGCGCGGCCCCGGTGCTCGACACCTACGGCTGGGCGCTGCTGCAGGCCGGAGAGCTCGACGCCGCCCTGGCGCGTCTGGGTGAGGCGGCCGCCCTTGCGCCGGCGGCGCCGGATATCCAGTATCACTATGCCTACGCGCTGGCGCAGGCCGGGCGCGGCAGCGAAGCCCGCGGCCTGCTGGAGCGTCTGCTGGCGGATGCAGGGGCCTCCGCCGTCCACGAACGCGCACGGGCAGTGCTTGCGGAGCTGTAACGGGCAGCAGGGTCGACTGCGCCGACGTGATGCGGCCTGTCGTCGTCACGTCGAATAAATGATCACATCGAACAACGGATTTTGGAACGGAACAATGAAGGTGATGGCAATGCGATACGCAATACGGCCACTGATGATCGCGGTGGTGTCGCTGGTACTGTCGGCCTGCGGCAGCAGCGGTTCGTCGGTGATGGATCTGTCGCCGACGACGTCCGTGGGCGCCAGCTCCGGGTACATCATCGGCCCGGGCGACATGCTGAATATCTATGTATGGCGCAACGAGGACCTCACCGTCACCGTTCCGGTACGCCCGGACGGCAGAATTTCCACCCCGCTGGTCGAGGACATGCAGGCCGTGGGCAAGACGCCGACACAGCTGGCGCGTGACATCGAGCTGGTGCTGGAGGAGTTCATCCGCACACCGCAGGTGAACGTGATCGTTGAATCCTTCGTTGGCACCTTCAATGAACAGATCCGCGTTGTCGGCCAGGCTTCGGCTCCGCAGGCGCTGTCGTTCCGCGAAGGCATGACGCTGCTGGATGTCATGATCGAAGTGGGCGGCCTTACCGAGTACGCCTCGGGCAATCGCGCCCGCGTTGTGCGCGGACCGGCCGGACAGCACGTGGAAATTCGCGTGCGCCTCAACGATCTGCTGAACCGCGGCGACATCAGTCAGAACATCGCCATGCGTCCGGGCGACATCCTGATCATTCCGGGGTCGTTCTTCTGAGCGCCTTCGTTAAACCAGTCGCAGTGAAACCGATCGCAACTTTACTCAGGGCCCGGGGCCGAACCGCATGAGCAAGATTCGCGAAGCGCTGGAGAAAGCCAAGCGTGCCAGGCAGACCGATACGCCGGACGAGTCGGCCGATCTGACGCTGGGCAGAATCAAGGTGTCGCAGCGCATGCTCGAGGAGCACGCCCGCGGCGAGCGCGAGCGCGAGCAGGCGCGCGAATCTGACCGCGTACAACATTACAAATACAGGCGCGATTCAGGGCGCGATCCACAGCGCCGGTCGGAAGGCGATGACACCGACACCTTCGCCGCGCTCGACAGCCAGTCGTGGGCCGAGCAGCTGGAAGCCCGCCATCACGTGCACCTGGATCACGAGGGCCTGCGACGCGCCGGCCTGATGGCGCCGGAAACGCATGAGCGTCGTCTGGCCGAAGAGTACCGGCAGATCAAGCGCCCGCTGCTGGTCAACGCCGGCAACCGCGATGCCGCCACGCGCCTGCAGAACGCCCGTCTGATCATGGTCACCAGCGCGATGTCCGGCGAGGGCAAGACCTTCACCTGCATCAACCTGGCGCTCAGCATCGCCCGCGAGAAGGACTGGCGCGTGGTGCTGGTGGATGGTGACGTGGCGAAGCCGCATATCACCCAGCTGTTCGGTTTCACCGATGAACCCGGGTTGCTGGATCTGCTGCGCGATCCGTCGCTGTCGGTGAAGGAGTGCATCGTGCCCACCGACGTGCCGGGGCTGGCGATTCTGCCGGCCGGACGTCAGGACACCGAAGCCACGGAGCTGCTGGCCAGTCAGCGCATGGTGTCGCTGGCGAAACAGCTGGGCCGCGAACTGCCCGGCACCATCGTGCTGTTCGATTCTCCGCCGCTGCTGCTCACCACCGAAGCCGGCTCGCTGGCCGTGCATGCGGGGCAGATCGTGGTCGTGGTGCGGGCGCAGCACACCACGCATGAGCAGGTGGGCCGCGCCGTGTCGGCGCTGGATCAGGACAAGGCCGTGAGCCTGATCCTGAATCAGGTGGAGTCGGGGCAGGAGTCACTGGGTTACGGCTATGGCGCCAGCTACGGCGCCGGTTACGGTTATGGCTTCGGCAGTCAGCCACGCGAAGGCCAGGGTCACGCGGGCCACGGTCAGGCCGGGCAGGGCGACGACTCGGCACCGCAGGATGCGCGCTGAGCGCCACGTGACCAGCATGCCCATCAACGCTGATTCATCGCGCCGCCATGGCGGTGTGCGCCTGCGCGCGTGCCGGCCCTGTCATCGGGCGGCCGCCGCCTCTGTCGCCACAATCGGCGTTGTCCTGGTCGCCGCGCTGGTTGCCCCATTGGCCCTCGCCCAGGTCACCGACATCGAGCGCCGCTTCGCCCTCGGCGTTGGTGTTGAGCACAGCGACAACATCGGTCGCGTCGATGCCGCCAGCGACCCGCAGAGCCTGAGCTACGGCAACGTCGATCTGGATGTGGGGCTGTCGCGCGAGGGCCGGCGCCTGTCGACCTTCGTCGACGGCAACCTCACCTACAATCGCTACAACAGTGACGACTACGACAACGAAACGCTGGGCGATCTGTCGGCCGGTCTCACGGTACACGCAGTGCCCGACATCTTCTCCTGGGACGTGGCCAACCGCATCGGGCATGTGCGCCGCGATCCGTTCTCGGCCGCCGAGCCGGGCAACCGCGAGCGACTCAATGTGTTCTCCACCGGCCCGGATGTTCACGCACCGCTCGCGCCGCGACTGGCCATGCAGTTCAGCGCCCGCTACACCGACCGCGAATGGGAACGCAGCGATGAGCTCGACAGCACCGTGCATTCGGCGGAACTGGGTCTGCTGCGCGCACTGAGTCCGCGTCGCCACGTGGCCTTCACCGCGGCCGGGCGGCGCGTGTCGTTTGATTCGCCGCTGGCGCCCGAGTACGAAGTCCATCTCGGCTACATCACCTACGCCAGCAGCCTGCCGAACAACGAGCTTGAACTCAGCGTCGGCGCCAGCCGCCTGCGTCGCGAGGGTGAGTCACAGTCCGGCACGTACCTGAGTGCCAGCTGGCTGCGGCTGCTCACGGCACGTTCCCGTCTGGAACTGCGCCTGTCACGCGACTTCGAGGATGCCGGCGACGAACTGCTGGATGTGGCCGTGCTGCCCGGCGGTTCCGGCGTCGGCGATGTGGCCACCAGCAGCGATCCGATGACACGCAGCCGCTTCGGCTTCACCTATTCGCTGACGCGACCGCGCGTCACCTACTCCGCCGGCACCGACTGGTCGCGTGAGCGCTTCGTCACCGACACCGCCCTGGACCGGGACGGCTGGCGCAGCTCGATCGGCGCCCGTCATCGGTTCTCGCGCGGTACCGAGGGCGAACTGGGCCTGTTCTATGGCCGCGAGAGTTTCACGGTGCTGGACGACAGTTTCACCGAGCGCGGCGCAACGGCGAGTCTGCTGCGTCGCCTGAGCCGCTCGTGGAACATGGTGTTCCGCTATGAATACGCAAGCCGCGACGCTGATCTGTTCGGCGACTTCAGTGAGAACCGCTACCGACTGTCGTTCGTATGGACGCCGGTGAGATAGCGCACGCTTCGCCGCCCCCGGCGGTTGCGGTGTCGTCACGCACGCCGGTCACGCCGGTGGTGCATCTTTTCACCTGCGACATGGATCGCGATACCACGCCCGATGCGCGACTGCATTCGCTGCTCAGCCGCGCCGAACTGCGGCGCGCCGAGCGTTTTCACACCGCGGTGCTGGCGCGTCGCCACAAGGTGGCGCGGGCCTGGCTGCGCGTGGTGCTGGCCGAGTGGACGGGCATCGCGCCCGAGAGGCTGGCGTTTCGTTTCGGTGCGGCCGGCAAGCCCTGTCTGGACGACGGCCCCGCCTTCAATGTCTCGCATTGCGAATCCGCATTGCTGATCGGCATCACCGACCACGGTCAGCTGGGCGTGGACATCGAAAGGCAGCGGCCGATCGAGGATCACGAACAGCTGGCGGAACGGTATTTTTCCGCGCCCGAAACGGCCGCATTGCTGAGCCTGCCCGATCACGAACGCGACGACGCCTTCCTGCGCCTGTGGACGCGCAAGGAGGCCTTCATCAAGGCGCTCGGCGGCGGCCTGTCGATACCGCTGCACGCGTTTTCGGTGAGCGCGGATGCGGGCGCGGGCAACGCGCTGTACGCGGCCGATGCGATGCTCGCCGATCCCGCGCAGTGGTACGTGGGCGATGTGGCTGCCGGTCCATCGCTGCTGGCCGCCGTGGCACTGGATCAGCCGGCATGCGGTGTTTCACTGCGCACCGATGCGGAGTCGCCCGTTCGTCTCTGATGGGAACCACGTCGAGTCCGGCCTGCGGGCGAACGCTTATACTTTCGCCACCGCAACCCAGGATTCACCGGATGACTGAACCATGATTACCGGAATAGACCACATCGCCATCGCGGTGCCTGATCTGGAGCGCGCCATCCGCCGCTTCATGGATGACTTCGGCTTCGAGTTCACCGGTCGTGAGGATGTTGAACAGGCGGCCACCAGCACGGCGTTCTTCGCACGCACCAACGCGCGCATCGAACTGGTGCATCCGCTGAACGGCAAGGGGCCGATCGCGAAGTATCTGGACAAGCGTCCGGGCGGTCTGCACCACCTGTGCTTCACGACGAACGACATCGATGCCGATGTGGCGCGCCTGCGCGAACGCGGCTACGAATTCATCACCGACCAGCCGCAGGCCGGCGCCCACGGCTGCCGCGTGATCTTCATTCATCCCCGGTGCAGCGATGGCGTGCTGATCGAACTCAGTCAGCCCGGCGGGCAGGCATGAGCCGCGATCGCAACGCCACACCGGATCTGGACGCCTGGCGCGCCGCCGCGCAGAAGCAGCTGAAGGATCGGCCGCTTGACTCGCTGACGCGGGAGAACGCGTCCGGCATCGAGGTGCGACCGCTGTATACGTCGGCCGACCTGGCAGGGCTCACGTTCGCCGATTCGCTGCCGGGGGTGGCGCCGTTCGTGCGCGGTCCGCAGGCGACGATGTACGCGGGCCGCCCGTGGACCATTCGTCAGTACGCCGGCTTCTCCACCGCCGAGGAGTCCAATGCGTTCTATCGCCAGTCGCTGGCGGCCGGCATGCAGGGCGTGTCGGTGGCCTTCGACCTGGCCACCCATCGCGGCTATGACTCCGATCATCCGCGCGTGGCCGGTGATGTGGGCAAGGCGGGCGTGGCCATCGACAGCGTCGAGGACATGAAAGTCCTGTTTGCCGGCATTCCGCTCGACAAGGTGTCGGTGTCGATGACGATGAGCGGTGCGGCACTGCCGATCATGGCCTGCTTCATCGTTGCCGCCGAGGAGCAGGGCGTGGCGCCGGCGCAGCTGTCGGGCACCATCCAGAACGACATCCTCAAGGAGTTCATGGTACGCAACACGTACATCTATCCGCCCAAACCATCGATGCGCATCGCCGGCGACATCATCGGCTACTGCGCGCAGCACATGCCGCGTTTCAACAGCATCTCGATTTCCGGCTACCACATGCAGGAAGCCGGCGCCGATCCGGCGCTGGAGCTGGCCTATACGCTGGCCAACGGCAGGGAATACATACGCACCGCGCTGG
Source organism: Gammaproteobacteria bacterium (assembly GCA_050485545.1). GTDB lineage: Bacteria > Pseudomonadota > Gammaproteobacteria > Steroidobacterales > Rariloculaceae > JBJHBP01. The sequence continues at coordinate 83,717 of JBJHBP010000014.1, forward strand.
CCGCGGGGCTGAGCATCGACGACTTCGCCGGCCGGCTGTCGTTTTTCTTTGGCATCGGCATGAACTTCTACATGGAAGTGGCCAAGCTGCGTGCCGCGCGCCTGCTGTGGGCGCGCATCGTCGAAAGCTTCGGCGCCACCAGCGAGCGCTCGAAGATGCTGCGCACGCACTGCCAGACCTCGGGCTGGTCGCTGACGGCGCAGGACCCGTACAACAACATCGTGCGCACCACCATCGAGGCCATGGCGGCGGTGTTCGGCGGCACGCAGTCGCTGCACACCAACGCCTATGACGAAGCCATGGCGCTGCCGTCCGATCATGCCGCGCGCATCGCACGCAACACGCAGCTGGTGATACGCGATGAAACCGGCATCGTCGATGTGATCGATCCCTGGGGCGGCTCGTATTTCATGGAGCGACTCACGGCCGACATCGCCGAGCGCGCCGAGCAGCTGATCGACGAAGTGGAGAACGCCGGCGGCATGGCCAGCGCCATCGACACCGGGCTGCCCAAGCGTCGCATCGAGGAAGCCGCGGCCAGGCGTCAGGCGCGCATCGATCGCGGCGAGGAAATCATTGTTGGCGTGAACCGCTATCAGCCGGACCAGGACACCGAGATCGCCGTGCGCGACATCGACACCAGCGCGGTGCGTGAGGCGCAGCTGCGCTCGCTGGCGCGTCTGCGCGCCGAACGCGACGATGCCACCGCGCAGCAGGCGCTGGAAGCGCTGTATCAGGCGGCCGCGCGGGGCAGCGACAACCTGCTGGCGCTGGCCGTGCAGGCGTGTCGGGTGCGGTGTACGGTCGGCGAGATCAGTGACGCGCTGGAGCGTGCCTGGGGGCGATACACGATGAATGTGCATACGGTATCCGGCGTTTACGGCGGCGCACATGGCAACGATGAGCACTGGCAGCGCGTGCAGGCCGGCATCGAGACCTTTCGCCAGCGCTGCGGGCGCCGCCCGCGCATGCTGGTGGCGAAAATGGGCCAGGACGGGCACGATCGCGGCGCACGGGTCATTGCCTCGGCCTTCGCCGATCTTGGCTTCGACGTCGATCTGTCACCGATGTTCGCCACGCCCGACGAAGTGGCGCGCCAGGCCGTTGAGAACGACGTGCACGTGGTCGGCGTGTCCTCGCAGGTGGCCAGTCACAACGTGCTGGTGCCCGAGCTGATCGCGGCGCTGGCGGCGGCGCAGGCCGGTGAGACCATCGTCGTTGTCGGCGGCGTGATTCCGCCGCAGGACGTGCAGTTTCTGAAGCAGGCCGGCGTGCGGGCGGTGTTCGGACCGGGCACGCCGATCACCCAGGCGGCGCTGGAAGTGCTGGCGCAGCTGGCAGCGGCCGCGTCGCGCTGACGGGTGCCGGCCAGCACGTGAATCAGGATGTCACGCAGTCCGACATGAGCCGTCACGGCATCAGCGCCGACGCATTGACGGCCGGCGACCGGCGCACACTGGCGCGCGCCATCACGCTGGTGGAGAGCGAGCTGGAAGCGCATCGCCGCGATGCCGAGGCGCTGCTGGAGTCGCTGCTGCCACACACCGGCGGCAGTCTGCGGCTGGGCATCACCGGCACGCCCGGCGTCGGCAAGTCCACATTCATCGAAACCTTCGGTCTGCATCTGCTGGCGCAGGGCCACAGGTTGGCCGTGCTCGCCGTGGATCCCAGCTCGCCGCGCGGCGGCGGCAGCCTGCTTGGCGACAAGACGCGGATGGAATCGCTGTCGCGCAGCGATGCGGCGTTCATCCGACCGTCACCGGCCGGCGATTCGCCCGGTGGTGTGGCGCACAAGACGCGTGAGTGCATGCTGCTGTGCGAGGCGGCCGGCTACGACGTCGTGATCGTGGAAACCGTCGGCGTCGGCCAGTCGGGCGTCGACGTAGCCGACATGGTGGATTTTTTTCTCGTGCTGCTGCAGCCCAACAGTGGCGATGAACTGCAGGGCATCAAGCGCGGCATCATCGAGGTGGCCGATGCGCTGGTGGTGAACAAGGCCGACAAGGGCCACGAATCCGATGCCGAACGCACGGCCATGCACTATCGTAGTGCGCTGGCGGTGCTGCAGGCGGAAGCCGCCTGGCAGCCGCGCGTGCTCACCTGCTCGGCGCTCGACGGTCGCAACATCGATGCCATCTGGCGGATGATCGGGGAATATCGCGACTACGCCGCCGGCAGCGGAGTTCTCGGCGATCGGCGCGCATGGCAGAATGCGCGCTGGATGAGACGCCTGACGATGGAGCTGATCGAACGTCAGCTGAAGGGCGACGAGCGGCTGCGCAGCCGGCTCGCGCAGCTTGAGCAGCAGGTGCGGCGTGGCGAAATGTCGCCGCTCGCGGCCGCACGACAGATCAGCGAACTGCTGTGACTGTGATTGACTGAACTTCGATGGTCGTCACAGCGCCCGTCACCGGTCTTCGGCACCATTCGGCCGATATGAATTATTTACCGCACGAATGGCACTTGTTTGAGGCTGCCAGCGGGTTGCCTTTGGCGAAATGGCTCCCTGCGGTCCGCTTTGGTTTCGCCAAAGGCAACCCGCTGGCAGCCTCAAACAAGTGCCATGCCGCACCGAATCGCGATTCGGTTACGCCCGGTGACGTTCACCGGCGCGCGGACACCTGTCAATTGTGCCGCTTCGGTGCAGGGATGAAACCATGACGCATGACGCCAGCCGCTCCTTTCCCCTGACGCCCACCCAGCAGGGGATGCTGTTCCACCACCTGACCAACCGCCACGCCGGCGTCGACATCGAGCAGATCGTCTGCACGCTGCGCGAAGAGCTCAATACCGAAGCCTTGCAGAACGCATGGAACCGGGTGATCGCGCGGCATCCGGCGCTGCGCACGCGCTTCATCTGGGAGGGCGTGGAAGAGCCGGTGCAGCAGCCCGAGGACGATGCGTTTCTGTCACTGCGCGTGGAAGACTGGCGCCAGCGACCGGAGGCGACGCGCGAGGCCGGTTTCGAGCGCCTGCTCGAGGAGGAACGCGAACGCGGCATTGAACTCGGCGAAGCACCGCCCATGCGCGTGGTCCTGGTGCGGCTGGGCGAACAGCACTGGGAAATGCTGTGGACCTTCCATCACATTGTCTGTGACGGGCGTTCGTTCCTCACCGTGCTTGGCGATCTGTTCGCAATCTACGCAGCCGAACGCGGCGGCCCGGCTTTCGAGGCCGAACCGCCCGCGCCGTTCGCCGATCATGCCCGTCACGTGGCGGCGCAGGATCTTGCCGCGGCCGAAACGTTCTGGACGCAGCGACTGGCCGGCTTCAGTGCGCCGACGCAGCTGCCGGGCATCGCCGCGGCCGATGCCGCGCAGGGTCGCGGTCACGCCGAGCGCGTGCTCGATGGTGCGCTCACCGATCAGCTGCGCAGCGCCGCGCAGGCGCTGGACGTTTCCATGAACACGCTGGTGCAGGGCGCCTGGGCGATCGTGCTGGCGCGCTGGAGCAGCAGCGATGACATCGTGTTCGGCGCCACCCGTGCCGGACGCGGCGGCAGCGTGGATGGGTCGGACCGCATGGTGGGCTGCCTGATCAATACACTGCCGGTGCGCGTGCCGGTGGACGATGCGGCGGTGGTCGGCGACTGGCTGCGCGCGCTGCGCGACCGCGAACGCGCCGTGCGTCCGTACGACCAGAGCCCGCTGATGCAGGTGCAGGGCTGGTCGGAAGTCGGTGGCGGCCAGTCGCTGTTCGACAGCCTGATCGTGTACGACCACGCGACGCTGGATGCATCGATGAAGGCGCAGGGTGCGGCGTTCGCCAACCGCGCCTTCCGTCTCATCGAACGCACCAACTATCCGCTGACGCTGTACGCCTATGGCGAGCCGGCCATGGTGCTGAAGCTGGCCTACGACGAGCCGCGCTTCAGCGCGGATCTCGCCGATCGCCTGCTGGGCAACCTCGAGCATGTGCTGGCACGGCTGGCCGCCCGCCCCGAGGCGCCGCTGGCCGAGGTGGACCTGCTGGCCGAAGGCGATCGTCACAGGCTGCTCACGGAATGGAACGACACGGCGACGGATTTCCCCTCGCAGCTGTGCATCCACGAAGCCATCGAGGCGCAGGTGCAGCGCACGCCCGATGCGCCGGCCATCGTGTTTCGCGATCAGCCGCTGAGCTATGCGGATCTGAACACCCGCGCCAATCAGCTGGCGTATTACCTGCTGGGCATCGGCGTGGGCCCGGATGTGCCGGTGGGCGTGTGCGCATCGCGCAGCGCCGATCTGATCGTTGCGCTGCTGGCCATTCACAAGGCCGGCGGCTGCTATCTGCCGCTGGATCCGGAATACCCGCGCGACCGCCTGGCCTTCATGATCGAGGATGCCGCGGCGCCGGTGCTGCTGACGCAGTCGCATCTGGAACACGTACTGCCCGCGCATGGTGCGCGCACGGTGCTGCTGGACGACCCATCCATCTACCAGGGCCGGCCGTCACACAATCCGCGTGCCAATGTGCGTTCGTCGAATCTGGCCTATGTGATCTACACCTCCGGTTCCACCGGCAAGCCGAAGGGCGTGATGGTGGAGCATCGCAATGTGCTCAACTTCTTCACGGCGATGGATGCGAAGATTCCGCTGGCGCCGGACGCGGGTGGCAGTGCGGGCACGTGGCTGGCGGTGACCAGCCTGTCGTTCGACATCTCGGTGCTGGAACTGTTCTGGACACTGGCGCGCGGCTTCCGCGTGGTGCTGCATGAAGATCAGCAGCGCGCGGCCGCGTCCGCAGCGCGGCGCGGCAAGCATGCCGACAAGCCCATCGCGTTCAGCCTGATGTACTTTTCCAGCGCCGACACGGCCGGCGAAGACAAGTATCGGCTGCTGATGGAAGGCGCGAAATTTGCCGATATGCACGGATTCGAGGCTGTATGGACCCCGGAGCGGCATTTCCACGCCTTCGGCGGCCTGTACCCGAACCCCGCACTCACCAGCGCGGCGCTGGCCATGGTCACGAGCCGCGTGGCGCTGCGTGCCGGCAGTGTTGTCAGTCCGCTGCATCATCCGGCCCGCGTTGCCGAGGAATGGGCCGTGGCCGACAACCTGTCCAACGGGCGCGTCGGCATCGCGTTTGCGTCGGGCTGGCAGCCGCGCGACTTCGTGCTCAAGCCCGAGGCGTTCGGACGCAAGGAAGTGATGTTCGAAACCATGGATGCGATCCGCAGGCTGTGGCGTGGCGAGGAAGTCGAACTCGACGGACCCAAGGATCAGCGCTTCCCGGTGAAGACGCTGCCGCGGCCGATTCAGAAAGAGCTGCCGATCTGGCTGACCGCGGCCGGATCGCCGGACACCTTCCGCGCCGCGGGCGAACTGGGCGCCGGCGTGCTCACGCATCTGCTGGGTCAGTCGATGGAAGAGCTGGCGAAGAAGCTCGCGATCTATCGCGAGGCCTGGCGCGCGGCCGGCCATGACGGCGACGGCCATGTCACGCTGATGCTGCACACCTTCATCGGCGATGACTCCGAGGCCGTGCGCGACATCGTGCGCGAGCCGATGAAGAGCTATCTGGGATCGTCGCTGGGCCTGGTGAAGGGGTTCGCGCAGAGCTGGACGGCCTTCAAGAAGCGCTCCGACGGATCCACCAGCGTTGACGTTGATCTGGATTCGCTGACGCCGGACGAGATGGACGGCCTGCTCGAATACTCCTTCGAACGCTATTACGAAACGTCGGGGCTGTTCGGCGATGTCGACCGGGCGCTGGAGATCGTCGACGACCTGAAGGGGCTGGGCATCGACGAGATCGCCTGCCTGATCGACTTCGGCGTTGACGAAGACCTCACGCTCGCCCACCTGGCGCAGCTGAACAACGTGCGCGAACGCGCACAGCCCGTGGCCGTGGACGCCCATGCGGGCGACCCGCATCACGAAGCCGTGCCGTCGCAGATCCGTCGCCTCAACGTCACCCATCTGCAGTGCACGCCTTCGCTGGGCAGCATGCTGGTGCAGGACGACGAGGCGCGCGCCGCGCTGGGCCAGATCAGGGTGATGATGGTCGGTGGCGAGGCACTGCCGCCGTCACTGGCCGATGCCCTGCGCGAGGCCGGTGTCGGCCGGCTGCTGAACATGTATGGGCCCACCGAGACCACGATCTGGTCGGCCGTGCATGAGGTGACCGAATCCGGCGTCACGGCGATTCCCATCGGGCGCCCGATCGCGAACACCACGGTGTACGTGGTCGATGCGCAGGGCCGGCTCACGCCGCCCGGCGTGCCCGGCGAGCTGGTCATCGGTGGGGCCGGCGTCACGCGCGGCTATCTGGGACGGGACGAGCTGACGGCGGAGCGTTTCGTGGCTGATCGTGTCGGCAGCGGCCGCG
>JBJHBP010000015.1:0-88931 GCA_050485545.1 Gammaproteobacteria bacterium
TGCGTCATGGACAATCGTTCAGTTGGTACGACTGCCGCCACGCTGATTGCGACAGCCCTTCACAGCCATCGGCTGACCTTCTGGTTAACGCCGAAACGGTCTGCCGCGCAGACTCCTAGGTGAATTTGACGCAGTTTCCGCGCTAAGCGACTTCGGTGCATTTCAAGATAGTTGCCGCCTCGGATCTCATGCGGCGGATTGTTCATGCCTGAGCTGCTCGTCTGCCGAGGTGACCCGTTCGGGGTTCAGCGTGACGACGTCGATCGGCGTCCAGTCGCGTGTGTGTCGCACCCAGCGCCGCGGGTTACGCTCGCGGGCCTCGGTGTAGAGCCGATGCCGAGCAGCCAGGACCGCCTTGTCCTCGCCAGCGTGGCGCTGCGCCGGCGTCACGTAGCGGATGACGCAGGGGGACTTGGAGCGGGGGCCGCCCTCCCTCGTACTCAGTCGGTGGATTGAGCGCTAAACGCTTGACGCGAGTACTGTGAGAGAAGCCAACGTCCGGAATCCGGTTTGCATTCAGCCAGATAAAGCCACCAAGACGACTACCTGACACGCGCCACATAAAATGAAGCGCACTGCGCCGCTGTTATACAAATTTGTTCTAGTCGTTATCTTCGAAGTAGAAAACTCCGACACCTAGTCGTATTCGGTCATCGGTGTTTGGTTCTGTCTCGACCGCAAAAAGGTTGTCAATAGACTCTGTGAATTCAGATATTTGGACGCGCAATTTGTCGCGCAAAAGTTCGCGTTTTTCCGGCGGCGCAGGATTACTTTCCACAAAGCGCTCAATGCGACCTGATCCAGTTCTGCTTGGATCCGTATTCAACGCAATCGTTGAAGTAAGCGCATACAGCCCGAATGACAAAGCGGTAATCAACTTCTTATCACTGTCGTCTGGGACAACATATCGTCGAGTTGCTGCAAGCATGCCGTCAGGAGTGACTACAAGCGCACCAGACTCGAGCAATTCTAGTCGTACGGTTTCAATAGAAGCATGAGGTGCGCACTCAGTCACCAAGGTCTTAAATGAGATATCGCCTTCAGGACTCAGCCATTTCGGTTGACCAGACTCATCTGCAAATCGCGAGTCGGTATACCATCGATGGAGGACGTCAGAGAGGGAACTCAAATCCGCTCGTCGGTCGTAACTCAAGTGGCCGAGCTCCTTGCGAATCAACTGCACATCTCGTTTTGATAATCCAGTGACGTTGGACAGCCTTGACGTGTTAGTTGGCCGCCCACGCAAGCCATAATCTTCAATTGCTGCACTGATAAAGGCGGCCTTCGTAACCTGCAAGAACTGCTTACAGTCTACCCCTCGCTTGAGCATTGCTTTGGCGATAGGAACAAGAAATGCGAAGCATGCTCTCAGGATAAGTTGTTGCATTTGTGTACGGCCAAAAATTGAAGCAGCGGCTTATTTCAACTGCACGATAGGTAAATGCAAAGCATCTCCCTCCATTGCGCTAGTTCTATACTCCAATCAATAGCACTTTTCAGCTGGAACTACTGCCACGAATCAAGGTATATGGGACTGTTTCGAATTTGAATATCAATTCTTGTAAAAGACACCCAAAAACTCGACAATCCATCCGCTGGCGCATTAGTTAAGTGAATGCTCCACCGGCTAAAGCCGGTGGCTTCAGATTACGGCTGGAAGCCGGATCGGTCGGCCGTTCGGCCGACTACACCACCTGAAAGTCATCGTCAGGCTCCGGCGGCTGCTGGTTCTTGATGTACTCCTTCCACACTTCATCCGTCACGTTCCCGCTACTCGCAACCCAGTACCCCCTTGCCCATAGGTGCTGGCCCCAGTACCGCTTCCTCAGTGAGGCATACTCCGTCAGCAGCTTATGCGAACTCTTCCCCTTCAGATATTGCACCGCCCGCGACACGGATACGTACGGCGGAATCCCTATCAGCATATGTACATGGTCCCGATTCACCGAACCAGCGTAGATCTTCATCTCCTTGCTCCGCGCAATCTCGCGAAGCAGCTCTCGACATCGATGACCCACATCGCCGCCCAGAACCTGATATCGGTACTTCGTCGTCCACACCAGGTGGTACTTCAGATCCCAGACCGTATGCGAACCGCGTTTGTAGTCCTCCATCCCCAGAGCATAGCCTAACCGACTGATCCATCGCCTAAAGGCGAGGGGTTTACGGATCCCCTATCGGGGACTCTAAAGTGCACGCCAATTCTTTCGATAACTATTCTTGGCGCGGACTCTACTCACTGCCGAACCTCGCCAAACCCATGCTGATGCCGATAGAGGATGATCTCCTCGCGAATGTATCGCTCGCGTTGGATGCTCCAGGAGCTGCCGCGATCATCGAACAGTTCAGCGTCCAGCTCTCGGGCCAGGGTCCGCGCTGTCTGGAGCATGTCATCGAACCGCGCGACGGGGTCACCGACGCCGGGGAGAATCAGGAAGAGCGTCATGCCGGGTATCGTGCTGTCGGCGGCACTGGCCAGATCGAATGAGCCCGGCTCGGTCAGATTGGCAACGCTGAAACCGGCTTGCTCTGTCTGCCCGTCCGGAATCCGATGAAATATTCCGTAGCGACCGTGTTTGAGGCCTGCTTCACGTAGCGCCAGAATAGCCTGCTGACAGTTCAGCTCCTGATCGCGGGCAACAAGCCGCAGAGCGATAACCCGATCGGGTGCATCAGGCGACAACGAATCACGGGCAGCAAGCTCGACCTGAGGCTCCGCCTCAACGGCCACGGTCGACTTTCGGGCTCCAGTCACCGCCTGCCTGGGCTTTGCCGACTCAGGACGATCGGGAGCGGGCTGGACTGGAACGGCGGTGTCTTCCGCCATCTGCGGTTCGGGCGGCACCGGCTCCTCGTGCTGCTCCGCACCGACATCAGGCAGTGTGATGGTCGGCTCGGTCCGCTTGCGCTCGACGACGGGCGTATCGGTACCCAACCCGCCTTCAGGCAACCTGCGCTGAACGCGTAGCCTGCCCCAGACATAGATCCCTGCGATCAGCAGGCCACCCAGGCCCAGTAATACCCAGCGAAGTTCCCACATCGGAGTGTCAAATCTGCCTTACATGGCGGCCATCTGAACAGCCTCATCAATATCGACGGCCACCAGGCGCGATACCCCGGGCTCACTCATGGTCACGCCGGTGAGCTGCTGCATGGCCTCCATCGTCACCTTGTTATGAGTGATGAGGATGAACTGCACCTGCTGTGACATTTCTTTCACTATCTCCGAGAACCTTCCCACGTTCGCGTCATCCAGCGGTGCGTCCACCTCGTCGAGCAGACAGAACGGAGCCGGATTCAGCTCAAATATCGAAAACACCAGCGCCACTGCCGTCAATGCTTTCTCACCACCGGACATGAGATGAATCGTACTGATCCGTTTGCCGGGGGGGCGCGCCATGACTGACACGCCAGAACTGAGCAGGTCCTCGCCATCCAGCTCCAGGTAGGCATGACCACCCCCGAACAGCCGTGGGAACAATCTCCCAAGACCCTGATTGGCCTGGTCGAAGGTCTCCTTGAAGCGCGTGCGCGTTTCGCGGTCGATCTTGCGGATCGCGTTCTCGAGGGTCTCCAGTGCGTCATTCAGATCCTTGAACTGCGCATCCAGATACTCCTTGCGCTTGGACTGCTCTTCGAATTCGTCGATGGCCGCCAGGTTGATCGGGCCCAGCCGCTGGATTCTCCGTTCCGTCCGTTCGAATGACTCGTGCCAGGCTGCTTCCGTCGCATCTTCTGCCATTTCGGCCAGCAACGTCTCGAGTGAGAAGCCGGTCTCTCCGAGCTGCTCGGCGACAGACTCGGTGCGAACCTGCGCCTCGCGGACCGCCAGGCGCTCGGTATCGAGCCCTTCCCGTGCTTCATTCACAGCCTGCTCGGTCTCGGTACGAGCGGTCTGAACCTCGCGGAGCTTCGCGTCGGACGCCTCCATCACACCTCGCGCTGCAGTGAGTCGCTCCTCTACGCCCAGACGTTCATCCAGCCGAATCGCCAGCGTCGCTTCCTCCTCGTCCAGAGGGGCACGCGCGACCTCGATCTGTCGCTCCAGTTCCTGGCGCCGCCGCGTCAACTGCTGCTGCTGGGCCTGCACGCGCTCCAGTGCAGCATCGGCAGACTCTTTCGAACTGCGCCGGGACTCAACCTGAATAGCGATTTCCTGCGCCTGCTGGCGATCGCTTTCGGCGCGTGTCCGCGCCTCGGAAAGGCGCGTCTGATGATCCTGACGTTCCGACTCCAGCTGGGTCCGTTCCTCCGCAAGACGGCTGTTATCGTTCCTGGCTCGATCAAGGCGCTGCTGCGCCTCGGACAATGCGGTGACCAGCGCTTCGGCTTCACCGGTGAGTTCACTGAGACCCCGGTCCACGGTCGCGGCGCGCTGGCGTATCTGTTCCAGCTGATCTTTGCCTGACTGCAGCGAGGTTCTGGTTTCCGCATAAAGCTGCTGGCGGCGGGCGGATTCGGACTGAGCCTGAGTCCTGCTCTCTTCCAGCTGCTCGAGTCGATTGCGCGTGGACGCCAGCGCGTGGCCCACCTCTTCCACCCGCTTCGCCGTTTCGGCAGTCCTGACGCGAAGCTGTTTGATTTCCTCGGCTCGCGCGATCACCCCGGCCTGCGGATCGTCGCTGCGACGGACGCGCAGCCAGCCTTCTCCAAGCCAGTAGCCGTCTCGTGTGATGATCGACTGCCCGTCAGTGAGCCGGGAACGGGCCTCAAATGCCTGCGGCAGGGTCTCCACCGCCAGCACGCCGCGCAGCAGCGGACCGACTTCTACCGGCGCGGTGATGTAGTCCAGCAAAGGCCTTGCTTCGACCTGCGATGTCGAACTGTCGGGCCGAATGATTTTTGCGTTCTCGCCAGCGGTGCCGGCCGACTCCAGCAGCGTCAGCCCGCCTTCACCAAGGTCAGCGACCGGCTCTGCGAGCGCGCCCAGATCCTGCACCTGAACCGCCTGAAGGTTGGATCCCAGCACGGTTTCAACCGCGCGCTCCCATCCTTGCGTCACTTTCAGGATCTGCGCCAGACGCGGACTGTTGCCAAGGCCGTGCTGTTCCAGCCACTTCGTCACATCGCGCGCGGACTTGCCGGACGCATTGCCCAGCGCAGCTTCCTGCAACGCATCCAGAGAGGTCAGACGCCCACGGTCTGTCTGCAGATTGCCGCGCAGCTGGTCCAGATGATGCGACATCTTCTTTTCTTCTTCGCGCAGCTGCTGAATCTGCCTGGACGCCGACTCCACTGCCTGCACCGCATCACGGCAGGCCGCGGCCAGCGTTTCCTCCTGCGAGATCAGCGTTTCAAGACGCTGCTCCAGCTCGGCGGTCCCCAGCTGCTCGCGTTCTGCCGCAAGCTTCTGCTGTTCGCGCTGCAGACGCTCGCGCTGCGCGTTGATCTGTTCCAGCCGCGCCTGTTCCACACCGATTGCGCTGTCGGCCTCAGCGATTCTTTTCGCCGTGCCCTCCCAGCGCTCACGCCATCCTTCCATGGCTTCCTCGGCTTCGGCCAGCGCCTGCTCCGAGGCTTCCCGGCTCGATTGTGCCTGATCGAGTTCAGGGCTCAGCTCGCTCAGCACCAGCTCCAGCTGCTGCAGCTTTACCTGATCATTCTCGATGTGCTGCTGCAGTTCCGCGAGCTGCTCGTCGGTGGCCTTGAGGTCGTCGCCGTGTCGCTGTGCAAGTTCGCGACGATGCTGAATCGACTGTTCAAGGCGCGCGATTTCCGCGCCGACGCGATAGTAGCTACCCTGAACCTCATTGAACTGGTCATTGCGTTCGCTCAGCTCGGCACGCAGGCGCTCGATTTCCGCTTCGACGGCTCGCTGCTGCGCAATTGCGCCTTCCAGCACCGTCTGCCGCTCGCGAAACCGGCTCTCGTGCGCGTCGACTTCGTTGCGCAGAGACTTCATGCGCAGCGCCAGCAGTTCGGCATGGACGCGCCGCTGCTCGGCCTTCAGTTCCTTGTAGCGCGTGGCGGCCTTGGCCTGTCGCTGCAGGTGAACCAGCTGCTTTTCCACTTCATCCCTGAGATCGGCCAACCGCTCCAGGTTGTCGCGCGTGTGACGGATCCGGTTTTCGGTCTCGCGCCGTCGTTCCTTGTATTTGGAAATGCCGGCGGCTTCTTCCAGAAAGCCGCGCAATTCCTCGGGCTTGGCTTCGACCAGACGCGAGATCATGCCCTGCTCGATGATCGAATAGCCGTGAGATCCCACACCAGTGCCAAGCAGGATCTGAGTGATGTCCTTGCGCCGGCAGCGGGAATTGTTCAGGAAATACTGCGACAACCCGTCGCGCGTCACCACGCGTCGCACGGCAAGCTCTGCGTACTCCGCATAGGCGCCGCCGACCGTGCCATCGGAGTTGTCGAAGGTCAGCTCTATGCTGGCCTGCCCCACGGGTTTGCGGGTGCTGGAACCGTTGAAAATCACGTCGACCATGGAATCGCCACGCAGCGTCTTGGCAGAACTCTCACCAAGCACCCAGCGAATGGCATCGATGATGTTGGATTTGCCGCACCCATTAGGGCCGACGATTCCCATCAGGTTGCCGGGGAAGCGGATGGTTGTGGGGTCGACAAAGGACTTGAAGCCCGAAAGTTTGATCTTGGTCAGGCGCATAAACGGACGCGCGTCAGCTCCGCGGAAAATTGGGGGCGAATACAGTGTATAGAGGCTGTTTTTCGGGGCACGATAGCTGCCTCGACTGCAGTAGTGTAAAGTAAAAAGTCGCTCAGCACGACGTTCCCTCCAGGTGACAACGACACGCCCAGAAAAACCCGACACCAGCTGTCTGGAGACCTTTCCCAACCCCGCCCCGAAGCGCGATTACACCATTCGGATTCGGATTCCGGAGTTCACCTGTCTGTGCCCGAAGACCGGCCAGCCGGACTTTGCGGCGCTGCATCTGGAATACGTGGCGGCCGACCTGTGCATCGAGCTCAAGGCGCTCAAACTGTACATCTGGGCCTATCGGGATCAGGGCGCGTTTCACGAAGCTGTCACCAACCGCATCGTCGACGACCTGGTGACCGTTCTGAAGCCGCGCTACCTGCGCCTGACGGCGGAATTCAACGTCCGGGGTGGCCTATATACGACGGTCGTCTCCGACTACAGGCAGCCAGGCTGGGAGCTTCCTGAGCGCGTAGAACTCTAGTTTTGAGCCAGCTTTGACATAGTACTTCCGAAAGCGCGATCCATATGTATAATCGCCGGTTTGATTGAGTCGGTCTTGGAGGCCAGGATCATGCCGGCTAAAAAGGCAGCCACCAAGAAGAAAGCGAAAACTGCCAGCGCTCGGAAGTCCGTGAAAAAGACGGCTTCCGCGAAGCGCTCCGTGTCGACGACAGGTCGAAAGGCTCCTTCCAGCAAAAAGAAGGCGGCCCGGAAGACTGCGGCCCGGACATCAGGCAGAAAGGCGACTTCAAGCAAGAAGACAACCGCCAGGAAGGCAGCGTCGAAAAAGAAGACTTCCACCAGGAAGACTTCCGTGAAGAAAACTTCAACGAAGAAGACTTCCGCCAAAAAGACTCCCACCAGGAAGTCTGCGGCCAAGAAGGTTTCGAAGAAGAAGGTCGCCGCCTCGAAGGTATCCCGAAAAAAGACTCCGAAGAAAGCGGCAGTGACGAAGAAACAACCGGCTACCAAACCCAGGTCTGCTGTCAGCAGCAGCAAGAGCGCTCCTCGCGCATCCGCCGTCCGCGCTGCCAGCAGCAAAGCTGCGGCATCGCCAAGACGCACGGGTGTGTTGTCCGGCCCGGTACGTGGCTTCAAGCCGTACGAACCGAAACGCGGTGAGGAGTACATGAGCAAGGAGCAGCTCGAACACTTCCGGTCACTGCTGATGGCCTGGAAACGTGAACTCATGGAAGAGGTGGATCGAACCGTTCTGCACATGAAGGACGACGCCGCCAACTTTCCGGACCCGAACGACCGGGCAACCCAGGAATCCGAATTCGGTCTTGAGCTGCGTACCCGTGATCGTGAGCGCAAGCTTCTGAAAAAAATCGATTCCGCGTTGCACCGCATCGACGACGGCAGCTACGGTTACTGCGAGGAGACAGGCGACGAGATCGGCCTGCGGCGCCTTGAAGCACGCCCGGTCGCCACGCTGTGTGTCGAAGCCCAGGAGCGGCGCGAGCTTGCCGAGCGACAGTTCAGGGATCGCGAGGACTACTACCGCTGATTCGTTCCGCCACGGAACGCAACGCCGATTCTGGCGCGACCGGTTACACGGGCCGGTTCGCGCCCTCTCCCACCGGCCCGCTGCATCCCGGATCGCTGTTCGCGGCAGCGGCAAGCTACCTTCATGCGCGCAAGGCAAAAGGTGATTGGCTGGTCCGCATGGAAGACATCGACCCGCCCAGAGAGGTCCGTGGCGCCGCGGACGACATACTGCGAACCCTGGAAGCCTACGGTCTGCAGTGGGACGGCCCAGTCCGGTACCAGAGCCAGTGCTTCGCCCGCTATCAGGAGACAGCCGGACAACTGCTCGCCGCCGGCAGTGCATTCCCCTGCCAATGCACGCGTAGCCAGCTTCAGTCGACAGGGGGCATCCATTCAGGCCGATGCGCCGGCATATGGGCCACCTGGACCAATGACTGTGCTCTGCGAGTCCTCGTGGAGCAGGGAGCTGCCTCTTCCGCCGTTCGGTTCGATGACGCCCTCCAGGGTATTGTTGAAATCGACCTTAGCGCCGACCACGGGGACTACGTCATCATGCGTCGTGACGGCCTGCCTGCCTATCATCTGGCGGTGGTGATCGATGACGCCGAACAGGGCATCACAGACGTCGTCAGAGGCGTCGATCTGCTGGCGCAGACCGGTGTGCATATTCACCTGCAGCGGCTGCTGGGATACGCCACACCGCGTTACGCGCACCTGCCTGTACTGATCAATGCAGGTGGCCAGAAGCTGTCCAAACAGACCGGTGCGGCAGCGGTACCCGCATGCGCCGAGGGCATGAGCCGCCTGGCAGTGCAACTGCTCGAACTGCTTGGCGTAGCGGTGCCGCCGGAGGCTCGAGGTGCCCCGCCGGCCGACCTGTGGCGCTGGGCGGTCGACCACTGGAACCCGTCGCGACTGGCCGGCAGCGACAAGCTTTTAGCCCCCTGATCCACGCCTTCGCCGCCGCCACCGAATGACAGTTGCAGACGTGAAAATGTCTGGCTTTCACGGTTGACGCTCGCATGAACGGCCGCTACCATGCGCGCCGGTGAAGTGTTGCTCCCCCGACGCTTCATCGGCGCTGGCCTCGTGCCAGCGGCCATTAAAAAAGCCCCCGAATCTTCGGGGGCTTTTTTTTTGTCCGGACAGTTGGGGCCGGATTCAAACTGCGAATACGGCGCCGGGATCGACGCCACATTCCGCGTCCGATCTCAGTCTTCGACGTCGCGCATGCTCAGTCGGATGCGACCCTGACGATCGATCTCGAGCACCTTCACCTTCACGACATCGCCCTCGTTGAGCTTGTCGCTGACTTTCTCGACGCGCTCATGCGAGATCTGGGAGATATGCACCAGACCATCACGGCCGGGAAGAATCGTCACGAATGCGCCGAAATCCATCAGGCGAACGACCTTGCCCTCATACACCGTACCAACCTCGACGTCCGCCGTAATCATTTCGATACGCTGCTGCGCCGCGCGTCCTGAAGCGGCGTCTACCGACGCGATACGCACGGTACCATCGTTGTCGATGTCGATCGTGGCGCCGGTTTCTTCTGTCATCGCCCGGATGACCGCACCGCCCTTTCCGATCACGTCGCGGATCTTCTCCGGGTCGATCTTCAATGTGATGATCGTCGGTGCCCATTCAGACATCTTGTCGCGCGGTGCACTGATCACCTTGCCCATCTCACCGAGAATGTGCAGACGCCCTTCCCGGGCCTGCTCCAGGGCAACTTCCATGATCTCGCGCGTAATGCCATCGATCTTGATGTCCATCTGCAGCGCGGTAATGCCGTCCGTCGTGCCGGCAACCTTGAAATCCATATCGCCAAGATGATCTTCGTCGCCCAGGATGTCGGTCAACACGACGTACTGATCGCCTTCCTTGATCAGACCCATGGCCACGCCAGCTACCGGCGCACTGATGGGGACACCGGCGTCCATCAGCGACAGGCTTGTTCCGCACACGCTGGCCATCGAGCTGGAGCCGTTGGACTCGGTCACTTCGGACACGACGCGGAGCACGTAAGGAAACTTCTCCATGTCGGGCATCACAGCTTCCACGCCGCGCCGCGCAAGGCGTCCGTGGCCGATTTCGCGACGCTTGGGGCTGCCAACGAATCCGGTTTCGCCGACACAGTACGGTGGGAAGTTGTAGTGCATCATGAACGGTTCGCGACGTTCGCCTTCCAGTGCGTCGATAATCTGAGCGTCGCGTCCCGTGCCCAGGGTGGTTACGACCAGTGCCTGCGTCTCACCACGCGTAAAGACGGCTGAACCGTGAGTCCTTGGGAGCAGACCAACGCTGATGTCGATCGGCCTGACGGTGCGATTGTCACGACCATCGATACGCGGCTTGCCCTGCAGGATGCGACCGCGAACGATGGACTTCTCAAGCTTCTGGAACTGCGCTTCGAGGGCGGTAGCCGGGAAACGGCCTTCCACGGATTCACCGTCAGCCGCTTCGATAGCCAGTGAAGTGAGCAGTTGCTGGCGTACTTCGCCAACTTTCGCATAGCGCTCCTGCTTCTCGGCAATGCCATACGCGGCCGTCAGGGCATCCGATGCGTGCGCCGCTACCGCTTTGACCAGTACTTCGTCGACCGGTGCCGGCTGCCACTCAACAGCAGCGCGTCCGGCTTCTTCGGCCAGCGATACGATCTCCGCGATCACCGACTTCATTTGATCGTGGCCGAACACCACGGCACCGAGCATCACGTCTTCAGGCAGCACTTTCGCGCTGGATTCGACCATCAGCACGGCATTCGCGGTGCCTGCGACAACCAGATCGAGCTTTGACTCGCTCAGTTCGCTGTAGGTGGGATTGAGCAGGTACTCGCCGTTACGATAACCGACCCGAGCCGCGCCGATCGGCCCCTGAAATGGCAGACCGGACAGTGCCAGTGCGGCCGAAGCGCCGATCAGTGACGGGATATCCGGATCAATTTCCGGATTGACGGACAGGACAGTGGCAATGACCTGAACTTCACGGCCATAGCCCTTGGGAAACAACGGCCTGACAGGGCGATCGATCAAGCGGCATGTCAGGGTCTCCTTTTCACTCGGACGGCCTTCGCGCTTGAAGAATCCGCCAGGAATCCGGCCAGCAGCGTAGGTCTTTTCCTGATAGTTGACCGTAAGCGGAAAAAAGTCCCGCTGCGCATCAACCGATCCACCCACTGCGGTTACGAGAACCACCGTATCGGCCATGTTGACCATGACCGCGCCATGCGCCTGACGCGCGATTACGCCAGTTTCAATGCTGACCTGGTGAGCACCGTACTGGAACGTTCTGCTGACTTTCACTATTCCTACCCTTACCTTGCTATTTCGACTAACTACCGTTACACACACGAACCCCGCAGCGATGGTGAAGTCACTGGGATCGGTATCCCGGGAACTGCTCCCCGGGGCCGCCCCGTGTCACCATTGCCAGCGCGACAATGTTAATACGCCAAAACGAACAGAGCCGGTAACCCGGCTCTGTCTGGAAAAACTCTGGACTCAACGTCGCAGCCCAAGGCTGCCTATCAGTTCCTGATAGCGGGCCTGATCGATACGCTTGAGATAATCGAGCAGTTTGCGTCGCTGGTTGACCATGCGCAGCAGACCGCGGCGCGAATGATGATCCTTGGCGTGATCGCTGAAGTGGCCGGTCAACTGTTGGATGCGCGCCGACAGCAGCGCAACCTGCACTTCCGGCGAACCGGTGTCACCCTCCTGGCGGGCGTACTTTGTGATGATCTCGGATTTACTTTCCGAATTCAGAGACATGCTTGATTACTCCAGACCGGCCTCACCGGACCAAATGTTGTTTACCCCCAGAATCAGCCGCATATTGTAACTGCTATTACAACCGCAGACCAAGACTCCAGACCGCGAAAATCACTACATCAGCCGCCGGGAGACCAGTTCCCCGCCTCCGGTGACCTCACCGATACCCACAAGCTCATTATTGCACCCGATGATGGCCACCTCCCCCACCGGCCAGCCCGGGCTGGCCGCCAGCCGTGCGCCCTGGCGCATCCGGGTGGCCTGATCGTCACTGAGCGTCACCCGGGGCCACCCGTCCAGCGCCATGGCCGGCAGCAGCAGGCAGCTGTCCAGCGCCGCGAATCCGCCTTCGGCTGCCCTCTGCTCCAGCATTGGCACGCTCACCATGGCCTGCTGCCGAAACGGGCCCAGCGCCACGCGCCGCAGGGCAGTGACATGGGCGAACGTACCCATGGCCGCGGCGATGTCGCACAGCAGCGAGCGAACGTAAGTGCCCTTGGAGCAACGCACCGAGAAGCGGATCTGCGGCCATTCGTAGTGCTCGAGGGCGATCTCTTCGATACGCACGCGTCGGGGCGCGCGTTCCACCTCAACCCCCTGTCTGGCCAGTTCGTATAGACGACGGCCGCCCTGCTTCAGGGCGGAATACATCGGAGGCACCTGGTCGATCTCGCCCAGGAAGTGGCCGATGGCCGCACGAACTTCGGCGATCGTCGGCTTCGGGTCGTCACGCGTGGCGATGACTGTGCCGTCGGCATCGCCGGTATCGGTGGCCACGCCCATCAGTCCGGCAACCTGGTAGGTCTTGTCCGCGCCCAGCAGATAGCCCGACAGCTTCGTGGCAGCGCCGAAGCACAATGGCAGAAGTCCGGTGGCGAGCGGGTCGAGACTGCCCGTGTGTCCGGCCTTGCGCGCGTCAAACAGCCGTTTCACGGTTTGCAGAGCGCGATTGGAGGTCATGCCGGCAGGCTTGTCCAGAAGCAGAATGCCGCACACATCACGGCCTTTGGCTCGAATTCTTCCCATCCGATCAGTGTGAATTGACAGCAGGCACTGACGGCCTGATCAGGACCGGGTTCGTTCCGGGCTGTCGGTATCGGGATCCGGCTCCTGCTCGGCAGCCGTCTCATCAGCTGCGGGTTGCACATCGGCGATCAACTGCATGATTTCAAAGCCGCGACGCGTGCTGTCATCGCGAATGAACCGCAATTCGGGTACGCGCCGCAGTCTTACGGCGCGGCCGATTCGTCCGCGTATGAAGCCCGATGCCCTGCGAAACGCCTCCAGTGCCGGCGCATCCTCCTCTTCCGGGTCAAGGATGCTGAAGTAGATGCGTGCCGTGCCCAGATCGCGCGTGACCTCGACATCCGTTACGCTCACACCATCCAGCCCCGGATCTTTCAGCTCCGAGAGCAGCAGCTGGTTGAGCAGGCGCACCAGTTCGGCGCCCAGCCGCATATCCCGTGTAAATTCCCTTGGCATCTAGTCGATCGTGCGCGCCGTCTCCACGCGCTCATAACACTCGATCTGATCGCCGACCTTCACATCGTTGTAGTTCTTGACGGCAATGCCACACTCAGTGCCCGCCCGGACCTCGTTCACGTCGTCCTTGAACCGTCGCAGCGATTCCAGCTGACCTTCGTAAATGACGACGTGGTCCCGCAGTACCCGGATCGGGTTGGCACGCCGCACATAGCCTTCGACGACCAGGCACCCGGCAACGCTGCCGAACTTGGGCGACCGGAAAACGTCGCGGACCTCGGCAAGACCGACAATGTTCTCCGTAATCTCCGGCGCCAGCAGTCCGGTGACAGCCGCCTTGATGTCGTCGATCGCTTCATAGATGACGCTGTAGTAACGGATGTCAACGCCGCTTTCCTTGATCACATTGCGAGCCGCCGCATCCGCGCGCACATTGAAACCAATGACAATGGCACGAGAAGCCGCGGCAAGCTGCACATCCGACTCGGTGATACCACCTACGCCGGAACTGATGACGGAGACCTTCACGTCGTCGGTGCCGATCCGTGACAGCGCATCCTTCAGGGCTTCCGAACTGCCCTGTACGTCTGCCTTGACGAGGACCTGCACGGTAGTGACACCACTTTCACCCATCTGTGTAAATACATCTTCCAGTTTCGCAGCCTGCTGCTGAGCCAGCTTGACGTCACGCTCCTTGCCCTGACGCAATTGCGCCACTTCCCTGGCCTTGCGCTCGTTCGCCACGACCAGCACGTCGTCACCGGCAACAGGCGTGCTGGACAGACCGAGCACCACGACCGGCATTGAAGGGCCGGCGCTCTTGATCGGCGCACCCGTCTCATCGAACAGTGCCCGAATGCGACCGTATTCCTGACCGGCCAGCAGAATATCGCCAACCTTCAGCTCGCCCTTGTTGACCAGCACCGTGGCCACGGCGCCGCGCCCGCGTTCAAGGCTTGCCTCCAGCACAACGCCGGTGGCGGGACCGGTAGCAACCGACTTCAGAGCGAGCATCTCTGCCTGCAGGGAAATTGATTCCAGCAGGTCATCGATGCCATCGCCGGTGTGCGCGGACACGTTCACGAACAGGGTGTCGCCACCCCAGGCGTCCGGCAGCACATCGTGCTGGGACAATTCGTTGCGGACACGATCCGGATCGGCTTCCTCGCGGTCCATCTTGTTGACGGCCACGACGATCGGCACGCCGGCTGCCTTGGCATGTTTCACGGCTTCGATGGTCTGTGGCATGACCCCATCGTCGGCGGCGACCACAAGAACGACGATGTCGGTGACCTGAGCACCGCGCGCCCGCATGGCCGTAAAGGCCGCGTGGCCGGGCGTATCAAGGAATGTGATCTGTCCTCGCGAAGTGGTCACGTGGTAGGCGCCGATATGCTGGGTGATCCCGCCTGCCTCTCCGGCAGCCACGCGCGTTCGACGAATGTGATCGAGCAGCGACGTCTTGCCGTGGTCGACATGCCCCATCACCGTGACAACCGGAGGACGGGATACCTCGTTGGTATCCGTAGTCTTTTCCTGCAGGGACTCCAGCAGCTGGTCTTCCAGCGCGGTTTCCTTCAATGGCACGGCTGAGTGGCCAAGCTCCTCGACGATCAGTACCGCCGTATCCTGGTCCACCACCTGGTTGATGGTGACCATCATGCCCATCTTCATCAACGACTTGATCACGTCGTTGACCTTGATGGCCATACGCTGGGCGAGTTCACCGACCGAGATGGTCTCCGGAATCTCCACTTCCCGAACCACCGGTGCCGTGGGACGTTCAAATCCATGCTGACTGTCGACATTGACCTGCACCGAGCGACGGCGTGACGGGCGCTTCTTGCGTCGGCGCCCGGCCATGCCGTCCGCCACATGCAGTGTCTTGTCGCGACCGGCACCGGCTGCCGGTGCCTTGCCGCGCTTTGCCACCTGTCTGTTGCGCTCGGCTTCGAAGCGCTCCCGCGCTTCCCGTGCTTCCTTGTCCTTGCGTGCCTGCTCCGCGGTTGAAACGGCATCGGGCTGCAGCTGCTCGCCCGCTGACTTGCGCTCATCGCCCGCTTCGGCAGCGACGGCATCCTGCTGCTTCTTCTCTTCTTCGGCACGCTCGCGCTCTTCCCGCTCACGTTCCTCGATCAGCTTGCGTTCCGCTTCCTCACGCGCACGCTGTTCCGCCTCCAGACGCTCGCGCTCCTCGCGTTCCGCCTCCAGACGTTTGTTCTCTTCGGCCTGCTTCTGGGAGTCGATCTCTTCCTGATGCTTGCGGGCCTGTTCTTCCAGCACGTCGCGCTTGATATAGGTGCGCTTCTGGCGCACCTCCACGTTGACAGTACGGGCACGCCCCTGGCCACCAGCCAGCTTGAGTTCGGTCTGGGACTTGCGGCGCAACGTGATGCGTCGAGGTGACGAATCACCAGGGTCCTTGCGTCCGTGCGACTTGCGCAGATGGGTCAGCAGCTCAAGCTTCGCATCCTCGCTGATCGTATCGTCGGCACCGGCAACCTTGATGCCCGCTTCATCCAGCTGCACGAGCAGGCGCTCTACCGGCACCTTCAGTACCTGAGCGAACTCCGAGACCGTTACTTCCGCCATAGCTGTTTCTCCCCTGGCCTCACGCTTGCTGCTCGTTCTCGAACCAGTGCGCGCGAGCTGCCATGATCAACTTTGCAGCGCGTTCGGAATCCAGCTCGTCAATATCGTCGAGGTCGTCGACGGCCTGTTCTGCAAGGTCTTCCCGCGTCACGATGCCCCGACTGGCCAGCACGAAAGCCAATTCACGGTCCATCCCATCCACACCCAGCAGATCGTCGGCCGGTTCCGCCTGGTCGATGACTTCCTCACTGACAATGGCCTGTGTAATCAATACATCCCGCGCACGGGCGCGCAGTTCCGTGACCATGTTCTGATCGAATTCCTCGATCGCCAGCAGTTCGCTGGTGGGAACGTATGCGATCTCCTCCAGCGAGGAGAAACCTTCCTGTACGAGGATGCCTGCAACATCCTCGTCCACATCCAGTTCCTTCATGAACTTCTGAACCAGCTCCTTGGACTCCTTGTCGCTCTTTTCCTCGGCGTCGGTCTCGGTCATGACGTTGAGGTCCCAGCCGGTGAGCTCACTGGCCAGCCGGATGTTCTGACCACCGCGGCCGATCGCCTGCGAAAGCTTGTCCTCTGCTACCGCCACATCCATGCTGTGTGAATCCTCGTCGACGACAATGGACTGCACTTCCGCCGGCGACATCGCGTTGATGACGAACTGCGCGGGATTCTCGTCGTAGAGGATGATGTCCACACGCTCGCCGGCCAGTTCGTTGGACACCGCCTGCACCCGTGAACCGCGCATGCCTACACAGGCGCCAACCGGATCAATGCGCTGGTCGTTGCTGCGCACGGCGATCTTGGCGCGCAGACCCGCATCGCGCGCCGCACCCAGAATCTCTATGAGGCCCTGTCCGACCTCGGGCACTTCGATCTTGAACAGCTCGACGAGGAACAGTGGCGACGTGCGGCTGAGAAACAGCTGCGGCCCGCGAGGTTCCGGACGAACTTCGCGCAGCAGCGACTTGATTCGATCCTGCGGCTTGATCGGTTCGCGAGGAATCAGATCCTCACGCGGAATGAAGCCCTCGGCATTCGCGCCAAGGTCGATGTACGCGCCATGGCGATCGACACGCTTGACGATGCCGCTGAGCAGCTCGCCCTCCCGCGGCTTGTACTCTTCAACCACCTGTTCACGCTCGGCCTCTCGCACCTTCTGCACGATGACCTGCTTGGCGGTCTGCGCGGCAATACGGCCGAACTCCACCGAATCCATCGGCTCCTCGACATAGTCACCGGGCTTGGCGTTGTCGTCGACATCGAGCGCGTCTTCGAGTCGCAGCTCCCGTGCCGGCTCTTCCAGCTCGGTGGAGTCATCGGCAAACACCATCCAGCGACGAAACGTCTCGTACTCGCCGGTTTCGCGATCGATGGCCACACGCACGTCGATGTCGTCGCCATAGCGCTTGCGCGTTGCGGATGCCAGTGCCGCCTCGATCGCTTCGAAGATGACTCCCTTCTCGACACCCTTCTCGTTCGAGACCGCGTCAACGACCATCAGGATCTCTTTACTCATGCCGAATCACCCTGCCGTGCTCATATCCGCGGGACCAGCCGCGCCACATCGATATCGTCCAGCTTCAATCGCCATTCTTCGCCGTCGACATCCACTACTGCCGTATCGTTCTCAAATGCCCGCAGAACGCCATTGATGCGTCTGCGCCCATCCATCAATTCCAGCAACTGCACCTTCACCTCATGGCCGACAAAGCGTCGAAAGTGCTCCGGAGTCCGCAACCGCCGGTCCAGGCCAGGCGATGACACCTCAAGCGTGTAGCTGCCCGGCAGCGGATCCTCGACATCGAGAAACGCACTGATCTGGCCACTCACGAGCTCACAGTCGGCCAGCGTCACCGCCGGCTCACGATCGATGAACAGTCTCAGCAGTCCACGACGGCCAAAGAACGCCTCGATGTCGACCAGCTCGTAGCCGAGCGCCTTGACCGGCGGCTCCAAGAGCTCTATCAACCTGTGCACTTCCGCCGACTGTCTCACCTGACTTCACCGGGCGTTGAAACAAAAAAAGGGCCCAAGGCCCATTCTCTGCTCGCTCCGTCCTCCATAACCCGGCCGCGTGCTGCGCGAACGGCACCAAATAAAAAGCCCCATCCGGGGCCGCTTTCAAATCATGCGGTCGTCTGCGTGTAGCAACCGCATGCCCCCCAGGGAAACCACGAATCAGCTCCGGGGCCGGACAATGTCCGGAAATCGGGCGGTATCGTACCAAAAAGCAGGTGGCGGGAAAACGGCAAGTAGCGTCAGCGAGGCATGGCGGGGTCAGGCGGGTCCACCTGGAGATCAGCCAGATAGGCTACGAGGCGGTTGATGGCATCCCGGGCCTGGGCCTCGGCGCCCCGGTCACCACCCTCCTCGACCCAGAATTCGTAGCCCCACACCGGCATGTGGCGCGGCCCGTGGGCCACGACCACGGCGCGGCCATCAACGATCTCACGGACATCGGCAGCCATGAACTGCCCGCCGCGACGGATCTCCAGCGTCGTCAGATCAGGCACGACCACGTTGAGGGTGGCCGCCACAGGACCGTCACCCCGTCCTTCCTGCCCGTGGCAGGAGGCACAGAAGCGCAGGTAGATTTCCTCGCCGGAATAGTCCGCCAGGCCGAACAGCTGACCAAATCCCGCCCCGACCGGGAGCAAGGCGATACCCATCGCTGCGACAGCCATACCGGCCATCATGCTGATCCGTGCCTTACGCATCATGTCTGCCTGTCTCCCGTCCCTGCAACGCCATTACCGGCGCGGCCGCGCCGCAGCCGAACGGCCCCGACACGAACCGCGTGGATTGTAACCCAGCCGCCAGCCGTGGACGGCACACCGGTCGCCGGTGTTTAATTGGGCTGGTGTTAACCTAGCCTGTCCCAGCGACGGAAAGATTTCAGGATGCCGACCTACGAAGTGCCGGACGTGGTCGAGGTAGAGCTCGACCGCCTTGAACTGCCCACCGATGTGCCGGTGGATTCCCAACTGAACGAAAAGCCTCTGGCTGACTGCTCCCGCGCGGAAGTGGAAAGAGCCGTGACCGCCTTTACGGTGCTCGCCAGGCACACCCAGAAGGAACTTGAACAGCTGATCGAAAAGAATGTGGAGCTGCGGCGGCGGCTGGCACATCTTCAGGCGTATCTGGAGAACTTCGACGACGTGACGTGGGTGCGGCAGAGTCCCGACATCAACTGCTGACCGCGGTCAGTGATGCTCACGATAGTGCCGCTCCAGCAGATCCGCTCCGAAGTCTCCGGATCTGCTGCGCCAGACCGTGTGAACGTGGTTGGCGTTGTTCTGGGCATTGTCATATTCAAAAACGAAGTCCGGACCCTGCAGGCGATAGTAGTGCGCGGCGCGCCGTTCCGTGCTTCCCATCCAGACGAAACTGAGCGCGTCCAGATCGATGTCGTCCAGATAGCGTGAAACCACTTCCGGCCGGTAGCTGCCCAGTACTTCGTCGAGGATGCGGCGCACCCAGTGGCGCTGCGCTTCGTTCAGTTCCGTCACGGAGATTCCCTGCGGCTGCAGCGTTGCCGTCCACGCGCTCCACGCTTCGCGCGGCCGCCCCATGTTCCCGGTCAGGATGTCGTTGGGTGCCTGCGCCGAAATGACGGCTCGCGATCGCTGCTGTTCGGTGAGCGAAAGAACCAGTTCGCGGCCCAGATCCTCTTCACCGGCCAGTACCCGCAACCCCGCCAGGCTCCCTGTGCGGACTTCACCCGGATTGGCGCCCAGGAACGACGGCGTCAGCGCTATCTCGCCATCGGCGATCGAGACGTTCAGCGAGACATGATGCCCCTCGAAGCGCCAGGCCCAGGCCTGCTCGCTGGATGGCCGGCCGAAAAAGGCAACCTTGTAGTGACCTTCGCCACGTGGCAGCCCGGCCTGCTCGAGCACGGCCAGGATGCGTTCCAGCTGAATGATCTGCGCCACCTTCAGATGACCGCCCGCGCTGAGTACTGATCGCAGGAGGTCATGAGTCAGCAGCTTCTGCTCGGCCGTCATGTGATCGAGCTCCAGCCCGGCACGGGAGGTGGGCCAGTAAGTCCAGTTCTCACGCTGCGGATCGTCCAGCTCATGCATGAGGCTGGCGAATCGATCGTAACCAACCGTGGTTTCCATCGGTCCGGGACGTTCGGGAATCGTGGCAAGCAGCGCGTTGGCCGCATCAACCACGTCGCGAATCACCGGATTCTGCGCCACGGCAGTGCCCCAACACAGCAACCCAAGCAGTGTGACGACGGCACGCATGATCTTCCCCCTCAACGACCCGAATCCGGCGCGCAGATGACTGCACACGCCCGTCGATCATGCGTCGCTGTTCGCGCACAGGTCAAGCCCCACAGGGACTACGCCTGACATCCAGCGCCTGCGGAGGATTGCCTCCTGCCTGTCCGCCAACGACGTGCCAGCCGGTGCCGAAACGGATAACATTAACGAGTTAACCACCTTTATGCCCGGGCCGCGGCCGGTCTGAGGTATGCCCCCCGGAAATGGATGTGCCGCAGATATCCCGGTCAATCCATCTTTCCGGTACGATTGGCCTGCGAGCTCATCGTCGTCAGGACGCCAGGCCGCGAGGAGGAGAGATTATGAATGCAGCGAACCATGCCGTGGCTGTCGCTGATTTTCCGGGTCGCGCCCACGGTGTCGCGGCGATTGCCGACGAATATGCGGAATTCGGCGATCAGAACAACCGCCTGGCCGACCCCGTGGTGGAGGCGATGCACGAGGCGGGCCTCTACGGGATGTTCGTGCCGCGTTGCGTACGCGGCGGCGCCGAGCTGGATCCGGTCTCTTCGCTGCAGGTGATCGAGAACGTAGCTTACGGAGATCCGTCGGCGGCATGGGTCATGATGGCAGCCGCACTGGCCAACGGGACCGGGGCCGCCTATCTTGGCCAGGCCGCTGTCGATGACCTGTTCGGTGGTGAAAGGATGCCCATCATTGTCGGTCAGGGCACCCGGCCGGGTATCGCGGTTCGCCGTGACGGCGGCTTCCTGCTCAGCGGCCGGTGGAGTTTCGCCTCCGGTATCCGGCACGGCACACACGTTCACACGCTCGCCGCCGTCGAAAACAGCGGCGAAACGCGCATTTTTGTCCTGCCGGTGGAGCAGGTGCGGCTGATCGACAACTGGGACGTACTTGGACTGAGAGGCACCGGCAGCATCGACTACACCATCGACTCGGTGTTCGTCCCCGAGAGCCACAGTCACCTGTCCACCACCGAAGCACCGCAACGCGGTGGCGGCATGTACCGCCTTGGCGTGATCGGCTTCTCCATGATATGCCATGCCGGGTGGGCATGCGGTATCGGCCGACGGCTGCTGGACGAGCTGTCGAAGACTGCTCGGGAATCCTTTGGTCGTGCCCGATCACAGTCTTCCAGTGACAGCTTCCTGGAAAAATTCGCCCGCGCCGAGATGACCTTCCGCGCCGCGCATTCACTTGTTTTCGAAACCTGGGCCGATGTATCAGCTTCGCTGCTCCGCGATCAGCCGCTGACGGTACGTCAGCATTCGATGATTCGCGGCTCGATGGCGCATGTCACCTGGACAGCCCAGGAAACTGCGCAGTTCGCCTATGCCGCAGCCGGCACAAAGGCTTTGCGCAGCGGCACGCTGCAGCGCCTGTTCCGCGACATCCACGCCGGCACACAGCACATCGCATGCGCGCCTTCTCTTGTTCAGACCGTCGGTCGTGAACTGGGCGGATTCGCCGCTGGCAAGAAGTGGCTGTTCATGGATCTTGTTGACGCCTGACCAGCGTGCCAACCATGCGTCCACTGCCTGCAAGCTGTCGCATCAGCTTGCGCCAGTCGCGACGCCGAACCGCGTCGCCGTGAATGCGCACCCATCGGGTGCGCTGCGCATCGTCGAACGCATCGGCCAGGCGCAACTGCAGAAGGTCCAGGTTGTACGGCTGCGGACCATCCAGACGAACCGGCACGATCGCATGCGACGGCACGGCCAGATCCTCGGCAATCGAGTCCAGCGCTGCCCTGATCGAACCCGCCTTGCTGCCATCCGGTGCATCGACATTGTAAGGCGGCTCCCACTCGCGCAACGGTGACAGCCGGTCGATGTGACTGGCCACCACGATCACCGGCGGCATGCGCAGGGACGGATCCCGCTGCCAGGCTTCGCGCAGTGCATCCAGAGCCAGCCTGTCGAGGCGACGATCCGCACGATGGGCCGCCACGACCCAGACGATCAGATCGGATAGCCTGGCCTGCGACACCAGCTCATCCAGCTGCGTCTCATCGTCCAGTCCCGGGCTGTCGATCAGTGCCACGGCCGGGGCGCCATCCTCACGCAGCTCGTAACCAACGTAGCCGGCAGTAAGCGGCAGCACATCCACGCCGGCGGCCAGATCCCCCAGCAGCGCATTGATTGCCGTCGACTTGCCGGCCTTCGTGCGGCCCACGATCAACAGCCGCAATGCACCCGGCAGAGCCTGCTGCTGCGCATCGCTGCCTTGCGCATCCCCGGCAGCGTGTTCGGCGAGTTCATCGGTATCAAGACGCAGGCGACCCGAGTACAGGTCGATGGCGGCACGACCGACGTCCTCTATCCACAGGCGAACAATCCGCGTGCGTACCTTGCTGTTGAAATCCGAGTAAAGCTCATCGATGACCCGGTCGCGAAGTTCCGCCAGCAATGCATTGAACGGATTGACCGCTCTCACCACCCGCAACAGTGCATACGCCTTGCGACCATGGCTGACTGCGCGCTGCATCGCCGGCCTGTAGCCCCAGGCCACTGCAAGGTGCCGCGCGCTGATGCGATCGGAGAACGGCACATGGTCGATCAGCAGGCGTCGCATCCGTCGGCTGACGTTCTCGGTCAGCAGCAGCAACTCGGGCATCGTGAACTCGAGCAATGGATCCTCACGCCCGGGGTGATAACAGCGGGCTACGGCCTCGAGCGTGGCTCGGGCAACATCAAGCATGCGGTCCCGCTCCGCCAGTGTGGTTGAATCCGCCTGGGCACTGATCTGCGCCACCGCGCGCCAGGCTTCGTGTTCACGGGGCGACCAGAGCGGATCGGGCGAAGTGATTGTGGCGCCCTCCGCCTCCGGTTCCGCGGTCAGCCGCGCCGCGCTGCGGCGCCTTCGCCACTTCGTCACGACGAACACCAGGCCAGCCGCACAGGTTGCACTGACCAGCCACCACAGCAGCCAGCCCTGGCTGTATAGCCAGACCACACCGGCAACGAGCAGGAATACGAATGGCAGCAGCAGTAACAGCAATGCGCCGATCACCAGCAGCATGCGCCACCACGGAATGGCGAAAGCCCTCACCGGCCCTCCCCGTCCGACTGATCCGCGGCTCTTTGCGGCAATCCGTGGCGTACCATCAGCAGCGCTTCCTTCAATGACGCCTCATACACCTTGCGGACACTGCGAAAGGTGGCGCTGCGTGCGCCATGCCTCATTCCGAGGTAGTGACAGGCAGCGGTGCCAAGCGCATAGGTCACCGCGAACCCGGCAACGCCAGCGGCAGCGGCGCCGATGGTCTGCCCATAGCCGGGAATCAGTTTTCCCAATTGCCGGGCGCCCATGCCCAGCCCAATCCCCAGAACCGTACCCACGCCCAGCGATCCGGCGAATTCCCGTATCGTGCGCGCGTCCCACTTCACATCGTAGATGCGTCCGATGCTGTGCAGCATCTTGCCCTGCACGGTGGGCACGGAAATCGCACCGACCACGGGCAGCGTGTCACTGATTCCGGCCACTGTCGCGTATCCGATGATGTGTCCGCGCGCGCGCCGCGGCCTGCCATCGGACCCCGCACGAGACAGTTCCTCCAGAACGATCTGCATGCCTTCCGAGCCGGCGGATGCCAGCGCATCGAGCAGCGTGTCCAGACCATAGCGATGGTCGGCATAGCCTTCTTCCTCGCGCGTGAAATCCAGCGGCACCATCACCACCCTGCCGGATCCGGGCAGCGCTTCGAACTGACGCGCCTGATGCGCAAGGCTACGCTGGAGATCCCGCAGGGTTTCATCGTTCATCAACGTGTCGTAGGGCGGGTGATCGGCACCACTCGGGTACCCTTCGTGCAGCGTCGTCTGCGCGACAATGATGCCGATACGCGGCCTGCGTGCCCGGATGGTTCTCAGTGAATTCAGCAGCGAGTCCTGCGCCGGGTCCATCGCACGCACCACGGCCAGCAGCACATGGCCGTGCCCTTCCAGCATCGCCAGGTCGTCCGTCGGATCGTAGCCCACCGCGTCGAAACCGGCGGTATCCAGAAAGCGGATGACAGGCGCATCGTCGGGAAAGTCAAAAATCCGTGACGTGCGTGTGCAGGATCTGAAGCCCGACCCGATTTCCGCGGCAGGGTGTCCGGTCATGGCATGCACGATCGAACTCTTGCCCGACTGCACCTTACCCATCATCCAGACCACCGGCGCCTGCTGCAGCGCCATCTCCGCGATGGCTTCGTCCGCCCCGCCCCCCTTCGACGGATTCAGCACCACGTCGCGAATGATGCGCCACCCTCTGAGCAGGGAGGCGCTCACGGCAGCGGTTCCAGACAAAGCAGCCCACCCTGCTTAGACGCTATACTCGGGCACATTGGTATAAGTTAACGTGATTACCAGCGAAATTCACGATCAGATCAGGAGACGACCATGGGCAACGACGACTCACAGGATGCGGTGGAACTGGCTGAAAACGAGCCCAATGTCAGTTACTCACAAAGCCCGCATTTCTCCGCCGTTGCCGCCGTGCGAACCGATCGCCGCGATGTCCTGAAGGGCGGCCTGGCTGTTGCCCTGACCGGCTTTGTCGCCGGCGGCGTGGTCGGCCGCGCAGGCCAGGCATGGGCGGAGTCCGCTGCCGGCCAGCTGATAGGCTTCCGGCCGGTACCGGTGAGTGAGGCCGATACGGTGGTCGTGCCACCTGGCTACCGTTACCAGGTGCTGGTGCCATGGGGCGAACCCATTACCGGCACCTATCCCGAGTTTCAACCGGACAACTCCGGCGCCGAACAGGGCATGCAGATGGGCATGCATCACGACGGCATGCACTTCTTCCCGATCGAAGGCGACGATCCGTTCCTGGGCAGTTCCAGCGACGGTCTGCTGGTCATGAATCACGAATACATCGAGCCGCGCCTGCTGCATACCGAAGCCGCCGGACAGGCCATGCATTCGATGCAGGTGATCGTGCATGACGATGGCACGCGCGACCCGGACCATGCGCTGAAGGAACTCAACGCCCATGGTGTCAGCGTTGTCCGGGTTCGTCGCAACGACGATGGCCAGTGGGAAAACATACGTGATCCGCGCAACCGGCGGATTACCGGACTGACGCCGATGCGGATCAGCGGTCCGCTCAGGGCGCATCCCGACATGGTCACGCCGTACAGTCCGAGCGGGGAAATGACGCGCGGCACCCTGAACAACTGCGCTCATGGCGTCACACCGTGGAACACCTACCTCGCCTGCGAGGAGAACTGGTGGTACTACTTCACCAACCGCGAACCGGATTCAGCACCAGCGAGTCAGTCGCGCTACAGCGTCGGCCGCATCAACATGTGGAACTGGCACCTGGCTTCGAACAACGCGGATGAATTCCGCCGCTTCGATGCAACCCCGTCGGGCGAATCACCCACCGAAGACTACCGAAACGAACCGCACTGCTTTGGCTGGGTCGTGGAGATCGATCCATTCGATCCCGACAGCGTTCCGGTCAAGCGCACGCATCTGGGTCGCTTCTCGCATGAAGGTGCCGTGTTTTCACCCGCCCGTGAAGGTGAGCCTGTTGTCGTCTACACGGGTGACGATGCCACGAATTCCTATATCTACAAATTCGTGTCGGCACGACCGTATCAGCGTGCCACGGCGAACGGCTCACTGCTGGACGAAGGTACGCTGTATGCCGCCCGCTTCGACGAAGATGGCACCGGCGAATGGCTGGCGCTCGCACCAGGACGCAATGGTCTCGACACCGAAAGCGGATTCCCCGACCTTGCATCGATTCTGCTCAACGCACGCGGCGCGGCCGATGTGGCCGGCGCTACGCCAATGGACAGGCCCGAGTGGGGCGCGGTCGATCCCACGGACGGCACCGTGTATTTCACCCTGACGAACAACTCGCGGCGTTCGGAAGCCAACGCCGCCAACCCGCGCACCAACAACGTCTACGGTCACATCGTTCGCTGGAGCGAAGCTGACGACAATCCCGCCTCGACCCGTTTCACGTGGGAGTTCTTTGCCCTCGGCGGCGACACCGAACACGGCCGCGATCTGAACGGAAATCCGCTCACCGCAGACAACATGTTCGGCTCACCGGACGGTTTGTGGGTCGACGCCGATCGGCGCGTCTGGATTCAGACCGACGTTGCAGAGAGCAGCGTCGGCCGCGGTGCCTATGAACTTCTCGGCAACAACATGATGCTGGCTGCCGATCCGGACACCGGGGAGATACGCCGATTCCTGACCGGCCCGATCGGCCAGGAAATCACCGGCGTGATCACAACACCCGACCAGCGCACGATGTTCGTCAATGTGCAGCATCCTGGCGCCGGCGTGACCTCCGCCGATGATTTCGCCGCCGGACGCCATGCCAGTCACTGGCCGGACGGCGGCAACGCCATCCCGCGATCAGCTACGATCGTGATCACACGCGACGACGGCGGCAAGATCGGCACCTGAACGAGGGGCACATGACTCCTACGTATCGCAATCGACGCAGGCCGGATCGACCTTCATGGTGAGGCGATCCGGCCGTCGGCGATACGGACTGTTGCTTGCAATCGGCACCCTGATCGTCGTAGTCGTGTTCATCGCTGTCCCGCCCGAGCTGTACGAAGGCACCTCACGCTCTGCCACCACCGAGGAACTTCACGCCGACCTGTCGCGCCGCACCGGCGCACTGGTGGACGAGGTTGTGTTTACACAGGAGACCGACCTCGGGCGCGTCACCGAACTGATCGCGGCGGGCAATCAGCAGCTGTTCGCACAGGGCATAACCAACGCCACCGTGTTCCGCGCCATCCGCGAATCACCGCACATCGATTACGAGCTGGCGTACGGATCGTCGTCCGAGCTGACGTTCAACCCTGTCGGACCGCGCTTCAATGACGGGCGCATCAATCCGTTTCATGTGCCGGCAATCCGCGAAGCGATGAACTGGCTTGTGGATCGTGATCACATTGTCAGCGAGATCTACGGCGGTCTCGCG
The DNA here is from genome assembly GCA_050485545.1 of Gammaproteobacteria bacterium. GTDB lineage: Bacteria > Pseudomonadota > Gammaproteobacteria > Steroidobacterales > Rariloculaceae > JBJHBP01. The sequence goes on from JBJHBP010000015.1 coordinate 27,207, forward strand.
GTAGCCCGGTACCTGCCGCTGAACACCGCCTTCCCGGATTACGCCAGACTGGCCCGTACCGCGCGCAGACTGGAAATCCACTACCGTCATGATCCCGAACGCGCCCGCGAGATCATTCACCGCGAGATGCGCGCACTGGGCGCGACGCTCGTGAACGACCGCTGGGTGCACGAGGGGACGCCGATTCGACTGACGGTGCTGATCCGTACCGACGACGAACGGCTGCGCATCGGCGACTATGTCGCCAATGCGCTGGAGGACATCGGCTTCTCCGTAGAACGGCTCTACCGTGCCGCCGATGAGGCGTCACGCATCTGGATCACCGCTGATCCGGCCGTCGGCCGCTGGCACATCTACACCGGCGGCTGGGTGTCACCCTCCATCAATCGCGATCTTGCGGACCAGTTCACCTACTACTACACGCAGCGCGGACGACCCGAACCCCTGTGGCAGGCCTATGAGCCGCTGCCACGCTTCGACGAACTCGCCGATCGTCTGCAGCGGCGCGACTACGCCGACTGGGACGAGCGCATGGCAATGATGGCCGAGGCCACCGAGCTTGCGCTGCGGGACTCGGCACGCGTCTGGCTGGTCGACCGCCTGAACGTGCTGCCCAGGGCCAGCAACGTAGAAGTCAGCGTGGATCTGGCCGGCGGCATCGCCGCCGCTGCGATCTGGCCGTATACGCTGCGCTATCGCGACCGGATCGGAGGCCGGGTTGTGGTGGGCCTGCCGAACCTGCTCACCGAGCCATGGAACCCCGTGGCCGGCAGCAACTGGGTGTTCGATATGATGGTGTTGCGCGCGCTGCGCAACTCCGAGCTGCTGCCGGATCCGTTCACCGGGCTTTATCAGCCGCAGCGCATCAACCGCGCTGAAGTGACAGTACAGCAGGACGTGCCCGTGAACAGCACGCTGGACTGGGTCGTACTCGATCGGCAGGAACGCATCGATGTGCCGGGGGATGCCTGGTACGGATGGGACAGCGCCGACTCACGCTTCGTGACGGTTGACGAGGCTCACCCCGACGGTGTTCAGGCGCGAACCCGAGTGCGTCTGCACTATGAGGATGAGTACTTCCAGCGCACCTGGCATGACGGCACGCGCTACTCCGCCGCCGACGTCGTCATGCCCTTCATCCTGTCGTTCGAACGTGCGCAGCCGGCGTCGCCGCTGTACGACCCGGCTCATGCGGCGCCCTTCGAGGTGTTCCGTCAGCACTTTCGCGGCTGGCGAATCATTTCCACCGAACCGCTGGTGGTTGAGGCCTACAGCGATCAGATCTTCCCCGATGCAGAATGGATCGCCGCGGCGCGCACCCCGTCGATGGAACTGTGGATGGAGATGACACCATGGACAGCGCCATGGCACACCCTGGCGCTGGGCGTTCTCGCCGAACGCCAGGGGGAACTTGCCTTTTCTTCCAGCAAGGCGGACCGGGAACGCATCGACTGGATGAGTTTCGTTGCAGGGCCCAGCCTGCCGATACTGGATCGACATCTGGACAACGCGATGACGTCCGGGTTCGTGCCATTCGCCGACGCCCTGCGTCCCTACCTGGCTGAGCATGAGGTGCGCGAACGTTACGCAGCGCTGCAGGACTGGTACGGACAGCGGGGGCACTTCTGGGTCGGCAGCGGGCCCTTCTACCTGCACTCCGTACATCCTGTCGAACGCAGCGTCGTGCTGCGACGCTTCGAGCAGTTTCCCGATGCCGCCGACAAGTGGCTGCGTTTCACCCGGGCACCGATTCCCGTGGTGGACCTCGACGGCCCGATGATCGTCGAACAGGGCGACAACGCCACTTTCCGCCTCGACATCCGTCTGGCTGCTGCCGCCTACCCGGTGGAGTCGATCGAGTCTGTGCAGTTCCTGATGTTCGACAGCCGTGCACAGCTGGTCCTGGATGGTGACGCACACTTCGTTGCGAACGGATTGTGGGAAATCCGCCTCGATGCCGAACAGATCGCTTCGCTGGGTGCGGGCGCCAACAGTCTGGAAGTTGCGGTCACCTCCTCGGAAGTCGCGATGCCGGTGTTCGCCACCCATGCATTCGCCATCGTACCGGTCCGGCAGACTGCGCGTACGTCCGGGTCGGATGTGCCATGACCGACTCCGGCAGCGGCGCAATCGGCACGGCGCGAACCCGCGCAACGGTCGCGGATCTTCGCCGTATCCTGCTGTACACCAGCGTCCGCATGGCAACGCTGTTTGTCACCGTGGTTGTGGGCGTCTATCTGACCATCTTCATCGCCAACATGGGCGGCCAGGTGGACGAACTCCGGCTCGCGCAGATCCGCATCAATGTTGCCGAGGTGATTCGTGCCGATCCGTCGTTCATGGAGATGGCTGCCGAGCAGCGCAATGCCCTGATCGAAAGCGGGGTGGCGCTGGAAGTGGACCGCCTGCGACTCGATCAGCCCTTTCTGCGGCGCAGCGTCGATTACCTGTGGCAGGCGATCCGGCTCGACCTCGGGCGCGCCGAGCAGATGCACAGCGACGCCGGTTCGCGAGAAGTGCGCGCCATTATCCTGGAGCGCCTGCCGGCCACGCTGCTGCTGTTCGGCACCGCCAATGTGCTGGTGTTCGTCGTCTCGATCCTTGTGGCACTTTCGCTGTCGCGTCGCTACGGCAGTGCGCTGGATCGCAGCATGATCGCGTTGGCGCCGACCTCCGCCGCGCCCGGCTGGTTCTACGGCATTTTCCTGATACTGGTGTTCGCTTTCCTGATTCCGGCGCTGCCACCGGGCGGCATGGTCAGCACGCCACCACCGGAGAGCAGCCTGGCCTATGCCCACAGTGTCGCGCGGCACATGCTGCTGCCGGTTGCGGCCATCTTTCTCTCGTCGATCTTCGTTTCCATCTACTCATGGCGGACGTTCTTTCTCATCCATTCCAGCGATGACCACGTGGAGATGGCAAGGGCCAAGGGTCTGGACAACCGCACCATAGAGCAGCAGCACATCCTGCGCCCCACCCTGCCCCCCATCGTTACCAGTTTCGCCCTGATGCTGATCGGTCTGTGGAGTGGCGCCATCATCCTCGAGCGGGTATTCAACTGGCCCGGTCTCGGGAGCCTGCTGTTTGCCGCAATCGGCCATCGTGACACGCCCGTGATCATCGGCTCGGTGGTCATATTCGCGTATCTGCTGGCACTGACCGTCCTGCTGCTCGACGTGGTCTACGCCATCCTCGACCCCCGCGTACGACTGGACGGCAGCCGCTGATGCGCTGGCAACGAACAGCCTCCGCCATCGCCAGCTATCCGTCGGCCGTGGCCGGCGCCGCGATCATTTTCGCCTTGCTTTGTGTTTCCGCCTACACGCTCGTGAGCATGCCGCATCAGGACGCGATCGCACTCTGGCGCGGTGGCAGTCAGTGGCAGGCACTGCCGGTGAACGCGCGTCCCGTGTGGGTGAACTGGTTTCGCGCCGGCAAGCTGCCACCAACGCAATCGATCACCCCCGACCCCACCGCGGTGACTGAAGAGGTGTTCGAAGGTGGGCGGCGCCTGACCCTGCCGCTGGTGATCGACTATCAGTGGAACGGATTTCCGTCTGAACTCAATCTGTTCGTCGATTCCCGACACGCCGGCAACGAACCATTCATCCGCATGACCTGGCACACGCCCGACGGACGCGAGATTCCGCTCGGCAGCCATCGCATACGCGGCAGCGAAAGGATCGCGATATCCCGGGACTGGGACCTGGAGAGGCGCCTCGACGGCCTGGTGCATGTGCAGCTGTTCGCCGACCCGGCGCACGAACAGGCGCCGGTGGTGTTGCCCGGCCGCTATGTACTGGAGGTCGACGCGATCCTGTTCGAAGCCGACACCGAGTTTAACGTCAGCCTGCTCAGCTATGGCCGCGTGCACGGCTGGGCGGGCACCGACCACCAGCGGCGGGACATCATGGTCGCCCTGCTGTGGGGCACGCCCGTGGCACTGGCCTTCGGCCTGGCGGCAGCCGTGGGGACAACGCTGGCAACGCTGCTCATCGCCGCAGCCGGTGTCTGGTATCGCGGCTGGGTCGACGCAACGATTCAGCGACTGACCGAGGTCACGATGATCCTGCCGCTGCTGCCGGTGCTGGTGATGGTGGGCACACTGTATTCCACCAGCATCTGGCTGATGTTGGGACTTGTGGTCGCGCTCGGCATATTCAGCGCCAATATCAAGATCTATCGCTCCATGCTGCTGCCGATTCGCAGTGCCTCGTATATCGAGGCGGCACGCGCATACGGTGCCAGCAATGCCAGAATCATTACGCGCTACATGATGCCGCGGATCATGCCGGTGCTGATTCCCGGGTTCGTGATCCTGATTCCCACATTCGTTTTTCTCGAAGCTTCACTCGCTGTGCTGGGACTGGGCGATCCGGTGCTGCCAACCTGGGGCAAACTGCTGCATGACGCGCAGAGCAACAGTGCGCTCTACCACGGGTACTACTACTGGGTTCTGGCGCCGGCCGCGATGCTGATGATCACCGGACTCGGCTTCGCAATGCTGGGCTTCGCGCTCGACCGGATTTTCAATCCCCGACTGAGGGGACACTGATGGCGCTGCTGGAGATCCGCGACCTGCATCTGCACTACGGCACGACCAAAGGCATAGCGCGCGCCGTGGACGGCCTGAGCCTGACCGTCGAACGCAACGAGGCGCTGGTGGTGCTGGGCGAATCCGGCTGCGGCAAGACTTCGCTGACCCGCGCGCTGCTGCGGCTGCTGCCGCGCAACGTTGCCAGGTACAGCGGCAGCGTACTGCTGGGCGATACCGACATCATGGCGCTCAATGACGCGCAGTTTCGACGCAGCGTTCCGTGGCGCCAGGTGTCGGTTGTGATGCAGGCCGCCATGAATGCGATGAACCCGGTGATACGGGTCGGCGAGCAGGTCGCCGAACCGCTGCGGGTACATCTGGGCTACAACCGCACCGACGCCATGCGACGGGCTGCGGAGGTGTTTTCGATGGTGGGGCTGCCGGGTGACTTCCTGCTCCGCTATCCGTTTGAGCTGTCCGGTGGCATGCGTCAACGTGCGGTGATCGCCATGGCGCTGATTACCGAACCGCCGCTGGTGATACTCGATGAACCCACTTCGGCGCTGGATGTACTGACCCAGGCCGCCATCATGAATCTGCTCAAACGGATCAAGCACGAAACCGGCACCAGCTTCATCCTGATCACCCACGACGTAGCCACGTCCAGCGAAATCGCCGATCGCGTTGCACTGATGTACGCCGGTCAGATCGTCGAAATCAGTTCGGCCGACACCTTCTATACCCGGCCCGTGCATCCGTATGCGCAGTTGTTGATGGACAGCGTACCGCGCCTGCGAGGCGGCGCAGCACCCACCTACATTCCCGGACAGCCGCCCAATGTGCTCGGACTGCCAGCCGGTTGCCGTTTTGCCGATCGCTGTCCGCAGCGTTTCGAACGCTGTGAACAGTCACCACCACTGTTCGCCGTGTCCTCCGGCAGCATGGCGCGCTGCTGGCTGCACGCCGCCGACAACGGGGAGATCGAGCTTTCTGGCAGCCATCGCGGCGCCGGCCAGCGCATCCAGGAAGACGCCTCGAGCCGCCCATGACCACCGACACACGAACCGAGTCGCATCGCATAGACACGGCGCCGGAAGCCGGCGACATCCTGCTGAAGGCGCGCGATCTGCGAACCTGGTACGAGCTGCGCCGCTGGGGACTGTTGCGACTGGGCGATGTTCGCGCCGTGGATGGTGTGAGTTTCGACCTGCGCCGCGGTGAGGCTGTCGCCTTTGTCGGAGAAAGCGGCTGCGGCAAGAGTTCGCTGGCGCGCACGCTGCTCGGCCTCGACACACCCACGGCTGGCAGCGTCCGCTTCGACGGCACCGACCTGGCCAGCCTGCGGGGAGCGGCGATGAAGCGTCATCGTGCCCGCGTCGGCTATGTGCAGCAGGATCCCTATGCGGCCCTGCCACCGTTCATGCGTATCGGACGCCTGCTCGAGGAGCCACTGCGCATCCATGGCGTAAAGTCCAGCGAGGAACGCTATCGTCGCGCTGCGAAGGTGCTGGAGGAGGTCCGGCTGACGCCGCCGGATGACTTTCTGGCGAAGTTTCCCCACATGCTCAGCGGCGGCCAGCAGCAGCGCGTGGCCATTGCCAGGGCGCTGATCCTGCAACCGGCCATGATCGTGGCTGATGAACCGGTCTCCATGCTCGATGCATCGGTGCGGGTAGAAATACTGCAGTTGCTGAAGCGGGTGCAGGAGGAGCACAACCTCACGCTGGCGTTCATCACTCACGACCTGTCAACGGTGCGCTATTTCGCATCGCGCATCTTCGTCATGTACGCCGGCCGGATCGTGGAACAGGCGGATGTGGATACGCTACTGGACAGCCCGGCGCATCCGTACACGCGCGCGCTGCTGGAAGCGATCCCGGACCCGGAGCCGGGCAACGCCCAGCGGATTCGCGCGGTCCCCGGAGGCGAACCACCCAGTCTGCTCAATCCACCATCCGGCTGCCGGTTTCATCCCCGCTGCCCGGCCGTCATGGCCGGCATCTGTGACCTACGGGAACCGCCGGACATCGTGAAAAGCGCGGACCAGACCGTGGCCTGCTGGCTGCACACCGACGACGGGCAGCCGCAGCCGATCCCGCAACCGGTGCAGCCGCCTTCAGTACCAGACCCGAAAGCCGCCGCGCCGTCCTGACCTGCTCAGTCCTTCAAAGACGATGGCGCCGGTCGCTTCGTCAGTCTGAAACGGGCGATCGGTGTACGGATCGTAAAGTTCGGCTGGCGCGAGCAGCACGGCCGACTGTGCATCTGCAACGCCCGCCAGGCGCATTTCGGTGGCCAGCAATCTGGCGCGCCGCACGCCTTCAACATCGGCCGCAATTGCGGCGTTGACGACCAGCGCTTCGATCACCGGTGTCAGCATGGCAAGGACCGACGAACCACCCGGATTGTAGAGCCGCGTGGCCAATCCGCCTTCCCAGGCTGAAATCGAGTATCCGCGTGCCACTGCCAGCGCCTGTGGATAGTTGCCCAATGGCACGTCCAGCATCGTCGCTACGTTGCGCAGTTCCCGTGCATAGCGATTGGCAAAATCCTGGGGTTTGAAAAACGGTCGCACCAGCGTGGCCACCATGCGTTCAGACAACGGACGGGTCTGAACCGAGCGTGGTGAGCGACTCGGCTCGCGCCCCTGCGCCAGTGCTTCCACCCAATTGATCGCATCGCGCCATTCACTGGCCATCGCATTGGCCATCGACAGCTCCGGCGCCGTGAGTGGCTGTCGCCATGCGTCGGGAATAGCTTCCGGCGTTCCCCGCGGCAGACGCTTCAGCGCAATGGCGCCCCAACGGAAGTGATCCAGCAATCGCTCCGCCGCCTGGCGGCGACCGTTCATGGTCGTGGTCTGCTGGTGGACCATGCGCCAGAAGGCCAGGTCCTGCTCGAGCAGATCGCGTACCCGGTCCACCTCACCGGCAGAGGCCAGCGCATAGGCCTGCACCATCCACAGGCGCTGGCCTGCAGCCAGCGGCCCAAGGACGGTCCACGTCGACAGCTGCATGCTGCCATGTGGCTCCAGCCACTGAGTGTGCGCCAGGAGCTCGTCGTAGCGATCAATCAGCCACTCGGAGTCCATGAGCCAGGTGAAAATTTCTCTGTCGCGCCCCATCAGCGCGTCCAGGCAGTCCTGATCGGAACTGCGCTCGCTCCAGCAAAACGAATCAAACACCTGCACGACCAGCCCGGCGGAAGCGCTGATCAACCGGGCGTCCCACTGCTCACCGGTCAGTGGGTCCCGCTCGGTGAGCAGGCGTTGCGGGTCGCGATCAAGCCGCAGCAGCCAGTCGAGGCGGGCGCGGCCCGCCGATGCGGGATCGACCGCTGGCGGCGCGGCAAAGCCGAGCGCATGGAGATAGGCGTTGCCCGTTGCGGACAGCGCATCCGGCTCGTGGATATTGGATGACATCCAGCGGGCGGCATCGGATTCGGATGCGTCACCCCAGTTGAACAGCAGCATTCCGGCGTACAGGCCCCCGAGCACAAGCCCGACGCCACCGAATGTCCATGCCAGCGCCAGCGCCAGCAATCGCGTTGCTTTCATGACCTCAGATTAACACGCAGCGGCTGCAACTCGAATTTCCTGCCCGGGCAGGTACAATCGGGCGGTCAAGCGGCTTACATCACCTTGGGGGGAGACCAATGAACCGAGCCACGACCAGACTACTTTACCCGCTGAGCGTACCCGTGACAGCGCTGGCGCTGGCCGCCTGCTCCAACGTCGAATCCTCGGACAGCGAAACCGCTGCCAGCGGCGAATGGCAGCACCCGGTCACGGCCTGGGGCGACCCGGACATCCAGGGCAGCTGGCCGATCGGCCATCTTGCCGGCAACGTACCGGTTCAACGACCGGCGGAATTCGGTGATCGCCTGTATCGCAACGAAGAGGAGCTGGCTCAGCGCGCCGCCCAATTGGAAGCGCAGCGCACCAGCTACGAGCAGGAAATCGAAGGTGACCGCATTGGCATGGGGCACTGGGCGGAGAGCCGCGCCACCGCCCAGGTCCAGGAACAGACTTCGCTGATCGTCGATCCGCCGAACGGCCAGCTGCCGCCACTCACCGCGGCCGGTCAGGCCAAGGCGGCGACACTGGGCAGCACCTGGTCACGATCGGAGTTCGAGCATTTCGGCCACTTCGACAACTGGGACCGCTGCATCACCCGCGGCCTGCCGCCGTCGATGCTGCCGTTCCACTACAACAACGGCATCGAAGTCATGCAGGCCCCCGGTTACGTGGTGATCCGCCTGGAGATGATTCACGAAACGAGGATCATACCGGTGGATGGGCGCGCCAAACTGCCCGAGGACATCCGCAACTGGACCGGTTCCTCGCGTGGGCATTGGGAAGGCAATACGCTGGTCATAGAAACCACCAACTTCAACGGCAAGGCGCACATGACCAACTTCGGCAATCTCGGCTCGCCGCGAAACCCGTACCCGACCAGCGAATCGCTGCGGTTGGTGGAGCGCATCACCCGTATCGACGACGACACGATTCAGTACGAAATGACCGTGGACGATCCGGAGATGCTGACACGCCCATGGACCGCGTCATTTCCGTGGTATCGCCAGCCGGACTACCAGTTCTTCGAGTATGCCTGCCACGAAGGCAACGAGTTGATGATCACCGCACTTGGCGGCACGCGCGCCGACCGTGAAAGGGCTGCGGCTGGACAGTAAGCTACGAACGGGCGCCGGCCGGTGACGCGATCGGCAGACGATGGAGTCGGCCGGGTCCCGTCCGGCCGACTCTTCTCGCGCGCCAGATGGTCACTGCGCGATACGGCGAACGCGCAGTGCGTGAGGATCGGCGCGCTCGATACCATCGTCACCGATGTTGCTGACCCGGACGATACCCAGTACCGCGCCGTTGCGGCCGTCGTCAGTCACCGCCACCACACCCAGACCTGGCGTGGTACCGGTCGCGATATGCGGATCGCCGCTCAGCGGTGTCGGACCACGAAACGCAACGAACACCAGACTGCCATCCGGTGAACGATCCGTCAGATCGGGAGCGGCGTTGTCGGTATGGACGCCATTCAGTGCGATCGTGCCAACGTGACTGTCGTCCGACGTGCTGAGCACTTCAACCACATCGCCGTGACGATCCATGACCCACAGGTAGCGGCCGTTGCCGGTGGCCACCATGCCGTGCGAGTCGTGCTCGCCATCACGACTGAACACGACAACGGGTTCCGGCGTGTTCGGCAGGCGATCGACAGCGAGCGCGCCGAAGTCGGCCAGCGCGAAGCGGTAAACCTCAAAACCGAACAGATGCAGGTGGTCCATCGGTCCCGGGCGGCCGCCGGAGTTCACATAGATCTGGTTGCCCACCTGTTCGCCTCCGCAGCCATTCCCCTTGACGGTGTGCATGTCGTATTCGGCAACGATGCGCATCGGTGTTGGCCTGGGATCGACCGCCAGCAGTCCGCCACCGCGTAAGGTGACAAAGGCCAGATCGCCTGAATCGCTGAGGACGGGACAGATCGGCGCATTGTCGGGACGAACCTCCGGCGCCTCGCACTGCGCGCCGCCGGGCGTCGTGCAGTTGGCCAGATCCAGCGTCGCCTCGATGTTGTGAACAAAGCGATTGGCCTGGAAATCGGCGTCAATGCGTTCGATACGTTTGCCATTCTGATTGGCCACCAGAATATAGCTGCCGTCCGGCGACGGGTACGCCGCATGCGCCTGTTGACCGGTGGGTGCCTGCGTGGTGCGGATGCAGTCCACTGGCGTGCGCGTCACCGCGTCCATCAACAGAACATGACCGCTGGCAACGAACGCTATCGATGCGTGCGTATGCTCCGGGTTGAACAGCGCCATATGCGGGCGAACAGGATCGGCGCCGGTACGATCGCGACACAATGCGGCGGCTTCTTCGCCCAGATCGATGGACTCGACAGGGCCGGACGGAACCGATGAGGCGGCATCGAACTGTGCACCGTTGAAGATGTACAACGTGCCGCCATGATTCCGGCCCGGACTGTCGGACTGATCGATCATCCACACTTCGTACGCCGAATCGTGTGTTGCGACCTGCGACGATTCACCACCGCAGGCGCCGAGGCCAGTGGCTGTCAGCGCTGTGAACATCGCTGCGAAAGCCGCACGGGACATGACCGGGTTCTTCACGACAAGCCTCCATGACCATGCTGCGTAGCTGCCGCGGCAGCATAGCATGCGTCGCGGCGTGCAACTGCCGCTCAGGATGCGTACTACTCTCTGTCCGCGGGTCTGTCCGCGGGTCGGGCGGCGGGCGTGTCTGAGTGGCGGACTGCGGGCGCATGGTAACGATACTGACGATAGTCCGGCTCCCAGATCGCGCCTGCCAGCGCTGCTTCCTGTTCGCGGTGATCGCGAAACGGGCACTGCCCGTCCTCCACGGCGCGTGCCTGAACCGCGGCGGCCACACGCAGGGACACCTCGCGAAGCCGATTCATCGCCGGATAGAGCAGTCCGGCGCTCAGTTCCTCGTCCGTCACCGCCGATGACAGGGCGTCCACGGCGGCGTTCAGCATGCCGTCGCTCACCCTCGCCGCACCGGCGACCAGTGTGCCAAGTCCCAGGCCCGGGAAAACGAAGACGTTGTTGCCCTGACCAATGCGAATGAGTCGTCCGTCGTACTCCACATCGGCGAATGGGCTGCCGGTGGCGATCAGCGCACGACCCTGCGTCCATTCCAGCAGCTTGCGGGGCGTTGCTTCCGCCTGATCGGTGGGATTGGAGAATGGCATGATCAGCGGCCGATCCACGTGTCTGGCCATTTCCGTCACGATATCGGCGGTAAACGCACCCGCCTGGCCACTGGTGCCGATCAGCACCGATGGCTTGATCGCAGCAACCACGCCGTGCAGATCCTGCCTGGAAGGCTCGTCGAGTCCCAATGCAACGGCGGCCTCCACAGGCCATGCCAGCTCGCGTTTGTACTGCTCACGAAATTCCTTGCTGCCCGTCAACAGCCCGCGACTGTCCAGTACCGCCACGGCCGTACGCAGCTGATCGTCCGGCACACCGAGAGAGGCCAGCATGACCTTGATCTGACGTGCGATTCCCAGGCCCGCCGCGCCCGCGCCATGGATCACCACACGCGTCTGCGCGGGATCATCTCCGGTCACACGCAGCGCCGACAGTACCCCGGCGGCGGCCACCGCACCCGTGCCCTGGATGTCATCGTTGAACGATGGCACGCGATCGCGGTAGCGATCGAGTATGTACAGCGCATTGTCCTTGCGAAAATCCTCCCACTGGATCAGTGCGCCGGGAAACACCTCGGTCACGGCGGTGACGAATTCGTCCACCAGCGTGTAGTACTCGTCGCCCCGCAACCGCGGATGCGGCCAGCCCCGGTAAAGCGCGTCCTCAAGCAGCAGGCCGTTGTCGGTACCCACGTCCAGACTGATCGGCAGCGTCAGCGCCGGGTGAATGCCTGCGCCAGCACAATACAGCGCCAGCTTGCCCACCGTGATGGCGAATCCGCCACAGCCCTGGTCACCGATGCCCAGAATCGACTCGTTGTCGGTCACGACCAGCAGGCGCACATCGCGATCCAACGCGATGCGCTCGAGCACATCGCGGATGCGGCCGCGCATGTCCGGGGTAATCCACAGGCCATGCGTTCGACGAAAGTAGTGGCTGAAGCGCCTCGTCGCCAGCCCCACCGTGGGCGTGTAGACCACCGGCATCAACTCTTCCAGATGCGAAGCCAGCAGCTTGTAGAACAGATGCTCGTTGCGTTCCTGCAGCGTGGCGAGATTGATGTACTGATCCAGTGGCGAGCCGGCCGTTCTGAACGCGGCATGGGCACGCGCCACCTGCTGTTCCATGGTGTTGTACTGATAAGGCAGCAGACCTTCCAGTCCGAACTCGCGCCGTTCGTCGCGCGAGAACGCGGTGCCCTTGTTCAACATCGGGTGTCGAATCAGGTCGACGCCGGTGAGCCCGACGTCCAGCACCTCCTGTCGCGGGTGCCTGGCGTAGTCCTTGAGAGTTTCCACGCGGCCGGTCAGTCTGATTCAAGCAGCGCATGGCGGCGCGACAGGACGAAAGCGCGTATCGCATCGATCTGCGATTCATCCAGCCATTCACCGAAGTCGGGCATGCCAAGACTCGTCAGCGCACCTTCGCCGACGATCTGCGGATAGGCGTCGAATACCGTCGGCAGCGAGTAACGCAGGTCGGCGATGATTCCTCCGCTGGCGGCGTCGCCGCCGTGGCAGACATAGCACCACTGCGTGTACAGCCTGCGTCCCGCGTCGATGACCTCGGCGGTGGCCGTGGTTTCGATATGTGACAGCGGCGGCCGCGGCTGACTGGCCACGGGCACAATGTCGGGATCGCCATCGAGCCGGAACGTCCAGACGCGTCCCTCGGCCTTGTACATGCCCGAAGGATTCAGGCCGTAGCCGGCCACTGCGCCACCCCAGCCTGCCAGCACGGTCACGTACTGCACACCGTCAACCTGATAGGTCATGGGCGCTGCGATCACCGAATTGCCCACCTGCACTTCCCACAGCGGCTCTCCGCGATCGGCGCTGAACGCCAGAAATCGCCCATCCGACGTGCCGTGGAACACCAGATTGCCTGCCGTGGACAGGGTCCCGCCGTTGGAACCGGACGGGTGCGGCACGCGCCAGCGGGCACGCTGTTCCACAGGATCCCAGGCCAGCAGCGTGCCGGGCGGCGCCTGCTGAATCGGCGGCGCACCTGCCGGCGGCACCGGTGGCGGATAAAGATCCGGCAGCGACCTGGCGCCCAGATCAATGCCGAGGTTCCAGATACCGGGCCGGAATTCGAAGTCCGCCTTGCGCACATAGGCGAATCCGCCGCCCGATGCCGGGATGTACACCAGCCCGGTCTGCGGATTCCAGGACATGGGGTTCCAGTTGTGCGCCCCACCCGGCCCCGGTGTAATCAGCACCGGCACCTCGTCGCCATAGCGCGCGCCGGGCGTTTCCACCGGTCGCCCGGTCTCCATGTCCACGTGCGTGGCCCAGGTGATCGGCGCGAACGGCTCTGCCGACAGCAGCTCGCCCGTCAGCCGGTCGAGCACATAGAAGAAACCGTTCTTGGGCGCCTGCATCAACACCCTGCGCTGCACGCCGTCCAGCATCAGGTCGGCAAGAATCATGTGTTGTGTGGCGGTGTAATCCCAGCTCTCGCCCGGCGTCGTCTGGTAGTGCCAGACCATCTCACCGGTATCCGGACGCAGAGCGAGAATCGATGCCAGAAACAGGTTGTCGCCGCCATCGGGGCTGCGGATCTCGTGAGTCCACGGCGATCCGTTGCCGGTACCCACATACAGCAGATCGGCTTCAGGATCGAAGGCCATCGCATCCCATACGGTGCCGCCGCCACCCATGGTCCACCATTCGCCGGTCCATGTTTCAGCGGCAAGCGCCAGCTCGGGGTGTTCGAATGGCTCATCCGGATTGCCCGGCACCGTGTAGAAACGCCAGCGCAGATCGCCCGTGGCCGCGTCGTAAGCCGACACGTAACCACGCACGCCATACTCGGCACCACCGTTGCCGATCACGACCATGTCCTTCACGACTCTGGGTGCACCGGTAATGGCGTAGGGCAGATCCGGATCGGTGGTCTGCACTTCCCACAGCAGTCTGCCCGATGCCGCATCCAGTGCCGCCAGTCGCCCATCAATCACGCCAACGTAAATCCGGTTGTCGTGCAGCGCCACGCCACGATTGACGACATCGCAGCACACACGGCTGCCGTGGCTTCTGTCCACACGCGGATCCCACTCCCAGAGCAGGTCTCCGGTCACCGCATCCAGTGCGAACACGACACTCCAGGGCGCCGTTGCGTAGAGGGTGCGGCCAGCCACCAGCGGCGTGGCCTGCAGACCGCGGAATGTGCCTGTGTCGTAGTGCCAGGCCAGACCCAGTCTGTCCACGTTGCCGTCGGTGATCTGTTCGAGCGCACTGAAGCGGGTCTCGGCAGCGTCACCTCCGTGGGTCAGCCATTCGCTGGAGCCGCTCGGTGCAGCCGGCTGAGTCCCGGTGCTCATGACCGGGCTCCGGTCGCCGGAGCACGCCGTTACCAGCAGACCCAGTACCAGCAGAGCCAGCATCATGCAGCCGGATACACGAAATCGTGCAGGTATGCGCATATCGTCTGTCCCCCCGAACAGGCTGCGGGAGGTTGGCCCGCAGTATCGCTGCGCAGTATAGCCGACCACCCGATTGCCCGTGTACGCCCAGCGGGCCTCGCCAGCGTCGACTCCACCGCGACCGACAGCCGCGGCGTCCATCGCGGCAGAGATAGCCGTATAATCGGTTGTGTCGACACTCGGCAGGGGGAAGCGGGGTTGCGAAAAAGCTGATGTCTGAACAGGACCGACCACGGAAACTTCGGCAGCCGAAACCTGCAAACGCACAGGATCATCGGCCCGCGGCCACACTCACGCGGCGCTCACTGCTGGCCGCCGGCACGCTGGGGCTGGCAGCGGCCACCACCGGCATGCTCGCCGGTGCGCAGATCGCAACTCCGCGCCCCGTCCCCGCCTCCGGCCGCATACTGCTGCGCAATGGCTGTGTACTGACCATGGACGCGCAGCTCGGCGACTTCGATCGCGCCGATGTGCTGATCGAGGACGGTCTGATCCGGGCGGTAGGCACCGACCTCGACGCCAGCGGCGATGACCTGGACACCGTTGACGCCAGCGGCATGATCGTCATGCCCGGCTTCGTCGACACCCATCGACACATGTGGCAGGGACCGTTGCGCGGCATACTGCCGGACGGCCTGCTCAGCGACTACACACGCGACATCACGGGCGCTGCTCGCGCCATCTATCGGCCACAGGATGCCTATGCCGGCGATCTGATCAGCGCACTGGGTGCATTGAACGCCGGCATCACGACGATTCTCGACTGGTCACACGTCGGCAACAGCCCCGAACATACCGATGCGGCAATTGCCGGCCTGCGCGAATCCGGCATTCGTGGCGTGTATGCCTTTGGCGGTGGCACACCAGGGCCTGCGAACCGGTTTCCGGACGATATCCGGCGACTGCGCCGCGAGCACTTCGCAACGGACGACCAGCTGCTGACACTGGCCATGGCCGGCGGGTTCAACACCGCCGACTGGGCAATCGCCCGCGAAGTCGGCGCGTTCATCACCGTGCACGTTGTCGGCAGTCTTGGCGGAATCAGCCTGGAAGCGATGGGTCCGGACGTGACTTACATCCACTGCACCAACCTGCCAGACCAGGCCTGGCGGCGGATAGCCTCCACCGGCGGTCACGTCTCCATTGCGGGGCCGATCGAAATGCAGATGCGACATGGCAATCCGCCGATCCAGGAAGCGCTGGATGTCGGCATCCGGCCCAGCCTCAGCGTCGACGTGGAAACCCAGCAACCTGGCGACTTCTTCACGCAGATGCACTCCGTGTTCACGCTGCAGCGCATGTTCGCCAACGAGCGTCACCTGCGGGGTGACCGGGATGCGCCGGCACTGCTGTCGGTGCGTGATGTCGTCGAGTTCGCAACGGTGCGGGGAGCGGCCGCCAATCAGCTCGATCATCGCGTCGGCACCCTCACACCGGGCAAGCAGGCCGATGTGATTCTGCTGCGGATGGACGCGATCAACGTGCTGCCGGCCAACAATGCCTATGCTGCGATCGTGCTGGGCATGGATACCAGCAACGTCGACAGCGTCTTTATTGCCGGCCGGCCGGCGAAGTTTGCCGGCCGCCTGCAGGATGTGGATCTGGATCGCGTGGCGCGGCTGGCCAACGATTCACGCGAGCATATTCTCGAGGCCACCGGATGGCCGGATACCCGATTGGGCGGCTACCGACAGGGTCACTGATCGAGCCCGAACCCGGCTTACGGGAATTCCAGCTCTCTTGAAAAGAACGGCAGCACGCTGGTCTCGAAGCGCTCGCCGGCCCTGTTGACGTGATCGCCTTCGTAGGTCTCGTAGATGTGGTCGATGTCGTAGCTGGTCAACACTTCGCTGAACGCCTCATTGGAGGTGATCAACCCGTCCTGAAGGCCGATATCCATGGCAATTGCGCGATAGCTTCGCAGACTGCCGATGTACTGATCGACCATGATCAACGGCGCATTCGCGGCCCACTTCGCGACGATGTCCGGGCGCACTTCACCGTCTTCCACCGCAAGATCAAAGTAGAACGGAGGACGATGCGGATTCGGAGACCATGCCGCTGCCTGCGACAGTATGATGCGCGGCGCGATCGGTGCGCGTGCCGCCTCTTCCAGCGTCCTGATTTCCGCCGCCTGGCGGACCGAGTTGTCCACGGGCTGCGGCGAAAGACAGCAGGAACTCATGGCGTACAGGCTCGAATACAGATGCGGAAACTTCATCGCGACGCGAATCGCGCCGTAGCCGCCCATCGAGTGACCCGACATGCCGCGGCTGGCGCGCTCGGGAACCGTCCGATAGTTGGCATCGATGTATGCGACCAGTTCTTCGGTCACAAACTTCTCGAAGTCGCCCGTTGTGACCGAGCTGGAGTACATGGCACCTTCGTGCAGCACATTGGCATCCGGAATCACCACGATCATTTCGCGTGCCTCGCCGGATGCGAAGGCGCGATCGGCGCCTTCCTTGAAACTGATCATGCCGGCCCACTGCTGGGCGTTCGGAAACCAGCCGTGCAGGTGGTACAGAACCGGATAGCGCCGATCCGGGTTCGTGGCGTAACTCGCCGGAAGATAGACCAGCACATCGCGTTCCGCCGGGTTGCCCTGCAGGTTCCCTGCGATGGCTGCACTGTGCACCTTGATGTGCTGTACGACGCTCTCGGCATGCACCGTGCCCGTCCCTGCAACCAGGCAGACGGTCGCCACAAACAACCAGGTTTTACGACTGAACACGCTCATGATGCCCCCGAGTCCATTAGGTCAGTGAAGAGCCGATTGTAGCCTACCCCGGCCGCGACGGCCCCTGCCATTCCTCGTAGGCGGGCGAGCGACGCGTCCGTATGGGGGCGAGCGGCGCGTCAGCGCCGCGCAGGGAAATTGACCAGCGCGTTGTGCAGCGGCAGCTCGCCGCGCCGGGTGTCCGCCGGAAGATCACGCCTGATCAGATCGAAGCGCTGAAACGTGTACGGCAGGCCTTCGGCGGCCAGCGTCGGGCCATCCGCGACGTGGAAATGCAGATGCGGCTCGGTGCTGTTGCCGGAATTGCCCACCCTGCCGATCAGCTGCCCACTGGCAACCGTATCGCCGACGCGCACCGGTATGCTGCCGGGCTGGAGGTGCGCGTAGAAAACAAAGCGTCCGTCGTGCAGTTCCAGCACCACCTGGTTGCCGGCCAGCGTATCCAGTGTCACCGGTACGGCACGCGACATCAGGCCCGGCACATTCTCGGGCATATCGTCACGAACAGCCACGACCGTTGCATCGGCAACCGCATACACCGCTTCACCGTAGGCAAGATACGAGCCGTTCTCCTGCGGATCGCCGACAAACGTCCGTCCCTGGCCGTCGATCTTCACCCAGTCTGCGGCAAAGCGCTGCGCAATACGCGCCCTGCCCTCCACTGTCAGCACGCCACGGCGATGAACCGATGAATTGCCGGGGCCGTTGACGGCCAGCCAGTTCCGGCCGCTCAGCGGTGCAGCCAGTGGCGCAAAGGTCGCCGTGTGCACCGTCACTGCCGGCACGTTGATCCACTGATCACGAATCAGAATGCGGTGACGCAGTCGGTCTGGCAGGTCGGCGCCTTCCTCCAGGCGCAGCCACAGAAACGCGATCGAACGCTGCCCTGGCTCGACCAGGCGCAGATCGGCGACACCCTGCCCGGCGCCATCAGCATCACGCCCGACGGCAATGGGTCGCAGCATGGCATTCAGCTCGGAGCGCTCGAAACGCGCCAGAACCTGGCGATCGGGGTCGGCCGTCGCAGCAAAGACTTCAATACTGCGGATGGGGATGGCGTTGCCGCCGAAGTTGGTCAGGTGCAATTCCCACACGAGATGGTTGGCGCCATCGGCCGCCACCGGTGTCGGCGCATACGGCACATCCACGTGCAGCTGTGGCCCGAGGGGATCCGGCAGGAACTGAAGCTGGCGCGATTCACGCTGGCTGTCGATCGCCGCGACCGCAGGGCTGGTGCGTTCGAAATCCAGCGGCAGTGGCACGCCCTGATCCCAGGCACCGAGGATTCTGTTGTGCTCCTGATCCAGTGTGCCCGTGTATGTGGCGCCGATGGAGCGGACCTCGAAGGTTACGCTGCCGCCTTGCAGTGTCATGACGTCCACCGTCAGCTCAACACCACCCTGATCAGGACTGATCAGCCGGGCCAGGTGAACGTCGTCCGCCGTGGTCGTCACGTCGACCACGATGCGCAGACTGCTGTCACCCGCCTGCAGTCGGCCTTCCCAGCGGCCGGCGAGCTCCTGGGCTGCTGCCGCGGCGGGCCATGTCGCCACCAGCAGGACTACCAGCAGTAACTGCGCAGTGCGTGTGTTCGCCATTGCCACCCGTACAGTATCCCCCGAATTTCTCACCGAAGTTACGTTGTTCGGTAGACCGTTGCCACCTCGGGCCGGTTCCTTACCTTGCCACCAGACCTTGCCACCGGCGCAGCGCAATCCGCGTCAGCGGGCGCTCAGATCCGGCCGTCGACGCCGAAAATCTTCATCAGCAGCGCCACGCGTATCCACATGCCATTGCGCTCCTGTCGCCAGTACATGGCTCGCGGATCCTCGTCCACGACCGGGTCGATTTCCGGTCCTCGCGGCAGCGGGTGCATGATCACACAGTCCGGGCTCATCATGCGCAGCTCGCCTGGACCGATGCTGAATGGCGCAAGGTCCAGTGCTCGCGATTCACCCGCCTGATCCCACTCGGACTGCATCCGCGTCACGTACAGGGCATCCAGCTCGGGCAGCGCCTGCGCCAGATCGCTGGTTTCGGAATACGCGATGCCGTGGTGGCTGAGATAGGCCTTGACGTCATCCTGCATCGAAAACGGCTCGGGCGCGATGAACTCGATGCGAACATTCGCGTAATGACGCATGAGCAGGCACAACGAGCGCACCGTACGGCCGCGCTTGAGATCCCCCATCATGCCGATCACCTTGCCATCGATGCCGCCCCGCGCTTCGAAGCTGCGCGCCAGCGTATAGATGTCCAGCAGCGCCTGGGTCGGGTGCTGGTCGGCCCCGCTGCCGGCGTTCAGAACCGGCACCGGCCGGCCTATGGTGTCCATCAGCCCCGCAGCCAGCGCCGCGCGCCCCGGTTCGCGGGTCCGCATGATGATCACATCGACGTACGAACTGAAGGTGCGGATCGCGTCGTTGAAGCTTTCACCCTTCACTTCCGACGAAACCGCCGGATCACGAATCTCGCTGGTGCGTATGCCCAGAATGTGGCAGGCGTTGTTGAACGACAGAAACGTACGCGTGGACGGCTGTGTGAAATACAGCATCGCGCGGTGCGTGGGCAGCAGCTGCTGCAGCGCGCGGGCGCCCTCGTCGGTCCGCGCGACCGCACGCACGTGGGTGGCCAGTGCGCACAGCTCATCCAGCAGCGCGCGATCGAAGCCGCGGGAATCGATTACGTGGAACAGCGTGCCGTCGCGCCGGGCGGGCGGTTCGTTCGCGGCGGGCTCCCCCAGACCGGCACCCCGTGAATTGTCCGAATTGACTGTCATCGGGTGCGCAGCTTAACCCGTTCCGCGGCCTGAAGCGCGTTTTTCGGGCTTCGCCTCCCGCAGGTCGCGTCGATACCGACAACGTCCCGAACATCGACCAAACCAATCTCGCAAACCGACCGAATTTACGGCATCGTTCCCCGGACATTGCTCCCGGATATCCTCAGGACATTGTCCCTGGGGGCGGTGACACCTGCCCGCCGGATTTCATCGATACCGTCTCCTATCAGGGCCAGAAGCTCAGTATCCTCGACATGAGCGCTGGCAAGTGCCCTTGCCGCGTCCGGTTCACGGCTGCCCAGATTAATGAATGCATTAACCGTCAAAGAGATCGCTTCGTTCCTTGCTCGACCGGAACTGAAAGCATTCAAGGTACCGCTGTCAATCGAACCGTGAGATGCAATACCCTGAACCAGCACTGCGCGTAGTGCGCTGTCGCGGATTTCGCTGCCCGGCAACCCCTGAGCCCAACGCTCAGCGGCCTCGAGATCATGGATCGCCCAGTGCTGAGTAGCGGTCGCCACTCCCGCTGACCGGGCATCCGGATCGTGCAACCCGGAAGCCCAGTTGCCAGCCGCCCGAGGATCCTGCTGCGCCCAGTTTGCGACAGCCCGCTCGATGGCCAATGCCGTGGGCGTACCGACGGTATCGAGCAGGCTGATCACCGTGTACGGA
Source organism: Gammaproteobacteria bacterium (assembly GCA_050485545.1). Lineage (GTDB taxonomy): Bacteria > Pseudomonadota > Gammaproteobacteria > Steroidobacterales > Rariloculaceae > JBJHBP01. The sequence continues at coordinate 48,073 of JBJHBP010000015.1, forward strand.
TCCACTGGGCCGTAAACCGACGGCCTGGCGAGCTTCTGCTCGATAGCAGCCGACACCCAGGCATCGTACTCCGGCTCACCCCTGAGCGTAGCGAACCAGGCCAGGGCGGCATCAGGCTCCCGTCGCAGATAGGCATCACCCACCTCACTGATCCACTGCCCCCGAAGTAAGCCAGGAAGTCTATGGACTGCCGCTGCCGACTGTCCGGGATGCTGAGCGCCGAACCCGATGGCCAGATTGCGTAAATGATCGCGATCGATCTCGTCGCCCTGCTCCAGCAGCCAGGTCAACGCAGCCTCCCCATCAACCCCGCCCCACAATCTCATCATATGCGCCACGGAAGCACTCTGAGAGGGCCCTGATGCGTGCAGCATGTCGGCCAGGTCTCGCATGGCTGGTGGATCGAGTGACGACAACGCGTGACTCGTCACCCAGCGCCTGATCATTCCTGCCGTTTCAGGATGCTCCAGCGCCAGCGTCACGGCCTGCGGCAGATCGGATACCGCCATTGCGGTGTGCACCTCTCCCAGTGCCCCGGGAATAAACTGCTGAACCTGCTCGCCCCATCGCACTGCTCCGGAAGCGTCCTCCTGAACGAAAGTCCTCGCGACCATGTAAAGCATCTCATCGCGCTCCCTGCCGGCTGGCAGAGTTTGGATTCGCGCGACAGCCGATGATATGTCCTGGCTCACGATGCTGCGCAGCGCAGCTCTCCGCAACTGCTGTCCGGCCTCGCCGCGCAACCGTTCGGCAGCGGCCAGCGCCTCATAGGGCCGATGCCGAACCAATGCATCGACAACATGTGATACTTCGACGCGTTGCAGAAGGAACAGCGCCTGGCCTTCACCGGTTGTCATGTACTCCAATGCCGCATCAGGATTGGTCGACGCCCACTCGATTACCATGCTGATGTGCATCGAGTGTCTTAGTCGGGGATCTTCGATATCCGGGAGCACAGCAACCGCTGCCCGCGGGTTCTGCCTTACCCACATCGCACCGATACGCCTGGCGGTCGATTCCCGGAATCGCGCCGCATCCATGGCCAGCGCCTTCCGTAGCGCATCTTGTGGATCTGACTCCGAAAGACGCACCAGTGCATCGGAGGCAAACCCCAGACGTTGGTTGTCATCGAACAGAAGCGCCAGCTGTTCGATACTGCCTCCGTTCGCAACAACCAGATCCACCAGCTCAAGGGCTACACTGCGGGCCAGCGAACGGTCCCGCGTCATCTCCAGTTCTGCTATGGCAGCGCCGTGATTCACCGAAGCCCAGGCACGAAACATGAACACGATGAGACTCAAGTCCACCTCGCGATCCCGGGCGAAGCGCAACGCCCGCTGCGGGTCGCTGTCGACGAGGCGCAGGAGAAGGGCCTGAAGGACAACATCGCTGCCATCGACGGATAATGACGCGAGCAGAGTGTCTATGGCGGCTTCGATGTCCACGAAGCTCTCGAACTCGCTTGCCCGACGGTAAGCGGCTGCTCGTTCGGCGACGAAAGGTGAATTCACCAGATCAAGGTCATCAACCGTGCGATCAGACATGACCGTCGACAACGCAGGCCCACTGATCGCATTCTGAGGCGACAGCGCTTCCGGACTTCGCATCCAGTGCATCGCACCAGCACCGAGCGCGCAGCCGAGCAGCGCAAGCACGATGTTCCTAGTCACAGTACACGGCCTCCTGTCTCTGACGGCAGATCCTATCCGCCGAATAACTTCTGAGAACCGGATCCGGCAGCGAATGTGCCCAACGCGAGGCCTCATCGATATCGCGAACCATCCATTCATCGAGAATGGAATCCACAACGCTGCCCTGAACCTCCGCATCCGTTAGACCAGCGGCCCACCGGGCAGCAGCAGCGGGGTCACTCTGGGCCCATTGCGATCCGATGAAACGTGCAGCGCCGACGGCAGTCGGGCTGCTGCCGATCAACTCCGCCGCCGCCTGAGGTCCGTGACGTGCCGCCACGTTCAATACGACGCCGAACACCGCAGACTCATGGAAGCCACGATCGCTGTAACGATCGGCAACACTCATTGCCCGTGCCGGATCATAGGTTGCGGCAGCGGAGATGGCGCTTTCAATCCATCCGTCCCTCATATCGGGTCCAAGCAGATCGGCGAACAGAATTGCCTCATCGAGATCCAGCGTTTCACTGACCTGACGTGCGACACGACTGACGAGATTCGGTGGCAGCGATGATCCCAGAGACTGAATCCACCCGATCGCACCATATGGATCCTGCACTGACCAACGCGAAAGGACTGCCGTCATCATCATGTCGGTGCGCATCGACAGACCCTCTGCACGCACTGCATCAAGTATCCGATCGGCCACCCGATACGGATCGGCGAGATCGCTCACGGCCGGCACCACAAGCCAGGCAGGCGGTGGCTCGCGAAAACCAGGCATGACAGGACGATCCAGCTCGATCTGAACGGCATGCTCAAGATCAGCCGACACGATCGCTGTCATCACTGCGTGCCGCGCGGACTCTACCGGTGGATCGAGTGCTGCAACGAAAGCCAGTGCTGCGTCCGGATCCGAGCGGGCATAGCCAGCAGCAAACGATGCGACAAGCCGGTTCCGGTCGCGCCCGCCCGCCGTCATCGCTTCAAGCTCCTGCAACGCGAGGCCGGGGTTCTGTGCGGCCAGGGCATCAAGCGCAACCGTTGCCGCGACGAATCCGAGGCGACCGCCAACGGTACGAGAGAATTCAAGCGCACGTATCGGATCGGCCTCCACACCATTCGTCAGCGCAATCGTTACCAGAGACTCGATGCCGGGCCGATCCGGGTCCAGTGATTCCAGGTGCCGAAGAAATCCAGACAGATCCATGCTCGCCCACTGCCCGTACAGCTCGGCCATAAACGGCTGCTGCAGCGCCGGATCAATCAACGGCGCGAACTGATCCAGTGCCAAATGCGGATCGCGAAGAGCCGCCGCTCGGGCAATCAGGGTTACTGCGAGCGCCCTGTCGTCAACGCTGTCGATCCGCTGCAGTTCTGCGATCGCCGAGGCAGGATCGGTTGCCGCCCACGCCCTGATGGCCGCCATCTGCAAACCGACCTTGTCCAGAGTTCGCCCCTGAGCCAGAAGCTGGTCGATGAAATCCAGATCATTGCGCGCATGATCCAGAAGTGCGATGGCGTACTGCCGTTCTATCCATGGGTCGTTGATCTCCCGAAGCAACTCGAACGCAGTGTGAGAATCGACGTCTGCCCAGGAACGAAAGATCGCGGCACGCTCCGTGTAGGCAAGATCGATCGTCTGCGCCAGACCAAGTGCGTGGTGAGGATCGATTTCAAAGAGGCGGACGAACATCAACCGGACATCAGGACTCCCTACACCTTCTGGCGCTTGATCCAACAAAGCCAAAATGTGTGTCTCGATCTCTGCAGGCTCATCAACCCCGGTGGCGGCATCATAGGCGCCTGACCAAGCAGCAAAATCATGCGCCGCCACCAAGCGCTGATGACTTTGACGCTCCAAGCCTGGGCGTAGCCCATCCTGGCCAACAGCCTCATCTTGATAGAGCTGTGCATCCAGATAAGCGTCCCGAACGGGGAAAGCAAAGATGATCGAAGCACCAATAGTTGCGCCGCCAAGCAGGCAGACGGCCGGCACCAGTCCGAATCTCCACTGAAACATCACCCCTCCTATAGCGCACTCGAAAGGCTGTCCAGTCACCTTTCGAAGCCGACAGGGCGCTAGCGTTCGTTCGAACATCCCTGCTCAATACGCACCGAGCCCAGCCGGACGTCCTCAGCCAACGCCGCACGCAACCCGTCGCTGCGGGCGATCGCCGCGCACGCACTGCGAGCGCCGTACCGTCTGCTCAGTGACTCTGCTCAGTGACGCCCGCCTCGCGGCGCATTCGGGACAAGGCAAGTGCTCAGCACCGGGCTAATTTCGCTCCTCGGCAACGTACTCGATTTCGGCCTCCACGAGCGTCCTGATTCCGGCATCGGATATCGATTCTCGCGCGATGGTACGCGCACGCTCGGGCTCACGGGCTGCCAGCTCCCTGAACGCCGGAAGCGAATCGAGAAACGCCTGAGCGGTCGCACCGTTGGTAGTGAACCCGCTCAGAATCGAGGAGCCTATGACATCGCCGGCCTCGACACTGCCCGTTACCATGGCGGCGAGTGCGCCGTCCCGCTCGGCGGCGCGCGGCAATCCGAGCGTCCAGCGCTCGGCCGCTACCGAGTCCTCGCGCCACCAGGTGCCCACCGCGCCCGCAAGTCCCGAAGTTCGCGCAGATTCGTCAGCGAGACTCCGTGCCCATTCCGCAGCTGCCCTCGCATCGTTTTTCGCCCACTCTATGGCCACGGCGCGTGTGGCGGCTGTGCCGGGTTGTTGCGCTGTCGAAAGCAGAGCCGCGATGCTGCCCGGGTCAGTACCCGACATACGGCCAAAGGGCCTCAGCAACATCTCGGCGGCAGACGTTACCCACTCATCGTAATCCGGCTCGAACCTGAATTGTGCGAGCCACTGGTCAGCCGCTTGCGGATCGTCGCGAAAGTACGCGGCTGCCACCTCCGTGATCCATTCACCACGGATATTCAGTGGCAGCGAATCGACGACGTTGGCTGCCAACGCCACTTCACTGCTGGCGACACCCGAGGCGAGGTCCGCCACGAACCTGGGCTCGAACCGTGTTCTGTTCTCCAGCACCCAGGCGAGTGCGGACTCCGGATCCATTTGCGTCCACGACGCCATGAGCCGCGAGACAGCTGGTTGCTGCGCGTCCCCGGCGTCGAGCAGCAGATCCGCAATATCACGGACTGCCGCGGTCCCGGCAGTGGCCAGGGTGCGAGCTGAAAACAGGCGCGCTACTGAGCGTGCGTCGCCGGTGTGCAAGAGCGCGAGTTCCACCGAGGACCTAAGGTCACTTGAGGCGACGTCCACCAGTGCCTGGTCGAGTATTATTGATCTGGGAACCTGACCTTGCGCCCACTGTACGGCGCCGTGCGGATCCTGGCGCGCATGGGAGGTGGCAATTGCGCGCAGCAAATGCAGTCGAAAACTGCTATTAGGCACATTGGCCGCATACGCAACCGCGCCGGTCAGATCGTGGTCGGCAATGACCGAGATCGCGAAATTGAGAAGTTCGCCCTGAATGCGAGGAGGCAAGGCGCCTGCTGCCTCCAGCATTGCATGGGGGTTCTACCCCGTTTCCACGGACGGTTCTAAAACGGCTTGCACCTTGAGATCCTGAGCGGCAAGCCTTTTCCTCATCCGAGGATTATGGAATCGCTCGATGTAGTCAAAAATATCTGAGCGTGCGATGGCACGCGTTGCGTAGCTGACGCGGTGTGTCCGTTCCCGTTTCAGCATCCCGAAGAAGCCCTCGCAGGCAGCATTGTCACCACAGTGCCCGACGGCACTCATGCTGCAGATCAGCGTGTTCTTCATCAGATAGTCCTGGTAGTCGCGGCTGATGAACTGGCCACCGCGGTCCGAATGCAATATCACGGATCCGCCTCCCTCGCGCTGCATCACGGCCATCTCAACAGCCCGAATCACCATGTGTCGATCCTGGCGGTGGTGCATGGCCCAGCCGGCCACCAGGTTGCTGTACAAATCTACGACCACGCACAGATAGAGCTTGCCTTCCCCGGTCTCGATCTCGGTGATGTCGGTGACCCACTTCGTTTCCGGCTCGAAGGCCGTGAAATCGCGTTCGAGCAGATTCCTGACGTGCACAGGGCGCTGCCCGGGCTTGCCGAACCTGCGCTTCTTGCGGTCGGGAACCCCATACAGGCCATTGGCCTTCATCAGCCTGGCGATCCGGTTCAGGCTCGCTGTTTCACCTTCACCGGTCAGATCCTCGTGCATCCGTGGCGCACCGATCACCTGCCTGCTGTCATCGTGAATCTCGCGGATGCGCTCCAGTAACCGGGCGTTGTCGCGCTCCCGTTCGCTCGGCAGACGCGACTCCCAAGCGTAGTAGCCGCTCGGCGACAGCTTCAGGCAACGGCACATGAGACGGACCGGGTACTCGTTGCGGCAACTTCGGATCACCGTGTACCTTTCGATGATTCCTTGGCAAAGAACGTTGCCGCGTCTTTTAAAAAATCCCGTTCCTTCTTGACCCGAGTCAGTTCGCGCTTGAGGCGCGCCACTTCTTCGTCACGCGCGCTTCCTGTCCCTCCGAAAGCCCGCTGGCCGTCCGCTTCGGCTTCACGCTTCCAGCGCGTCAGCAAATTCGCGCCTATCCCCAACTCCCGAGCTACCTGGGCGCAGCTCACGTCAGGCTGGCGAGCCAACTGAACCGCCTCCCGCTTGTACTCCGCGCTGTACTTCTTTCGCTTCGACATAAACACTCCTTTCGCCCATTATCGGGCTTCTTTGAAGTGTCCCTTCTTTGAAGTGTCCGTGGGATCGGGGTAGAACCCTGGGGCCTTCGCACTGCAATCTCTCGCACGGCAAAGCCCACATTGCCGTATCCGAGGGAGAAAAGTTCCTGGCCGGCCGCGCTTGTCAGGTACGCAAGCGCAGCGTCCGGATCTGCTCTTGCCGCCGCGTTCAATACATCGACGTGAAACGCATGCCGCACCCGTGGCGCGATGTGGCCGGGCAGCTGCGCCTGGTCCAGCGCTTCCGCCGGATCTCGACGGACCCATTCAGCCGCGATTCGCCGGGTGGTCTGTTGGCGCAACCAATAGTCGCCAAGCTCCAACGCCTCATGCAAGGCGCCGGCCGGATCGGTTCTGGCGAGGCGCACCAGCAGCTCGGATGTAAACGCGCCCTGATCGTCACGATCCATCACACTGGTAACTCGCTCTATCACATCGTGGCCTGCCCCGAGATTCATCACAATGGCCGTGGCGATATCACGCTGCAGTGCGCGGTCGGCGATTCCTTCAAGCTCACCGAGCGCCGAATCCAGGTCGTACGCGCTCCATGCGGCGAACATCGCCGCGATAAGCGTTCTCGGCACCGGCAGATCGCGAGCGAACCGAATGGCGCGAGGGGCGTTCAATTCGATGTACCGCAAGAGCAGCGCCTCCAGCGTTGCATCCCTTGCCAGCGAAGGAACCTCGCCGACAAGGAACTCGACGCGGGCCTCGAGGCCCGTCGCCGAATCAAGGCGAGCGGCATCGGTATAGGCAGCCAGCCGTGAATCAATGATGGAAGAACTCGTCGAGATACCGTCGCTCGGCGCCAACAGGTCGGATTCCTCGCTGAACGTGAGCGGCTGGAGCGTCACGCGACCAGCATCGCTCATGGAACTCTGGTTGGGCCACACGAGATGCAACGCCGTGCGTGCGACACCGGCACCGAGCAAACCGGCAATCAGGCAGATTGTGAGGGTGCTGGCCACAGGCCGTGTTGTCCCGGGCCTCATGGCAAGCCCCTCGCACGCAACTGCTCACGCAGGTTCGTATCCGTCAACCCGTCGATCCAGATAGCGGCACGATCGGAGTCCCGAGCTGCCCAGGCGCGGGCGACGGACTCCACCGCCGAAGCGCGCACGGTGGCATCCGACAGGCTCAGCGCCCAGGCGGCCGCTTCGTCCGGTGAATCGCTTGCCCATGGCAATGCAATCAACGCTGCGGCCATCTGCGAGGGTGCATTCCCTGCGAGTTCGGCTGCTCGACCTCCACCCTCACGTAAAGCAGCTATGCTCAGGGCAATTGACATGGCCCGGTCGTAGAACGGCTCTCCCTCGAAGAGCCTGAGCGCACTGATCGTCTCTTCCGCGCTAAAAATGGCGCCGGCATTGGCCGCGGCCCGGACCCAGTCCGAGCGATGCTGGAAGCTCAGCATATGCGCATAGCTCAACGTCTCGCTGACGTTTTTCGAAGCCAGATTCTGCGCAGCCGAATCTATCACCTGCGCCGGTAGTTGCTGCCTGCCTTGCATCCATGCGATCGCGTCGTACGGTTCGGAATCCGTCCATCGCCCGAGCAAGTCCGCCAGCAACTGGCTATCACCGGCAACGAAAACCTTGTCTGCCAGAAGGGCAGGGTTCTCAAGATCGCTGCGAAAGGGGCGTTGTAGCCAAAACGCTATCCCTCTGCCGCCAAGTCCATCAAGCCTGAGGTCTATCGCTCTCTCAAGGTCGACTCCGGCCAGGGCGGTGAGAACGGGCTGAGCAACGATGTCTGTATGCGACGGGTCCAGTGTCGCCAGCCACGACAGGGCACCTTCCAGGTCGGCACGCGCAAATCCTGTTGCAATGGCCTCCAGGTCCTCCAGCAACCCGGTATCCCCTGTGTCGGCGACGGATTCCAGACGTGCCAGCGCAGCGTGAGGATCCTGAGACGCCATGGCCTGAAGGGCGGTCGACCGGGCTCTTCGCCGCAGCGGCTCGCCCAAGTCGAAAGACAACTGGAACGTTCGCTCCGGCGCGAACTCGGCGGCAAACAACAGTGCGTCCCTCGCTGTTGATGCAAGGAACGGATCGCGCGGATCTATGGTTGCGAGGTGATCGAGAAACGCCGATACATCATTCCGGGACCACTGTTTGTAAATCTCCGAAACGAAGATCCACCGAAGCTCCGCATCAGCGACAGAGCCGGCGAGCGACAACACAGCCGCCGAATCCTTCGACGCCCGTGCGACGTCCTGGAGCGCCAGCCGCCTGGCATCGTAGGCATTCAGGGACAGCGCATTCTCCACGGCTTCCGCCACGTTCCCGCTCTCCGCCAGCCAGGTCAGCCAGGCCAGTTGCAGACTGACAGGATCAAGAGATGCGCCGGCAGAGACGAGCGCTTCGATGTTCTCCGGGCTGTCGCCCGACACCTGGAGAATCGCCAGCGCCAATTGCCTCTCCCTCCACGGATCATCGATCCGATACAGCAGGGTCAGCGCCTGGTCCACATCGATCTCGGCCCAGGTCCTGAAGACGCGGGATAGGAGATCTGCGGGGATATCAAGGTCCAGAACGAAGTCCAGAGCACGAGTCGGATGCAACTCAAACAAACGAGCCAGCAGGGTTTCCAGAGCAAACTGCCGAGACGCGCCCGGCGGGCCGAGGGCCAGCGCCTCGACTTCGGCTGCGAGCGCTTCCCAGCTCGCGACCCTCGACACCGCATCCAGGTAAGACGTGCGTTCCTGATAGACCGACAAGGTGCGCTCGTCTCGCGGAACCGGGGCACTGCTCGTGGAAGAGGCAGGCGCACTCGATATCGGCGGTGATTCGGCTGAGTCGCTACCGGCAATCCAGTGCGGCACGAAAACAATCAGTGCACCAGTCAGGAAACTCGCGCCTGAAAGCGTCGATAGCTTGGTGGCTGCTCTCGTCTGCATGGATCTTGCCCGCTTCGTTAAGCCAAGCATGGGATCAATCGCAGAAGTCCCTATCTACAATCGCTCTGAATGTTGTGTTCGGCGGACCGAACTCGGCTGCCTCCGTGCGTCGTGGTCTCCAGAGTAGCTGATTGGGATCTCCTGTTAGGTTGTGAGAAATATTATTAGTGTTCGTATTTTGTTAGCACGCTTAAGGAACTACTGTCAAGTCTGGTGTACGGCAGGTATTGTCTCCGGGGATAGGAGGTACAAGCGGCCTTATGTCAGCGGTGAAATCGGTCGGGGCGGTTTGCGGATCGGATGGATCATAGCGGCGTGAGCCGGTCGAGGCCGCCGTCCGGACTGAGCCGGTGTCACCCTCACGGTCCGCGGGAATCAGCTCTCTGCGCACGTCCTCGAGTGGGCGAACATCCCTCACTTCTGCCTCAAGCACGCCGGTAGAAAATTTGACAATACGCCATCTCGTCCGTTAGTGTGTTAAATTTAATGAACTTGAAATCTATTCGCGTTCATTTAAAAGCACAGACAAGGCTGATGAGCGATGAAGCGTAAGAGAAGCTATTCCCGCGTGACACAGCAGGCCCTTTCGCTGCTGGGCAAGTTGATCCGTGTCGGGCGTACCGAACGGGGAATGACGGCGCAGGAACTGGCTGACCGCGCCGGCATAAGCCGTACAACGCTCTACAGCATCGAGAAAGGCGCGACAGGCCCGGAGGTGGGCGTCGTCTTCGAGGTTGCTGCGATCGTCGGTGTGCGCCTGTTCCAGTGCGACGAACGCACGCTCGCCATGCACAATGCCCATCTCGATGAAAAACTGACCCTGCTCCCGAAAAGCGTTCGCCCCTCCGGCAAGGAGGTCGATGATGACTTCTAGGATCAGGGCGAGTGAGGCATATGTCTGGATTTGGCTACCGGGCGAAACCGAGCCGGTGGTGGCCGGACGGCTGACGCAGGAGGGTGAGCGCCTGCTGTTCACCTATGGCACCAGCTATCGCCGCCGAAAAAACGCCATCCCGATCTATGAACCTGAACTCCCGCTTCGTCAGGGCCTGATCGAACCGCTGCCCGGCCTGTCCATGGCCGGCTGCATTCGTGACGGCTCCCCTGATGCCTGGGGGCGCCGCGTGATCATCAACCGGCTCGTCGGCGCCAAAGCAGCGGAAACCGAAGTCCGCAATATTACGGAACTGACCTACCTGCTTGACTCGGGCTCGGACCGAATCGGCGCGCTCGACTTTCAGGAATCCGCCACGGAATACGTTCCGCGCCTGAAGGCAGAGGCGTCTTACGATGAACTGCTTGAAGCTGCGGAACGCATAGAGAAAGGCGTGCCGCTGACCCCGGCGCTCGACCAGGCTCTCAACCACGGCACATCGATCGGCGGCGCCCGCCCGAAGGCTTTGATTGATCGCGGTGATCGCAAGCTGATCGCAAAATTCTCTTCGAGCACGGACCTTTACAGCGTCGTGAAGGCAGAATTTCTCGCCATGCAGCTCGCCGCTGCGTGCGGTCTGAACATCGCTCCGGTTTCCATGATCGAAGCCGGCGGCAAGGACGTACTGCTGATCGAACGCTTCGATCGCGTCAAAGCCAATGGCGGTTGGCAACGAAAGGCCATGATATCGGCTCTGACGATGCTTCAACTCGATGAGATGATGACGCGCTATGCGTCCTACGAAGACCTCGCCGAAATCGTCCGCCACCGCTTCACCGCCCCGAAGGATACGCTCAAAGAGCTTTACGGGCGGATCGTATTCAACATCCTGTGCGGTAACACGGACGATCATGCCCGCAACCATGCCGCCTTCTGGGACGGCAAGATGCTCACCCTCACGCCGGCCTATGACATCTGTCCGCAAGGCAGAACCGGCAATGAGGCAACGCAAGCCATGCTGATTAAGGGTGACAACCGTATGAGCACGCTCGCCGGTTGTCTGGCTGCGGCGCCCGATTTTCTGCTCGGTGAAGACGACGCTGCGACCATCATCGAGCAGCAGATCACCACCATTGCCACTGAATGGGATTCAATCTGCGAGGATGCAAAGCTGACAGAGACGGATCAGAAGCTCTTTGCCGGTCGGCAATTCCTCAACGCTTACTGCATCGAGGGCCTGATCGGCCACCATACCTTACAAAATGCATATCGTGACGCGCGGGCGGCACTCTCTCGAAGAGTATTTCGACGGACATCCGCCGATTGATTGGGAGGCCGGGCACGATCTGCTCGGCGACGGCTCGCGCCGCGCAGCGTAGATCACCGCACCGCAAGCGGCGTGCAAACGGGAAGAATGCGTTTTGCGATCGGCGCCGGCCTCGTTGCGCGCCAGGCGCCTTGGCGGCGATCCCAAATCTTTGTGCCGGAAACAAAAAACCCGCGCCGGAGCAGGACGCGGGTCTTTCGGGAATAAAAATGGTAGCGGGGGTAGGATTCGAACCTACGACCTTCGGGTTATGAGCCCGACGAGCTGCCTGACTGCTCCACCCCGCACCGGATAGAGCCGAGCACTATACCGGCGCTTTTGCGCTCACGCAACAGTCAGGCAGCCATCAGTTCAATACGCGCGCGCAGAGGTCGAGCAGCACGCCCGGGAAAGCACCCAGCGCCACGAGCAGCATGGCGTTCACGCTGAGCACCACGCGCAGATCGCGCGGCGCGGCCAGCGGTGTCCTGTCCACGGCATCGGCGAAGTAGATGTATCGGACCACGCGCAGATAGTAGAAAGCGCCGATCACCGCGAACAGTACCGCGACCACGGCCAGCCACATCAGCCCCACATCCACCACCGACGACAGCACCGCCAGCTTGGCATGGAAGCCGAGCAGTGGCGGCACGCCGGCCATGGAGATCATGATGGTCAGCATCAGCAGCGCGTACCATGGGTTGCGCTGGTTCAGCCCCTTGAAGTCTTCAAGGTTCTCCGCCTCGAAGCCCCTGCGACTGAGCAGAATGATCATGCCGAACGCCGCCGTTGCCATCAGCACGTAGGCGAAGGTGTAGAACATCGCCGCCTGCAGCCCCTCCGGTGTGCCGGCAACGAATCCAAGCAGGATGAAGCCCACGTGCGAGATGGTCGAATACGCCAGCATGCGCTTCAGATTGGTCTGCGCGATGGCCACGATATTGCCTATCGCCAGCGACAGCACGGCCAGTACGATCAGCATGTCCTGCCAGCCCGGATGCAGCGGCCCCAGCCCTTCGGCCAGCACGCGCCAGGTGAGCGCAAAGGCGGCGATCTTCGGTGCCGAGCCGATGTACAGCGCCACGGCGCTGGGCGCGCCCTGATAGACGTCCGGCAGCCACATGTGAAACGGCACGGCGCCGAACTTGAAGGCTACGCCGATGATGATGAAGGCGAGCGCCAGCAGGATCGGCACCGTGATGGCGTCCGGCGCGGCCAGCGCAACGGCAAGCTCGGACAGCACGATCGTGCCGGTGAGGCCGTACAGCAGCGAGATGCCGTACAGCAGCATGCCCGATGCGATGGCGCCGAGCACAAAGTACTTCATCGCCGACTCGGCCGCGGTTCTGGATTCGCGATTGAAGGCCACCAGCGTGTACAGCGACAGCGCCAGCAGCTCCAGCCCAAGGTACATGGTCAACAGACTGTTGGCCGAGATCATGACCATGATGCCCAGCAGCCCGAACAGGCCGAGCACGAAGAATTCGCCCTTGTACAGGTCGGTGTTCTTCAGGTAATCGCGCGAATACAGGAAGACGATGGCGACGATCAGATACGCGAACATCTTCAGTACATGGCTGGCAGGATCGGCCACGTAGCTGTCACTGAACGCGGTGGTGGTCTGATCCACCGCGAACCATGCCGAAAAGGCGGCACTGCCCACCAGCGCCAGCATCGACAGCGTGTAGGTGATCCCGCGCTGTTCCTGGCGAAGGAATACGTCCACGAGCAACACCACGCAGATCGCTGTGGCGAGAAAGATTTCCGGTGCGGCCAGGCTCACATTCAGCATGACTTTCGCGATTTCCTATAGTTTCGACTGCACGACGTGAGCGAGCAGCTCGGTCAGCGTCACGTCCATGACTTCGATCAGTGGTGCCGGCCAGATGCCGATCAGCAATACGAGTATCGCCAGCACCGCCAGCATCCAGAACTCGCGCCTGTCCACATCCTGCAGCGACGAAACGCCTTCGTTGGCCACTTCGCCGAACAGCACGCGCTTCACCAGCCACAGCGTGTAGGCGGCACCGAGAATCAGGATCGTCGCGGACAGCGCGGCGATCCAGACGCTGGCCTGAAAACTGGCGACGATGACGAAAAACTCACCGATGAACCCGGACGTGCCAGGCAGGCCGGCATTGGCAAACGCGAACAGCACCATCAGCCCGGCGAACCAGGGCATGGTGTTGGCCACGCCGCCATACGCGCTGATCTCGCGGCTGTGAAGCCGGTCGTACAGCACGCCAACGCACAGAAACAGCGCACCGGAAATCAGGCCATGGGAAAGCATCTGCATCATGCCGCCCTGCAGGGCGAGCACGCCGAAGTCCCCGCCGTTGGCGACGATCGCGAAGATCACGAAGAAGCCCAGCGTTGCAAAGCCCATGTGCGCGATCGACGAGTACGCGATCAGCTTCTTCATGTCGCTCTGCGAGATGGCGACGAACGCAATGTAGATGATCGCGATCAGCGACAGCAGGATTACCAGCCACGCCAGACTCTGGCTGGCGTCGGGCGTGATCGGCAGGCTGAAGCGCAGGAAGCCGTAGCCGCCCATCTTCAGCAGGATCGCGGCCAGGATCACCGAGCCGCCGGTCGGCGCCTCCACATGTGCATCCGGCAGCCAGGTGTGCACCGGCCACATCGGAATCTTCACCGCAAATGCGGCGAAGAATGCCAGGAAGATCAACGTCTGTTCCGTCTGCCCCAGCGGCAGTGCGTGAAAGCCGAGAATCGAATAGCTGCCGGTCTGCATGTACATGTAGATCAGCGCGATCAGCATGAACACGGAGCCGAGGAAGGTGTACAGGAAGAACTTGACGGTTGCGTAGACGCGCCGCTCACCGCCCCACATGCCGATGATGATGAACATCGGCACCAGCATGGCTTCCCAGAAGATGTAGAACAGCAGGCCGTCGAGCGCCGCGAACGTGCCGATCATCATGCCTTCGAGCATCAGGAAGGCGGCGAAGTACTGCGCCGGCTTCATGCGGATCACCTTCCATCCGGCGATCACGACGAACGGCGTGAGCAGCGTGGTAAGCAGAATCAGCGGCATGGAAATACCGTCCACGCCCAGATGATAGTAGACGTTGAGCGCGCCGATCCAGCGTACCTGTTCGACGAACTGCATGCTGGCCGTGCCGGCGTCGAACTGCGTGTACAGCGAAATGCTGAGAACGAACGTGGACAGCGACGCGACCAGCGCCACCTGTTTCGCCAATCCGGCGCGCTCGTCGGAGCCGAGCAGCATGACGAGCACCGCCGCGCCAATCGGCAGCCAGATCAACAGGCTGAGTATCGGAAAATCCACGTTCAGTTCCTCAGCACGAACCAGCCGACCAGCAACACCAGGCCGATGACCATCGCAAACGCGTAGTGGTGCAGATAGCCGGATTGCAGGCGGCGCAGTACGCGCGACGCGAGGCCAATGCCCTTCGCCGTACCATTGACCATCGCGCCGTCGATCACGATCTGATCACCGACGCGCCACAGCGTGTTGCCGAGCGCGCGCGTACCGCGCGCAATCACGTTGTCGTTGAACCAGTCGAAGTAGTACTTTTCCATCAGCACACGATGCAATCCGGCGAAGCGCTGCTCCAGCATCACCGGAATGTCGGGCCGCTTGAGATACAGGTACCAGGCCGTCGCCGCGCCGGCCGCCGCCAGATACAGCGCCGGAGAATGCGTGAAGGCATGCAGCAGGAATGCGCCGGGGCCCGCGAAGTCCTGCCCGAGCTGTCCGAGCACATCGTTCTCGGGCCGCACGAAGATCGCGTCGCCGAAAAAGGTGCCGAACAGCAGCGGCTCGATCATCAGCCAGCCGGCGATTATCGACGGAATCGCCAGTGCGATCAGCGGGCCGGTGACCACCGCCGGCGTTTCGTGAAGATGCTCGCGCGCGTGCGGGTCGATGCGCTCCTGGCCATGGAACACGAGAAACAGCAGCCTGAAGCTGTACAGCGCCGTGACGAACACGCCGATCAGCACGCACCAGAACGCGTAGCGGGCGCCGGGTGTCGTCGACAGCGCCACCGCTTCAATCAGCGCATCCTTGGAGAAAAAGCCTGCGAAGCCGGGGAAGCCGATCAGCGCCAGCGTTCCGATCAGGAACGTCCAGTAGGTGATCGGCAAGTACCTGCGCAGCCCGCCCATCCGCCGGATGTCCTGCTCGTGATGCAGGGCGATGATCACGGAGCCGGCGGCGAGGAACAGCAGCGCCTTGAAGAACGCATGCGTGGCGAGGTGAAAAATGCCGGCCGCGTAAGCCGATGCACCCAGCGCGACGGTCATATAGCCCAACTGGGACAGTGTGGAGTAGGCAACCACGCGCTTGATATCCTGCTGCACTATGCCGAGCAGTCCCATGAACAGCGCCGTCGTGGCACCGATCACCAGCACCACGCTCAATGCTACAACCGAGAACTCGAACAGCGGCGACATGCGCGCCACCATGAAGATGCCGGCGGTGACCATGGTGGCGGCATGGATCAGCGCCGAGATCGGGGTCGGACCTTCCATCGAATCCGGCAGCCACACATGCAGCGGCACCTGAGCACTCTTGCCCATCGCGCCGATGAACAGACAGATGCAGGCGAAGGTCAGCAGCGACCATGAGCTGCCGGGGAAGATCTCGATGGTGTGCCCGGCCATCTGTTCGGCGTTCGCGAACGCATCGACATAGGCCAGTGAGCCGGTGTAGTAGGCGATGGCCGCGATGCCGAGCAGGAAGCCGAAGTCGCCGACGCGATTGACCAGGAACGCCTTCATGTTGGCGAAGATCGCCGTCGGCCGCTTGAACCAGAAGCCGATCAGCAGATACGACACGACGCCCACCGCTTCCCAGCCGAAGAACAGCTGCAGAAAGTTGTTGGACATCACCAGCATCAGCATCGCGAATGTGAACAGCGAGATGTAGCTGAAGAAGCGCTGGTAGCCGGGATCGTCATGCATGTAGCCGATCGTGTAGACATGCACCGCCAGCGATACGAACGTGACCACGCAGATCATCAGCGCCGTCAGGCTGTCGACAAGGAATCCGATTTCCAGACGGAAGTCGCCGATCACCGCCCATTCATACAGTGTGCCGTTGTAGACCGCTGCGCCATCCAGCACCACGTCCTTGAACACGACCAGCGACAGCACGAAGGAAACAGCCACGCCGATGATCGTGACCCAGTGCGCGCCGCCGCGCCCGATCCGTGATCCCCACAGGCCGGCGATGACCGCTGCGATCAGCGGCGCCAGCACGATTGCCAGGTAAACCGACTCCACGCCTACCCCTTCAGTGCGTCAAGGTCGTCGACGTTGATGGTCCGCAGATTGCGGAACAGCACGACGAGGATGGCCAGACCAATCGCCGCCTCGGCGGCGGCCACCGTCAGAATGAAGAAAACGAACACCTGCCCTACCGTGTCGTCGAGCATGCGAGAGAAGGCGATGAAGTTGAAATTCACCGACAGCAGCATCAGCTCGATGCACATCAGCAGCAGAATCACGTTCTTGCGATTGATGAAGACGCCGGCCAGGCTGAGGCTGAACAGGATCGCGGCGAGCACCAGATAGTGTTCAATGGTGATCATCGGCCCTCCTCCCCCGGTTGACCTTCGGCTCCTTCGGCTCCTTCGGCATAAGCAGCGTCGCCCCGGGAATGCTCACTCGGGGAACGCTCACGCTGAGGGTTTGCGCCCCGCCTGGCGGCCTCCGGTCCCACTTTCATGATCCGCACCCGGTCACCGCTTTTCACGGCCACCTGGCTGGCCACATCCTGCGCTTTCAGCCCCGGCCGTTTGCGCATGGTCAGAGTGATCGCGGCAACGATTGCAAGCAGCAGCAGCATGGCGGCCAGCTCGAAGGCGTATACGTGCTCGGTGTAGAGCACGGTGCCCAGCTCACGGGTATTGCTGTAGTCCGCCGGTCGTGGCGCGGGCACTGTTGTCAGTGCCGTGCCTTCGGCGCGGAAGCGGAACACATAGGCAACCTGCGCGGCGACGATCAGGGCGATCAGGCCACCGATGGGCGCGTAGCGGGCAAAGCCCTCCCGCACGGTCGCCGCATTGATATCCAGCATCATGACAACGAACAGGAACAGCACCATGACGGCGCCGACATACACCAGCACCAGCACGATGGCGAGGAATTCCGCCTCCAGCAGCAACCACAATGCCGCGCTCTGCACAAAGGCGAGCACCAGATACAGCGCCGAATGCACCGGGTTGCGTGACGTGATCACGCCAATCGCCGCGAGCACCAGCACCGCGGCGAAACTGTAGAACAGTACCGCGCCTATCATCGGTAGCCCGCGTCCGCTGCCTTGTCTGCGGCAATCATGGCTTCGTACTTGTCGCCCACCGCCAGCAGCTTGTCCTTGGTCATGATGTTTTCGCCACGCGTCTCCATGTGGTACTCGTGAATGCGGGTTTCAACAATGGCATCCACCGGACACGCTTCCTCGCAGAAGCCACAGTAGATGCATTTGAAGAGATCGATGTCGTAGCGCGATGTGCGGCGCGTACCATCGTCTGCGACATCGGACTCGATGGTGATCGCCAGCGCCGGGCATACCGCTTCACACAACTTGCAGGCGATGCAGCGCTCCTCGCCATTGGGATACCGGCGCAGTGCGTGCAGGCCGCGAAAACGCGGCGACTGAGGGGTCTTCTCTTCGGGGTAGAAGATCGTTGTCTTGCGGGAGAACAGATTCCTGAATGTCAGCCGCAGCCCCTTGAGGAGCTCGATCATCAGCAGTGTCTTGATCAGATTTCTCATCCCGTGCCCTCCTAGCTCGCCCAGGGGCCGATCTCGAGAACGACCATGACGCCCTCGACAAAGATCCAGATGATCGTGATCGGAATAAATACCTTCCAGCCCAGACGCATGATCTGGTCATAGCGGTAGCGCGGAAACGTCGCGCGAAACCACAGGAAACAGAACATGAATATCGCCATCTTGGCCGCGAACCAGAAGAATCCGGGCTCGGCCAGCCAGGTGCCTTCCAGCCCGGGAATGCCGGCAAACGGCGACAGCCATCCACCAACGAAAAAGATCACCGTCAGCGCGGTAATCAGAATCATGTTCGCGTACTCGGCGAGAAAAAACAGGCCGAACGCGATACCCGAATACTCAACATGAAAGCCTGCAACGATTTCCGACTCGCCTTCGGCCACGTCGAACGGTGCGCGGTTGGTCTCCGCTACGCCGGAGATGAAGTACACGATGAACAGCGGAAACAGCGGCAGCCAGAACCAGCTGGCGATCGTACCGCCACCCTGCGCGTTGACGATATCGCCCAGATTCAGGCTCCCGCTGGCCATCACGACGCCCACCAGTGCGAATCCCATCGCGATCTCATAGGCCACGATCTGCGCCGCCGAGCGCATGGCGCCGAGGAACGCGTATTTGGAGTTCGATGCCCAGCCCGCCAGGATGACGCCGTAAACACCAAGCCCGGTGAGCGCAAGCACGTACAGCAGACCGGCATTGATGTCGGCTATCACGAAGTTTTCGGTGAACGGAACGGCAGCCCACACCGCAAACGCCGGTACCAGCGACAGAATCGGCGCAATCAGGAACAGAAACCGGTTTGCATTGCTCGGGACGATGACTTCCTTGAGCAGCATCTTGATCACGTCGGCGAACGGCTGAAGCAGTCCACGCCAGCCAACGCGGTTCGGGCCGATACGGTTCTGGATCCAGCCGATGATCTTGCGTTCCCAGTACGTGAAGTACGCAACGGCCAGTATCAGGGGCACGAGTACGATGCCAATTCTCAGCAACGTGACGACGACGAAGCGCAGCTCCTCCGGCAATCCCAGCCATATCGGTTCAAGCATGTCGATCAGCGAGCTCATCCGGCAGCCTGCTCCACCCCGTCAGCAGCTTCATCGCTCCGCGACGCCTGCGTTCTCTGCAGCGGTTCGGAACGACGCACCAGCGGGTCCACCGCATGGATGCCGATGTCCAGCTCATCCAGTGCCACGTCCGCCGGCTCCAGACTCAGGTCCGGCGCTGCGTCGTAGCTGTTGTCGGCCTGCACATCGCCAAGCGAGGCCTTGAGTTCGTCGCGAATTTCATCCGCGCTGAAGTATTCGCATTCGGGCAGGTCGAGCTGATTGCCCAGGACACGCAGTACGCGCCAGCCGGGCCGGGACTCGCCAACCAGATCGGCTGCCGGTGCGAAACTCTGCCAGCGACCTTCCGCATTCACGTAGGTGCCGCCGGATTCAGCGAAGGTGGAAATCGGCAGCAGGATATCGGCACAGTCGAGCAGTGCGTCGGTCACATACGCACTCATGCAGATCACGCTATCCGCCGACTGCAGCGCCTGCTCGGCCAGCGACGCGTCGGCCACGTCGTGATCAGGCTCCATGCCGAACAGCAGATAGGCATGGCGCGGTGCGCTGAGCATGGCGAGCGCGTCCAGACCGGGATTGTCCAGATGCCCGCCGCCTGCCGCCCGATGCGGCAGAATGCCGGCCAGTGCGGCACCGGCACTGTTTGCGCCCTCAGTGAGGTAGCCCAGGCCCGCGCCGGTGGCCGAGGCCAGAGCCGCGGCCAGCGCGCGCAGCTCCGTATAGCGCGGATGACGCTGGGCGATATGACCAATCAGCACCAGCGCATGGCGCCTGCCCAGCAGCACGCCGGCGGCCGCACGCGCCTCGTCAGTGATCGGCACACCTTCCAGTGCTTCTGCAACCTCGGCGTCGACGTCGCTGCCTGTGATTTCGGCAGCCGCCAGCAACACGCTGGCGAGCGCGGACACCAGTTCACTGACGTCCGCGGTGACATGGGCGGCAACCGGATACAACTGATCCCAGGCAACCGGATTGACGAAGCCCACGGCCGCCCCGCGCAGCGCCGCCTTGCGGATACGATGCGCCAGGATCGGCACTTCGGCCCGGATGTTGGAGCCGATCAGCAGCAGGCCATCGCGGGTTTCCAGCTCCTCGATCGTGCAGCCGAGCGCCGGCCAACGCGGGTCGTTCTGCTGATCCCGCACATCGCGGCGACGCAGACGATGATCGATGTTGTTACTGCCCAGGTGGCGGGTGATGCGTTCCAGCAGCACCATCTCCTCAACGGTTGCGCTGGGCGACACCAGTACACCCAAGCCATCGCCGCCGTCCTCGACGGCATGATGCAGGGCGTCACGCGCGGCAGACAGCGCCTCGTTCCAGCCGACTTCGGTCCACTCCTGGTCGACCTTGAGCATTGGCCTGGTGAGCCGGTCGGTGGTGTAGATGCCGTAGCAGCTGTAGCGATCGCGATCAGAGATCCAGGTTTCGTTGATCGCGTCATTGTCACGCGGCACCACACGCATCAGTTTGCCGCGCAGCACATGACCGTCCATATTGGATCCGGCACAGTCGTGCGGAGCGATCAGCGGCCTGGCAGCCATCTCCCAGGCCCGCGCGCGGAAGCGGAATGGCTTGTTGTTCAGCGCACCGACCGGGCAGAGATCGATGATATTGCCGGACAGCTCGTGATCGACGCTGCGCTCGATGTACGTGCTGATCTGCATGTTCTCGCCACGCCCGATGGTGCCAAGCTCCTGTATGCCGGCAACCTCCTGACCGAAGCGCACACAGCGCGTGCAGTGGATGCAGCGCGTCATATCGGTGGACACCAGCGGTCCGAGGTTCTTGTCTTTGACGACGCGCTTGCGTTCGGTATAGCGGGACACGCCGCGACCGAAACCCATCGCCAGGTCCTGCAACTCGCACTCGCCGCCCTGATCGCAGATCGGGCAGTCCAGCGGATGATTGATCAGCAGGAACTCCATCGTCGCCTTCTGTGCATCCAGTGCGTACTGCGAACGCGTGAACACCTTCATGCCTTCGGAAACCGGTGTTGCACACGCGGGCAGCGGCTTGGGCGCCTTGTCCACCTGCACAAGGCACATCCGGCAGTTGGCGGCGATCGACAGCTTCCTGTGGTAGCAGAAGCGCGGCACATAGATATCCGCCGCATCGGTTACCTCGATGAGCATCTGGCCCCTGCGTGCCTGCATCGGCACACCGTTGACCTCTATCGTGACGTTGTCGTCGACGACGCTCATGCGGCGGTCCTCATGCCTTCGACAATGCTGCGTCCGCCGTGCTCGATCATGAACTCGAACTCATGCATGAAGTGCTTCAGAAAGCTCTGTACCGGCCACGCGGCGGCATCGCCGAGTGCGCAGATCGTGTGTCCCTCGATCTTGTTCGCCACTTCCAGCAGCAGCTTCAGATCGTTCCTCGTGCCCTTGCCTTCGGTGATGCGGGTGAGCATTCGGTACAGCCAGCCGGTGCCTTCGCGACACGGCGTGCACTGTCCGCAGGACTCGGCGTAGTAAAAGCGCGAGATGCGGCGCAGCATACTGACCATGCAGGTGGTCTCGTCCATCACCACCACCGCCCCGGTACCCAGTCCGGAACCGGCCGCGCGGACGGTGTCGAAATCCATGGTCAGTTCCATGATCGAGTCGGCCGGCATGACCGGAACCGATGATCCGCCGGGAATCACCGCCTTGAGCCTGCGCCCGCCAAGCACGCCACCGGCGACTTCCAGCAGTTCGCGGAATGGTATTCCCAGTGGCAGCTCATAGTTGCCGGGCTTCTCAACGTGCCCGGACACGGCAAAGATTGCCGTCCCGCCCGAACCCTTGACGCCCAACCCGGCGAACCACTGCGCACCATTGCGCAGGATGGTCGGCAGCGAAGCCAGACTCTGGGTATTGTTCACGGTGGTCGGGCGGCCGTAGAGCCCGAAGTTCGCGGGAAACGGCGGTTTGAAACGCGGCTTGCCGGGCTTGCCTTCCAGCGACTCAAGCAGTCCTGTTTCTTCACCGCAGATGTAGGCGCCCGCACCGACGAAGGTGTGCAGATCGAAATCGATGCCCGATCCCCTGATGTTCCGGCCCAGAAGGCCCGCTTCATAAGCTTCCTTCACCGCCTGCTCGAAACGCGGCACAGGCTCGGCCATGAACTCGCCACGAATATAGTTGTAGCCCACCGTGGCACCGATCGCGTAGCCGGCAATCGCCATGCCTTCAACGAGTGCATGCGGATTGAAGCGCAGGATGTCGCGATCGTGACAGGTGCCCGGCTCACTCTCGTCGGAGTTGCACACCAGGTACTTCTGACCCGGCGCATTGCGCGGCATGAAACTCAGCTTCAGGCCGGTGGGGAAACCCGCACCGCCACGTCCACGCAGTCCGGAGGCCTTGATCTCCTCGATGATCGCGGTGGGATCCAGTTCCCCGGCAAGCACCCGCTGCCAGGCCTCGTAGCCACCCAGTTCACGATAGTGGGCGAACGACCACGGTTCGCTGTCGAACTTCAGCGTCGCAAAGCAGACCTGATTGAATTGCCGCTCGGTCATTTCCCGCCGTCCCCGTATCCGCCTATTCGATACCGTCGAGAATCTCATCCACCTTTTCGGGTGTGAGATTCTCGTAGTAGACGTGATCGATCATCATCATCGGTGCGCCGCAGCAGGCCGCCAGGCACTCCTCCTCGCGCTTCAGATAGAATTTTCCGTCCGGCGTGCTGTCGCCCGTTCTGATGCCAAGCTTCTTCTCCACCTGCGCGACAATCTCGTCGGAGCCGCGCAGCATGCAGGAGATGTTGGTGCACACGGAAATGCTGTGCCGCCCCACAGGCCTGGTCTCGAACATCGAATAGAAGGACGCCACCTCGTAGACCTGCACAGGCTGCAGTCCAAGGTAGGCGGCTATCGCGTCCATCTGTTCAGTGGTGAGGAAGCCGTGGTTTTCGTGCTGGGCCGCATGCAACGCGGCAATCACCGCAGAGCGCTGCCGACCTTCGGGAAACTTGGCAATCCAGCGATCGATTTCGTCGCGCACATGCACAGACAGCGCGTCGTTGCCCTGCACACCCGTACCCGGCTGATCGCTCATCGGTCTATCTCCCCGAACACGATGTCCTGTGTACCGATCACGGCCACAACGTCAGCCAGCATGTGGCCTTCGACCATTTCGTTCAGTGCCGCCAGATGCGGGAAGCCGGCCGCGCGCACCTTCACACGATAGGGTTTGTTCGCGCCGTCGGAAATCAGGTAGACGCCGAACTCGCCCTTGGGATGCTCGATCGCCGCATAGGCCTCACCCTCGGGCACGCAGTAACCCTCGGTAAACAGTTTGAAGTGATGAATGAGCGATTCCATATCGTCCTTCATCTCGATACGACTGGGCGGCACCACCTTGCGGTCTTCAATCACCACCGGGCCGGGATTCACCCGCAGCCAGTCCACGCACTGGCGGATGATGCGGTTGGACTGGCGCATCTCCTCGATGCGTACCAGGTATCGATCGTAGCAGTCGCCGTTCACGCCCACCGGGACGTCGAAGTCCATGCGGTCGTAGACCTCATACGGCTGGTGCTTGCGCAGGTCCCAGACAATGCCCGAACCGCGCAGCATCGCGCCGGAAAATCCCAGCTGCATCGCCCGTTCCGGCGACACCACACCGATATTCACCGTGCGCTGTTTCCAGATTCGATTGTCGGTGAGCAGTGTCTCGTAGTCATCGACACAGGCCGGGAAGCGGCGCGTGAAGTCCTCGATGAAATCCAGCATCGAGCCGCTGCGCGCCTCGTTCATCTGCCGCAGCTGTTTCTCGGTGCGGTGCCGGGAGCCCTGATAGCGAGGCATGCGCTCGGGCAGGTCGCGATACACACCACCCGGACGGTAATACGTGGCATGCATGCGTGTGCCGGACACCGCCTCGTAGCAGTCCATCAGGTCCTCACGTTCACGAAAACAGTAGAGGAACATCGTCATCGCGCCGATATCAAGACCGTGCGCTCCGAGCCACATCAGATGATTCAGAACGCGTGTGATCTCGTCGAACATGACGCGGATGTACTGTGCGCGCAGCGGCGCCTCGATGCCGAGCAGACGCTCGATGGCGAGGACGTAGCCGTGCTCGTTGCACATCATGGACACGTAGTCGAGGCGGTCCATGTAGCCGATGGACTGATTGAACGGTTTGTGTTCCGCAAGCTTTTCGGTGGCGCGGTGCAGCAGACCGATATGCGGATCGGCCTTCTGAATCACCTCGCCATCCATCTCCAGCACCAGGCGCAGCACACCATGCGCAGCCGGGTGCTGCGGGCCGAAATTCATCGTGAAGTTCTGGATCTCAGGCATCCTCGCCTCCCTTGAGACCGGGCTCTTTCAAACCCGGCTCATAGCGGGCGTCCTCACGGATCACCTTGGGCACCAGCGTGCGTGGCTCGATGGTCACCGGCTCGTACACGACCCGACCCTTGTCCGGGTCGTAACGCACCTCGACATTGCCGATCAGGGGGAAGTCCTTGCGGAACGGATGGCCGATGAAGCCGTAGTCCGTGAGTATGCGGCGCAGATCCGGATGGCCGCGGAACAGCACGCCATAGAGGTCGAAGGCTTCCCTTTCGTACCAGTCCGCGCAGGCCCAGATTCCGGTCACCGAATCCACCAGCGGGCGTTCATCGTCGTCGCAGAAGACCTTCAGACGCAGACGCTGATTGTGAATGATCGAAAGCAGATGGTAGACGACAGCGAATCTGCCCTGCGGCCGGTACTCCACATGCTCGACGTCACCTTCGGCAGGCGTTACGCCCTCGCGAAACACGCCGCGGCTGAACCCCGTGCCTGAAGCGCCGTCGGTCCGCCATTCGTCGCGACCATAGACGAGGTAGTCAACCGCGCACAGATCGATCAGCATCTGGAAGCGGAACGGCTCCTCATCACGCAGTGCCTCGCTGACAGCAAGCAGGTCGGCGGCATCGACGCGATAACCGAGCTCGCCTGTCCGTGACGGCAGGCGCGTCAGCTGCGACCCAAATCGCGACTGTGCCGCCTCCGCCAGCGCGTCTTTGCTGTCAGTGAGTTGTGTGTTTTCCATTCAGTCGAACACTCGTCATCGCGGGCAGCACTTCCACTACCCTGGCATCTGTCGCCCGCAGATCAACGGGCAATCGTGTTGGTACGGCGAATCTTCTGCTGCAGCTGCAGCACGCCGAAAAGCAGCGCCTCGGCGGTCGGGGGGCACCCCGGTACATATACGTCGACGGGCACGATGCGGTCACAGCCGCGGACGACGGAATACGAGTAGTGGTAGTAGCCACCGCCGTTTGCGCATGAGCCCATGGATATCACCCAGCGCGGCTCCGGCATCTGGTCGTACACCTTGCGTAGTGCAGGTGCCATCTTGTTCACCAGCGTGCCGGCGACAATCATGACATCGGACTGTCTTGGGCTGGGCCGGAAAATCACCCCGAAGCGATCGAGATCGTAACGCGCCGCGCCCGCGTGCATCATCTCGACCGCACAGCACGCAAGCCCAAAGGTCATCGGCCACAACGAGCCGGTGCGCGCCCAGTTGATCAGCGAATCCACCTGTGTGACAACGAACCCGCGCTGCATGATCTGTGGCATCGGCGACGCTTCTTCCCTGCTCAATCCCATTCCAGCGCTCCCTTGCGCCACTCATAGATGAATCCGACCACCAGGATCGCGAGAAAAACGGCCATCGCAATCAGCCCCGCGGTGCCGATATCGGAGAGCGCGACCGCCCAGGGAAACAGGAAGGCGATTTCCAGATCAAAGATGATGAACAGAATCGCAACCAGGTAGTACCGCACGTCGAATCGCATCCGGGTATCTTCGAATGCCTCGAAGCCGCATTCATACGGTGAGAGCTTGCTGCTGTCTTTCTGGCCGCGCCCGAATGCGAAACCCAGGCAAAGCAGAGCGACGCCCGCGATACCTGCAACCATCAGAAAAATAAGAATCGGGGCGTAACTTGCCAGCATGGATTGTCGATCTGGTTCCGCGGGTCGAACTTGTCAGTGCGGTCTACCCAGGTGACCGCAAGACCGGCGGGGATTGTAGCAGCCCGAAAGGGCTGCGGTCTCACCCCGACCAGCCTGTTGGTGCCGATGGCCGGACTCGAACCGGCACGGCTTGCGCCACTGCCCCCTCAAGACAGCGTGTCTACCAATTCCACCACATCGGCAATCAGGAAAACGCTTGCCGGCGCTGGCCGGCTTGCATCCGCTACCCGGGTCAACCGGATCTTTACTGGCCTCCCGGCAACGGCGGCAACTCCTCTGGCGGCCCGGCCGGCTCCAATCCGGGAACCGGCTGCTCGATCATGCGATCGAGGAGACTGCCAGGCTCGGGACTGGGCTCACTGCCCAGGTACGCCAGCGTCAGACTTGTGACAAAAAACAGTGTCGCCAGAACCGCCGTGGTTCGCGACAGAAAATTCGCCGATCCTCTGGCACCGAACACCGTACCGGATGCACCGGCACCGAATCCCGTGCCGGCATCAGCGCCCTTGCCGCGCTGCATCAGCACCAGCACGACAAGCAGCACTGCTATCAGCAGATGACCGGTAAATACGACAGCTTGCAGTTGAAACATTGTGTCCGCCAATCCTCAGGTCGACGCAGCCGCTTCATAAATAGCGAGGAACTCGGATGCTTCCAGCGAAGCGCCACCAATAAGGCCGCCGTCGATGTCTTCCATAGCAAACAGGGTAGCGGCATTGGCACCCTTGACACTGCCGCCGTAGAGAATCGCAAGTCCCGCCGCAATTGTAGCATTGCCGGCGCCGACGATGCGGCGGATGAATGCATGAACATCCTGCGCCTGCTCCGGCGTGGCGGTGCGCCCGGTTCCGATGGCCCAGACCGGCTCATAGGCGACAACCGCCGAGCCGAACGCGTCCACACCGGCGTCGTCGAGCACCGTGCGGAGCTGCCGCTCGACCACCGCCTCGGTGCGGCCGGCCTCGCGTTCCTCCAGCGTTTCTCCGACACAGAGGATGGGCGTCAGTCCGCAGGACAGTGCGGCGGCGAATTTTCGCGCCACCTGCTGATCGTCATCGCCAAACAGGCTGCGGCGCTCGGAATGCCCCACAATGGCGTATCGGCAGCCGACATCCGTCAGCATCTGACCGGAAATCTCACCCGTGAAGGCGCCTGATCCGGACCGGTCAGACACGTCCTGCGCACCCAGCTCGATACCTGAGCCGTCCAGCCAGTCCGCCACCGGCTTGAGGTAGGCATAGGGCGGACACACCAGCATCCGGGCGCTGCCCTGCTTCCTGATGCCGGCGCACAGTGCGCTCACCAGCGCGCTGCTTGCGGACAGGGAGCCGTTCATCTTCCAGTTTCCGGCCACCAGCGGTGTTCGTGCGTTTGCGGTCATCGCATCATCTTCCGTTGTGTTGTTGCGCACCCGGGTACGCGGAGGGCGCTGAGCTTACGGGGCAAGCGCCCTCAAATCAACGCGTGACGCCGGCCGTGAAACGTGGTGAGGCTGCTCAGGCGGCCACGGCACTGCGAACCGTTTCCGCAAGCCTGGCGGCCAGCGCCTGCACGGTGACGAGGTCTTCTCCCTCGACCATCACGCGGATCAGCGGTTCGGTGCCGGATGGTCGCAGCACCACACGTCCACGCCCGGCCAGTTCCGACTCCGCGTTGGCAATCGCCTCGCCAATCGCCGGTTCAGCGTCGATGTTCACGCGCCGACGCAACGCCACGTTCAGCATCACCTGCGGCAGCTTGTGTACTCCGCTGGTGAGTTCCCGCAACCCCTTGCCTGTGCGCTGCATGATTTCCAGCACCTGCAGGGCCGTCATCAGACCGTCGCCGGTCGTGGTCTTGTCCAGACAGATCACATGACCGGAAGACTCCCCACCCAGCATTCCGCCCGAGGACTTCAGCTGCGCCAGCACATGTCGGTCGCCCACCTTGGCGCGCTGGAAGGCCACACCCAGTTCGCGCAACGCATTCTCCAGTCCCAGGTTCGTCATCACCGTGCCGACTACCGGCCCGCGCAATGTGCCCGCGTTCAGCCGGTCGCAGGCCAGCACGTAAAGCAGCTGATCACCGTCGACCAGGCTGCCCTGCTCGTCCACCATCAGCACCCGATCGCCATCGCCGTCCAGCGCCAGACCGACGTGTGCGCGAACGCCTGTCACCGTGTGCTGCAGCAGGTCGGTGCGCGTCGATCCGCAGCCTTCATTGATGTTGCGGCCGTTCGGTGAGCAGCCCACCGGAATGACGTCCGCGCCAAGATCGGCCACCACGCGCGGCGCGACCTTGTAAGCGGCGCCATGGGCGGCATCAACGACAATCTTCAGATCACCGAATCGCGTTCCGGAAGGAACGCTGTCCTTGCAGAACTGCTCATACTCGTTGCGCATGTGTGCGGCATTGGTGGCCCGTCCCAGTGCCTGTGACGAGCGAGTCGCCGCCACTTCGTCGATACACTCCTCGATTGCGGCCTCGAGTTCGTCCGACAGCTTTTCGCCATCGGCACCGAAGAACTTGATGCCGTTGTCGTAGTACGGATTGTGCGACGCGCTGATGACTATGCCCAGATCGGCACTGACCTTGCGTGTCAGATAGGCGATTGCAGGCGTTGGCAGAGGCCCCGTCAGCAAGACGTCGACACCGGAGGCGACGAATCCGGCTTCCATGGCGGATTCGAACATGTATCCGGAGACCCGGGTGTCCTTGCCGATCAACACGGTGCCACCCTCCGGTGCCAGCACCCGTGCGGCGGCGCTGGCCAGCCGCAACGCGAAATCCACCGTCATCGGGCTTTCGCCGACGGTGCCACGGATCCCGTCCGTGCCGAAGTAGCGTTTGGTCATGGTTCGCTCAGACGCCTTGCCAATGCGCGCCGATCGGTCAGTGCTGACCGGCCGGCCCACCCAGTGGTGCTGCGCCCTTGTCCTCATCGTCCGACAGGTCGCCGGAGGAGGTTTCGGGGCTCACCGTGCTGTCCGATTCCGGCGGGTCATCCGCCGGTTCGTTCCAGTTATCGGGTGGACGTGGCGTACGGCCCTCCATGATGTCCCGGATCTGCTGTTCGTCGATGGTCTCGTACTTGATCAGGGCATCGGCCATCAGATGCAGCTTCTCGCGGTTCGTGTCGAGCAGCTCCTTCGCCTCGATGTAGCAGGTATCGATCAGCTTGCGCACCTCCTCATCAATGGCATGCGCAGTGACATCTGACAGCTGCTTGTGACGCGTGACGCTGCGGCCAAGGAAAATCTCGCCGTCGTCGTCACTGTAGGTGAGCGGCCCCAGCCGATCGGACAGCCCCCACTTGGTCACCATGCTGCGCGCGATATCGGTGGCGCGCTCGATGTCGTTGGATGCACCGGTGGTGACATAGGCTGGCCCGAAAATCAGCTCCTCGGCAATGCGTCCGCCATACAGGCTCTTCATCTGGCTCATCAGGCGCTGTTTGGAATAGCTGTAGCGGTCTTCTTCGGGCAGGAACATGGTCACACCCAGAGCCCGCCCTCGCGGAATGATGCTGACCTTGTAGACCGGATCATGATCGGGCACCAGCAGACCGACAATGGCGTGACCGGATTCGTGATAGGCGGTGAGCTTCTTCTCTTCCGGACTCATCACCATGGAGCGTCTCTCAGCGCCCATCATGATCTTGTCTTTCGCCTTGTCGAACTCCTCCATGCTCACCGTCCGCCGGTTCGCCCGCGCGGCCAGCAACGCAGCCTCGTTGACGAGATTCGCAAGATCGGCGCCGGAAAACCCGGGGGTTCCGCGCGCAATCACCGCGGGCTTCACGTTCGTGCCCATCGGCACCTTGCGCATGTGCACTTTCAGAATCTGTTCGCGGCCGCGCACGTCCGGCAGCGGTACCACCACCTGCCGATCGAAGCGGCCCGGGCGCAGCAGTGCGGGATCGAGCACATCGGGGCGGTTGGTCGCGGCAATCACGATGACGCCTTCGTTGCCCTCGAATCCGTCCATCTCGACCAGCAGCTGGTTGAGCGTCTGCTCGCGTTCATCATGGCCACCGCCCAGGCCCGCACCGCGGTGACGACCAACCGCATCGATTTCGTCGATGAAGATGATGCACGGAGCGTGCTTCTTGGCCTGGTCGAACATGTCGCGTACGCGCGATGCGCCAACGCCAACGAACATCTCGACGAAGTCCGAACCTGAAATCGTGAAGAACGGCACCTTGGCCTCGCCGGCAATCGCTCGCGCCAGCAGCGTCTTGCCGGTACCGGGAGAGCCGACCATCAGCACACCCTTCGGAATCTTCCCGCCCAGGCGCTGGAACTTGGAGGGGTCCTTCAGGAAATCGACGATCTCGACGACTTCCTCCTTGGCCTCCTCGACGCCCGCAACATCAGCGAACGTGACACTGACCTGATCCTCGCCCAGCATGCGCGCACGGCTCTTGCCGAAGGACATCGCACCACGGCCGCCACCGCCGCCCTGCATCTGGCGCATGAAATAGATCCATACCGCAATCAGCAGCAGGATGGGAAACGAAGAGATGAACAGCTGGAGCAGGAAGGACGTCTGCTGCGGCGGAGAGGAGCGAAACCGCACACCGTACTGCTCCAGCATGCCGATCAGCGCCGTGTTGTCGGTTTCCGCATTGTAGGTCTGGAACGGCTCGCCGTTGCGGGTGCCGCGAATTCTGTCGCCATCGAACTCGATTTCCTGGACGGTGCCGTTGCGCACATACGACAGGAAATCCGAATAGTCGACTGTCGCGACGCGCTGCTGGGTCGGCCCAAAGGTCTGGAAAACCGACAGCAGCACGACAGCTATGACTATCCAGAGAATCACGTTTTTTGCCAGATCGTTCAATGCGCTTCCTCACCGGGCTCAAGCCGCCCTGTCGGCTGATCTACTATAACCCGTAGCGGGTCATAACCCGTAATGACTGGCCAGCAGATAGACCTCCCGGCTTTCAGGACGAGAAGCCCGTGGTTTCAGCAGGCGGGCGGTACGGTACTGCTCACGAGTGTTGCGGACGAGATCGTCAACGCCCTCGCCCTGGAACAGTTTGACGAGAAAAGTGCCGCCGGGTTTCAAGACTTCGCCGGCAAACAGGGCAGCTTCCTCGGCAAGTCCCACGATACGCGGTTGATCCACTGCCCTTTGACCTGAAATATTGGGTGCAATGTCGCTCATTACAAGGTCCACCGGCTCGCCGCCGAGCGAATCCCGCAGTTGCCGCAGCACCTCGTCCGAACCGAAATCGCCCTGCAGGAAGGTCACCCCGGCTATCGGGTCCATGGGCAGCAGGTCCAGTGCCCACACATGGCCCTCGGGCGCCACAAGGCGCGCGGCATACTGGCTCCAGGCGCCGGGACTGGCGCCCAGGTCCACGCAGCGCGCGCCACGCCTGAGGATTCGGTGCCGCCGCTGGATCTCGTCGAGCTTGAACACTGCCCGCGAACGCCAGCCCTCCCGTTGTGCCTGGTCGACAAACGGATCGCTGGCCTGACGCCTTTTCCAGCGATGACTGGACCCACCGCGACCGCTCATATATTCTCAACCCGAAGCAACAACAAGAGCGTGATCAATCATGCCTCTGGACGCCGAAAGCATACACAGTGCCGCGCTTCTGAACGACGAACAGGCCACCGCCACGTTCGTCAGCGATGAAACTGCGGACACCATCCAGATCGTCGCACATGAACTCAAGCCCGTGATCGCCATCGGCGCAGGCGGGCTGACCGACTCGCTGATCAAGCAGGTCCAGCGCGAACTGGCGCAGCACGAACTGGTCAGGGTGCGCATTCCCTACGGCAACCGCGAACGTCGCGAACGGATCCTCGCCGAACTGCTGCCGCGAACGGATACCGTGCTGGTGAAGCGCTGCGGCTACGAAGCCTGGCTGCACAGGCCCTGCCAATATGATCCGACTGAACCGGATCAGACGTACTCCACTGCCGCGATTTCGTAAGACCGCTGGCCGCTGGGCACGTTGACGTCGACGATGTCGCCTTCCTGCTTGCCGATCACCGCACGCGCGATGGGCGAACCCACCGACAGCAGTCCTTCCCTGATATCCGCCTCATCCTCACCGACAATCTGATAACGCACTGAACTGCCATCTTCCTGGTCCACCAGCTCGACTGTGGAACCGAACACCACCCGGCCCGCCGCATTGACCTGCGAGATCTCGATGATCTGCGCATTGGACAGCTTGCCTTCGATGTCACGGATGCGCGCTTCGATCATGCCCTGCTGCTCCTTGGCGGCGTGGTACTCGGCATTCTCTTTCAGGTCGCCGTGTTCTCGCGCTGTGGCGATGGCCTCGATCACCCGCGGCCTCTCTTCGCTCTTGAGACGCTTGAGTTCATCGCGCAGCTTGTCGGCACCGCGGGCGGTCAATGGAACTTTGCTCACGTGTCGACCTCCGCTTCCGCATGCAGATCCTGAAGCCGGTTCACGACAACGCTGTCGAGGTGATCCAATGCCTCGCAGGTTGCCTTCGCCGCCGCCAGAGTGGTGTAGTAGGTGACCTTGTGATGAACGGCCTCGGCACGAATCGACTGCGACTCGCGTATCGCCTGCTTGCCTTCGGTCGTGTTCACGATCAGCGCGATCTCGCGGTTCTTGATCATGTCCACCACATGCGGACGACCTTCCCTGACCTTGTTCACCCGGCGGCAGGCCACACCACCCTTTGCCAGGATCTCGGCCGTGCCGCCTGTTGCGACGATATCAAACCCGCGCTGCTCAAGCGCGCGACCGAGATCCACCGCGCCGGGCTTGTCGCGATCACGCACGCTGATGAAAGCCACCCCCCGCCGCGGCAGGGCCACGCCGGAGGCCAGCTGCGCCTTCGCATACGCTTCACCGAACGTCCGTCCGGTGCCCATGACCTCACCCGTGGATTTCATTTCCGGCCCAAGTATCGGATCCGCCTCGGGAAACTTCACGAACGGAAACACTGATTCCTTGACCGCATAGTACGGACGACGGCCCGGCGCCTTCACGCCCTGCTCGGCGAAGCTGATGCCGGCCATGGCCTTGGCCGCAATCTTGGCCAGCGGCTGACCGATGGCCTTGGACACGAATGGCGCCGTCCTCGACGCCCTGGGATTCACTTCCAGCACATAGATCACGCCATTCTGGATCGCGAACTGCGCGTTCATCAGGCCGACCACATCCAGCGCCTTGGCCAACTGCGTCATCTGCTCACTCAGCTGCTGCTGCAGCGCCGGCGACAGACTGTGCGGCGGTAGCGAACAGCCGGAATCACCCGAGTGAATCCCGGCCTGCTCCACATGCTCCATGATGCCGCCGATGATCACTTCCTTGCCGTCGGAAATCGCATCGACGTCGATCTCGACCGCCAGATCCAGAAAGCGATCGAGCAGCACCGGGCTTTCGTTGGAGACACTGACCGCCTTGGTCATGTATTCCTTGAGTTCGTCCTCGCTGTAGACAATCTCCATGGCACGACCGCCAAGTACGTACGACGGTCGCACCACCAGCGGATAGCCCACTTCCCTGGCCATGGCCACGGCCTGCTGTTCAGTCCTTGCGGTGCGATTGGGCGGCTGCTTGAGGCCCAGCCGCGTCACCAGCTGCTGGAACCGCTCCCTGTCCTCGGCGAGGTCGATGGAATCGGGCGAGGTGCCGATGATTGGCACGCCGGCCTCTGCCAGTGCTCGTGCAAGTTTCAGTGGCGTCTGTCCGCCGTACTGCACAATGACGCCTTTGGGCTGCTCCTTGTGAACCACCTCGAGCACATCCTCGAGCGTGAGGGGCTCGAAGTACAGACGGTCGGAGGTGTCGAAGTCGGTGGAGACGGTCTCGGGATTGCAGTTGACCATGATGGTCTCGAACCCGGCCTCCTTCAGCGCGAACGAGGCATGCACGCAGCAGTAGTCGAACTCGATGCCCTGGCCGATACGGTTCGGACCGCCACCCAGAATGATGATCTTGTCGGCACCGGTGGGATCGGCTTCGCACTCCTCTTCATACGTGGAATACAGGTAGGCCGTGCCGGTGGCGAACTCCGCGGCACAGGTATCCACTCTCTTAAATACCGGCCTTAGGTTATGTTTGTATCTTGCTGTTCTTACGACGGTTTCCTTGACGCCCAACAGGGTCGCCAGGCGGCTGTCGCTGAAGCCCTTGCGCTTCAGGGCACGCAGGGTGTCGGCCGCCAGAACCGCCGTGCCTGCTGAGCGTACGCGCTCCTCCGTGGCCACCAGATCCTGGATCTGGCTCAGGAACCAGGGGTCGATGCGCGTCAGCTCATGGATGTCCTCGAATGCCAGTCCGGCGCGAAATGCATCGGCCACATGCCACAGCCTGAGGCTGCCGGCCATGCTCAGCTCACGACGCAGCGATGCGAAATCCTCCTCGCTCTCGATCGGCGACGTGACCGGTGTCAGGCCGTCGACACCGGTTTCCAGACCGCGCAGGGCCTTCTGCAGCGACTCCTGGAAAGTGCGGCCCATGGCCATGACTTCGCCCACCGACTTCATCTGTGTCGTCAGTCGGTCCACCGCGCCGGGAAATTTTTCGAACGTGAATCGCGGCACCTTGGTGACGACGTAGTCGATCGTCGGCTCAAACGATGCCGGCGTGGCGCCACCGGTAATCTCGTTACGCAGTTCGTCCAGCGTGTAGCCGATCGCCAGCTTGGCGGCGACTTTGGCAATCGGGAAGCCGGTGGCCTTTGAAGCCAGCGCCGAAGAACGCGATACACGCGGATTCATCTCGATGACCAGGAGCCGGCCATCTTCCGGATTCACCGCGAACTGTACGTTCGAACCACCTGTTTCTACGCCGATTTTCCTCAGCACCGCGATCGATGCATCGCGCATCTGCTGATATTCCTTGTCGGTCAGCGTCTGCGCCGGAGCCACGGTAATCGAGTCGCCGGTGTGGATGCCCATCGGATCCAGATTCTCGATTGAACAGATGATGATGCAGTTGTCGTTGCGATCGCGCACGACCTCCATCTCGAATTCTTTCCAGCCAAGCACCGACTCCTCGAGCAGCACTTCCTTGGTTGGTGACAGATCAAGGCCGCGGCTGACAATATCCTCGAATTCCTCGACGTTGTAGGCGATGCCACCGCCACTGCCGCCGAGCGTGAACGAAGGACGAATGATGGTCGGAAAGCCGATTTCCTTCTGTACCTCGCGGGCCTCTTCGATCGTATGGGCGATGGCGGCGCGCGGCGTGCCAAGACCGATCTCATGCATCGCAATCCGGAACTGCTCCCGGTCTTCGGCCATGTCGATGGCGTCCCGCGAGGCGGCGATCAGCTCTACGCCATACTTTTCCAGCACGCCTTCACGCACCAGATCCAGCGCACAGTTCAGCGCAGTCTGGCCGCCCATCGTCGGCAACAGCGCGGACGGACGCTCCTTCTCGATGACGCGTGCGACGTTCTGCCAGTCGATCGGCTCAATGTAGATGGCATCGGCACTGGCCGGATCGGTCATGATCGTGGCCGGATTGGAGTTCACCAGAATGACCCGGTAGCCCTCCTCCCTGAGCGCCTTGCAGGCCTGGGTTCCGGAATAGTCGAACTCGCAGGCCTGCCCGATCACGATCGGTCCGGCCCCGATGATCAATACGCTTTCGATATCGTCACGACGCGGCAATTTATTAATCCTGATTCTTGAAAGGATTTGTTACTTATTGATATTTAATCAATCATTCACGCGCTCTACATCTGGCCAGGCGCACTACGCGGATGCGGCCTGCGAGCGGTGGCTGGCCATCAGCGCACTGAAGCGATCGAACAGCGGTTTCAGGTCATGCGGCCCCGGACTCGCCTCGGGATGCCCCTGGAATGAAAACGCCGGCCTGTCGGTGCGCTCGACACCCTGCAATGAGCCGTCGAACAGCGACCGATGCGTGGCCTTCAGCACCGCTGGCAGCGTCTCTTCGTCAACCGCGAAACCGTGGTTCTGGCTGGTGATCGCCACGCGTCCGGACGCCAGGTCGACGACAGGATGGTTGGCACCATGGTGGCCGAACTTCATCTTCACGGTACGCGCACCGCTGGCCAGGCCCAGCAGCTGATGACCCAGGCAGATCCCGAAAATCGGCACATCGGCTTCCAGCAGAGCGCTGATCGCGCTGATCGCGTAGTCACAGGGTTCGGGGTCGCCGGGGCCGTTGGACAGGAACACGCCATCGGGAGCGTGCGCGAGCACCTCTTCGGCCGTCGTCATCGCCGGCACCACCGTAATCCGGCAGTCCTGATCAGCCAGCAGGCGCAGGATGTTGCGCTTCACACCGAAGTCGTAGGCGACCACATGTCGCGGCGAGGCCCGTTTCGTATAGATCTCCTGCCTGACCGGCCAGATACTGCCCTGGTTCCACTGGTAGGTGGCCTTGGCCGTCACGAGCCTGGCCAGATCCATGCCCTTGAGGCCCGGAAACTTGCGCGCCGCGCGGACGGCTTCGTCGGCACTGGCGTCTGCGCCGGTCATGATGCAGCCCGACAACGCGCCCTTCTCGCGGATGATGCGCGTCAACCTGCGGGTATCGATCTCGGCAATCGCGATGGTGTTGCCCTGGCGCAGGAAATCCTCCAGAGAACGCTCGGACCGCCAGTTGCTCACGAGCATCGAGAGGTCGCGGATGATCAGGCCCGAGGCGAAAATCTGCGCCGACTCGAAGTCGTCGGAGTTGGTGCCGACGTTGCCGATATGGGGATAGGTGAGCGTGACCAGCTGCCGGTAGTAGGACGGGTCAGTCAGGATTTCCTGATAACCGGTCATGGCGGTGTTGAACACCACCTCTCCGAGCGTGCGTCCGGACGCACCTACGGAGATGCCTTTGAAGACCGTACCGTCTTCGAGCGCGAGTATCGCCGGCTCTGCCACGCTGAGCTCCTGAGAATTGAGTGCCTTGCATAAACGAAACGGGACGGCCGCAAGGCACGCAGCCCATCCCGCACAGCATTCCAGGAATCTGGGAGGCTCAGGCGGATATTCTAGCAGCCAGTCGGACTTCGGGTCATCTCCCACGACACGGCCGGATGCGCAGCATCGCAATGCCGCACAGGCACGAACAGGCGGCTCGATCAGTTGTCGACCGCAAGCCCCAGGACGTCTGACATTGAATAGAGTCCGGGTGCACGGCCCGCGATCCAGCGCGCCGCCCGCAGTGCGCCTCGCGCAAAGCTGGCACGATCCCGCGCGCGATGCACGAATTCCAGCTGCTCTTCCGCAGCGATGAAATGCACGGCGTGATCGCCGACCACACTGCCGCCGCGCAGCACCGAGAAACCGATCGTACCGGGTACGCGTGGTCCGATATGACCATGCCGGGCATAGATCGCAACTTCGTCGAGGCGGCGCCGACGGGCGGCGGCTATACGTTCGCCCAGCTCCAGCGCGGTGCCGGAAGGTGCGTCCACCTTCTGGCGATGATGCGCCTCGACGATTTCGGCGTCGTAGTCTTCTTCCAGCAGGTGCGCGGCGCGCGATACCAGGTCCATGAACACGTTCACGCCGACACTCATGTTGCGGCCATAGACCAGCGGTATCTCACGTGCGGCGCGCTGCATCACCTGATGATGCCTGTCGTCCAGACCCGTGGTGCCAACCACCAGTGCCGTGCCGTGTTCCACGCAGGCCTGCACGTTGGCTTCAAGCGCCGCAGGCAGTGTGAAGTCGATGGCGACCTGCGCACCATGCAGCGCCTGGGACCTGTCGTCGGTAATCGGCACGCCGAAAGGCGCAACGCCAGCCAGCTCGGCGGCGTCCCGGCCCAGCGCGGCATTTCGTGGATGCGTGACCGCTCCGATCAGTTTCAGGTCCTCACCGTCGGCGATGCGAGCCAGAATGGCGCGCCCCATCCGCCCCGTCGCTCCCAACACTGCTATTTTCAGCACGCGCTACGCTCCCATACGCTCGAAGAATTCCTTCACGCCATCGAACCAGGATCGGGCGCGTGGACTGTGCCTGCCACTCTCGCCGTTCAATGACTCATCGAACTCGCGCAGCAGCGCCTTCTGCTTCTCATTGAGTTTGACCGGTGTCTCCACCTGCACGCGACAGAACAGATCGCCTGGCAGGCTGTTGCGAACCGAACGCACGCCCTTGCCACGCAGCCGGAATACGCGGCCGGACTGCGTCTCACCCGGAATCTTCAGCGCCACCTGCCCTTCCAGCGTCGGAACGTCAACGGTGCCGCCCAGCACGGCGGTCGCGAAACTGATCGGCACCTCGCAACTCAGATCCTGACCTTCGCGGACAAAAATCGGATGTGGCCTGACCTGGATGTCGACATACAGATCACCCGCGCGGCCGCCGCCGAACGCGGCTTCGCCTTCGCCGGTGAGACGAATGCGATCACCATTATCCACGCCTGGCGGCACCTTGACCGACAGGGTACGCACCTTGCGCGTCCGGCCGCGTCCGGCGCACTCGCCGCACGGGTTCTCGATGCGCGTGCCGGTACCCTGACAGGTGGGACACGGCTGCTGGATCGAAAAGAACCCCTGCTGCACGCGCACCCGACCGCCGCCCGCACAGGTGGGGCATGTCACCGGCTCGCTGCCGGGCTCGGCGCCCGAGCCGTCACAGCGCACACAGGCAACCAGGCTGGGAATCTCCAGGCTGACCGTGTCGCCGGCAACGGCCTGCTCCAGTGTCAGGTCGAGCTCGTAGCGCAGGTCCGCGCCACGATGCACATGGCCACGGCCGCGCCGGCCGCCGCCGAAGATGTCGCCGAATACATCGCCGAAAATGTCACCGAAGGCGTCCGCGGCGTTCGAATAACCACCGCCCGCGCCCTGGCTGCTGCGCTCCAGACCTTCGTGACCGAAGCGATCGTAAGTGGCCCGCCTGCTGGCGTCGGTCAGGACCTCGTAGGCCTCCTTGACCTCCTTGAAACTCACTTCCGCGGCCGGATCGCCGGGATTGCGATCAGGGTGGTACTTCATGGCCAGACGACGATAGGCCTTCTTCAGGTCGGCGGCCTGTGCGTCTCTGGCGACGCCCAGCACCTCGTAGTAATCACGCTTCGACATCCCGATCCCCAACACTCACAACAAGGCGCAGGCCGCCATCGCGGCCCGCGCCCGACTTCCCTTCACGGAACCGGGTTCCGTGCTTGCCGGCAGGCACACGCCTCAGGCGCGCTTCTGCTCGTCGTCTTCCTTGACCTCTTCGAACTCGGCATCAACGACATTGTCGTCACCGGACGCCCCGGACTGCGGATCGCCGCCACCCGCCTCACCTGTGCCGCCGGCCTGTTCGCCATACATCCGCTGCGCCATCGTGGCGGAAGCTTCGCTCAATGCCTTGATCTTCGTCTCGATCTGGCTCTTGCTGTCGCCCTTCAGCGCTTCCTTCAATTCGGACAGCGCAGACTCGATCTTCGCCCGCTCATCGCCAGCCACCTTGTCACCCTGGTCGGCGAGCGTTTTCTCGGTAGCGTGCACCAGCGCGTCACCCTGGTTGCGCAATTCGACGACCTCGCGGAACTTCAGGTCGTCGGCTTCATGCGCCTCGGCATCCTTGACCATGCGATCGACTTCCTCGTCCGTCAGTCCCGACGATGCCTTGATGACGATCTTCTGTTCCTTGCCGGTGGCCTTGTCCTTGGCCGACACGTTCAGAATGCCGTTTGCGTCGATGTCGAAGGTGACTTCGATCTGCGGCAGGCCACGCGGTGCGGGCGGGATATCCGTCAGGTCGAAACGACCCAGCGACTTGTTGTCGCCCGAACGTGTGCGCTCGCCCTGCAGCACATGGATGGTGACTGCGGTCTGGTTGTCGTCGGCTGTGGAAAACACCTGATTCGCCTTGGTCGGAATCGTCGTGTTCTTTTCGATGAGCTTGGTCATCACACCGCCCAGCGTCTCGATACCCAGCGACAGCGGCGTTACGTCGAGCAGCAGCACGTCCTTCACTTCGCCCGACAGCACACCGCCCTGAATGGCGGCGCCGACTGCAACGGCCTCGTCCGGATTCACGTCACGGCGCGGCTCCTTGCCGAACAGCGCCTGCACACGCTCCTGCACCTTGGGCATGCGTGTCTGGCCGCCGACCAGGATCACATCGTCCACCTCGCTGACACTCAGGCCTGCATCAGTCAGAGCCGTCTTGCACGGTCCAAGTGTGCGCTCGATCAGACCCTCGACCAGTGACTCGAGCTTGGATCGCGTCAGGCTGATGTTCAGATGCTTGGGTCCACTGGCATCGGCCGTGATGTACGGCAGATTGACATCGGTCTGCTGCCGCGAGGACAGTTCGATCTTGGCCTTTTCGGCAGCCTCCTTGAGGCGCTGCATGGCCAGCGGATCCTTGTGGATGTCGATGCCGCTCTCTTTCTCGAACTCCTTGCACAGGTAGTCGATGACAAGCTTGTCGAAGTCCTCGCCACCCAGGAAGGTATCGCCGTTTGTGGCCAGCACCTCGAACTGATGCTCGCCATCAACTTCTGCGATTTCGATGATGGAGATGTCGAACGTACCGCCACCCAGGTCATACACCGCGACCTTGCGATCACCACGCTTCTTGTCCAGGCCATAGGCCAGCGCAGCCGCCGTCGGCTCGTTGATGATGCGCTTCACCTCAAGCCCCGCAATGCGGCCGGCGTCCTTGGTCGCCTGGCGCTGCGAGTCGTTGAAGTAGGC
>JBJHBP010000016.1:0-88460 GCA_050485545.1 Gammaproteobacteria bacterium
AGACAGCCCCAGACGCGCTCGCAGCCGGCTCAGCCTCAGGTCCAGCCTCGCCTGCAGCAGGCGCAGCCCCAGTCGACCCAGCGGTCGCCGTCGCGCGTGACCGCTGCGCCAAGCCGCCCCACAGCCGCGCCTGCGCCTGCCGCGCCTGCGCCTGCCGCGGACAGGGGCACGTCACGCAGCAGCACGCCGCCGGCACGAACGTCGAACGACGGACGCGGAACGGTCAACCGCAGGGACGCATCGAACGCTCGCTCGCGCTGAGGCCGCGAGCCGCGGCTGCGCTCGCTGCGAGCGCAGCCGCCTGGCGACCTACTCGCCCAGGCGATCCGCCAGTCGCCTGAACACGCGTCGGGCGTTGCCCTCGAAGATCTGACTGCGCTGCTCGTCGGTGAGACGGGTGCTCTGATCGATGTAGCGTCTGGTGTCGTCGAAGTAGAACCCGGTCTCCGGATCGATGCCGCGCACCGCACCCACCATTTCCGACGCAAACAGAATATTGTCCAGCGGAATCACATCGAGCAGCAGATCGATACCCGGCTGATGATAGACGCAGGTGTCGAAGTACACGTTGTTCAGAACCGACTCCGCCAGCGGTGGCCGCTTCAGCATGTCCGCCAGTCCGCGAAACCGCCCCCAGTGATAGGGCACTGCGCCACCACCGTGCGGAATGATCATCTTCAGATCAGGGAAATCACGAAACACATCCGATGTCATCAGCTGCATGAATGCGATCGTATCGGCAGCCAGATAGTAGGAGCCCGTGGTCTGCATGTAGGGCGTGTTGCAGGCACCGCTGACATGCACCATGGCCGGCACCTCGAGCTCGCACAGCTTCTCGTACAGCGGATACCAGTAGCGGTCTCCCAGATCCGGTCCGGTGAAATAGCCGCCGGTGGGATCAGGGTTCAGATTGCACCCGACGAACCCCAGCTCCAGCACACACCGTTCCAGCTCGCGTACCGACGCATCAACGGATGCACCCGGTGACTGCGGCAGTTGCGCCGCGCCGATGAAGTTGTCCGGATACAGCTGCGTGAGCCGATAGATCAGATCATTGCAGTGCTCGGTCCACGCCTCACTGGTGGACTGGTTGCCGATGTGGTGCCCCATCCAGCTGGCCCGCGGCGAGAATATCGTGACGTCGGTACCGCGCTCGCGCTGCAGCTTGAGCTGCGCGCCCTCCACACTTTCGCGCAGCTCGTCGTCACTGATCCTGACCTCGCCTTTGACAGCAGTGTGCTGCGGATCCCTGGCCAGATCCGCTTTCTGTTTGTCCCGATACTCACCGA
This sequence comes from Gammaproteobacteria bacterium, assembly GCA_050485545.1. Classification (GTDB taxonomy): domain Bacteria; phylum Pseudomonadota; class Gammaproteobacteria; order Steroidobacterales; family Rariloculaceae; genus JBJHBP01. The sequence continues at coordinate 1,290 of JBJHBP010000016.1, forward strand.
GCGCCTTCGGCGCAGTCGTATAGTGACCATGGCAGTCTATGATCATCGCTCACTTCCAGTTTCAGCAGGATTGATTTCCGGACGGCTCCGCGCAGGTGGCGGGGCCACTTCAGCTGGCGACATTATAGGGTCGCTACCGCGAAACGTGCGCGCCGGCGGCCGGCAGCACGGCAGCCGCGGGCCGGTAACACTGCGATGCGGAGGCAATCCAGGCCAGCGCGGCCGCCACTTCGGGCTGATCGACCAATGCAGGCAAAGGCCCTGCCGACGCGGGCACCGCGACATCGGGCTCGATGGCCTGCTGATGGATGCGTCCATGACGATCCGCGGTTGCAGCCACCGTGAGCGCCATCGTTGCGCCATCGCCCAGCGGGAACGTGCGATTGACGGTACTCACGCCACGCGTGGTTTCACCAAAGGCGCGCGTCGCGTCGCGGCCGGCAAAGACGATTGCGACCGCTTCGCCAGCACTGGCGGTCATCGGCCCGATCAGCAGCGCAACGGGCATCGTAGCCAGTTCGCCGTTGCGAACCGGATCGAAGACCCGCAACTGAACCGCCTCTTCGAGCCCGCTTTGTCCATCGCGGTACCAGACCGGAACGCGACGCCCGTCGGCATGAACCGCGAACGCCCAGACACCATCGCCCAGCAGCGGACCGGTACCGGTCAGCATGGGCCAGAAGGTGCCACCGGTGTTGCCGCGCAGATCGACGATCCAGCCGCAGGCACCCTGCGCCGACAGCTCATCGATGCGCGACTGCATGTCGGCCGCATACGACTGCTGCATCGCGTGAGTCCCGCGCGGAAAAGCGGGGACCGACAGATAGCCGACGCCAGCCAGCATCTGGCTGCGCTGTTCCAGTGACAACAGCGGACTGCGTTCGCGCGCAGGCCAGTTCATCGGCCTTTGCGCAGATCCCCCCATCGCAGGCCATGTGCCGCCGCGCAGGAAGCTGTGCCCGTCTCCCAGTTCGCGCAGCGCCTCGCGCAGTGCCGGATGGGTATCGGCCGATACGACAGCGCCGTCCGCGCGCGCCAGCACCCGTGCCCGGAACCGAGGCCAGTCGATACGATCCCGGTTGATCGAGTGTTCCTGCATGATATCCAGCGCAAAGCGCAGATACGCGTTCGCCTGCGTGGACATTCCGCGCGCGGCGTTCGCCTGCCCGGACATGGTCTCAGCGGACACCGGTAACGCCACCGATATCATAATTAATATCAATAGCTTACGAATCACTCTGCAAGCAGGCCTCACGTCGGCTGCCACACCATGCGTCACCGTCATGCCACGACCTTTCCGTCCAAACTCATTGCCAGACTACCAAATACCGTGGCGCGGATCGGCGATAGCGCAACCACGACCACTGGAGTATCCTCAAGCCATCGTCTGTGATCCCGACGCGCACCCCAACGGTCGCGGCGTCAACAGAAAGATAAGGGAATCACAGCCCGCGCTGTCCTCCGGGGATCGCGCCACCACCCACGGCGTCAGGGGAGGCGACCATGGCACTGGCAACACGTATCGCCACGTCCCGGCTCACGCTGCGCGGCTGGAAGGCTTCAGACGCGCGCCAGCTGCGCGAATCCGTTCTGGCCAGCCAGGAAGAGCTGCGGCGGGTGTTTCCCTGGGCTGCGGCCGACAGGCTGTCGATGGCCGATACCACGCAATGGCTGGCCGACAGGCGCGAAGCGTTTCTCGGCGACCGCAGCTGGTCGTACGGCATATTCGACACCGCCGAAAGCAAGGTGCTGGGTGGGCTGGACGTGAGGCCGGGACGGCGAGAGTGTGACCGGGAGATCAGCTACTGGATCCGCACCCGCTGCACGCGCCGTGGCTACGCCACAGAGGCGGTGTCGGCGATCACATCCCATCTGTTCACGGACGAGGATGTCTATTGCATTGTCATACGCTGCCAGCCGACCAACGCGCGCGGTGCGGCGATCCCCGAACGCCTCGGCTACACGCCTCGGGAACGGGATGAATCGCTGGATGACGGCCCGCAGAGTGGCAGCGTCTGGGAACTGACACGGCTGCAGTTCTTCACGGCCGTGCAGCTGGCTGTTCAGCCACGACCCTGGCTGAACCGATAGCCCTGAACCGCTTGCCCTGAACCGCTTGCCACCGGCATCACGGACGCGGCATCACGAACAGGCCGCTGCAACCGGGCTGACCGCGGTCAGCCCGGCCGGTCAGATCCGCTCAGTCAGATCCGGCCGGTTCGACGAACAGCGGTGGGCAGTCAGTCCACCGAAACGATGCGAACGTTGAACGTCAGCGACTCGCCGGCCAGTGGATGATTGAAATCCAGCACCACGATGTCGTCACGAATCTCATGGACGCGGATCGGACCTTCGTACCCGGCGGCCTGAAGCTGCGTGCCGATCACCTGAAGCTCCTCGGGAATGGTCTCTTTCGGGATTTCCTGGAAAGCCTCCGGATCGACTTCGCCGTAGGCGTCAGCCGCCGCCAGTGTAACGGCCTTGGTCTCTTCCGCTTTCATACCGACGAGCGCGGCTTCCAGCGCCGGCATCAGCTGTCCACCACCCTGGACGTATTCGATCGGCTGATCCATGTCGAGATTGCTCTCGACGATCGTGCCATCCTCAAGTGCCAGGCTGTATTCAAAACCGACGGTCTTGCCATCTTCGATCACGTCGCTACCCTCCTGTTGCTGGGCGTGGCCGGAATTCGCAAAGGCAACAAGAAAAGCAGCCGCCAGGAATTGTCGAGACTTCCGATATTTTTGCATATAGTCGCTTCCCTCCCGGCCTGGCAGGAAGCGCTGACAACAGCGCCGCACAAGGCCGGCAATACTGTAAACACGGCGAGCCTAACACGTCACCAAATCACCGGTCACGCAACGCAAACGTTAGCAGCCGCGGCGTTACCACCGGCATCCATACACGCGAATCCAGAATCGGCTCACCCGACGCAATCACCGCAAGGTACTGACGGCCATCGCCAGCGGTGTACGTGAACGGCATCGAATAGGCATTCATCGGCAGCCCAACGCTCCACAGTTCCTCGCCGGTGGCGGACGAGAACGCACGCAGCATCCGGTCGTCCGTCGAACCGATGAACACCAGTCCGCTGGCGGTGGCCAGCGGACCACCACGTCCCGGTCGTCCGGTGTCCCGGCGCTCCGATGGCAGTCCATCGGTGACGCCCAGAGGCACCCGCCAGGCTATGCCGCCATCCACCGTGTTGACCGCGACCAGCTCGCCCCAGGGTGGCGGCTGACAAGGCCAGGCCCCCTGGGGCGTGGGCGGATTCGGCTGGGCGATGAACGGCACGGCGGCCTGATCGGGCCTGTCACGGCCCGGCGAAGTGTCCGCCGCCACGTAGGTGATTTCTCCGACATGGCTGACATTGATGAACAGATAACCCAGAGCCGGATCCAGCGCCATCGCCCCCGCGGCCTTGAACCGCGTGGCGGGAAGGCGCACGAATGCGGCTGGCGCGTCGCTGCCGGCAGCTGCGGTAACCGGCGAGAACGGGTCAACACCCGTCACCTGTGAAGCATCGCGCAACAGTGCCGCGCATGCCGCCGTATGCGTGACATTGGTGGCCTCGGCCGTGACCAGCACATCGCTCAGCTGATGCAGGCTGCGATGCAGCGCCGCTGTCTGCGGAATCGGCTGGGAGACCGGCGGCAGCACGTCGGGCAATGTGCTCTGCAGGCGTTCGGTCACCGCCATCAGCGGATCACCGCTGGCCCGCTGCAGCAGATGAACCAGCCCGGCGCCGCTGAGCAGCGCAAGCCCCGGAACGCGCGATGCACCGCGACCGGCTTCGTAGAGCAAGGGTGCGGACACGATGCCGTGGCCCCACACGTCGGCCCTGACGACATCGTACTGCCACAACAGCCGTCCCTGCGGCGCATCCAGCGCCATCATGGAACTCGGCGGCATGTCTGTCGCCGGCGTCAACGCCCCAGCTGACGCCTGTGCACTCAGCGACACATGGATGATGCCGCGGTCCTGCTCGGCAATCATGCCACTGACGCGAAGCTGATCCGCACGCGGATGCGGCACATCGAAACGCCACAGCGCCTGCCCGTCGTGGAGCGCGTAAGCGCGCACACCGGCCGTGGCCGTAGCGACGAATACACGTGCGCCGATGATGAGCGGCGCGGTGCCATCGGCGATGGCGGAGAGAATCTGTCCGCGACGGCCAAAACCGGCAGCGGGCCGGCCGTTGCGCGCGTTCAGAGCCAGCAGTCTGTCCGCGGCTGCCACGTACAGGCGCGGCTCGACCGTACCGTCACCTGCCCAGTAAGCCATTCCACGAGCGGAGAAATCCAGACGTGTCCACCCGCGCCAGACCTCTCGCCCGGTTGCGGCATCCAGCGCGATGACCTGATCGCCGCTGGTCAGATACATGAGGCCACCGGCAACCAGCGGTGTCGATCGCACGGCAACAGCAGCGTCCGTCCCCGGAGCGGGACGCGCCAGCGCAACCGTCCACGCCGGTTCCAGATCGGCGACGTTGCTCGCGTTGATCTGCATCAGCGGCGAGTACCGGGATCCTGCCTCATCGGCGCCGACGTTGCGCCATTCGCCGGCCACGCGGGCATCGGCGACGGCACTCCAGGCCGGCAACGACTCACCGCCGCCCGCCCGACTCATCACATCTGATGAACGCTCGCCGCCACCATCACAGGCCGCTGTAGCGAGCACAAGGCAGCCGACAGCGGCCAGGCCGGCCAATGGCTCAGCCATGCCGGAAATCCCGCGCACCAGGCACCGATACCCTTCAGTCATTCAGAAACCGTACCCCGATCGGGGCGGCGCTGGAAGCGCCATGCACGGCTGCCTGCCACTGCGACAGCCGTGATCGGAACTGTCCAGCAGGCCCGGGGTCCAATGTGTTGCGAGATTAAAGCCCTGCAACCGCCGTGAAACCCAGGGACGTACGTGATTTGTTGCAGGTTCCGTCAGTGGCTATACAATGCGCGCTGAATGCCAAGCAGCCAAGGGGTCGATTACCAATGCGCAAGATCCGTTATGTAGAGTCGTCGTTTGTCGCCGTGATCAGCCTCGGGCTGGTAGCCTGCGCTTCCGCCAAGGATGAATGGGGCGTCGCCGAGCAAACGAGCGCAGTCAAGTTCTACGGCACCCAGCAGGGTTCACGCTTCGAGGGGCAGTTTGAGTCCTTTCAGGCCACGATCGACTTTGACCCGGCCGATCCGGCGGCAGGCCGAATCGTCGGCGTCGTCGATGTCGGGACTGTCGACACGCGTGACTACGATCGCGATGAGACCTTGCGTGACGCCGACTTTTTCAACGTCGCTGCCCATCCGCAGTCGCGCTTCGAGTCGCAGAGCATCGAGACCGTTGACGGCGGTTATCGTGCGCACGGCGAACTCACGCTGAAGGGCGAAACCAAGCCGATGGTCATGGATTTCACGTTCGAGCCGAACGGGGCATCCGCGAAATTTGCCGGCACGATGAGCATCAACCGCTTCGATTTCAAGGTTGGCGAAGGCTGGAATGACACCAGCTGGATCGGCGAACGCGTGACGGTTGAGGTCAGTCTCGACCTGTCGCGCTAGTCACCGCCAGACGACCGCGGCGAGGGCGGCGCGGCGGGCACAACGTCCCGCTGCGAGGCACGACGGTACAGGTCCATCATCCGCGCTGCCATCACCTGACCGGACCAGTGCCGCTGCACGTACGCACGCGCCGCCCGCCCGCGCGCGCGCAGCGCTTCATCAGAAGCCAGCAGCCGAATCGCCGCGGCCGCGAATTCCGATGCATCCTGTGACGCAGGCACGATGCCATCCTGGCCATCGACGAACTCCGCCACGCCCATCACCGGCACCGCCAGTACGGGCACTTCACAGGCCATGGCCTCCAGAAGCACAAGACCCTGGGTCTCGGTGTGTGACGCGAACACAAACAGATCCGCGGCCCGGTAGCAGTCGAGCAATGTCGATTCGCGATCCAGATAGCCCACGAATCGCACCATCGATGCCAGTCCACGACTGCGCACCCGCGACTCCAGTTCTTTCCTGGCCGGCCCATCGCCAGCGATCACAAGCACCACATCCTGCTGCTGTCGGCCTACGATCTCGACCACATCGAGCAGGAAGGCGATATTTTTCTCAAAGGCGACGCGACCGACGTACAGCATCACACGCGTGGCGTCCGCAATGTCGAGATGCGCGCGGAAACCCGCACCGTCACCGCCATCGAAACCATCCAGACTCAGACCGGTCGGAATCACTTCTATCGGCGAGCTGACACCGTAGTCGCGCAGCCGTTCCGCCATCGCCAGCGAAGGCGAGATGACGGCGTCCACCGTATCGCATTGATTGACTGAAATCCGCCGTGCCAGCGTACTCGACAGAGCACGGGGGATGCCGCGTACGTAGTGGTGTAGATACTCCTCGAACAACGTGTGGTAGCTCTCTACTACAGGAACGCCAAGACGCCGCGCAATCTTCACCCCATGACGATGCGCAAGGAACGGGGTGTGGACGTGCACGATGTCATAGTCGGCCGACAGCCCACGCCCGGCACGCGCCAGCGCGGCCGGGCGCATGAGCCGGTCTTCCGGGTCGCAGGGCAGATACAGCGACGCAACGCGCGTCGTGCCAGGGTCATCGTCCCAGTCCTGCAGATACGCCGGGACGAGCAGGTCGACCTCACAGCCACTGGCCCGCAGATCGCGACGGAACGTCCCGATCGACGTGGATACGCCGTTCACTCGCGGGAAATAGACATCCGAGATCATCAGCACACGCAATACCGGGCTCCTTCCGGACCAGACATCGCAAGTGTTGCCCAGCAAGATTACCGGATCATGAACCGCTGCAACGAAACGCTAACATCACCGCAATCCAGCGTTCACGAACCCCGACCAGGCTCGATTTCCGGTTTATCGCCGGAGACTTGCAATGGCTCACAGCCACGCCGTCAGAACCGTCTGGATTTCCGACCTGCATCTGGGCACGAAAGCCTGCCAGGCCGACAGCCTGCTGCACCCGGACTCAACTACTGCGGCGCCCAGATCAGGACTTCGGCCATACGGATGCTGGCCGTGGAGATCACGACGCCCAGCATGGCCCCGGCGACGACGTCGGTCGGATAGTGCAGCCCCAGCGTCACGCGCGACAGCGCGATCAGCACCGCCAGCACCAGCAGGCACTCGCTGTAGACCGGAAAGTAGTGCGAAGCAATGATGGAAAACGATACCGCATGCAGCGTGTGGCCGGATGGAAAACTGTAGCGGTCCAGCGGCGCGGTGGCGCACACGATCGAGCTGTGGCTGACGAACGGCCGCTCACGCACAGTGCGCAGCTTGATGAACCTGTAGACCATCACGCCAGCGGCACCACTCGCCACCATCTGTACGGCAACCAGCACGCCATCGCGACCGTAGGCTGCGGCCAGCCACACCATCAGCGCGTACCACACCCAGCCATCGCCCAGCCAGCTCACCCCGCGGAACAGCGCCCTGCCGGCAGCCACATGGCTGCATCGATTCAGGTAGTGGCAAAGTCGGAGCTCCGCCCGTTCGAAGCGGTTTAATGCATGCGCCGTCGGACCAGCCATGACACACCTCACAGCAGCTTGCCTGCCGTGCAGCATCGCCCCGGCACGTGGCAACGCAATGCTGATTGCGTGAATTTTTTATTTCAGGCCAGCGTGTTGCGCATCGCCTGTCATCGCACTGTCAACTGGCGGTGATACTCATGCAGACAACCACGGCCATCGCATCCAGCATCGGTAGCAAACTCATGAAACTCGCCCTGGTCACCGATGCGTGGCAACCGCAGGTCAACGGCGTGGTGACGACACTGAGTCGTACGCGGGAATGTCTGCAGGCCGCCGGTGACGAAGTGCTGGTGCTGTCCGGCGACTCGCACTTCACCCTGCCGCTGCCGTCGTACCCTGAGATACGCGTTGCGCTGCTGCCCCATCGGCGGCTGTCGCGCGCCATCAGCGCATTCGATCCGGACGCGATACACATTGCGACCGAAGGCCCGTTGGGCATGGCCGCGCGGCGCTTCTGCATCCGCAACAGGCTGTCGTTCACAACGTCCTACCATACGCAGTTCCCCGAGTATGTCCGCAAGCGCGTGCCGATACCCCTGTCGGTGACCTATGCATGGCTGCGACGCTTCCATGGCCGCGCGAGCAGAACACTGGTAGCCACACGACAGCAGCAGCGACTGCTCCAGCACCGCGGCTTCGACAACGTCGTACTGTGGCCGCGCGGCGTGGACACCAGACTCTTCAGGCCCTGCGGCCGGGCGCATCTGGACCTGCCCGGGCCGATCTGGATGTACGCGGGCCGGATCGCCGTTGAAAAGAACCTCGAGGCGTTTCTCAGCCTGCCGCTGGAAGGCAGCAAGGTGCTGGTGGGCGACGGCCCGGACAAGGCCCGACTGATGCGCCGCTATCCCGATGCGCGATTCGTCGGCTACCGCTTCGGCGAGGACCTTGCGCAACATCTCTCCAGCGCTGATGTGTTCGTGTTCCCCAGCCTCACCGACACCTTTGGACTGGTGATGCTCGAAGCCATGGCCTGCGGCACACCGGTGGCGGCTTTCCCGGTGACCGGCCCGATCGATGTCGTGCAGGATAACGTCACTGGCGTGCTCGACGATGATCTGATGTCCGCCGCGCACGCGGCTCTGGGCATCCCGCGTGAGAACTGCCGGCAGTATGCGCTGGGCCATGGCTGGGAGGCGGCAAGCACCGCGTTCCGGGGCCACCTCGTCGACTGCCGGAGCGGCCTGTATAGTTAGGCGCTGCGGCATCCCGTTCCGCAGCTCCAGGTTTCCCCCGAACTTACAGGACGTTGATCGTTGACCGCGCTGTTTCTGCCCCTTTCAACACTGCTGCTGGGTACCAGCCTGTTCGTCGCCAGTACGGGGCTGCTGGGTACGATCATCGCGCTGCAGGCCGACGCCACCGGCTATTCCAACATGGTCATCGGCATCGTGATGGCCGCTTACTTTGCCGGCTTCGTGGCCGGCACCTACTTCTGTCCGGGCGTCGTTCGCCGTGCCGGCCATGTGCGTGCGTTTTCGGCGTTCGCAGCCTGCGCGGGGGCTGCCGTGCTGCTGCATCCTCTGCTGCCTGGTGCCGTGGAGTGGGCGTTGCTGCGCTTCATCACCGGCGTCTGCGTGGTCGGCCTGTACATGGTGGTGGAAAGCTGGCTCAACGAACGAACGACGAACGAGGCGCGTGGTCGGGTATTCGCTGTCTACCAGGTCATCGCGCTGCTCAGCCTCGCCGTCGGCCAGTATCTGATTCTGTTCGATCAGGGTTCATTCACCACACCCTACATCGTCGCTGGCGCCCTGTTCTCGCTCGGGCTGGTGCCCATCGTGCTGACGCGTGTGCCTGAACCTGCGCCGATCACCGTCGTGAAACTCGACCCGCGCGCATTGTGGAAAGCCTCGCCACTTGGCGTGGCCGGCACACTGGTGGCGGCGCTCGCCAACGGCGCCTATTTCGCGCTCGGCCCGGTGTTCGCGCAGAGCATCGGCCTGAGCCTCACACAGATCGCGCTGTTCATGAGCCTGGTACTGCTGGGCGGCATGGCACTGCAGTGGCCTATCGGCCACCTGTCGGACCGCTGGGATCGGCGCACCGTGATCCTGGGCGTCAGTGTCGGCGGAACGCTGTTCGCGGCACTGGCGGCCCTGACCGTCGGTCGTTTCGACGTGGCGTTCTACGTGCTGGTCTTTCTGTACGGCGGTGCCACATTCAGCCTCTATCCGCTGTGCGTTGCGCACAGCAACGATAACGTCCCACAGGACGACTTCGTGAAGACCGCGGGCGGCCTGCTGCTTGCCTATGGCCTGGGTGCGGCGGTTGGCCCCGTGCTGGTGGGCGTGCTGATGAGTATCAGCACCGAGGTCATGTTCCTGTGGTTCCTGGCATTGATGCAGGGTGGCCTGGCGATCTTCATTCTGTTCAGGATACGCAGCCGCCCCTCGCCGGAAGAACGCGAACCCTTCGTCATGCTCGGCCGCACGTCACAGGCCGCACTTGAAATGATGCCGCACCACGAGTCGATTGACGACGAGGGTTTGTCGGAAAAGAACTGAAGCCGGGAGCGTCCATCCCGGCTTCAGTTCGTCGATCCGGCTGCGTCAGCCGCGTTCCAGCAGCTTCGAAATCTGCTGCCAGTTGATCAGCCGATCGACCATGGCCTGCACATACCTGGGGCGCGCATTCTGATAGTCCAGATAGTACGCATGCTCCCACACATCCACCGTGAGCAGAGGCCGCAGTCCGTCGCACATCGGATTACCGGCGTCGGATGTCGTGACGATCTTCAGCGCACCGTCGTCAGACCTGACCAACCATGCCCAGCCCGAACCGAAATGACCGACGGCCGCTTTGGTCAGCTGTGCCTTGAATTCGTCCACGGAACCAAAATGCCTGGACAGCTCGCTGTCGAGGTTGCTGTCCGGCTTGCTGCTGTCCGCCGGCGCCATGCTGTTCCAGTAGAAGGTGTGATTCCAGATCTGCGCAGCGTTGTTGAACACCGCTCCCTTCGAGGTCAGAACCAGCTCCACCAGCGCCTGCTCGTCTCCACTGGAGGCGTCGCTGAGTTCATTCAGCTTGTCCACATAGGTCTGGTGGTGCTTGCCGTAGTGAAACGACAGCGTTCTGGCACTGATGACCGGCTCCAGCGCATCCTGAGCGTAGGGCAACTCGGGTAACTCAAACTTCGCCATTCCTCAACTCCTGTACTTGGAATGAAAGCACATACCTTAACGCTTTCGCGCACTGCTGTGCGAGTCGACGCCGGTCCCGCGGGCACTCAGACAGCTGCATCAACACTGTGCCGACTGCAATAAAAATGCCCTGAAAGCGGGCAGAAAGACCGGCTGCAGGAAGCGCCAGTCACATCAATGCCGCGGATTCAGGCGACCTGCTGATTTGGCACGAAGCTTGCTAGGTATCAGTTGAGCAGAGGCGGTCGTCATCCACATGGCATCGCGCCCTCCGTCGCCTTCCCCCCCCCGGTTGCGCGGCCGCCTCTGCCCACCACACCGCGTCTTCCGCGGATGCGTCACAGTCCCCCTTCTGTCAGAATCCGCGACAGCCGCCATCATGGCGGCGGAGTTGGTGCGGAGTAGGCGCACAGTGGGCGCGGAGAAGCATGTGAGTCTGGAACTGGAAATACGCACCGGCTGGCCGGGTGAACTGAGAACCCTGCTTGAGATCCATCCCCGCGATACCTGGACGTCGCATCCGAACGCGGCACTGGCGCAGTTCTGGCTGGAACGACACGCGATGTTCCGACACCACGCGGCCGAACTGGCCGCTGCGGCCGAGGACTACCTGAACGGCAAGCGCGACGCGACGGCGTTTCGCTACTGGCTGGCACCGCGGCTGCAGTCGTTCATTTCACATCTGCATGGTCACCACGAGATCGAGGATCACCACTACTTTCCGGCATTCCGATCGGCGGAGGCGCAGCTGTCACGCGGGTTCGACGTGCTCGACAACGACCATCAGGTGCTGCACGACGCCATCGTCAGCCTCGTGGAGACCACCAATGCGTTTCTCACTGCCGCCGACGAAGAGGCCCTGAAACGCAGTGGCGACATCTGTTCACACGCCGTCTTCACGCTGAATACGCGCCTGCGCCGCCATCTCGAGGACGAGGAAGATCTGATCATTCCGGTGATCCTCGAACACCGTACCGGCTGACGATAGCGGCACGCTACGATCTGGCGAAAACCACGGCGATGTTGTTGGCCGGCAGTTCATTGACTTCGAGCAGCCTGAAGCCGTAACGCTCCGCCTCGGCCGCCACGTCATCCAGCTCACGCAGTCCCCATGCCGCGTTGCGCGCCTTGAGGTCTGCGTCGAACGCCTGATTGCCCGGCGCCAGCGGCACGCCCCGGCGACGAAACGGCCCGTAAAGCACCACCGGGCCTGCACCGGCGATGATGCGATCGCAGCCGGCGAACAGCGCCGGGGTGGTTTGCCACGGTGAGATGTGAATCATGTTGATGCAGACGACGGCATCGGCGCTGTCGACCGGCCACGGATGACGGGTGACATCCAGCGCCAGCGGCGGGCGCAGATTGTCCAGTCCCGCCTGGCGCACGCGCGCGGCAATCGCATCGCAGCTTGCGGCATCCGGATCGCTGGGCTGCCAGATGAGGTCGGGCAGCGCGGCAGCGAAGTACACAGCATGCTGCCCGCTGCCGCCGGCAATCTCCAGCACCGTGCCGCGCCCGGGCAGAACGCGGCGCAGCACCGCGAGTATCGGATCCTTGTTGCGTTCAGCCGCGGGGCTGTGCATCACGTTCATCAGACCAGCGCGCGCGCTTCGTCCTTCAGCGCGGCGATGGCAGACCGGATCTCGGCTACCGCACTGCCATTGGCCAGAACCGCGCGTGACACGCTGGGCAGGACGCGTCCACGGGCACTGGCCATGCGCGTCCGCACGTCCTCGACGGTGGCGCCCTGCGCGCCGACGCCCGGCGCGAGAATGAATGATCGCGGCAGTGCGTCCACGGTCTGCGACGCATCACGACAGGTGGCGCCGACCACTGCGCCGACCGGGCCGGTTCCGCTGGCCGCCAGGCGGCGGTTCAGTTCGGTAATGACATCACAGATGGCCCCGGCCACCGTGCGCCCGTCCTCGCGTCGCGCAACCTGGAGTGCTTCGCCTTCGGGATTCGACGACCGCACGACGACAAACACGCCACTGCCGCGGCTGGCAGCGAATTCGATTGCGCCCTGCAGCGCTTCAATACCCAGATACGGACTCAGGGTCGCCGCATCCACACGCATCGGGCTGCGTGGCGAGAACAATGCTTCGGCGTAGGCATTGCCGGTGCTGTCGATGTCGCCACGCTTGACGTCGAGCAGTACCTGCACCTCGCGTGCACGCGCATCGGCAATCAGCGTTTCCAGCGCGATGATGCCGTCACTGCCGAACCGTTCGAAGAAAGCCGACTGCGGCTTGATGATAGCCAGCCGGTAATCGGCCGCCTCCAGCACGCGATGACCAAATGCCAGCGCACCTTCCGCGGAATCCTCCAGTCCGCAACGCGTCAGCAGCGCAGCCGACGGATCGATACCGATGCACAGCGGGCCGTGCTCGGCGATTCGCTGGCTGAGAGTTGCGACGAAGTCTCTCATCGGATTGGCTCTCATCGGATTGGAGGAGAAGCTGCCCTGGAGTACTGGAGACCGGGAGGGAAACTGGTGGAGCCGATGGGAGTCGAACCCACGACCTTCGCATTGCGAACGCGACGCTCTCCCAACTGAGCTACGGCCCCACACGCTGCAGGCGCGAATTATCCGTCACACCGGACACCAGCCGCAAGCTCGATTCCTGTGGCAGTGCGCGCCCGGATCCCGGACCACCGATCAACCCGCGCCCTGCACGGTGATCATCACCTCACGCCGGTGGGGCGAGGTGCGATGCTCCCACAGATAGATGCCCTGCCACGTTCCCAGGCCCAGTCGCCCTGCCACCACCGGGATCGACAGGTGACTGTGCGTGAGGATGGACCGCACATGGGCGGCCATGTCGTCCGGACCTTCGGCGGTGTGCACGAAACGCGGATCGCCATCGGGCACCAGATCAGCGAAAAAGGTCTCCAGGTCGCGACGGACGTCCGGGTCGGCGTTCTCACACAGCATCAGCGAGGCGCTGGTGTGGCGCACAAACAGATGACACAGCCCCGTGCTCACGGCCGCCGCCTGAACTACCTGCGCTACCGCTGTGGTGATGTTCCACGTGCCGCGGCCACGCGTATCCACCACGATGGTTTCCTGACTGGTTTTCATGCCGGATTCCTGCAACATGCGACAATCATGGTCCATGACACCCGAACGCATCAACAAGCTCAGGCGGATTCTCGCCCTCCGCCAGCCGGACCTGACCCTGCTGGCCGAGCGTGTCTACAAGACGCACAACTTTTCCGCGATTCTGCGCAGCTGCGATGCCGTGGGCATGTTCGCGGCGCATGCGGTGGCACCGCATGGCACCGTTCGCCGCTACCACATGATCGCCGGCGGCGTGAACCGCTGGATCAACGTGACGCTGCACGACGATACCCGGCAGGCCTACCAGGCCCTGCGCGCGCAGGGGTGGCGCCTGATCGCAGCCCATCACGGACCACAGGCCATCGACTACCGCGATGTGGACTACACCGGCCAGGTGGCGATCGTGGTCGGCATGGAGCGCGATGGCCTCAGCGACCACGCCGTGAACGATGCCGATGTTCGAGTGTCGGTGCCGATGCGCGGCATGGCTCAGTCTTTGAACGTTTCGGTGGCAACGGCGCTGGTTCTGTTCGAGGCGGCAAGACAGCGTGAAGCAGCAGGACTGTACGAGCGCTCGCGACTGACCGCCGCGGAAGCGGCCAGCACGCTGTTCGAGTGGGCCTACCCGCATGTGGCGCGACGCTGCCGTCGGCTGGGTCGCGCCTACCCCGTTCTGCGTGAGGACGGCAGCATGGCGGTCAATCCGCTGACACAGCAGCCGGCACCGCAACCGGTGGTGACCGGTGACACCGATCAGCGCTGACTGGCGACGGCATCCGATGGCGCGGTGTCGGGCCAGGCCACGCCGTACACGAACCGCAGCGTCTTGACCTTGCCGAAGCGTGGCCGCGTCACCACGTAGATGTTCTCCATCTCATCGTCCGCAACCTCGGGCACGCTCTGGTGCCCCTTCAGCTCGGCGACCATGGGGCCGATCAGATCGCCATAGGTGATCACCAGCACGATCTTGCCCGAGTGATTTCTGATGATGCGGTCGGCGAAGCGTTCCAGGTCATCGTGCTCGGCGACTTCGATGTTCAGTTCGAGCGCCGCTGCCACGGCTTCGGCCGTCTGCCGCGTGGCCAGCGAAGGGCTGGCATAGATCACGTCCACACCGCGCACCACGTCCACACGTTGCATGACATCGGCCAGCATGCTCGCGCGCATGCGGCCGCGTTCACTGAGCCCGATGCCGGTCCAGGGACGGTCGCCGGCATCGGCATTCGCGGCAAGGTCGGCGTGGCGGACAACGATCACCGTGGTCGGCATGCGCGATTCCAGCAGCCAGGCAAGGCCGATGGCCGACAGCACGAACACGAACATCGGCACCAGCCGACGACGACGGCGGCTCAGCATCGAGCGAGGTCGGTTCGCTGCCATGGCGGTGTCAGTCCCGGCTGGACCGCGGGTCACGCGGATCCTGCGGATCGCGTTCATCGACCACGGTGTATTCGACATCTATGGTGCGCGTTTCCGTGGAACGTCCGCCGGATCGCCGCCGTGCGCCGCTGCCCTGCGCGGACGGATCACGGCTGCCACCGGCACCGTGTTGCCCCTGAACGGCACGGGCGAATTTGCGGCGCAGCCACCAGATGCGCAGGTAGAACACGATGGCCGCGATGATGGCGAGACCGAGCGCGATGGCCAGGATGACCGCACCGAGCAGCACGGCGCCGATCAGCACCACGCCCATGGCGAGCACCGACAGCACCTGTACGACCGGGTTGGTGGAAGTGCGCCAGTTGTAGATGCGTCCGGTCATCGGAATGATTCTAGCCTACCGGGCGTCGACGCGACGGAAGTAGCCGTCAAACCAGACACGCCATGCCTGCGTCGCCGCGTCGTATTCTTCCATCAGCTGACGAACCGCACCGTCCTCGAGCGGAATCCAGGCGGCGCGGAATGCCGACACCCGGTCCATGTACGCGTACTCCAGCGTACCCTGCATGCGCATTTCACCGTCGACGATGCCGCCGCTGATGTCGAACAGCGTACCGCCCGAACCCACCCAGATCTGGCGCCACTGCTCCATGCTGGGCGTGTAGAAGCTGATGCTGCTGCCGGTGGCGCCGGCAATGCTTTCCCAGCGCTCCTCGATGCCACAATCGCCGTTCTGGCGACTGACGGTGTTGTGGCCGGCCAGTGAGCCATCGGCCGCGCGCACTTCCCAGCGCCCGATCCAGAAGTCGAACTCGTAGGCCTCGCGCATGGCTTCACAGGGATACACGCGATCGCGCACACTGCGCTCGACGCGCGTAAAGCGCTCGCCACCGCGCAGCGACGCCAGCTCCGGCGCCGACAGCAGCGGCTGCAGCGCACGCAGGCCGGCGTATTCGGCCATCTCCAGCTCCGCCATGGCGTCGTCCGGGCGGTTCAGCGCCGCGAGATTGCGGGCACGCTCGAAGTGCGTCATGGCCTCCGGCGCTTCCGCTTCTGCCGCCCGCCGCAGCGTGCGCAGCGCGTCGTCGTGACGCCCCAGCTCACGCTCAGCCTGGGCGATGCGCAGCAGGCTCAGACCGAGCCGGAAGTCACCCTCTTCCGGGTCAGCAACCGCGCCGCCAGCCGCATCGATCTGCCGCTGAAAGGCGGCGATCGCATCTGCCCAGCGGCCCTGCTCAAAGGCCTGGGATGCCGGATCCAGCGGCACTACCTGTGCCGCCAGGGCGGTGCTGACCAGAGCCAGCGCAACGATCAATGCATTCGCACGTGCCACTAACACACTCCTCGGGATAACTGCCGTAATGGTCGGGGCAGACGCAGGTATTGGCAAGCTCGGCGCCACACGGCTTGCATCGGTGCCCGCTGCTCGCGAGAATGCGGGCGCCGGAGAGGTGGCAGAGCGGTCGAATGCGGCGGTCTTGAAAACCGTTGACCCGCGAGGGTCCGGGGGTTCGAATCCCTCCCTCTCCGCCACCCTAACGCGTTGTTTTTCAATCCGTTCGCCGGTTTTCCATTCTGCCGAAGAACTCCCCGACTTTCGGTCACTTGCGCGGATGGGATGCGCCTGCAAGGTGCTGGGAGACTCACTCGGCACACGTTCTTTGCTTCTCCGCCGCTAAAGTCTCTTACGCGACTTTTGTCGGTACCTTCCGGACGATAACTGGGCGCAGAAATCCTGGATCCTTGCGCGAGAGCCGGGATTCCGGCCTTGAGGCTAATCCAGGTCGAAGAGTTTCCGCTGCTCGTCCCAGTCAAGGGGCAGATCGGTGCGTTTGGCCAATCTTTCGGCGTTGAGATCGACGGGATGGCGATTCTGGAGTGCGGTCTTGACGACGTCGGGGGCGATGAAGCTCAGTCGCAACACTCGACTGAAATGCGATGTGCAAACACCCATTTCGGCAGCCAGTTCGCCGAGTGGCCTGTCGCTATTCTCCAGCATCAGCGCTCGATAGCGCTCCGCTTTGGCGAGCAATCGATGAAGGCTCCGATCCGAAGCCGTTCGCGCACCCGTTGAAAAAATCGGAATCATCGAATGACAGGCTCGTACGCGGTGACAGCGCGTAGTCGATCGCGGTGAGTATCGTTGTCTTGCAGGTATCGCCCGGGCCGATAAGGCAGGTGAACGCGCCGCCCACATTCCATGACAGGGATTTGATGCCGCGAAAGTTCCTTATCTCTATGTGCCTGACTTTCACGGCGCTCCCTCTAGTTGCTGCTCCTGGCAGCCGCCGCCGTGGTCATCAGCCGTGTCTCCTGGATTTCGTGGTCGCCAAGATGAACGCTCATCAGGCTCTTCTACAGTCCGTCGTGGTTGGGCACGTGGAGATGAAGCAACCCATGGACATGGACATGGCCCTTCCGATTCGACATCACGGATTGCTACGCTGCGTCTCTGGCCTTCTTTGCTCGATCAAGATCGTACGTCGCTTGCAGATTCATCCAGAGCTTCGGCGACGTGCCCAAGACGTCGGCAAGATCGAGCGCCGCCTCGGCCGTCACGCCGCGCTTGCCCCGAACGAGCTCGTTGACGCGTGCCTTCGTCCAGCCGATCTTCTCGGCAAAGGCTACCTGGCTCATACCCAATGGCTCGAGGAACTCCTCGAGCAAGATCTCACCCGGGTGAAAGGGACTCTTCGGTTGCCTAGCCATGACTCTCTGCTCCGTCAATGATAGTCCACGATCTGCACGTCGAACGCATTACCGCCGCTCCAGCGAAACAGGACCCGCCACTGATCGTTGATCCGGATCGAGTGAAGTCCCTTCAAATCGCCCTTCAGGCTCTCGAGCCGGTTTCCGGGCGGCGACCTGAGATCCCTCAGATCGGCGGCCTCGTGGAGATAAAGCAATTTTCGCCTTGCCGCACGGCGTAGCTCCATTGGGAACGACCGTGTCGCCCGGCTGTTTCGATCCTCGAACAGGTCCTCGGCGAGGGCGTTCCCGAATGTCTCAATCACGTACCTATGTTATCGAAACTCGATAACATCTTCAACAGACGTCAATGGCGTTGGCGCCCAGCTCGCGGCTGTCCCGGTGGACGGTGGCAAGATGGCCGATCCGATAACTCCACTTTCTGGAGCGACCGCCATGCCAACTTCCAGCGATCTCCTTACTCTGTCACGCGAAGACCTGTACGAACTCGTCTGGTCGAAACCCGTTACCGAGCTAGCGAAGGATTTCGGGCTCTCCGATGTCGCGCTTGCCAAACGATGCCGCAAGCTCGGTGTCCCAGTGCCCGGCCGCGGCTACTGGGCACGGGTTGAGGCCGGCCAGACGCCGCGGCAGCCGAAGCTGAAGAAACGTGCCGAAGAACTGACAGACTACACGGCACTGACGCCAGGACGAGACCGTCGACTTCTTGGAGTGGGCACAGCATTACATCGATCAGCTGGATCCGCTCTGCCCTACGCCTCATGATCCAGACATGAAGGCGGACCGCCCCGGCTACTACTCACCTCCAGAAACGAAGGTAAGCAAATTGCTCGGCCGCCTACTCGGTCAGTCTTGGGAGGATGCGTTCAAGATCAGCAAAGACGAATCGGCAGAAACCAACCGCTCCGGCCCGGCGGCTCGGGTTGGCGAGGACGATGATGATGACGACTTCTATTGAGTGGCTAATGCCCTCCCGACGGGCACCATCCATCGTCGACCGGGACGATTGTTGTTCTTTCCCTGTTTTTCCCTGTTATCTTGCCGAACCACCCATCTCACGGCGACCGTAACGGACTGATTGTCAGATCGATTTCCGATCATGCGGGCAAGAAAACCCGCAAGAATTATGGATTTTCCCTGTATTTTTCCGTGCTAACAGTGAAATTCGGAGACGAGTTCGCCGTAGACTCCCCGCACCGCCAGATCCAAAGGCGCCCTAACGACACCCGATTCGCTCGGAATCCACAAACTCCAGCAACGGGCTGTGATCATGCGCATCCGCCCTTCGCAGTGCCTGGAATTAGGCGATTCGACGCCGTCCGTCAGTCTGGAGGTCCTGCCCGGCGTCCCAGTCGATCGGCCGGTGGCCATTGAAGTATTCCTCGAGGTACAGATCGGAGGCGATGCGGGCATGGCGGCCATTGCCATTGGGAAACAGATGCACCCGTACAAGGCGGTGATGAAAGCGTGCTGCAGCCTCCACCGGCGTATATGTGCCGTTATCAGCCCAATAGCGCGCGTCGCCCAGGAGATTGCGCAAACACGTACTGATCTGCGCGGGGTCAACACCGATATTCTTCTCGGTTTTCCGGAGCGTGCCCGCCCATGTCCATACGTCACCAAACATGCGTTTGTGCAACAGGCGCAGGGACTTCTCGGTCAGGATATCGAAGCGGCGACGGCGAGGGAGCCATACGAGGGCTTGTTCAATATTGGCCTGCTCAAGCTCGTTCAACTCTTCCCGCGTCGTAACGTGCGGATGCCTCAGTCCTTCCCTTTCGTCGGGGTCGACCAGGGTCGCGCCGTGGGGCTCTGGACCATCACTCCATGGCGTCATTTTTCCGTCCAGAGATCCGATGGCATCGTCCGGACAAACTCCGTCGCGAGCCGTTGAATCTCGTCTTCATTTCTCGCTTCGCCGAGTGTCTGATCTTCCAGTGCCATGTGAGTGGATGCTCTGGTTACGATGGCCTTGGCCTTCCTGCGCGCCTGCATCTCGATCACTTCGGCGATCGATTGGTCGGGAACGATGGCGTACACGAACCTGCAACCCATCGCCTGAGCCATCGAATGCATCGTCTTGAGTGTCACGCCGCCTTCGGTTTCGGCGCGCTCCGCCTGGGAGATGCGCGCACGGGTCAGGCCCATGCGCCTGGCAAGCTGAGGCTGCGACATGCCCCATTTCGTCAATATATGCATTGACGAAATGGGGCGATGGCTCCGCCGACAGCGGACAGATCTGTCAAAAAAATCTATTGACATCGGCCTGCTGATCGCAACGTGTCTGAAGGTTGAGCCTCAGAATTTCTCCCGGGTGAGTGGCTGCTCGCCTGCTCATGTTCATTCGTTAGTGATAGTCCACGACTTCGATCTGGTGCAGCCCACGCTGGCGACGCCTGCCAGGTTTCCCGACCGTAGGGCGCTCCAACAGTTCAGTACGACAGCGTCAAAGCCGGACTTTCGTGAGGCATCTCCCTTTTTCGGGGCGTCCGCGGCCATGGATGGCCGCGGCCGAGGCGCATGGACGCTCTTCCGCCGTCCCCGGAAAAAGGGGGATGCCACACGAAAGCCCGCCGCAGACTCACGCTTCGACGGCGATCCGCTCCAGCCCGCCCATATACGGCCGCAGCACCTCCGGCACCACCACCGAACCGTCGGCCT
Source organism: Gammaproteobacteria bacterium (assembly GCA_050485545.1). GTDB lineage: Bacteria > Pseudomonadota > Gammaproteobacteria > Steroidobacterales > Rariloculaceae > JBJHBP01. The sequence goes on from JBJHBP010000016.1 coordinate 21,807, forward strand.
GCTGATAGTTCTCCAGCACCGCGATCAGCGCGCGCCCGATGGCCACACCCGAACCGTTGAGCGTATGCAGTGGTTCGGGCTTGCCGGTGGCGGTATTGCGCCAGCGCGCCTGCATGCGTCGCGCCTGGAAGGCTTCGCAGTTGCTGCATGAGGAGATTTCGCGATAGCGGCTCTGGCCGGGCAGCCAGACCTCGATGTCGTAGGTCTTGGCGGCCGAGAAACCGGTGTCACCACTGCACAGCGTGACCACGCGATGCGGCAGCTCCAGACGCCGCAGAATTTCCTCGGCGTGATCGACCAGTTCCTCGAGCGCGCGATACGACTCCTCCGGCGACGTCAGATGCACCAGCTCGACTTTCTCGAACTGATGCTGACGGATCATGCCGCGTGTGTCCTTGCCGTACGAACCGGCTTCGGAACGAAAGCACGGCGTATGGGCCACCAGCTTCATCGGCAGCTCGTCGGCATCGACAATCGTATCGCGTACCAGGTTGGTCAGCGGCACTTCGGCGGTGGGAATCATGCGCAGGCCGGACTGCCCTTCCACCGCAAAAAGGTCTTCGGCGAACTTCGGCAACTGGCCTGTGCCGAACAGCGAAGCCTCGTTGACCAGATACGGTACATACATCTCGCGATAGCCGTGATCGCGGGTATGCACATCCAGCATGAAGCCGATCAGGGCACGGTGCATGCGCGCCAGTGCGTCGCGCAACACGACGAAGCGGCTGCCCGTCACCTTCACGGCCGCGGCGAAGTCCATGCCATGCAGCAGCTCGCCGATGGCCACATGATCGCGAGGCTCGAAGTCGAATTCGCGCGGCTCACCGTAGCGGCGCTGCTCGGCATTGGCCGACTCGTCGCGTCCATCCGGCACGGTGTCGTGCAGCAGGTTGGGAATGTGTGCCAGCAGATCGTCGAGCTGCGCCGCCACGTCGTGAAGCTTCGCCTCGCCCTCGGCAAGTGACGCGGCCAGCGCCGTGCTCTGCGCCATCAGCGCATCGGCATCACGACCTTCACGCCGGGCTTGACCCACCTGCGCGGAAATCTCCCTGCGATCCCTGCGCCAGTCTTCCACGGCCACCTGCAGCTGCTTGCGCTCAGCCTCCAGGTGATCAAAACGGGCGCGATCGAAAACGACGCCGCGGCGCACAAGGTTGGCGACAACGCTGTCGGGGTCGTGACGTAACTGTCTGATGTCGAGCATGGCGCGGCAATGGTAAGCAATCGCGGCGACAGAAGAAACCGCCGATGCCCGCCGCGGCCCGGACTGCGGCGTGCACGCCTACGCCGCTATCAGTCGCTCCACCCGCTGGCACCAGCCGGTCAGCAGCGCATAGCCGAGCGCCAGCCCGATGAGGATGCCGACGCCATTCGCCAGCATGTCCATGGGGTCGTAGTGACGCGACTGGAGCGCGCCCTGGATGAATTCGATCGCCACACCGATCGCGAACAGCACCACCGCAATCGGCACGTACCAGCGCCGTCGATACAGGCCGGTGAACCACACCATCAGCAGAAAATAGGCGCCGCCGTGCAGCAGCTTGTCGCTGATGCGCACGTCGCCCATCACCTCGCCGGGCATCAGGCTGCCGACACACACGGCGGCCACCATGCCCCAGCCGAGCACGGACCACAGCCACGGAAAACGCAGGGGCAGCATGGCTCAGTGCGCGGCGCCGAGCACATCCACGCCTGGTGGTGGCTCGAAACTGAACCGGCTGTCGGGCAGTTCGGGGTTGATGACCGGCTCCAGCATCTCGATGCGCGTGGTCTGTTCCAGACCATCCACGAACTCCAGAACGCGCAGTTCGCCATCACGAAACCCGGCCAGCACTGCGGAGAAATCACTGCCACCGGATCGTGGTTCCAGCTTCACCCAGGCCATGCCTTCGTGCATGAAGTCCGCCGTTACACGAAAACTGTCGCGCACCGCGGCATCACCACTGAGCAGCAACGCGGGACTCGCGCCACCGGTGTCTTCCAGACCGGCAACGGTGACCTGTTCCAGTTCCACGTCATACATCCACAGATTGACGCCGTCGGCGATGACCAGTTGTTCATACGGCTCAACGTAGTGCCAGAGAAACCGGTTCGGGCGCTTCAGCAACAGTTCGCCGGCGGCAGTGCTGAGCAGATCATGATCGGCGCTCCACAGTTCCTGCCGGAAACCGGCACTGAAGCTGTCGACGGAATCGAGAAACGCATCCAGCGCGGCCGCGCCGCCGGCTGGCGCTTCGCCGGGTTGGGCGTGCACGGGGCCGGCCGCGAAGGCAACCAGCGCCAGCACCATGAGCGCAGCGCGTTTCAATGGATCATTCGCTGGCGGGCGGCGGGGGTGCCAGCACTTCGCGGGTTCCATTCGCTTGCAGGCTTCCAACAACGCCGGCTTCCTCCATGGTCTCGACCATTCGTGCCGCACGGTTGTAGCCGATCTTCAGGCGCCTCTGAATGCCTGAGATCGAGGCCTTGCGCGACTCGGTCACGATCCTGACGGCCTGATCGTAAAGCGGATCCTGCTCACCGTCCAACGATCCTTCGCCGGATGAATCCAGCCCCAGTACACCATCGCCGGCAGGCCCGGACAGCACCTCATCGATGAACGAAGGCGTGCCGGACGCGCGCAATGCCTTCACCACCGCGTGCACCTCGTTATCCGACACGAACGCGCCATGTATGCGGGTGGGCATGGAGGTGCCGGGCGGCAGATACAGCATGTCGCCGTGTCCCAGCAGCTGCTCGGCGCCCATCTGATCGAGGATGGTGCGCGAGTCGACCTTGGCCGACACCTGAAAGGCAATGCGGGTGGGAATATTCGCCTTGATCAGACCGGTGATCACATCCACCGACGGTCGCTGCGTGGCGATGATCATATGAATGCCCGCGGCGCGCGCCTTCTGCGCCAGGCGCGCAATCAGTTCCTCGACCTTCTTGCCGACCATCATCATCATGTCGGCCAGCTCGTCGATGATCACGACGATGTAAGGCAGCGGCTCGAGGTCGGGTCCGACGTCGTCGCTGCCGGGCAGCGGTCGGAACGTGGGATCGGGAATGCGCTCGCCGCGCGCGGCGGCATCCGCCAGCTTGCGGTTGTAGCCGGACAGCTGACGCACGCCCAGGCCGGCCATGATGGCGTAACGACGTTCCATCTCGGCCACACACCAGCGCAGTGCGTTGGCGGCCTGCTTCATGTCGGTAACCACCGGTGAGAGCAGATGCGGAATGCCCTCGTACACCGACAGCTCCAGCATCTTCGGATCGATCATGATCATGCGCACATTATCGGGCGTGGCCTTGTACAGCAGGCTCAGCACCATGGCGTTGAGCGCCACCGACTTGCCCGAGCCCGTGGTGCCGGCGATCAGCAGATGCGGCATGCGCGCAAGATCAGCCACCTCCGGCTGACCGCTGATGTCCTTGCCCAGCGCCAGCGTCAGCGGCGACTTCAGTTCGTCGTACACCTGTGACTTGACGATCTCGCCCAGCGTGACCAGTTCGCGCGTTTCGTTCGGAATTTCCAGTCCCACGTAGGGCTTGCCGGGAATGATCTCCACCACGCGCACGCTCACCGTGGACAGCGAGCGGGCGAGGTCCTTCGCCAGATTGCTGATCTGGCTCACCTTCACGCCCGGCGCCGGCTTGATCTCGAAACGCGTGACCACCGGCCCTGGATGCACGGCCACCACTTCGGCTTCGACACCGAAGTCGCCCAGCTTGATTTCCACCAGTTTCGACATGGCGGTGAGCGCATCTTCCGAATACCCGCCGGCGCGCGGTGGCGGATCATCCAGCAGCGACAGCGCCGGCAGCTCGCCCGTAGCCGGCGGCTCGAACAACGGTACCTGCCTTTCCTTGTGGGTGCGCTCACTGGGTTCAAACTTGCCCAGCACCGGCTCGATCTTGGGTGTGGTGATGCGCGGTCTGGCGCGCGATTTGCTGACCACGGCGTGACGCTGCTGGCGTGCGCGCCGCCCTTCCAGCCAGAGCTGCACGCGACCGATCACATCGTTCGCCCGCGCGATACCGGCCAGTACGAGTCTGCCGGTGCGGTCCATCACAGCCAGCCACGACATGCCGGTCGCCGCCGATACGGCCGCCAGCCACAGCACCAGCAGCAGCACGGTGGCACCCAGCAGCCCAAGCATACCGGACAGGCCAGTGCCTACGATCTGGCCGAGCACGCCGCCGGCGGTTTCACGCATCGATGCCGCGGCAAAGTGCAGCGTCGCCAGACCGGAACTGGTCATGATCGTGACCACGACGCCGGTCGCGCGCAGCACGATCACATGGGTGGGGACGGGTGTGTCGCGATCACGGATGCGGAACAGCATCAGGCCGCCGAACAGCACCAGCACGGGGAACAGGAAGGCCGGCTGGCCGAACAGCAGGAAAGTCAGATCGGCGAACCACGCGCCGACGGGACCCATGCGGTTGCTGACATCGCGCGCCTCGCCGGCCACGCTGAAGGCAGGGTCCTCCGGGTTGTAGCTGACAAGCGCCAGCAACAGGATCAGGCTGAGGCCCGTGAGTATCCAGAATGCGGATTCACGCAACCCTCTGATCCTAGGCATCAAATATGCCCCGGCCGTACTTGTGGACCTTGTTCTGCTCAAGTTCTACGCGAGTAAATTCCGATAACGCGCTGATTATACAGTTAGCAGTCATGCGGCATAGCCTCTATTGTGTTGCGCGTACACCCCGCCGCCGGTGGCGCTAAGATAGGCGGTGAAATGGATCTTCATCTGCAGGACATCGACAGTCTGCACAGCATAGCCGCCAGCGAATGGAATCGGTTGGTCGACGGCAATCCTTTTCTGCGCCACGAGTTTCTGCTGGCGCTGGAAAACGGCCGCTGCACCGGGCCCGGCACCGGCTGGCAGGCCTGTCACCTGCTGCTCAGATCGGGCGACGGCCGGCTTCAGGCCGCGATGCCGCTGTACCTCAAGGAAGATTCGTTCGGCGAGTTCGTGTTCGACTGGAGCTGGGCGGATGCCCTTCACCGGGCCGGACGCGACTACTATCCGAAGCTGGTGAGCGCCACGCCGTTCACGCCGGCCACCGGCCATCGCCTCCTGATTGCGCCGGACATCGACGCCACCCGGGCGCGCCGACTGCTGCTGGACGGCGCGCTGGCACTGGCCGAACGTGCTGGCGCATCGTCGCTGCATGTGCTGTTCCCCACCCAGGCCGAGCACAGCTGGCTGACCGATCAGGGCCTGCTGGCACGCAAGAGCTGTCAGTTTCACTGGCACAACGACGGCTACGCCGACTTCGACGATTTCCTCAGCCGGTTCAGTTCGGCCAAACGCAAGAAGGCACGCCGCGAGAAGCGACGGGTCAGCGAGGCCGGCGTCACATTCGATCATCTGCGTGGCGATGAAGCTTCTCGCAGCGACTGGGATGCCGTCTACGGTTTCCATGCACGCACGTTCCTGCGTCGCGGGCGCGCGCCGTATCTGACCCGCGAGTTCTTTACCGAAATTGCGCGCACGATGCCGGAGAACCTGGTGCTGACGGTGGCGCGCATGCACCGCGAACCGATCGCGGCGGCCATCTGCTTTCGCGGTGGCGACACCCTGTACGGACGCTACTGGGGCAGTCTGGCCGACTTTCACAGCCTGCACTTTGAAACCTGTTACCACCAGGGCATCGAGTACTGCATTCGCGAAGGCCTGCGCCGCTTCGAGCCTGGCACACAGGGCGAGCACAAGATCAGCCGCGGCTTCACGCCCACCGCCACATGGTCGGCACACTGGCTGCGCGATGCGGACTTTCGCGAGGCCGTTGGACGCTTTCTGAACAGCGAAACCCGGCATGTCGACGCCTACATGGCCGATGTCGGCGATCATCTGCCCTGGCGACAGGAGCCGATCACCCTGCAAACCGATGCGAACTGTGCCATCCAGGGGCATCCCGACCGCATGCATCGCAACCACCCATGATCCGCTGGCTGCGGGCCGGCGATGCGCCGGACGCGTTTCCGCCCGTTTCGGCCGCACTGACGGAGCCGGCCGGACTGCTCGCGGCGGGCGGCGACCTGTCGCCGCCGCGTCTGCTGGCGGCCTATCGTCGCGGCATTTTCCCGTGGTATGAGGACGGCCAGCCCATTCTGTGGTGGAGTCCGGATCCGCGCTGCGTGCTGTTCCCTGGCGATCTGAAGCTGTCGCGCAGCCTGCGCCGACGGCTGCGCCGCGGCGACTTCGATGTCAGCTTCGACTGCGCCTTCGATGCCGTGATCAGCGCCTGCGCCGAACCGCGATCCCCCAGTGGCGGCACCTGGATCACGAACGACATGGCCACCGCCTACAACCGCCTGCATGCGCTCGGCTGGGCGCATTCGACGGAGGTCTGGCAGGGTGGCAGGCTGGTAGGCGGTCTCTACGGCGTTGCGATCGGACGGGTCTTCTTTGGCGAATCAATGTTCTCGCGTGCCACGGACGCCTCCAAGGTGGCGCTGGCCGGCCTGGTCCAGGCGCTGCACCCGCTGGGCTATGAAGTGATCGACTGCCAGCTGCCGTCGGCGCACCTGGAGCGCCTGGGTGCCCGGCCGGTCCCTCGCAGCGACTTCCTCAATCTGCTCGAACAGTGGTGCGCAACAGCCACCGAACCGCCGCCATGGCCGGTCACGGCGCCACGGCAGCCCCACCAGGATGCCACCGGGAACCGGCAGAGCGCTGAAGTGGACGGCGACGGCCGCGAAGGCGACGGCTGAGAACAAGGGCAGAACGTTGTTTGCGGCCAGCGCGGTGCTATGCAACAATTCCGCGCCGCGCGACCCGGAACACCGTAACTGAATGTCAAAAGAAGACGCAATACAGATGGAAGGCACGGTAGTGGAAACACTGCCGAACACCACATTCCGTGTAAAACTTGAGAACGGACATGTGGTGAACGCCCATATCTCCGGAAAGATGCGCAAGAACTACATCCGCATCCTCAAGGGCGACAACGTCACCGTGGAGCTCACGCCCTACGACCTGACCAAGGGTCGCATCGTCTACCGTTCACGCTGATCGACCGGTCACGCTGATCCAGGCGCTGATCCAGGCGCAGACACACGCAGATACACGCACGCGCTGATACCCGCACGCGCTGATACTGCAGTGGCCGACCGACAGTGGCGGGCAGCCGCCCCGGACACCGGCCGCTACTGCGGCAGATGCTCCAGTTCGCGCACCGTGGGTTCGGTGATCAGCACCAGCCGTTCGCCGGCTTCAGCATCATCACCGGAGGCCAGATCCACACGCACATGGCCACCGCCGGTGAGCGTGCCGAAAAGCAGTTCCTCGGCCAGCGGACGCTTGATGTGCTCCTGAATCACTCGCGCCATGGGGCGCGCGCCCATCAGACGGTCGTAACCCTTTTCGGCGATCCAGCTGCGTGCCGCAGGTTCCAGCTCGATCGTCACATTGTTCTTTTCAAGCTGCGCTTCCAGCTCGAGGATCAGCTTGTCGACTACGCGGACGATCGATTTCTCATCCAGCGGATCGAACGGAATAATGGCGTCGAGCCGATTGCGGAACTCCGGCGAGAAAATGCGCCGGATCACCTCCATCGCATCGCTGGTGTGATCCTGTGACGTAAAGCCCACCGAAGACCGGCTCATCTCCTGTGCGCCCGCGTTCGTGGTCAGCACGATGGTGACGTTACGGAAATCCGCCTTGCGGCCGTTATTGTCGGTGAGCGTGCCGTGGTCCATCACCTGAAGCAGCAGGTTGAACACCTCCGGATGGGCTTTTTCGATCTCGTCGAACAGCAGCACGCAATGCGGGTTCTTGGTGATGGCCTCGGTGAGCAGGCCGCCCTGGTCGAAGCCGACATAGCCCGGCGGCGCACCGATGAGCCGCGACACGGTATGGCGCTCCATGTATTCCGACATATCGAACCGCACCAGCTCCACGCCCATCGTCAGGGCCAGCTGCCGGGTCACCTCGGTCTTGCCCACGCCGGTGGGCCCGGAGAACAGGAACGCACCCACGGGCCGGCGTTCGTCACCAAGCCCGGAGCGGGCCATCTTGATCGACGCGGCCAGGGCCCCGATGGCGCGATCCTGACCAAAGATCACCAGCTTCAGATCCCGCTCCAGATTCTTCAGCACATCGCGATCGGACGCCGAAACCGTTTTTGGCGGAATGCGCGCGATCTTCGCGACGATGGTTTCGACCAGTTCCACGTCGACCACCTGCTTGCGCTGCGCTTCCGGCTGCAGGCGGCAGTTCGCGCCGGCCTCATCGATCACGTCGATGGCCTTGTCCGGCAGGTGGCGGTCATTGATGTAGCGGCTGGACAGCTCCGCCGCGGCGACCAGCGCGGCGTCCGCGTAGCTGACGCCGTGGTGTTCCTCGAAACGGCTCTTCAGCCCGCGCAGTATTTCGACGGTTTCGGGCACCGACGGCTCGTTCACGTCCACCTTCTGGAAGCGCCGCGCCAGCGCATGGTCTTTTTCGAAGATGCCGCGGAACTCGGTGTAAGTGGTGGAGCCGATGCAGCGCAGCTCACCGTTGGCGAGCACGGGCTTGATCAGATTGGAGGCATCCATCACACCGCCGGAGGCCGCGCCGGCGCCGATCAGGGTGTGGATCTCATCGATGAACAGAACGGCGCCCGGCTGCTTCTTCAGTTCGGTGACGACACTCTTGAGACGTTTTTCGAAGTCGCCGCGGTACTTGGTGCCGGCGATCAGCGCGCCCATGTCCAGCGCGTAGATCGTGCTCTCGCGCAGCACCTCGGGCACCTTTTCCTCGACGATCAGCCGCGCAAGGCCTTCGGCCAGCGCGGTCTTGCCCACGCCCGCCTCGCCCACGTACAGGGGATTGTTCTTGCGGCGCCGGCACAGAATCTGCACCGTGCGCTCGATTTCGTGTTCACGGCCGATCAGCGGATCGATGCGACCCTCTCTGGCCAGCGCGTTCAGGTTGGTGGTGAACCGCTCCAGCGCGCTGCCGTCGGCGGCACCCGGTTCGCCTTCCATCGTGGCGCCTTCCTCGCCATCGATTTTCGCGCCCGGGGATCGGCTGACACCATGCGAAATGTAGTTGACGATATCCAGACGGGCGATGTCCTGCTGGCCGAGCAGATAGACGGCCTGTGACTGCTTCTCGCTGAATATCGCCACCAGCACATTGATCGGCGAGACTTCCTTCTTGCCGCTGGACTGCACATGAAATACGGCGCGCTGCAGGACGCGCTGGAATCCCAGCGTATGCTGCACATCGGCGTCGATATCGCCATCCTGCACACGCGGCGTGGAGTCGTCGATGAACTCCTTCAGTTCGCGTCGCAGTCGTCCGATCTCCGCGCCGCATGCCTTCAGCGCCTCGATCACCTGCGGGGTATCCAGCAGGGCGAGCAGCAGATGCTCAACGGTGATGAATTCGTGGCGTTCCTCGCGTGCCCGCTGAAACGCCTCATTCAGACAATATTCGAGCTCGCTTGACAACATCAGGTTTCTTCCATTGTGCAAAGCAGCGGGTGCTGGTGCTGCTGGGCGAGGCCGGTTACCTGGGCAACCTTGGTCTCGGCGATTTCGTAAGTGTATACCCCGCAGATGCCCTTACCTTTCGTATGCACCTCGAGCATGATCCGCGTCGCCGTATTGCGGTCCTTGCCGAAGACCTTCTGCACGACCTGCACGACAAACTCCATGGGTGTGTAGTCGTCATTGAGCAGCACCACCCGATACAGGGGCGGCTTCTTCAGGCGCGGGCGGGCTTCCTCGATCGCCAGCCCATGATGGCCGTCCCCGGCGGTGCCGTCGTGATCGCCGCTGCAATAGACTCTTGACGAATCGTCCAACATATACGGCGCTCATTCTATAGACCTTCGGGCACGAATTCACAAATCAGGACCACCTAACCGGTTGACCTTTCGCCGCTGTCGAGGTTCAACGGCAGCCCGGTGAATGGCTGCGCTGCGGACCCGCGTCACAGGCGGCGTATCGCGCCGCTTGTAGCCGGCTGACTACTTGGTACACTGGCTGCCCGAAGTTATCATCACGGGCTGGAATTCCCCGGACACCGGGGGTACAGGGGGGCCTTCATGAACGCGATAACCCGCTTTGGCCAGTGGCAGAACGGCTCGCCGGAACAATGGCTTGCGGCGGCCAACCGCAACCTGCCGCCAATCGTGATCGCCGTGCTGGTGGTTGTCCTGGCCTATCAGGGCGCCACCATCACGCGCGCGCTGCTGCCCGGCGAAGCCGGCAACGCGCCGGCGCCCGTTGTTGCAGCGCCGCTGGCAGGCGGCAACCGCGCCGCTGTTCCGGTTGCGGACCTGTCGGTACTCGCCGGCACCCACCTGTTCGGACGCGCCGAAGAGCGGCCGGTGGAAGTGGCTCCGGTGATCATCGATGCCCCGGAAACCACCCTGAATCTGCGGCTTACCGGCGTCGCCGCCGATCAGGAGGATGATCGCCTGGGCAGCGCGATCATCGCAACCGGCCGAAATGTCGAGAAACTGTATTTTTCCGGAGACACTATTGAAGGGACGAATGCCACTCTGGAACGAATTTATGGGGACCGGGTGATCCTGATCCGGGGCGGTGTGACGGAGTCGCTGAGCTTTCCCCGCGAACTCAGCAACGCTCCGCCACCGGCCTCGGCCGCCGCGACGGCCAGGCAGGCGCCGGCGGCTTCCATCGCCCCGCAGGCCACGGTCACGCTGCGCGAAACGGCCAGCGCCAATGCCACCCGCTTCAGCGAAGTCGTACGCCTGTCGCCGCACCTGGAAGGGGGGCAGATGGTCGGCTTTCGCCTGAACCCTGGGTCCAATCGTGAAGCGTTCGCGCAGACCGGCCTGCAGCCGGGCGATGTGGTCACCGAAATCAACGGCATCGTCATGGACAGCCCGGCGCGCGCCGAACAGCTCTACGAATCGCTTGGCGAGGCCACGGTCGCCAATATCACGATCATGCGCGAAGGCACGCCGCAGGTGCTGGCCATCGACGTAACCCAGTTGCAGAACATCGCCGACGGCACACAATGAAGGCTGCCGGCTGTCATTTCGCCCACACTCATCTCTGCCCCGGAGTTCCCGTGAAACGCATCCCCCAACGCCGCAGTCGCGCCACCGCGTTCGGCACAGCCGCCACCGCCATGCTGCTGGTCCTCCTGGCCGGGCAGTCTGCCGCTCAGGACATTTCGGTGAACTACCGCGACACTGATATTCGCCAGGTGATCGAACAGGTCGCCGAAGTCACCGGCCGCAGGATAGTGCCCGATACGCGGATACGCGGCACGGTGACACTGATTTCCGATACACCGATGACACCGGCTGAACTTTTCTCGGCCTTCGAGCAGATGCTTGTCGCCAACAGCATGGTGGCCAGGGAAGTCGACGGCCTTCTCGTCATCTCACCGGATCAGAACGCGGTTCGGTCCTTCAGCACCGAATCCACGGCAACCCCGGAAACCTGGGTCACACGCGTCGTGCGGCTGGACAATGTCGCCGCACAGCAGCTGGTGCCCGTCCTGCGAACCCTGATCGCTCAGAACGGACACCTGGCGGCTATGCCCGGCACTGCGAACGCTCTGATCATCGTCGACCGTCGCGGCAACGTGGACCGACTCGTGCGCGTGCTGCGCGAGCTGGACCAGGCCGCCCAGGAAGACTACGACTTCATTCAGCTGCAAAATGCCTCAGCCGCCGACATCGTGCGCATGATGACCCCGCTGATCCAGCAGGCAGCGCAGGCCTCCGGCGGCGGCCCGACGGTGACGATGTTCGCCGATGACCGCACCAACAGCGTGGTGCTTGCCGGATCGCCAGCCGGACGACTGCGCTTCAGGGCGCTGATCGCCTATTTCGACCAGCCCGTGGCGCGCGGCGGTGATTCGCGCGTGTATCGCCTGGGCTATGCCAACGCCGAGGAGCTGGCCGAAAAGCTCCAGGCGCAGTTCGGATCCGTGAGCGAAGAAGGTGAGGGCCCTGTCATGATCTGGCCCGACCCGCCGACCAACGCGCTGGTCATTCGCGCGTCGTTGCCGGTGCAGGAAGAGATCATGAACATCATCCAGCAGCTCGATATCCGTCGTGCGCAGGTGGCGGTGGAAGCCATCATCGTCGAGGTGAGTGAGCAGAAGGCGGCGGAACTGGGCCTCACCTGGGCGCTGCTCGGATCGGGCACGAATACGCCGGTCAGCCTGACGAACTTCGGCATCAATCCCGGCGGCCTGCTGCAGCTCGGCGCAGCCGCGGCCGGCGACACCCCATCACCCGGCGCGATACCGCAGGGCGTCACCGCCGGCGTCGGCCGGGTGCGTGACGGCGCGACCAGCTGGGCCGCGCTGCTCCAGGCGCTGCAGGGCGACTCCACGACGAACATCATGTTCCACCAGCATCTGGTCACGCTGGACAACGAGGAAGCGCACATCCGCGTCGGTCAGGAGGTGCCGTTCCTGACCGGCCAGTACACTTCCGGCCAGCAGGGGGGGCCCGGCGTGGTCACACCGTTCCAGACGATACAGCGCGAAGAGGTCGGCACCAGTCTGCGCATCACGCCACGCATCAACGAGGCCAATGGCGTCAACCTGACCATCGAGCAGGACATCTCGAGCATCAGCCAGACCGCCACTGGTGCGGTGGACCTGATCACCAACAGCCGCGGCATCGCCACGCGGGTGTACGTCGAGGACGGCGACATCCTCGTGCTGGGTGGCCTCATGGACGAACAGCTGCTGCAGGGTGAGCAGCGCGTTCCCGGCCTGGGCCGCATTCCGGGACTGGGCTGGCTGTTTCGCGCCCGCAATGCCGAACGCGTGAAGACCAACCTGATGGTGTTCATTCGACCGACCATACTGCGTGACAGCGTGCAGGCCTCATACCAGACCGGCACCCGCTACGACTACGTGCGCGAACTCCAGCTTGAACAGCAGGAACGCGGTGGCGGGTTGCTGCGCGGTGAAGGCAGTCCGCTGCTGCCGGAGTTTGTGCCGGTGGTGCCTCTGCCCGACGCCCCTGTCGACGCAACCGAAACCGATTGAGCAGGAACGTGGCGGCCAACCCCGATACGCCCAGCCCGACCGTAGCGGCCGTTCCGCGCCTACCGTTCGCATTCGCCAAACGTCATGGCGTGCTGATCCACGCGATCGAAAACGGCCGCGCGCTGGCGCTGTTCCGCAAGGGTGCCCTGCCCTCCAGCCTCGCCGAGGTACGCCGCTTCGCCGGCATGCCGGTGGGGTTCACCGCGGTGGACTCCGACACCTTCGACGCCCGCCTCCAGGCCGCCTACGAGAGCGGTGCGGCCATGACGATGGTCGAAGGCCTGGACGACGACACCGATCTGTTCGCGGTGGCACAGCAGCTGCCGGAACCCTCCGACCTGCTCGACAGCGACGATGAGGCGCCGATCATCCGCCTGATCAATGCACTGCTCACCCAGGCGGTGAAGGACGGCGCATCGGACATCCACATCGAACCCTACGAGAACCGGCTCACCGTACGCTTCCGCATCGACGGCGTGCTGCGCGAAGTACTGCAGTCGCGACGCGCCGTGGCGCCGCTGCTGGTGTCGCGCATCAAGGTGATGTCCAAGCTCGACATTGCCGAGAAACGGCTGCCGCAGGACGGCCGCATCTCGCTGCGCATCGCCGGACGCGCGGTCGATGTGCGCGTGTCGACGATACCGTCCGGCTATGGCGAACGGGTGGTGCTGCGACTGCTCGACAAGCAGGCCGGACGACTCACCCTGGAAAACCTCGGCATGTCGGCATCCGACCAGCAGACGATGGATGAGCTTATCCATCGGCCGCATGGCATCCTGCTGGTCACCGGGCCTACCGGTTCGGGCAAGACCACGACGCTTTATGCGTCGCTGGAACGCATCAACGATGCCAGCCGCAACATCCTCACGGTCGAGGATCCGGTCGAGTATCACATCGACGGTATCGGCCAGACGCAGGTGAACACCAAGGTGGAAATGACGTTCGCGCGCGGTCTGCGTGCGATCCTGCGGCAGGATCCGGATGTCGTCATGGTCGGCGAGATACGCGACCTGGAAACCGCCGAAATCGCGGTGCAGGCCAGCCTGACCGGACATCTGGTGCTGTCCACGCTGCATACCAACACGGCCGTCGGCGCGGTGACACGTTTGCGCGACATGGGCGTGGAACCGTTCCTGCTATCGTCCAGCCTGATCGGCGTGCTGGCCCAGCGTCTGGTGCGCGTACTGAATCCTGAGTCGCGGGTCCCCTACGAAGCCAGCGAGTACGAGTGCCGCCTGATGGGCGTCGACCCGGCCCATCCGCCAACCATCTATCGTGCCTCCGAAGACGAGTACGGCTATCGCGGCCGCACCGGCATCTACGAGCTGGTGACCGTGGACAACACCATGCGTACGATGGTTCACGACGGCTCCGGCGAACACGAACTGGAACGCTACGCACGCAGGCATGGTCCTAGCATTCGCGAGGACGGCGTCCGTCGCGTGCTGGACGGCATCACGACGCTGGAAGAAGTTCTGCGCGTCACGCAGGGTGACTGATGGGCGCTTACCAGTACGTTGCCGTTGATACCGGCGGCCGCGAACACAAGGGCGTACTGGAAGGCGACACCGCCCGACATGTGCGGCAGCTGCTGCGCGAGCGCAAGCTGCTGCCGGTGCAGGTGTCGGAGGTTCAGACCAGGACCGAATCGCGCAGCAAAGGGCAAAGCGCTCCGCGGTGGACGCTGCGGCGCAGCATATCGACACTGGAACTTGCGCTGCTGACGCGTCAGCTGGCCACCCTGGCGCGCGCCGGCCTGCCATTGGATGAAGCGCTGTCGGCTGTCGCCGAGCAGTCCGAGAAGGCGCGCATCAAGAGCATTCTCGCCGGCGTGCGGGCGAAGGTGGTTGAAGGCCACACGCTGGCATCCGGCCTCGACGGCTTTCCGCAGGCCTTTCCGCAGATCTATCGCGCCACGGTGTCGGCCGGCGAAATGGCCGGCCAGCTCGACACGGTGCTGGAGCGGCTGGCCGACTACACCGAATCACGACACGGCCTGCGACAGAAGATCAGTCACGCCATGGTGTACCCGATCGTGCTGACGCTGCTGGCGATCGGCATTGTCGTCATGATGCTGATGTACGTGGTGCCGAAGGTGGTCGGCGTATTCGAAACCTCCGGACAGGAGCTGCCGTTTCTCACCATGGCGCTGATCGCTCTGTCGGATTTCCTGCAGAGCTGGTGGCTTGCACTGCTGCTCGCCATTGCCGGCATTGTCGTCGCCATCAGACGCATCCTGCTCAAGGAAGGCCCACGACGACGGGTACACCGCTGGTTGCTGAAAACTCCGCTTATCGGTCGCGTCGTACGCGGCGTCAATACCGCGCGCTTTACCAGAACGCTGAGCATCACCACATCCAGTGGTGTACCGGTCCTTGAGGCACTGCGCATCAGTGGCTCGGTGGTGAACAATCTGCCGATGCGCGACGCGGTCGAAGCCGCTTCGGTGCGCGTCAGTGAAGGTGGCGCCATCGGTCGCGCGCTCGCCGAGTCAAAACTGTTTCCGCCGATGAGCATTCACCTGATATCCAGCGGTGAAACCAGCGGCGACCTCGACCAGATGCTGGCGCGCGCAGCCACGCATCAGGAAAATGAGATGGACAGTGTGCTGGGCGCCATGCTCAGTGTGCTCGAACCCCTGTTGATCATCATCATGGGAGCGATCGTGCTGGCCATCGTCATGGCCATTCTGCTGCCCATCTTCCAGATGAACCAGCTCGTTCTCTGATTCGCCTCGTCACCCGGTGCGCGCCGCCACGGCGCCGCATCGCAGCACTGCGTCAGCCAGGACTTCTGGCGGGTATTGCGTACCACGCGCGCTTGGGTTTATAAAGGCGCGCACCACAGGATGCGCGCCCGACAGTGGTGTCGCGCCCGGAGGACTGTTGAAGGTGAAACCGGAAGAAGACGACAACATCGAGGACGATACCACCGGTGATGACGGCGCCGTCGAGGAAGACGGCTCGGACAACGTCGGTGATCCGTCCGTCGAGATCAATGTCGAGGATCTGATCACCGAGCTCGAATCGCAGGGACTTGCACAACGTCTCGGCAATGAAATCGCGGCGCGGCGGCGTCTGGAAGAGCTGATGGAACAGAAGCGTTCGCTGCGGGAACTGGAGGACTTCGAAGACTACGATTTCTGACGTCTGCGGTCAGTGAAAGTCCCGTGACTGCACCGCAAGCTCGCCAAGCAGCGTACTGAGATCCTCGAGCCGTTCGGCAATCACATGCAGGACCTCGCCCTCCTTCTGTACACGCCCCTGCACCGCCATCAGCCTGGCGCCCAGCAACGTACTGCGTGAACGCCGCACCAGGCTGTCCCAGACAATCAGATTCAGATAGCCGGTCTCGTCTTCCAGCGTAACGAAAACGACGCCGGACGCACTGCCAGGACGCTGCCGGGTGATGACCAGTCCGGCCGTGCGTATGCGCTCGCCGTCCATGCGCGCGGCCACCTCCGTCGCGGATGCAATGCCGCGGGCCGCAAGGCGCGCACGCAGCAGCGCCAGCGGGTGACGTCCCAGCGTCAGGCCCAGATGCCGATAGTCCGCGACGATGTTCTCAGCTTCGCCGGGCACATTCAGCAGGGGCGTGGCTTCGGCCACGCGCAAGGACCCGAACAGCCCCACCGGCGCCTGCACACCGGCCACGTCCCAGCGTGCCCGATGACGATTGGCGGCCAGCGAGGCCAGCGCGCCGGCCGATGCCAGCGCACCCAGATCGCGTTTATCCAGCCCGGCACCCGTTGCCAGATCCTGAATGTCGGTGAATGCGTGCGTGCCGCGTACCGCGATCGCTCTTTCAGCACCCGCGCGCGACAGTCCCTTCACCAGACGCAGTCCCAGCCGCAACGCAGGCTCGCCGTGTTCATCCATCTCCAGTGTGCAGTCGTATTCACTGCTGAGCACGTCCACCGCACGCAGTTCAACGCCATGTCGTGTGGCGGCACGCAGCAGCTGTGCCGGCGCGTAAAAGCCCATCGGCTGACTGTTCAGCAGCGCACAGAAAAATGCCGCCGGTTCGTGATGTTTCAGCCAGGCCGATGCATAGGCCAGCAACGCAAAACTGGCTGCATGCGATTCAGGAAATCCGTACTCACCGAATCCCCTGATCTGATCGACGATGCGCCCGGCAAACCCGGCTGAATAACCGCGCGCGCGCATGCCGTTGATCAACTGCTCACCGAACTGGCCAGGATTGCCGCGTCGCCCCCACGCAGCCATCGCACGGCGCAGCTGATCGGCCTCGCCCGGCGTAAAGCCGGCCGCCACGATGGCCAGCTGCATCACCTGTTCCTGGAATATCGGCACGCCCAGCGTACGTTGCAGCACCGTCTGCACTTCAGGGCCGGGATAGTCCACCGGCTCCTCGCCGGCACGACGCCGCAGATACGGGTGCACCATGTCGCCCTGTATGGGACCTGGCCGGATGATTGCGATCTGGATCACCAGATCGTAGTAACTGCGGGGCCGCAGACGCGGCAGCATCGCCATCTGCGCGCGCGATTCGATCTGGAACACGCCTATCGTATCGGCCGCGCAGATCATGTCGTACACCGCCGTATCGCCGGCCGGTATGTCAGCCAGCGTCAGCGACCTGCCGCGGAAATTTCCGACCAGCTCGAAACTGCGCCGCAAGGCACTGAGCATGCCAAGGCCGAGCACGTCCACCTTCAACAGCCCCAGCTCCTCGAGGTCGTCCTTGTCCCACTGAATCACCGTACGTCCGGCCTGCGCGGCGTTCTCAACCGGCACCAGATCGCTGAGCGGGTGACCGCAGATCACAAAGCCCCCCACATGCTGGGACAGGTGACGCGGAAAGCCGATCAGCTCGGTGACGCACTGCAACAGCAGCGTGATCCTCGGATCATCCGGATCCAGTCCGGATTCCCGCATCCGTTGCGCGTCCACCCGCGCACCATCCCACCAGGCCAGCGAGCCGGCAAGCCTGGCAATGGCCGCAGTCGGCAACTCCAGCGCCTTGCCGACGTCACGTATCGCGCTGCGTGGCGCATAGGTGATGACCGTGGCGGCCAGCGCCGCCCGTTCGCGCGAGTATGTGCGGTAGATGTACTGGATGACTTCCTCGCGCCGTTCGTGCTCGAAGTCCACGTCGATGTCCGGCGGCTCGTTCCGCTCCTTCGATATGAAACGTTCGAACAGCAGCTCCATGTGCTGCGGATCAACCTCGGTGATCCCCAGGCAGTAACAGACGGCGGAGTTCGCCGCGGATCCCCTGCCCTGACACAGGATCCCCTGGCTGCGTGCGTAGTGAACGATGTCATGCACGGTCAGGAAATACTTCTCGTAACCGAGCTCGGCAATCAGCGCCAGCTCCCGTTCCACCAGCCGCCGCACCTCAGCCGATGCGCCGGCCGGCCAGCGTCGGCGCATGCCCTGCCCGGTCAGACGGCGCAGATGGGCGGTGGCGGTGCTGCCTTCGGGCACCAGTTCCGACGGGTACTCATAACGCAGTTCATCGAGCGAGAATGTCATGCGTTCCAGGATCGCCAGCGTTTCGTCGAGCAGTTCAGGCGGGTACAGGTGCTGCAGGGTCTTCAGCGTGCGCAGGTGCCGTTCGCCGTTGGAATGCAGCTCGTAGCCCAACCGGGCAAGTGGCCTGCGATGCCGTATCGCAGTCAGTGTGTCCTGCAATCTGCGCCGCTCACGCACATGCATATGCACGTTGCCGCTGGCCACCAGTCTGAATCCGAAATGTCGCGCGGTATCGCGCCAGCGCTGCATCAGCCTGCGGGCGTTGCCGTTCGCATGCAGCTCCGCGGCCAGCCACACGCGTGCCGGAAAATGCTCGGCCAGCCATGCGCCGAACCGCGTATCCGGATGTTCACCCGGCAGCCATAACAACAGGCAGCCCGAAGACGCCAGACGCCGCAGCAGCACGTCGGCATCCAGCCGATAGCGTCCCTTGTCGGCCGCCCGCCGTGCATCGGTAATCAGTCCGCACAGCGCTGCATAGGCGGCGCGGTCGGGCGCAAGCGCGACCAGTTGCAGCAGCTGCTCTGCCGACGCGCCGGCATCGCTGCCGGGCTCCGTGTGCGTCATGACACAGGCGAGTTCCGTGCCGATGACGAGCTTCACGGATGCCGAACGCGCGGCCACATGCGCGCGCACGATACCGGCCATCGAGCATTCGTCGGTCAGCGCCAGACCGGCATAGCCCAGTGCGGCAGCCTGCTGTACCAGTTCCTCCGGACGGGATGCGCCGCGCAGAAACGTGAAGTTGCTGATGCAGTGCAGCTCGGCATAACCGGCTCCTGCCGTGGTCGTGGTGCCCGCGGACATGGCCATTCAGCCGAACAGGCCATGCAGATACCACGCGCCGGCCCCCGATCCGCGCCGGTCGCGATACACCCACAGCCGCTGCCCCTGCGCGGTTCTGACCGTGTAGTAATCGCGTTGCGCATCCTCACCATCCCACCAGCCAGCGGCAATACGTTCCGGACCCGACAGCCAGATCCAGCCGCGCCCCGGATCCAGTGGCTGCGCCGTCTGCAACAGCCACAGGGGCCTGTCACGCGGCACCATCGGGCCACGCCAGGAAGGCGGCAAAACGGCCTTGCCGGCAGCCGTGGAGCCCACCGCGCCATTGCTGTTCGAGGCTGGCACCTGAGCGGCCTGAAGATCGACGCAGGCACGCTCCGGCCTGTGATCGGCCGCCAGCGCAACACCTCGTACCCGCCTGCCGCCCAGACGTCCGAGAAGTCTCTCCAGCAGATGCCTCTCCGCCTCCACCGCCTGCTCCGCATTGGTGACACTGTCGAACAGCGAAGCATCGCGAAACTGTTTTGCCAGCAGTCGGCCACTGCGCAGCGTGATCGCCCGTACCGGTGCCGGCAGCGCAATACGTTCGAAACGATCGCGCATCAGTGCCCGCAGCCGCTCAAGTTCATCCACCGGCTCGACCAGTGTCAGCGAGGAATGCGTGGGCGGCTGGTGACGGTGATGAAATCGGAACTGCATGCCGGTCATGCACACCTGCTTCTGACGCAGCACGACGACTGCCCGCTGCAGCAGCCGATCGGCGGCCTGCATCAGTAATTGCAGATCGCAGCTTTCCACCGGCAGCTGCTGCTCGAGTTCGATGCGTTCGGCAGGCTGAAACAATGGGCGTGGCTGCTGGACCCTGAGCAGGGCGACATCGAGTTCGCGCAGATACTCCCTGCCCGCCCTGCGCGTGAATCCATCACGCGGCAGACGCAGGCAGTCTCCCACCGTGCGCACCCCCATATCGGCCAGTAACGTGATCACGGCGTCCGGCCAGCCGGTCACCGTCAGCGGCAGCGGCGCCAGGCAACCGGCCAGGCGCTGCGGATCCGACGCATCCGTGCCGCCCGCTCTGGCCAGCCACAATGCCGCCAGTGCGGTAGGCGCGGCGACCAGTCGGCCATGCCATCCGCGGCGCTGCATGCGCGCCAGCAGCGCCTGCCGGATCGGCTCAAGACCGCCGAACAGCCGCACACTGCCGGACAGCTCCAGCAACACCGCGGCGGGCGGCTGAAGACTGACAACGGGCGTGAACGCCAGCGCCACGTGGGCGAGCGCGTTCAGGGTTGCGGCTGTCGCAGCCGCCCTGTCGGCTTCGTCAGTTTCCGTGGCCGGAAAGGCAGCGGCAAAGGGTGACGCTGCGACGTCCGGATCAGGCAGATGCACCGCCAGCCACAGAAGGTTCCGTGCGCCGGACGTGACAACGGATCGTCCCGCAGCGCCATCCAGTGGCGCGAGCTGCGCAGCTGCCAGCGATGCCGGTGCATGAACCATGACCCTTCTTCGCTCTCACTCTTCTTCAGATCTCATTCGTAGTGATCCCGACGCATGAGCTGAATGTCGGCGTAACCGGGCCGGGCACCACGGCACTTGAGCACTTCAACGCGCGTTTCCGATCCCTGCGCGGACAACTTCAATCTCACCGCGGCAGGCGAAGCATCGCGGCCGGCGTCGATCGGACGAAACAGGATCGCCCAGCAGCACTGTTCCTCGGCTGCCAGCTGCAAACGTCGCAGCACCGCGCGATCCACACTGCGCACCCAGGCCAGCACCGCCACGCTGCCGCCGGAACGCAGGGCCTGCTCCACCGCCCACAGACCGTCCTGCCTGCGCGGTGATGGATGCACCAGCAACACCCGATCGGGTCGCAACCCCTGCTGCACCAGCGCCGGCGCATACGGCACGAATGGAGGCGCCACCCACACGATCCACCTGCCGCCATCCTGCTTACGGCTCAGACCGGCCAGGGCCGGCATCAGCAGGCTCATTTCACCAATACCGTAGTGTTCCAGATGAATTTCGGTGATCGCTCCCAGCGGCCAGCCACCCGACAGCAGCTGATCGAGCTGCGGATAGCCGGTGGCCAGCACATGGTCGAATCGCCAATGGTCGCCGCCGCGCCAGACATGCCGGGACAGAAGACGCTGCCGCGGGTCGGGAGATTCGTCCATCGTGAGTCGACCCGGTTTCGATTCACTTACATGGCGTTACGCACGACACCGACGACAACACCCTCGATCATGATCTGCTGCTCGCGCAGATCGATCTCCATCGGTTCGAAGTCGGGGTTTTCCGGCAACAGCCAGACGCTATGGCCAATCTGCCGGTAGCGTTTGACGGTGACCTCGTTTTCCAGACGTATCACCGCGATCTGACGATTGCGTACTTCCGTGGTGCGATGCACCGCCACCAGGTCGCCATCCAGGATGCCGGCACCCTGCATGCTCATGCCCTGAACGCGCAAAAGGAAATGCGGCGGCGTCCTGAACAGGTCCGGGTCGACCTGATAATGCGCTTCGATATGCTCCTCGGCCAGTATCGGTTCGCCGGCCGCAACACGCCCGATCAGCGGTAATCCGATCTGCTCCCTGAGCGTATCCTTGAGACGGATGCCCCTGGATGTGCCCGGCATCAGCTCGATCGCGCCCTTCCGTTCGAGAGCCCGCAAATGTTCCTCGGCCGCATTGACCGAACGGAAACCCAGCGCCCCGGCAATCTCCGCACGTGTGGGCGGCATCCCGCTATTCTGGATAACCTTATGAATAAGCTGAAGAATCTGTCTCTGTCTCGGTGTCAGTTCACGCATGTCTACATCTGTATGAAAAACCATGTGCTGTTACTATATACAGCATTCGTGGCACGTCAAGTCTTCATTTGCAAAGCCATCCGGACGTTTCCCCGGTCGACGGACTTCCGGATCGGATCGGGTCGCCGCCGGCACCGCTGCACGATCCTTGACCGTAATGTCGAGCAGTCGCACCGCAAAAGACTGTCGTCAAATGACCACGCAACAACTGTCGCCAAATGACTATGTATAAATCGTCAATTGCAGTAGCGTTCGCTTTAGGAAATAATTACCTCCGTTTGTTCACTCACTATGTCAGGGGATACTCAATGACTAAACACATTCTCCGGGTCGCGCTGATCGTCGGAATCATCGTTTCCGCCGGTTGCGCAGGAAGGATTAACGCGATCCAGGAAACGGCGGATCAGGCTCTGCAGGCAGCGCGTACTGCGCAGACTGCATCCGAGAACGCCCAGCGTACAGCCAATGAAGCCCGTCAGGCGGCTCAGGGTGCCCAGAGCACTGCGAACCAGGCTCTGCAGGCTGCCCAGGCTGCCCAGGCCTGCTGCGACGCGACCAATCAGCGCGTGGATCGCATGTTCGAGGAAATGCGCCCGAAGTAATTCGCCGCATCGTTCCTGAACAACTAGAAAAGCTCAACAGAATTGCAAAGCCGCCTGTAACACAGGCGGCTTTTTTTTTTGGCCGGAAAAAATGTCCTGGTCAGGGGATCAGGATGCGGTCGAGGAATGCGGTCGGGCAACGCTCGCTGCGCAGGCGACTGGCAGGAAAATCCGCGGCGCTGTCCCGGGCGGTGCGCGGCAGAGGCAGAGGCAGAGGCAGGCTACCGCTTCGGAACCGGCACCCTTGGGTTCGGAACCGGCGCCGGCTTCAGAAGCTGCGCGCTTCGCCGTCTGCCACGGAAGCCTCGGGCTCGCGCTCCCGAGCCATCGCAACCGGGTGCGACACGAACTGCGGGATACCGCGCCCGTCTTCCATCACCCGCTCGGCTTCCAGCCAGTTGACCCGCACCTCGCGGGCCTCATCCTCGGAAGTCACCGAAACGAACAGGCGCGTCAGCTCGGTGGCCGTCCACTGCCCGGTGTCACGCTCTTCTTCCAGCGGCAGATGGGCTTCCAGATACAGCCCCTCTTCCGTCCAGCCCAGCTTGAACGGCTGATTGACGATACGCACCTGCGTGCCCACATCAACCATGTCGTACAACTCTTCCACGTCTGCCGGGAACATCCGGAAGCAACCGGCCGTGACTCGCAGCCCGATACCATGCGGCTCATTGGTGCCGTGTATCAGGTACAGGGGGAAACCCAGGTACATGGCACGGGAACCGAGCGGATTGTCCGGCCCGGGCGGCACCACCGTTGCCAGAGGCCGTCCCAGTGCAGCCTGTTCGGCCCGCACCGATTCGGTGGGATACCAGGTTGGATCCTTCGCCTTGCGGGTCACCGTCGTCAGACCCAGGGGCGTGGAACGATTGAGTCGGGCGATACCGATCGGATAGCTGAATACCCGTCCGCTGTCGCCATCCGGGAAATAGTAGAGCCGGTATTCGGCAATGTTGATCACCACGCCGCGTCGCGGCGCATTCGGCAATACGTACTGCCGGGGAATGATGATCTCGGTACCCTCGCCGGGCAGCCACTCATCCACGCCCGGGTTTGCACGGCGCAGTTCCTGACCACCGACATTGTATTCGCGCGCCAGTCTGGCGAAGGTGTCCTCGTGCCTGGCCGTGTGGACGATGACCTCGCCGATCACGTCACTGTCGGCATGCAGCCGATATTCCGCCGCCTGCGCGGACGGCAGGCCGATGACCATGATGCCCAGGACCACCGCCATGATCGCGGTGACCCTGTACCTGAGACTGCACGGTTTCGTGTTCATACAGGACCTCATTCTACAGGCCGGAGCCACGCATACAATGTGTCGTTGAATCAGGACAGCGATTCGTGACGGGGATCACAGGGCGGCGCTGGTCCGATCAGTACCGGACCAGCGCCGCGCCCCAGGTGAAACCGCCGCCGAAGGCTTCCAGCAGCAGCAGATCGCCACGTTTTATCCGTCCGTCCCTGATCGCGGTATCCAGCGCCATGGGCACCGAGGCCGCGGAGGTATTGCCGTGTTCCTGCACGGTCAGGACCACACGCTCGGACGGCATCCGCAGGCGCTTTGCGGTTGCCTGAATGATGCGGATATTGGCCTGATGCGGAATCAGCCAGTCGATATCGCCCCTGGCCAGCCCGTTGCGCTCGATCACGCTGTCCACCATCTGTTCCAGCGTCTTTACCGCCACCTTGAAGACTTCATGGCCCTTCATCTTCAGAGCGGCATCATTGCCGGCCCGAAAGCGGGTCGATACGCCGCTGGAGGCATACAACAGATCGCGATAGCGGCCGTTCGCACCCATTTCCGAGTACAGCAGGCCCGGTTCGTCGGCGCCCTCGATCACCACCGCGCCGGCGCCATCGCCGAACAGCACGCAGGTTTCACGGTCGGTCCAGTCCACGATACGCGACATGGTCTCGGCACCGACCACCAGCGCCCGTTTCGCCTGACCGCTGCGCACGAACTGATCCGCCACCGTCAGACTGTAGATGAATCCGCTGCACGCGGCTTCAAGACTGAAGGCCGGGCAGCCGTTGACGATGCCCAGTTTGTCCTGAAGCAGGCAGGCGACGTTCGGGAAGATGAGGTCCGGTGTGGTGGTGCCCACAACGATCAGATCGATGTCGTTCGGCTGCAGACCGGCATCGGCGATCGCAGCCAGACTCGCCCGCCAGGCGAGATCGCTGGTCGCTTCGTCATCGCTGGCGATATGCCGCCTTTCTATGCCGGTACGGGATCTGATCCACTCATCCGACGTATCGACCATTCTCTCCAGATCCTGGTTGGTGAGAATGCGTTCCGGAAGGTACTTGCCCGTGCCGATTATGCGCGAATACATTCGAGCGGCTGTTCCTCGATGAGTTTGCCGATCTGCACGGGTACTCCCTTGCGAGCCTCGACGACGGCGGTACCAACCGCGGTTTCGAAAGCCATCTGATCAGCGCCACCATGGCTTTTCAGCACGACGCCGTTGAGCCCCACCAGACTGGCACCATTGTAGCGACGCGGATCCAGTCGCGCGCGCATCGCATGCAGCGCGGAACCCGCCGCAAACCCCTGCGCCAGACGCAGCGGATTGCGATGGAATTCCTGCTTCATGAAAGCACCGATCATCGCGGCCAGGCCTTCCATGGTCTTGATCGCGACGTTGCCGACAAAGCCATCGCTGACCACCACGTCCACATCAGCGTGGAATATACCGTCACCTTCGACGAATCCCACATAGTTCAGGCCGCTGGCGGACAGCAGCTCGCCAGCCTGACGAACGATGTCGTTACCCTTGATGTCCTCGATGCCCACATTCAGCAGTCCGACACGCGGTCGTTCGATCTCGAGAATGTCGCCCGCGACAATGGAACCCATCAAAGCAAACTGCAGCAGCTGGTGTGCCGTGCAGCCGACATTGGCACCGACGTCGAGCATGTAGGTGGGGCCCTTGATCCCGGGCACGGCAGCAATGATGGCTGGTCGATCGATGCCGGGGAGTGTCTTGAGCACGTGACGGGCGGTGGCCATCAGCGCCCCGGTATTGCCGGCACTGACGCAGGCATCGGCCTCGCCGGATTTCACCAGTTCGATCGCGATGCGCAGTGAAGAGTCTTTCTTGCGACGCAGGGCTTCGCCGGGATGCTCGTCCATGCCGACCACCTGGGACGCGCCGCGAAAACGCAGACGGTCGCCATACTTGCCGTCGGCCTGCTTTTCCACCGGTTCCAGCACTTCAGGCAATCCGACCAGAACCAGGCTGACGGAATCGTCCTTTTCCAGAGTGGCGAGCGCTGCGGGAACGACCACATCGGGGCCGTGGTCGCCGCCCATCGCGTCCAAGGCAATTGTGACCTTGCGACTCATGGCGTCTTGAATCTGTCAGTGACTGAAGGTTCGTGAACGCGGGACGAAAACCTGTCTGGCGCGATCACCCGCGCCACGCTCAGGCTTCGTCTTCTTCAGCGTGTTCGCGCAGCTCAACGACTTTGCGGCCGCGGTAATAGCCGTCTGCGGTGATGTGATGGCGCCTGTGGGTTTCACCGGTAACCGGATCAACCGACAGTGTCGGCCCTGTCAGCGCATCGTGAGCTCGTCGCATATCACGTCGCGACGGGGTCTTGCGCCTTTTCTGTACAGCCATGGTCAAACTCTCCGTGTATCACTTGAGGGCGAACAGTCTATGGTCGCCACGAACCCTGAAACTCACGCCCTGGAATCCAGGCCATCACCACAATGTCATGACGATCGCTGTCGTGCACGATCGCAGTCAGCATCCGTCGCATGTCTGGGCACCAGCGGCAGGCCCAGCAACAGTTCGTCCTCTATCAAATCCGCAGGGCGCAGACGGTCCTGTTCCAGGACCAGCGGCTCGAATCCCTCCGGCACGCGCGACACCATCGCATCGGACTCGACCGCCACCAATCGCGTCTGCGGCGACATGGAGAAAGTCATCGGATGCAGGCATCGCTGGCACAACAGCTCCAGAGAAGCTTCGCACCGCAGGTGCAGCGCGATCCATCCTCCGGGAAGCAGTTCGATTCCCATACTTGCGCCGACACAACCATCATTGGCATGCAGCAGGCCGGCCAGGCGCTTCAGACTCTGCAGACGTATATCATCGGCAAACTCAGCCGCACGCTGACCCAGTGTCTGCAGATCCGGCAGACTATACCACCTGTGCAGCGGGCCCGGCATAGGCGCGGCATCATACGTTCTCACGTTTATACTGTCAAAACCGAAGCTTACGAAATGTGCCAGACCGCGCCGACAGCCATTGTTCTGCCCCGATCACCGTACAGGCCGCCGCCAGCCGCCTGACCGTTACCTGTATGACCGTTCAACAGTTGCCCATGCCCGAACCTTCTGAAAAGCCACACAAACGCCTGATACTTGGCTCGTCCTCGCGCTACCGGCGCGAACTGCTGGGCCGGCTGAAGCTGCCATTCGATGTCGTAATCGCCGATGTTCCCGAACAGGCGATTTCCGGGGAGTCACCGGCAGTCATGGCCGCACGACTGGCCGAAGCCAAAGCCCGGGCGGTGCTGTCCAGAGTCCGCAGCGGCGAAATGGCCGGGGCCGACGTCGTGGTCATTGGCTCGGACCAGGTCGCTTCACTGGATGGTGCGCTGCTGCGCAAACCCGGCAGCCATGAGGTCGCCTTGCGTCAGCTGCTGGCCTGCCAGGGTCGCGAAGTGGTGTTTCATACGGCCGTGACCGTCCTGTACGACGACCGGCGCCTGCATGGCATGGACGAAACGACGGTTCGTTTTCGCAGGCTCGGCGAGCCGGAGCTGGCCGGCTACCTGCATCTGGACCAGCCTTACGACTGCGCCGGAGGCTTCAGGGTCGAAGGCGCCGGCATCGCGCTGTTCGAGCAGATCCGCAGCACCGACCCCACCGCCCTGATCGGCCTGCCGCTGATCTGGCTCAGCGGCGCGCTCACCACCGCGGGCTGCCCGGTACTGAAACGGCCGGCGTCAGGTTGACGCGATCGCCGCCTGCGGGCCGCGCAGCCGGTCGAGCAACTGGAGAAGTGCCTGCGGCAGCGGCGCGCCGATGGCGAACCTTTCACCGCTGTCCGGCCAGCGGAATGACACCGCCGATGCGTGCAGGAACATGCGGCTCAGGCCAAGCCGCGTCAGCCGCGTGTTCCAGTCGTGGTCGCCGTAGCGCGTATCGCCGGCAACCGGATGTCCGACATGTGCCGCATGCACACGAATCTGATGCATGCGCCCGGTCGGCAGCGAAACCCGAACCAGCGTCGCATGATCGTCATACGTCTCCAGCACTTCGAAACGGCTCAATGCCGTCTTGCCCGTGTCATCGACGACAACGCGCGTGTCGCCAGCCGCGTTGCGCCGCGTGAGCAGGGGCAGGTCCACTTCCCTGCGGCCCTGCGGCCACACCCCACGCACCAAAGCCAGATAGCGCTTCTCCATCGCGCCATCGCGCAGCAGCGAGTGCAGCTGCCTGAGGACGGGCCGGCGTTTGGCGATCAGCAGACAGCCGGATGTTGCCCTGTCCAGTCGGTGCACCAGCTCGGCGCCCGCCAGCTCCGGCCTGAGCACCCGCAGCGCTTCGATGGCGCCCAGATTGATGCTGCTGCCACCGTGCACTGCCAGACCTGCCGGCTTGTCCAGCACCAGCAGCCGCTCATCTTCGTGGATGATGCACTGCGTCAGCCATCCCAGGCCTTCAGGTGGCGCGGTCACGGCTGTCGGCTGGCGTCGCACCACGGGCGGAACACGGATGCGATCGCCGGCCTGCACCCGGTAGCTGGCCTGACTGCGGCCGGAATTGACCCGCACCTGACCGGAACGGATCAGACGATAGACCAGCGTGCGTGGCACACCCTTCAGGTGGGCGATCAGGAAATTGTCCAGTCGCTGCCCTGCGGTGTCGGTATCCACCTCCCGGTAGGTGACCCCGGGATTTGTCGGTTTGTCCGGATGATTCAACGGCTTAGAATTGTGATTGAGACTTCGTGTGATATGCTATGTTAACCGCCAATTGTGGCCGCCGACAGCGTGCCGCATGACTCGGAGAAACTCCGGTAAAAAGCACCGGAAGTTGTTTTTGCGGCCGGCACAGTCCGACCGCCACGTACAGTACGACAGTTTTTTGGATGGTCGGCCGATCTGAGCCGGCGAGCGGCACACAGGCCGCACGTCCCGACGACAGCATATCCGGCATCACAACGCCGGATCACGGCCAATACTACTTTTCAACAAGGCAATTCGGACCCAGGGGCGAACATCATGAGACGGCACATGGCCAGTCAATCCCCCCTGCCTGAGCTCGCGGAGCAACCGCTGCAGGCAGTTGTTCGGGTTGCCCGTAACATTCTGAGGGTTTATGAAACGCATGCTAGTCAATGCAACTCAGCAGGAAGAGTTGCGTGTGGCCATGGTCGATGGCCAGAAGCTTTACGATCTTGATATCGAGGTACCTTCACGCGAACAACGCAAGGCTAACATCTATAAGGGAAGAATCACCCGCATAGAGCCCAGTCTCGAAGCCGCGTTCGTCGACTATGGCGCACAGCGCCACGGGTTCCTGCCACTCAAGGAAATCTCCAGCGAATACTTCGTTCGTGAACCTGAAGCCGGTGGCCGCGTACAGATCCGTGACGTCCTCCGCGAAGGCCAGGAGATCGTCGTCCAGGTCGACAAGGAAGAACGTGGCACCAAGGGCGCCGCACTCACCACCTTCGTCAGCCTCGCCGGCCGCTTCATCGTCCTGATGCCGAACAATCCCCGTGCCGGTGGCGTGTCCCGCCGCATCATCGGCGAGGACCGCGACATCATCCGCCAGTCGCTGGAAGACCTGGCGCCGCCGGACGGCATGGGCTGCATCGTACGCACGGCCGGCGTCGGCCGCAGCACGGAAGAACTGAAGTGGGACCTCGAGTACCTGCTCAACGTCTGGGATTCGATCAAGCAGGTGGTCGTCACCCGCCCTGCTCCATTCCTGATCTATCAGGAAGGCAACGCCATCGTGCGCGCGCTCAGGGACTATTTCTCCAACGACATCGGAGAAATCCTGATCGACGACGAAGGCGTGTTCAAGGAAGCTCAGGACTTCATGGAACGTGTGCTGCCGCAGAGCCTGCGCAAGCTGAAGCTGTACGAAGACCCCACCGTACCGCTGTTCACGCGTTTCCAGATCGAAAGCCAGATCGAATCGGCGTTTGCGCACAAGGTGCACCTGCCTTCGGGCGGCAGCATCGTGATCGACCATACCGAAGCGCTCACCGCCATCGACATCAACTCGGCCCGCTCCACCAAGGGCGGTGACATCGAAGACACGGCGTTCAACACCAACCTGGAAGCCGCCGACGAAATCGCGCGCCAGCTGCGCATACGCGACCTGGGTGGACTGATCGTCATCGATTTCATCGACATGGGGCCGCACCGCAATCAGCGTGACGTGGAAACCCGTCTGCGCGATGCCGTCAAACAGGACCGTGCACGCATCCAGATCGGCAGAATCTCGCGCTTCGGACTGCTGGAACTGTCGCGGCAGCGGCTGCGCCCGTCGCTGGAAGAGTCCACGCAGTCGGTCTGCCCGCGCTGCAACGGCACCGGCAACGTCCGCAGCATCGAGTCGCTGGCGCTGGCCGTGCTGCGCCTGGTTGGCGAAGAAGCCCGCAAGGACCGCACGTTCAGGGTCATTGCGCAGCTGCCTGTCGAAGTCGGCAACTACCTGCTGAACGAAAAGCGCGACTGGGTGCACGGCATCCAGGAACGCAATGAAGTTGATATCGTCCTGATCGGCAACCCGGCACTGCAGACGCCCAACTACTCGATTCGACGCGTGCGCGACGACGAAGCGGGACTGCCGGAAAACAGTGCCACCAGTTACAAGCTGACCGAGCCTGCCGAGGACCCGGCGGACGCCTACGAGGAATCCAAACGCAAGCCGCTTGCCCCGGAGGCCGCCGTTGCGGCCGTGCTGCCGCCAGCGCCCGCACCCTACCCTCCGACCAGCGAAGAGCCGGTCAAAGCCGTCGTCGCAGGACCTGGTGTCATCCGTCGCCTGTTCACATGGCTGTTCGGCGCCGGCGATGCAGCAGCCACCAGGACAGATACGAACAAGCGCAACGACAAGCGGCGCAGTTCCACGCGCGAACGCAATGACAAGGACGGTGATTCCCGTCGCGGCGGTCAGGGCCAGGGCCAGCGGCGAGGTCGGGATCGTGACCGCAGCCGTGGTGACAAGGACAGGGATCGCGGTCCGGCCCGACGCGGTCGCAACGCACGCAGCGAACCACGCGGCGAGCCACGCGGCGACGAGCCGGCCGACAAGGCGGCTTCACCGGCCGATAGTCAGACCGGTCAGCAGGCTGGAAGCCAGCAGGGCCGCGGCTCCGGCCAAGGTCAGGGTCAGGGTCAGGGTCAGGGTCAGGGCAGCGGATCCGGCCGCAGCCGACGATCCAGGGGACGCCGTGGATCAGGCACCAGCCGCCGCCAGGACGGCGCGTCTGGCGCGTCTGGCGCCGGTGCTGCAGGTACCGGCGCTGAACAGAGCGCCGGTCAGGCTTCGCCTTCAGACCAGAGCGCGAATCACAGCTCAGGTCCGGCTTCACAGAGTTCGGGTCAGTCGGGGCAGGACTCAGGTGAGAGTCCTCGTACCGCCAACCAACGCAATGGCAGTGACTTCGACACCGAACGCAACACACCGAAGTCTGAGCGTTCAGACGAATCGCGCCCCAACAGCGAACGACATCAGACTTCAACCCCGGCATCCGACCAGCCGCAAGAGGCATCCGGCCGCGAGCAGCGCCGCGAGCCGCCTGCTGCGCCACCTGAAGCGGCACGCGCGGCGCCTGAGGCGGCACCACAGGCTCCTGCTCCTGCCGTTGCTGCTGCTGCGCCTGCTGTCGTACCAACACCTGCACCTGCGCCTGCACCTGCGCCTGCACCTGCGCCCGCGCCCGCGCCCGCGCCCGAAAAATCAAAGCCCGCGAACAACGGGCCATCGGGCAGCAGTGAAGCAGATGCCGGCAGTGCGCCGCCAGTCCCGAGGGAAAGCAAACCGCGCGCCGCGCCTTCGTCTGCGCCCTCAGAAAACGGCAGCCCGAAGGCAACGCAGCCGGATAGCGATGCCGGGCGGACGAATCCTGGCTAGCGGCTAGCGGCCCGTCGGACTCAGGTCCATCGATTGCGATGATGTCCTGAGTCCGACGGGCTGCCAGGGTTCCGGATCAGGTTACGGACCTCTCCCTGAGATGACGCAGCAGACCCAGTGAGGCCTCTTCGACCAGGTCGAGGACGTGCTCGAATCCATTGCTGCCACCGTAGTAGGGATCGGGCACTGATGAGCGGCCAGTGTCAGGTGCAAAGTCCAGCAGCAGTCGAACACGCTGCTCGTGGTCGGTGCCGCCAAGATCGTGCAGCATGGCGACGTTCAGCTCGTCCATGGCGAGCAGCAGATCGAAGCGCTGAAAGTCTTCCGGCACGACGATTCGAGCGCGCAGTTCACTGATATCAACACCGCGACGCATGGCCGCGCGCACCGCGCGAGGATCGGGCGGCTCGCCAACGTGGTAACCGTGGGTGCCGGCCGAGTCAACGCTGACGACGAGATCCGGTGCATGTTCGGCTGCCGCCTTGCGGAATAC
Source organism: Gammaproteobacteria bacterium (assembly GCA_050485545.1). GTDB lineage: Bacteria > Pseudomonadota > Gammaproteobacteria > Steroidobacterales > Rariloculaceae > JBJHBP01. Next base: position 54,090 of record JBJHBP010000016.1, read on the forward strand.
ACCTTCGGCCGTGGGTGATCGACAGATATTGCCCATGCATACGAACAGTACGCGATGCGCAGGGGCCTGCTCCGTTTCGGGGTGCTCGACCGGCTCACTGGCGCGGCCCGGGAGCGATCGCTTCAATCTGTCGAACAGGGGTTTCAAGACGTCTGCATCCGGGCTGTGGTGATCAAGGTGGCTGCATTGTAACTTACCGAACAGTCCCGCCTTCGCTGATCCGCTGCGCCACCAGCCGTCGCACATCGTTCAGGTCCGCCTCACTGTCCACGCCACGCGGCGGCATCTGTTCGGCGACCGCCACAGCGATTCGCTTGCCCATCCACAGTACGCGCAGCTGCTCGAGCCGCTCGGCAGTCTCCAGACTGCACGCCGGTTCCGCGGCCACCGCCTGAAGGTCGGATGCCCGGTAGGCATACAGGCCGATATGACGCAACGCCGACTCGGGCATGCCGCCATCTCGCACGAACGGAATCGCGGCACGGCTGAAGTACAGCGCCCATCCTTCGCTATCGACAATCACCTTGGCGGTATCGCGATCGCGCCAGTCGGTCTCTCGGGTGAATGGTGTGACCAGTGTCGCCATCGCGGCCTCGGGTCTTGCGTCGAGCAGCCGTGCCACCTGGGTGATCAATGGCGGGGGCAGCAACGGTTCGTCGCCCTGCACGTTGACGATGATGCGCCTGTCGGGCCACTGTCGGCGACGCGCCACCTCGGCGATGCGGTCGGTGCCGCTGACGTGATCGGCGGATGTGAACTCGACATCGGCGCCGAACGCGCGACATGCCGCGGCGATACGCTCATCGTCGGTTGCCACCACGACTTCACCGGCGCCACTGGCACAGGCGAGTTCATGGACCCAGGCAATCATCGGTCTGCCGCCAATGTCCGCAAGCGGCTTGCCCGGCAATCGGGTGGACGCGTACCGCGCAGGGATTACCGCCACAAAATCCACGGCTGTCATGAGCGACGACTCTCCAGAACCTCGTTGATGCTCGCCAGCAGTGTGCCGCCGTCGTTGTCGGGGAAGGCCAGATCCGCGCTGACATACCACATGCCCGGTCGCGCCAGTGCGCCGCACTTCACCGCATCCTTTTCCGTCATCAGTATCGGCGCATCATCGCCGAACTCCAGATCGCTTCGCGTGAAGCGCGCGTGATCGCCGAATGCATGCTCGGTGACGTCGATTCCCGATGACCTGAGCAATTCGAAAAACGACTCCGGCCGACCGATACCCGCCACGGCGTGCACGCGCATGCCGCGGAAGGCGTCAAGCTCGCGAAGCCCGTCGCCGGCCAGATCACAAACCCTGCTGGCGACCATGTGTACCTGGTAAACCGGTACCGCGAGGTGCTGCGGAATCACAGCACGGCTGCCGCCGTTCACCACCAGCGCCTGCACATGCTGCAGTCGATCAGGTGTCTCGCGCAATGGCCCGGCCGGCAGACACAGGCCATTGCCAAACCCACGCATGCCGTCGACGACGGCGATCTCGAAGTCGCGCCCCAGGCGATAGTGCTGCAGGCCGTCGTCGGCGATCACGACGTCGACCGTATGCCTTGCCATCAGCCTGCGCACAGCCGCTACACGGTCAGGCGCCACCACCACCGGCACACCCGTACGACGTGCAAGCAGCACCGGCTCATCGCCCGCCAGTTCAGCAGACGAATCCGGCAGCACTTCCATCGGCCACGCCGGTGACTGGCCGCCATAGCCTCGACTGACAATGCCGCATCGCAGCCCCTGCCCGGCCAGCGCCTGCACCAGCCACACCGTCAGCGGCGTTTTGCCGGTGCCGCCAGCCGTGATGTTGCCGACCACGATCACCGGCACCGCACAGGTAAAGACCGGACGGGCACCCCGCAGATAGCGTGTGCGCCGCCAGCTGCTCAGGATGCGATACAACAGGGCCAGTGGCCACAGCAGCCAGCGTCCGAACCCGCGACCGTACCAGACTGACTCAAGCCATCGCGCGAGCCGGTCCCGCATCGCTATTCGCTGAACTGGAGTCTGCGCAGTATCGAATAGTGACCGTCACGAGCCATCAGTTCGCTGTGCGTGCCCGTTTCCACGATCTCTCCGTCATGCATGACGATGATGCGATCGGCGTTTTCCACCGTCGACAGACGATGCGCGATCACCAGCGTAGTGCGGCCCTGCATCAGGTAACTCAATGCGCCCTGCACACGGCGCTCGGATTCCGTATCCAGCGCCGAGGTCGCCTCGTCCAGAATCAGCACCGGCGAATTCTTGAGCAGCGCGCGCGCAATCGCTATGCGCTGGCGCTGCCCACCGGACAGCAGCACGCCGCGTTCGCCCACCTCGGTATCCAGCCCGTCCGGCAGCTCGGCGGCGAACTCGGCCACGTAGGCCGCCTCCGCCACACGCTCGATGTCCTCGCGCGTGTGCCCGGCAAGCCCGCCATAGGCGATGTTGTTCGCAATCGTGTCATCGAACAGCACGACATCCTGGCTGACCAGCGCGATCTGGCGACGCAGATCGCTCAGTGGGTAGCTGCGGATATCCTCGCCATCCAGCAGGATCTGGCCGCTGCCGACTTCATAGAATCGCGGCAGCAGACTGACCAGCGTCGACTTGCCGCTGCCCGAACGCCCGACGACGGCGCAGGTCTGGCCCGCCGGCACCGAGAAGTGCACCTGCTTCAGCACACCGCCCTTGCGCTGGTCGTAACTGAATGTCACATCCCGGTATTCGACATCGCCGCGCGCCCGATCCAGCGGCACCGTACCGGTATCGATTTCGGCCGGCGAATCGAGCAGCTCGAACACGCTCTGACCGGCGGCGATGCCGCGCTGCACTGCAACATTGATGTTGGTCAGCCGCTTCAGGGGCGGCAGCAGCATTGCCATGGCTGTAATGAAGGCCATGAATTCGGCCACCGAAAGGTCCTGCGCGACCCAGTCCGAGAACGCCAGAAAGATGATCGCGGCGCAACCGAAGGCAACGGTGAACTGGGTCAGGAAGTCGCCCGCCGCCCGCGTGGCAACGAGGCGGACGTTGAGCCGGAAGTTCTTGCGATTGATGCCGCCGAACTGCTTCTGTTCATAGTTGTGACCGTCGAACACCTTGATGATCCGCTGGCCATGCAGCGACTGCTCGGTGACGCGGGTGACATCGCCCATGGAATTCTGGATGCGCGTGCCGTAGCGCCGGAAGGCCTTGCTCATGTAGTTGACCATCATCGCGATGATCGGCGCAATCACGGCCACCAGCAGCGTCAGCTTGGCGCTGTAGTAGATCATCATCACAATCATCAGAAGTATGGTCAGCGAGTCCTTGGTGACGGTGACGATCGCGGTGGAGATCGCCTCGGAGACCTGCTCGGTGTTGTACGTCAGTTTGGAAATCAGGTTGCCCGACGTCGTGGTATCGAAGAACCTCACCGGCAGGTTCAGATAGTGAGCGAACAGCTGCCGGCGCATGTCGTGTATCACCGAGCGGCCCACCCAGCTCAGGCCAACGACCGACAGAAAGTCCATGGAGCCGCGAACGGCGAATACCAGCAGGATCGCCAGCGGTATACCCAGCGCACCGCCAGCCGTGTCTTCACCCTGCAGTCGTTCGGTGATCGCCTCCATGATGAAGGGCACCGCGCCGTTGGCTGCCGCATAGATGGCACTGGCCAGCATCGCGCCAAAAATGACGTAGCGATGCGGCTTGAGATAGCCGAGCAGGCGGCGATACACACCGATGACGTCGGACGCTTCTGAACCTGCCATAATCGGACCCCGATTCAGCGACGATCGGACGGCGTGACCGTCACGAGGCTGATTCCCACGAAACCAAGCTGGCCAGCCACGTCCATGGCCGTAATCACAGACTGATGCGTCGCCATGGCATCGGCGCGGATCACGACGGGGACACCACGCTCATCGCCGGCAAGACGTTCGATGGCGGCGCGCAGGGTACGTCGTTCGTTGTTGACCAGGGGCCGGCCATTGACAAGATAGGCGCCGGTCTCGGTAATCGTAATCTCCAGCGGATCGGGCGTTTCGGCAAGCAGCGTCTCGGACGCCGCTTCCGGCAGACGCAGGGTGATTTCCGCCTCACGCACAAAACTGGTGGACACCATGAAGAACACGAGGAGCAACAATACGACGTCAATCAGTGACGTCAGATTGATTTCAGGCTCTTCTCTTGAGCGACTGCGAAGGTTCATCGGCCCGTGCCAGCATTTCCGACTGTTGAAGCTGCAGCAATGCTTCCAGCAACTTCATTGCTTCCTTTTCCATGCTGACCACCAGCGCATTGACGCGGCCGCGCAGATAGCGATAGGCGATCAGTGCCGGAATCGCAACGCTCAGTCCGGCCGCCGTGGTGATCAGCGCTTCTGATATGCCGCCCGCCAGGACACCGGGATTGCCCACGCCGAATGCGGTAATCGCCGCGAACACCTTGATCATGCCGATAACAGTGCCCAGCAGTCCCAGCAATGGCGTAATGGCGGCGATCGTGCCCAGCGAATTGAGCAGACGCTCCAGATCGTGCACGACGTGGCGGCCGCTGTCCTCGATGCTTTCCTTGATCACCTCACGCGACGCGTGGCGATTCACCAGTCCGGCCGCCAGCACCTGACCCAGCGGCGAGCTGGCGTGCAGCTCAGCCAGGTAGTCGCGATCGAGACGATTGCTGCTGACCCGGTCCCACGCATCGGCGGTCAGATCCTTGGGCAGGACACGTTTCGGATTCAGCGTCCACAGGCGCTCAAGGATAATGCCGGCAGCAACAATCGAGCACGCAATGATCGGCAGCATGAGCCAGCCGCCGGCTTGCACGATCTCTGGCATGAGAAACCCATCGTCTCCGAAATTGGCCTGAACTATAGCGCGCCTGCCCCTGATTCACCAGAAAGGGGCATGGTGTCGGCCTGCCAGTAACGTGGCCGATGCAATCTGTTTGCCAGTACACGCACACCGTCAGAACCGATGTCGACCGACAGCGCACCCACCTCACCCGTCACATGCACCTGCGCGCCGGCCTGAAGCCAGCGGCGGCGCACGCCAGGATCCGGAAACTGCCAGCGGCTGTAATAGTCCACGGAGATCAGTGCATGTGCCGCACGCACCCTGTCGACAAACGGCTGCGAGGATGACGTCCGGCTGCCGTGATGGCCAACGACAATCACATCCGACTGCAGCGCCGGATCATCCAGTATCGACCGTTCGCCATGGCCCTCCATATCGCCGGTGATCAGCATCGAGCCACCAGCGGCGCTGATCTTCAGCACGCACGAGCTTTCGTTGCCACGCCACGGAAACTCCGGCGCCGGGTGCAGCACGGTGAACACGACATCGTCCCAGACCCACGTCCTGCCTGTTTCACAGACCTCGCCTTCGGGCTCCTCCACGTCCGGCCCTTTCAGCACCCGGGCGTGCGGATAGGCGGCGAGCACCGCGGCGATGCCGCCGGTGTGATCATTGTGATCGTGACTGATGACGACTGTGGCGGGTGGCGGCAGGTCCAGCACCCGGATTGCCGGGATCACGACCTCGGTGCCATTGTCGAAGCCGCTGCGATACCGCGCACCGGCGTCGTAGACGAGACTGTGGCTGGCGGTGCGCACGAGTACGGCCAGACCATGGCCCACATCCAGCACCACCGCGCGCAGCTCGCCGCTGCGCAGACTGTCGGTCCGCGGCTGGCACGCCAGCACCAGCAGCGCCAGCCACAACAGGCGTCGCCCCGCCAGCGGGTGCGCCGGCACCGCGAGCAGCACGGCCGCCACGGCGACCGCGTATACGGCGGCGGACGCACCGGGCAGATCGAAGGCCGACCACGACCATGCCGCCACGCTGCCCAGAGCCAGCCAGGTGCACTCCGCCAGCCAGGCGACGGCCATCACCAGCAGCGATCCCGTCGGTTCATGGATCGATATCAGCAGAGCAGCCAGCAGCGTGCCGGGCACCAGCAGCAGCGAAAAGAACGGAATGGCGACGAAATTCACGAATGGCGACACCACCGAGAATTCGCCGAAGTACAGCGCCACCAGCGGTGTCAGTCCCAGCGACACATACCATTGCAGACTCGCCAGCTGCATCGCGCGGGTCCGCACGCCGGCCAGCCGCGTGCGACCGCGATCGACAACCAGTCGGCTCATCGCGGTCATCAGCAGCAGCAGTACCGCGAAGTACGACATCCAGAACGACACGCTGAGCGGTGCCAGCGGATCGAAAACAATCACCGCCAGCAACGCCATCGCAAGGCCGCTGAACAGACCGGTGTGACGCCGGCTGATGGTAATGACCAGCGCCACCGCAACCATGATCAGTGCCCGCTGCGTGGGAATCGCGAAGCCCGCGAGCGCCGCATAGAGCGCCGCGGCCGCCAGCGAGGCCAGTCCGGCCGCTTCCAGATCGTGATGCGCGAGCGTCCCGGGCATGTGCAGCCACAGACGTCGAACGACAACGAACACCAGCGCGGCGATCAGCCCGACGTGCATGCCCGAGATCGCCACCAGATGACTGGTGCCGGTGCGCCGCAGCTGCGTCCAGTGCCCGTCGTCGAACCCGCTGCGCTCGCCCAGCGACAGTGCCACGAGCAGGGCGGCCGCATCGCCACCGCCGGCAGCCGTGTCCAGCCGCTGCGCCAGCGCGGCGCGTGTCCGCAGCCAGCTGCGCCGCACGGATTCGGGAATGGCGTCGGACAGATCGCCCGAACGCACATAGCCGGTGGCGCCGTAGCCTGAGATGAACAACCAGCGCTCATAGTCGAAGCCGCCGGGATTCATCGTGCCGCGTGGCCGCCGCAGGCGTACGACGATGTCCAGGCCATCCCCGGGGCGCAGGTCGCGATCGGTGTCGTACCAGTTGATCCGCAGTCGGCGCGGCACGTCGGGGTGGTCGGCGTGAGTGACCGTGAAAGAGAACCGCTGCCGCTCAGGTGTGCTGTCGGGGAAGGCGTCCACCCAGCCCTGCACACGAAAGTCCCCACCCGCCAGTTCCGCCGGCAGGCGATCCGCCAGACGCAGTTCGGCTGCGATGCCGGCCAGACAGAATCCGGCGATCAGCCAGCACAGTCCGCGTGTGCGCCACGGGATCGCGGCACCGACGGCAATGGCCAGCAACGCCGGATACCACGCAGGATCGGGCAGCCGCGGCAGCTGATGCAGCAGCATGGTACCGGCCAGCCACAGCAGGGCAACCGCCGGCAGCCCGAGACCGGGGCGCCGGCCCGCGCCGGCGTTGTGATCCGCTTTGCTGCGCTCAGCGCCCGACGAGCACGCCATCCTCGAGCTCCAGCACGCTGTCCATGCGTGCGGCGAGATCGGGGTCATGCGTAACGACGACCAGACTGATCGCCAGCGCGGTATTGAGTTCGAGCAGCAGGTCGAACACCCGCATACCGGTGCTGCGGTCGAGATTGCCGGTGGGTTCATCGGCCAGCACAACGGCCGGCTTCGTTACCAGGGCGCGTGCCACGGCCGTGCGTTGCCGTTCACCTCCGGACAGCTGCCCGGGGCGATGCGTGAGCCGCTCGGCCAGCCCGACGCGCTCCAGCATGTCCACCGCCTGTGACCGCGCGGACGCCGGCCGGTCACCACGCACCAGCAGCGGCATCGCCACATTCTCCAGCGCGGTGAACTCCGGCAGCAGATGATGGAACTGGTAAACAAAGCCCAGCGCCCGATTGCGCAGCCGGCCGCGCGCCGTCTGACTCAGGTGATTCATTGATTCACCACCCACCGTGACTTCGCCGGCGGTCGGCTCATCCAGCCCGCCCAGCAGCTGCAGCAGCGTGGTCTTGCCCGAACCCGACGCGCCGATAATCGCGATGCGATCGCCGGCGCGCACGGTCAGATCCACGCCGCGCAGCACATCCAGCGTGCGGCTGCCTTCCACGAAACGCCTTGTCAGGCCGCTGGCCGACAGCACCACGTCGGCATCGGGCGTTCTGCGTGCCTCAGTCATGACGCAGCGCCTCCGCCGGCGCCTGACGCGCCGCGGCCAGTGCCGGATAGAACGTGGCCGCCACCGCCAGCGCCGCGGCCAGCACGCAGATCTGCAGCACCTCGACCACACGAACCTGGGTCGGCAGGTCGCTCAGCCAGTAGACCTCACCGGTCACCAGATCGGTATTCATCCATGCCTCCAGCAACGCCACAATATTCTCCAGCTGGCTGGTGACCAGCAGCCCCAGTGCCAGTCCGAACGCGGTGCCGAATACGCCGATCAGCGTGCCCTGCGTGGCAAACACCGCCATGATCGACGACGGCGGCGCACCCATGCTGCGCAGGATGGCGATATCGCCGCGCTTCTCCCGCACCACCATCACCAGCGTCGACACGATGTTGAACGCCGCGACACCGATCACCAGCGACAGCACCACGAACATGATGCCCTTCGTCAGCTGGATCGAACGCAGGAAGTTCACATGCTGCCGCGTCCAGTCGCTGATGTAGTAACCACCGCCCAGCGCCAGCGCCAGATCGCGCACACTGCGTCCGGCGAAATAGATATCCGTGACCGCCAGCTTCAGGCCATGCGCCCGGCCATCGGTACGAAACAGCCGTGCCGCGTCTTCCAGGTGAACAAACACGAGGCCGCGGTCGTACTCATACATGCCCGCATCGAAGATGCCGACGACGGTGAACGAGCGGGTGCGCGGCATCATCCCGGCAGGCGTGACGATGGCTTCGGCGAGCGCCAGCACCACACGGTCGCCCGTCGCAACGCCAAGCTGATCGGCCAGCCGGCCGCCGATGACGATGCCGAATTCACCGGCCACCAGCGCCTCGAGTCGGCCTGCCACCATCATGCCCGCGATGCCCGTCACCTGCCCTTCCAGCGTCGGCTCGATGCCACGAATCGCAACGCCGGCCACCGCCTCGCCCGCCACCGACAGACCCTGCCCCTCGATGAACGGAGCCGCGGCAACGATGTCTTCCTGCAGCAGTGCGCGTTCACGCGTGTCCCGCCAGTCGTCCAGCGGTGCCTCCAGGCCGGTAATCGTTGCATCGGAAACGATGCCGAGAATGCGCTGCTGCAGTTCATGTTCGAAACCATTCATCACCGACAACACGACGATTAGTACCGCAACACCCAGACCGATGCCAATCATGGAAACTGCGGAGATGAATGAGATAAATCCGTTGCGACTGCGGGCACGCAGATAACGGAGCGCAACTGAGATCTGATACGGCTGCCTGATCATCATTCGTACCGCAGCACCTGCGCCGGCGCGATGGCCGCGGCCCGCCGCGCCGGATAGAGGGTGGCCAGCACGGCTACCGCGAATGCCAGCGAGGAAACCAGCAATACGTCGAGGAAGTGCACCTCCGATGGCAGATCGGTCACGTAGTAGACATCACCGGGCATGATCTGAAAGCCGAATGCTGCTTCCAGCCACGGCAGGACGGTATCGACATTGAAAGCCAGCGCCAGGCCCAGCGAAGTGCCGAGCAGGGTGCCGGCAACACCGATCACCAGCCCCTGCACGAGGAAGATTCTGGCGACACGGTTGGGTTCCAGACCGCATGTCCTGAGAATCGCTATGTCGCGTTCCTTGTCGGTCACCACCATCATCAGCGACGCAACGATATTGAACGCGGCCACACCAACGATGAACATCAGGATCACGGTCATCATCGTTTTCTCGATGCGGATCGCGCGAAAGTGATTGCGGTGTTCTTCCGTCCAGTCGGTGTATTCATGGCCCTCGCCGAACAGCGCAGCCACCCGCGGTCCCAGGCCGCGCACCGCCATCGGATCATGCATGCGCACGGCAAGGCCTTCGACGCGATCGCCGAGGCCGGCAAGGTCCGCGGCATCATCGATGTGGATCAGCGCCAGCTGTCCATCGTGATCCTGCAAGCCCGCCTCGAAGAACCCGGCGACGCGAAAACTCGCCAGCGTGGGCATCAGTCGGCCACCCTGCACCCGCGGCACCACCAGGTTCACGCGGTCGCCTTCGTTGGCACCCAGGTTCAGCCCGAGCAGCCGCCCGAGAATCACCGCCCGGCTGCCCGGCTGCAGCATCGCCAGCGTATCGGCATCGATGAAGCGGGTGAGATCGGAGACGGCGGACTCCTCGTCCGGCGCAATGCCGCGCGTGATCACCGGCTTGAGATTGGCGCCCAGACTGAGCATGCCCTCGAGCATCACATAGGGCGCCACACCCGCGACGCCCGGCTCCTGCGCCAGCAGCTGCCGGGCACTCTGCCACTGCTCCATACCGGTAACCGGCACCCAGACCCGGGCGCCGGCGCTCATGCTCAGCAGGCGGTTGCGCAGCTCGGTCTCCAGGCCATTCATCACCGACAGGATCACGATCAGCGCGGCCACGCCCAGCGCGATGCCGATCAGCGACGCACCGGTCATGAACGACACCACGCCGCGACGGCGGCGTGAGCGCACATAACGCAATCCGATGAAGCATTCGACCGGCTGGAACATCGTGCGGCATTAAACCATAGCCGGGCCACGCCGACTGCCACCGCCGGCGAAGCCGCCGGTCGCCGGAACTGTGATCCAGCGCTCAAAATCACGCCGAACGGCCAACGCCAGCCTTCGCGCGGATGCTATATTTCCACGCATTCCGGGAGAAACGATCATGTTGCGAAAAACTGCGATAGTTCTGCTGCTTGCCTGCTGTGCCCCGCTGGCCACCGCGGACGTACTGCTGATCGACCAGCTCGAGCGCAGCGCACAGGTGGTGCCCGAGCGGCCCAGCCGCGGCATGACCATGGAGCGCGTGGAGTCGACTTTCGGTCAGCCACAGGCGCGCCGCGGCGCGATAGGCGAACCCCCGATCACGCGCTGGGAGTACCCCGACTTCATCGTCTACTTCGAGCACCGCCAGGTGATTCACGCCGTCGCGCGGCGCTAGCCGCACGCCGCCAGCAGTCCGGGCCTGCGGCGCAGGCTCCGGGCCTTCCCGGCACCGATTCGATCCGCTGCGGCGATTTCAGCGATAATGCCCGGCCCCCGAGGTCTCGCCCCATCGCTCAATGACTCTGCCGCCTTCTTCCGGCCCGTTGCTCACCGGGCTCAAGCTGCCCAAACCCCGTCGCCCGCTGGTGCGCTGGACGCCGCTGTATGGCGCGGCCATGGCGCTGGCGGCGGCCGAAGCCTGCGCACGTCACGACGGTCCCGTGCTGATCGTCGCGGCGACGGCCGCGGAAGCCGATCGGCTGGAGCGGGAGATTGCGTTTTTCGCCGGTAACGCGCCGCATCGCTTCCCCGACTACGAAACACTGCCCTATGAGCCGTTCTCGCCACCACAGGATCTGATAGCGGATCGCCTGCGCGTCCTGCACAGCCTGCACAGCGGCGCGGCGGTCACGGTGCTGACAGACGCCTCCACGCTGATGAACCGGCTGCCGCCGCGCGAATTCATCGCCGCGCGCGCAGTCATGTTTCATGCCGGACAGCAATTCGATCGCGACGCGGCCATCGCCGGCTTCACCGCCAATGGCTACCAGCGCGTTGAACAGGTCACCGGCCCCGGCGAAATCGCCGTCCGCGGCGCACTGCTCGACATCTTCCCCAGCGGCGCAGGCGCACCGGTGCGGATCGATCTGTTCGACGACGAAATCGAGTCGCTGCGCGAGTTCGATCCGCAGACCCAGCTGACGACGCAGGAGGTCAGGCGCATTCAGGTGCTGCCGGCGCGGGAGTTTCCGTTCGATGCCGACGGCATCCGCGGATTCCGGCAGCGCTTCCGCGACACATTCGCCGTGGAGCCGGGGCGCTGTCCGGTGTATCGCGACATCTCCGATGCGCTGCTGCCTGCCGGCATCGAATGCTATCTGCCGCTGTTCTTCGAGCAGACCGTATCACTGTTCGACTATCTGCCCGACAACGCCCTGGTGATCATGCCGGAGGGCGCGCTGGCGGCACTGGACGAGACTTTCGAACTGATCGCCGATCGCCATGAACAGATGAACGTCGACAACGAGCGCCCGCTGCTGGCGCCGGAGGCCGCGTACTGGTCGCCGGCCGCGGTGCGCGAGCGACTCCTGCAGACATTGCGGCTGGAACTCGCCACCGCCGGTCACTGCGACGACGAGGTGCCCTGTTTCACCGCCGACACCGGACACGCACTGACCGGCGAAGTACCTGCCGAACTCGACCGCATCGACCGCTGGCTGAAGGCCGCGGCGAGCGACCGCACACTGCTTGTCGCGTCCTCGCCCGGACACCGCGAGATGCTGGCCGAACTGCTGCGCGGTCGCGAGTATCGGGCAACGGTCGTCCCGGACTGGGCCGCCTTCGTCGACGGCGATGAGCCGCTGGCGGTCACCGTCGGCGAGCTGGACGAAGGGCTGCGGTTGCCCGGCCACGGCCTGCGCATACTCACCGCCGATCAGCTGGGCCTGGAACGCGCACGCCAGCGGGCCAGACGGCGCCGCGCCGCACGCGATCCGGAAACCATCATCCGCGAACTCACCGACCTGCGGGCCGGCGCACCGGTGGTCCACGAAGACCATGGCGTGGGACGCTATCGCGGCCTGGCGACACTGGACGTGGACGGCATGCCGACGGAGTTCCTGCTGCTGGAATACGCCGACGGCGACAAACTCTACGTGCCGGTGCAGAGCCTGCATCTGGTGAGCCGCTATACGGGCGCACCGCCCGAACATGCACCGCTGCACCGCCTGGGGTCGGACCAGTGGACGAAGGCGCGCCGCAAGGCTGCGCAGAAGGCACGCGACACCGCCGCGCAGCTGCTCAACCTGTATGCGCGCCGCGCGGCCCGGTCCGGCCACGAAATGCAGCGCGATGCCGACGCCTATCGACGCTTCGTAATGGAATTTCCGTTCGAGGAAACCGAGGATCAGCAGGAAGCCATCGATCAGGTGCTCGCCGATCTGGCCAGTGAACAACCGATGGATCGTGTGATCTGCGGCGATGTGGGTTTCGGCAAAACGGAAGTCGCCCTGCGCTCCGCGTTCATTGCCGTGAACGCCGGCTATCAGGTGGTGGTGCTGGTGCCCACCACCCTGCTCGCGCAACAGCACTTTCGCACGTTCCAGGACCGCTTTGCGAACTGGCCGGTGCGTGTGGCACAGCTGTCGCGATTCGGCACATCACGACAGACTCAGGAAGCGCTTCAGGGGCTCACCGCCGGTACCGTCGACATCGTGATCGGCACCCACAAGCTGCTCGGCGGAGAAGTGGCGTTCCGCAATCTGGGGCTCGTCATCATCGACGAGGAACACCGCTTCGGCGTCAAGCACAAGGAACGCCTGAAGGCGCTGCGTGCCGAAGTGGATGTGTTGACCATGACCGCCACGCCGATTCCACGCACCCTGAACATGACGCTGGGCGGCCTGCGTGAGCTGTCGATCATCGCCACGCCGCCCGCCGACCGACTGGCCGTCAAGACCTTCGTCGGCGAATGGCGCGACCGGCAGATACGCGACGCCGTACTGCGCGAGATCCGTCGCGGCGGACAGGTCTACTTCGTGCACAATCGCGTCGAGAACATCGAGTCCATCGCATCGAAGCTGGCCGAACTGCTGCCGGAAACCGAACTGCGTGTTGCGCACGGGCAGATGTCCGAGCGCGAGCTTGAGCAGGTGATGCTGGATTTCCACCACCGACGCTTCAACGTTCTGGTCTGCACCACGATCATCGAAAGCGGCATCGATGTGGCCAGCGCCAACACCATCCTCATCAACCGCGCCGACAAGCTCGGCCTTGCCCAGCTGCATCAGCTGCGCGGTCGCGTCGGACGCTCGCATCATCAGGCCTACGCCTACATGATCGCACCGCCGAAGCAGGCCATGACGGCCGATGCCCAGAAGCGACTGGATGCGATCGCCGCGCTGGAAGATCTCGGGTCGGGTTTCACGCTGGCGACGCACGATCTGGAAATTCGCGGTGCCGGTGAACTGCTCGGCGATGAACAGAGCGGTCAGATACAGGCCGTCGGCTTCACGCTGTACAACGAGCTGCTGAGCCGCGCAGTGGCCGCGCTCAAGGCCGGCAAAGAGCCCGATCTGGAAGACCCGTTCGCACACGGACCGGAAATCGAACTGGGACTGCCGGCACTGATCCCCGACGACTACCTTCCCGACGTCCACATGCGGCTGGTGAACTACAAACGCATCGCCAGCGCCGCCAGCCAGGACGACCTGGATTCGCTGCAGGTGGAGCTGATCGACCGCTTCGGTCTGCTGCCGGCACCAGCCAGGCATCTGTTCGCGATCACTGCGCTGAAACTCATCGCCCAGCGACTGGGCATTGTGAAGATTCAGGCCGGCGCCCAGGGCGGCACACTGAAGTTCAGCGCCCGCGCGTCGGTGGACCTGGTGGCACTGGCGACCATGCTGTCCGGCGAGCCGGAGCGCTTCCGGATGGACGGCCCCTACAAACTGCGCTTCCGCTGGAGCCTGGACAGCGACGAGGCCCGTCTGCCGGCAATGGACAAGCTGCTCGGGAGCCTGGGAGGCAGCACGCTGGCGGGTGACACGAAGCAGCCCGCCGCTGCGCAGGACGCCGCCGGCAAACTGCGGGCGGCGGGGCTATAATATCGCCATGAATACACTCGTCCGGTCGGACCTGCTGGTGAAATCAGCCGCACTGCTGAGCGCGCTGCTGCTGGCCGCGCTGCCGCTGGCTCTGCTGCCGGCATCCGCCCTGGCCCAGGCAGACGCACAGGCTCCTCCGCTCTACCGCATCGAGCTGATCGTCTTTGCCAATCGTGACTTCGACCGCAGCGAGGAACTGTTCGAGCAGCCGCGCACGGAGCCCACCTCCCGTCCCGCCCCGACACAGCCACAGATGCGCGAACGGCTGTTCGGGGACCAGAGCGAACTGGACGCATTGCTGGATATCGGCCCCCTCGACACGCGCGATGCCACGCCGGCAGGAGATGCAGAGACCGAGGCAGATGCAGATGCAGGTGCAGATGCAGGGTCGGCAGCAGAGGACGCGGAATCTTTGCTGCTGCAGCGCTTCGGCTTCCGCCTGCTGCAGCAGGACGATCTCGAGCTGCGCGGCGTCTGGAACACCCTGCAGCGCCTGCAGGCGTATACGCCGATCCTGCATGGCGGATGGATACAGGAAGCGCGACCGGAACAGCAGGCCACCCCGTTCGACATTGCCTATCTGGGACGCTTCAATCCGCGCGGCACGGTCACGCTGCATCTGAGCCGCTTCGCGCATGTCAATGTGGAACTGAGCTATCTGCCCGGTGTCGGCGCGAACGATGCCGGCAGACTGGGTGAAATCGAAACCGGCCAGCGGTTCCTGCTGAAGGAGGAACGGCGGATTCCACGCAACGGTGAACTGCACTATCTGGATCACCCGGCCTTCGGCGTCATCATCGTGATCCGTCCGCAGCCGCGCGACACAACCGGTGGCGACGAGGGTCGGCCGGCAGCCTGACATGGTCTGAAGCGGGTTTCCGGCAGGACGGCGGACTGCGCTGAGCCGCTACCGAACCAGAACGGCGGCGCGCCTAGCCGGACACCCGAGCAGGAATCTGCGCGGTACCGCGGCCGATGGACTCGCGTGCCTGCATGATCAGGCCGTCCACATCATCTCCCTCGCCCGGCACCACAGCCACCAGACCGACGGCAACACCCACATGGCGCGTACCACTGGCACGCGGGTTGTGCAGACCCAGCCCGCGCACATTGCGCTGGATCCGCATGGCGATGGCATGCGCTTCTTCGTAATCGCGGGCGCGAACGAAGGCCGCGAAAGTCGTTTCCGCGCAGCGTGTGCTCAGATCGCCTGAACGTCGCAGCGTGCCGTTGAGCTGCGCGCCGATCATGCGCAGACAGGATTCTCCGGCCTTGGACCCGAACGTGGCGCGATAGGCATCGAATTCCTGTACGTCGAACATCAGCAGCGCAACGCCCGTGCCTTCGCGACGTGCGATGCCCAGGTCACGCTGCACGAGTTCACGGAAGTATTCGATGCGCAGGACACCGGTCAGTGAATCGATACGATTGAGGCTGTCGATCTTCTGGCGTGCGCGGCCGAGTTCGCGCTGCAACAGATCGACTTCCATCGCGGTGGCTTCGGTCTCAACGGGCGCGGCGGGCTTCTGCCGGAACAGCAGGTAGCGGACTTCACCTTCAGATCCGTACAGCGGCTCGACGTTGACCTGGCTGAACCAGGTAGTGCCGTCCTTGCGCAGGTCCGGGACCACAACTTCGCAGCGTTCGGCCCTGCCGACAGCCTGCTGGAGTTTCGCCATCTCCGGCTGGTCAGGGGAGTGGGTTCGCAGCAGCGGGCAGGCAGTCCCGGTGAGCTCTTCCAGCGTATAGCCGCTGAGGGTCTCGTAGGCGGGATTGGCGTAGACCACCGGCAGACCGTCGGTGCGGGCGTCGGCCAGCACGATACCCTCGGAGGTATGGCCGACGACCTGTTCCAGCACCTGCCGGGAAAGCTGTCCGTGTCCGCTGTGTTCCTGACCTGCCATGCGTCAGATAGTGGTTAACAGAACGTCGCGGTTCAATGACCTGTTTCACATTGCAGCGCAAGCTCCGGAATCAACCCGGAGAGCAGCTCCCGCGCCCGGGACAATCCCGCCTCCAGATTGCGATCCATGGCCGCATGAATGGACACATCGACCGGCCCGCGGCCCGCGGCCTGATTGACGCCGATGGCGCATATCGCATACGCGATTCCCGCCTCGGCCGCCAGTACCGTCTCCGGCATTGCGGTCATGCCGACCATCGTGCAGCCGTCGCGTTCCAGCCTGTCGATCTCGGCCGCCGTTTCCAGACGAGGCCCCTGCGTCACACCATAGACGCCACCGGCGCAGCGGTGTCCGGCGTGCTCGATTCGCCTGCGCAGCTGCGCCGCCAGCTCGCGATCGAACGGCTGCGTGAACTCCACGTGCACAGGCTGGTCGCCGCCGAAGGTCTGCTCGCGCCCCCATGTGTAGTCGATCAGCTGCGTCGGCACCGCCAGTTCGCCGGGTCGGAAATCCGGAGCGATGGCGCCGACCGTGTTCAGCGCAATGCAGCGACGCACACCGATCTGCTGCAATGCGCGGATGTTCGCGCGGTAGTTGACCTGATGCGGCGCGATGCCGTGACCCTCGCCATGTCGCAGAATCACCGCCACCTGCGTGTCGCCGAATGCCGCCGTCAGTATCGGACTGGATGGCGGGCCGAACGGCGTCTTCGTCGCGCTGCGTGCAACGATATTCAGACCGAGCAGGCGATGGCCAGAACCGACGATCAGGGCGATGTCAGAGCGCATCATCAGCCTGGGCGGAGGTGCCTTCATCCTTCCAGCGTCAGCGCCGGTCGCGCAACCAGTGCCGCCAGCAAGTCGCGCGCCTGCTCCCAGGCCGGTGTTGCGTGCAGCGCCTCCCAGTCCATGCCGGCGGTTCCCCGCAGTCGCATCAGACGCAGCTTCGCCGGTGGGCTGACGTAACCATCCAGGCTCTCGATCACACCGGGAATCTCATCCGGTGCGTTGCACAGCAGCACCAGGTCGCAGCCCGCATCCAGCGCCAGCCGGACCCGGTCCACGGGGCTGCCGATGGCTGCCGCGGCGCCGCGCATGCTCATGTCGTCGGAGATCACGGCACCGCTGAATCCCAGACGTCCGCGCAACGCGGTACCCGTCCACCACGACGACATGCTGGCGGGCTTCGGGTTGATCTGCGGAAACTTCACATGCGCCAGCATCACCGCGTGCAGGCCGCGTGCCACCAGGTAGCGGTAGGGCTCAAGGTCTTCGTGAAGATCGGCATACTCGCGGTTGTCGGTGGCGATTTCGACATGCGAATCGGCTACGGCACCGGCGTGCGTCGGAAAGTGCTTGGCACAGATGGCAAGACCCGCCCTCGTCGCGCCGTCCATCATTCGTGCGGCAAGTTCCGATACCGCCCGTGCATCTTCGTGCAGCGCACGATCGCCGATCACTTCAGCAAGGCCCAGGTCCAGATCCACCACCGGGGTAAAGCTCAGGTCCACCCCGGTGGCGCGCAGCTCGGCACCCATCAGCCAACCGAAAGCGCCGGCCGTGGTCAATGCCTTGTCGCGATCGATGTCGAACAGATGGCCCAGACTGCGCAGCGGCGGCAACCGGGTGAACGGCTCGCGAAAGCGCTGCACGCGCCCGCCTTCCTGGTCCACCGCCACAAGCAGTGGCGGATTGCGCGCCGCATGGATTTCGGCAACCAGGGCGGTGAGCTGCTCGCGATGCTCATAGTTGCGGGAAAACAGAATCACGCCGCCGATCGCCGGCGACTGCAACCATTCGCGCTCGTCATCAGCAAGCGCCGGACCGCGCAGGTCGATCATCAGGGGGCCGAGGGACATCGCTCCGCTTCACTCCAGGTTGCGAACGGTTGATCGACCAGGCAGACATTGTAGTAGCGCCGGTGCGCGGTCACTTCCACACCGAGCCACGAAGGCGGGTCGATGGCCTGATCCTCGCTGTCCAGTTCGATCTCGGCGACGATCAGGCCGGCATTGTCGCCGAGGAACTCGTCGATCTCCCAATGGACGCCGTCGACGTAGACGTGATGGCGAACCTTCTCGATCAGTGGTCGGCGACAAAGTGCGAGCAGCTCCAGAGCGTCGTCGGTCGGAATCTCGTACTCGAACTCCAGTCGCGAGGCGACCAGGCCGCCGGCCTTGATGTTGAGCAAGGCGCGCTGCCCGCCGACCGTGCGCACGCGCACCGACACGCCGGTGGTGCTGGTGTTGGTGTCGGCACTGGCCAGATAGCCCTGGCGCAGTACCTGGGAACTGGCCGCAAGGGCACGCCAGCTGTCATCCCTGAGCAGAAACTTGCGTTCGATCTCGCGCGCCATCGGCGAATCATAGCAGCCCGAACGCGGCCATCGGCGGGGCTTTCGGGTCAGGGACGGACAAACAGGGCGATCGCTTCAACATGATGGGTGTGCGGAAACATGTCGAGTATGCCGGCGGTCTGAAGATGGTAGCCATGCGTGCCGGTCAGCACCTTTGCATCCCGGGCCAGCGTTCCCGGATGACAGGACACATAGACGATACGACGCGGGTTCATGCGCCCCATCGCCGCGACCGCGGCCTCCGCACCGGTGCGCGCCGGATCCAGAACCACCACGTCCCATGGCTCGCGAAAGAAACTCCAGTCCGGCTGGCTGAGGTCGGCGGTGACAAACCGCGCATTGCCGATGCCATTGCGTTCGGCATTCTGCACCGCGCGGGCAACGAGACCGGCCTCCCCTTCCACGCCGACCAGCTCACGGGCGCGCTGCGCCAGCGGCAGACTGATATTACCCAGACCGCAGAACAGATCGAGCACGCGATCGTCGGGCGTGATGTCGGCCAGCTCGACCACCCGGTGCACGAGCTGCCGGTTGACGGCCGCGTTGATCTGCACGAAATCGGTGGGCAGGAACCGCAGTTCGATGTTGAACTCGGGCAGCGTGTAGGTCAGGTGTCGTGCGGTTTCCGGATCCAGCGGCGCCACGGTGCCCGGCCCGCCGGTCTGGGTATACACGTCCACGTCGTGGGCGGCGGCGAACGCCCGGAACAGCTGCAGGTCCGCTGCCGTCGGCGGTGCGAGCACGCGCAGTACAACGGCCCGCGCCTCATCGGCCACGGCAACCTCGACCTGCGGAATTTTCTGTCTGAGGCTGGTCTGACCGATCAGTTCCGACAGTGCGCCGATCAGAGCATCCATCGGTGCCGTGAGCACCGGACACGACGACATGTCGGTCACATACGGTGTGGCGCGTTCGCGAAAGCCGACCAGCACACTATCCTTGCGCGGCACATCCTTTACGCTGAGTCGGGCGCGGCGTCGGTAACCCCAGGGCGCTCCGGTCACCGGCTCCAGCCAGGTGTCCGGGGTCAACTGCGCCACGCGCGCCAGCGTCTGTTCCACCGAATGCTGCTTGAAGCGCAGCTGCGCCTCCCGGGACATATGCTGCAATGCGCAGCCGCCGCAGCGGCCGAAGTATTCGCAGGGCGGTTCCACACGGTCCGGTGACGGTTCCAGCACCTCCAGCAGTTCCGCATCCTGGTAGCGACGCCGTCTGCCTCGCGGTGCGATGGATACCGTTTCACCGGGCAGTGCGCCGCTGATGAACGCCCGCTGGCCATCGATGTCGGCGACTCCGCGTCCCTCGTGAGTCAGGTCGAAGACACGCGTGGTCAACGCGTGCTGGTCACTCGCCATCGTCGCCGGACTCTTCGCGCGACGCCCGCCATGCCGTCAGGAACTCCTGCAGATGGGCTTCGTCGGACTGCTCGAGCTTTTCCTCGACCATCCGGCGCTCGGCCACATACATGCGGCGGTCCAGTACGCCCCGCATCAACTGGAATCGCAGATAGACCAGATAGGTGTTGAGCGCATCGGTTTCGCAGTAGTTGCGGATGGCATCGTGTTCGCCGCGCAGCCAGCAATCCCACACCTTGTCGCCGCTCATGCCGAGCTTGCCAGGCAGGCCCAGCAACTGGGCGGTCTGTTGCAGCGAACTGCGACCCGACGCCTGGTAGCCGGAGAGGATGTCCATCAGATCCATATGCCGCCAGTGAAAGCGGTTGAGATAGTTGTTGTAGCGATAGTCACGATCCGCATCGCCGATCTCCCAGTAGCGGGATGCGCTGATGCCGTGGCGCAAGGCGCGATAGTGCAGCAAAGGCAGATCGAAGCCGGAACCGTTCCACGAAACCAGCTCCGGGCTGTAGCGCTCCAGGCCGTCGTAGAAGCGCTGTATCACTTCCTTCTCGCTGGAACCCTGTGCATCCAGACTGAAGATGCGCAGACCATCGCGGCTTCGCAGCACGGCGGAAATCACTACGACGCGGTGCTGCGGCAGCGGCAGAAAGGTGGTCTGTCTGGCCTGCTGCTGCTTGAAGAACATGATCTTGCCCACCGACTCCTGATCCAGATCGGGCACGTCGTAGAGTCGGCGCCCAAGCGCGATGTCGGGGATCGTTTCGATATCAAAGACCAGTGTATTCATCATGATCGGGACTCCAGAACGCCTGACCGCATCAGCACCGCAACGGCGACCACGAGACCGGCTTCATCGGTGAGTGTGAGATGCCCTTCACCTATGCCCAGCCGCCGGCACATGGCGCGCCCGCGTTCGGAATAGATGATCTGCGGCTGACCGAGCCGGTTGGGCACCGTCCCCGCATCACGCACCCACATGCCGTTGGCAAAGCCGGTGCCCATCGCCTTGACCACTGCTTCCTTGGCGGCAAAGCGCATCGCCAGAAACCGCACCGGCCGTTTGCTGCGTTCGAACAGCTCACGCTCTTCGTCCAGCAGCAGGCGATTCACGAAATGCTCACCGAAGCGTTCCCAGACCCTTTCCACGCGCGCCAGCTGCACGACATCACTGCCAATACCAAAGATCATCGCGAACCACTCAAATCCGCCAGGCGAAACGCTGCGAATGGATTCATGCTCAGCTACCGCGCGCCGCTGTCATCAGCGACTTCATGGTCGCGACCGCCGCCGCCATGCCGTCCATCACGGCACGCGCGACAATGGCATGGCCGATGTTGAGCTCGACGATGCCGGTGATCGCTGCCACCGGCGTGACATTGTGATAATGCAGACCATGGCCTGCATGCACGGTGAGACCCAGCCGACCGGCATGGTCGGTAGCTGCGCGTATGCGATCCAGCGTTCGTGCAGCCTGCCCGCGATCCCGCGCATCGGCATAGGCGCCGGTATGCAGTTCGACCACGGGCGCGCCTGCCGCCGCACAGGCATCGAGCTGCGCCTCGTCCGGGTCGACGAACAGCGAGACGCGTATGCCGGCATCGGCAAGCGCCGCACAGGCTTCCGTAACACGCTTCTGCTGCGCAACCACGTCGAGGCCGCCTTCGGTGGTCAGCTCTTCACGCCGCTCCGGAACCAGACAGCAGTCGGCCGGCCGATGTTTGCGGGCGATCGCGATCATGTCATCGGTGACCGCCATCTCCAGATTCACGCGCGTCAGCAATGTCGACTGCATGACCTGCAGATCGCGCTCCTGAATATGCCGACGATCCTCGCGCACATGTATCGTGATGCTGTCGGCGCCGGACTGTTCGGCGATCAGCGCCGCCGTCACCGGATCGGGATAGCGGGTGCCGCGCGCCTGTCGCAGCGTGGCCACGTGGTCGACGTTGACACCCAGCGCGATTGTGCTGCGGGCAGCTGACGCATCGCGGGCGCCGTGTGCGGACGCGGCATGCGATTGTGAATTCTCGCCCATCATTCCACCAACCCCCTGGAGTAGATGTCCTTCAATACCGTGCGGCTCTTCAGCGGCTGCTCACCAAGGTAGCTGCGCAGAACTCTCGACAGCAGTCGTCTCGCCAACTGCTGCATGTCCGGTCCGCCGAGCCGGCCTTCGCGCAGCGCGATCAGCTCCCGCCCCCAATACAGCCCGTCACCGTGAGCGGCGGAGTCAACCTCCACCGGCCCACGCTCCAGTTCAAACAGATAGCGTCTGTCAGGATGGATGGGCTCGCCGTTGCGGGTATCGTGTTCGAGCTCCAGGCCGTAACCCAGCGCTGCCAACAGTCGCAACTCGAACAGACGCAGCGTGGTTGCCAGATGGGCGCCGGCTGCGAGTTCGGCAAGGCAGTGACTATAGCAGGAATAGACCCCGCTGTTGGCGTCTCCACGCGCCGTCAAACGCAACAGCAACTCGTTGATGTAGAAGCCTGCGAGCAATGCTTCGCCCTGCAGCGCCGGCGCATTGCCGGACGCTTCCACATCGCTGAGGCTGCCCAGTTCGCCGCGACGCGTCCAGGACACGCGCACGGGCATGAACGGCTGCAGCAACGCCCTGCGCCCCGGCTTCGGTCGACGCGAACCGCGCGCCACGAGTGTGATGCGTCCGTAATCCGCGGTAATCAGATCGATCAGCTGACTGGTATTGCGAAACGGCCGCTGGTGCAGCACGAACGCTGCCGTGAAGCCCGTTTTCTCGACTTCACTCATCGCACACAATCCTCGCGAGACCCGAGACTCAGAACTGCTCGTATCCCAGCCGCTGCAGCTCCCGCTCGCTGTCGGACCAGTGTTCGCGAACCTTCACCCACATCGCCAGGTGCACACGATCACCGACCAGCGTCATGATCTCCAGTCGCGCCGCGGAGCCGACGTCCTTGAGTACCCGGCCGCTCTTGCCGATCACGATCGGCTTCTGGCTTTCGCGTTCCACATGGATCAGCGCGTGCACCAGCCACTGCCCGTCATCGTTGCGACCCAGATGTTCGATCTCCACGGTGAGACCATAGGGCAGCTCCTGGTGCAGCACCTGCATCAGCTTCTCGCGCACGATCTCGGCAGCACGGAAACGGACATCCCGATCGGTGACGAAATCGCGCGGAAACAGCACCGGACCATGCGGAAGACGCTGGAAGATTTCCGTCACCAGCGCATCGACATTCTTTCCGGACAGCGCCGCCAGCGGCACATAGGCGGCGAAGTCGTATTCGGCGGCGAGTTTCTCCAGCGTCGGCAGCAGGGCCTGACGGCTGGCCAGGCGATCGATCTTGTTGAGCACGAGGATGCAGCGTGTATCGCGATCGTGCAGTTCGTCGATCACCTGCCGGTCCTCGGGCTTGAGCCCGCGCGCATCGACCACCAGCAGCACCAGGTCCGCTTCCGACACCGCCTGATTCAGGGCGCGCGCCATCACCCTGTGCAAGGCACGATCGCTGCGCCGGGCGTGGCCAGGCGTGTCGATGAATATCGCCTGATCCTCACCGCGGTTCAGGACGCCGAGAATGCGATGCCGGGTGGTGTGCGGCTTGTCGGTAACGATGCTGATCTTCTGTCCGACCAGCGCATTGAGCAGCGTCGACTTGCCGACATTCGGCCGTCCGATGATCGCCACGTAACCGCAGCGGGCTTCTGTGCTATTCATCACGTGGTCAGTTCCATCAACATCGACTCCGCCGCCGCCTGCTCGGCACGACGCCGGCTGCGCCCCTGGCCTTCCGCCCGCAAGCGCCTGTCGGGCACTTCGCAACTCACCGTGAACAGCTGTTCGTGGTCACGCCCCTGCACGCTGTCGACGCGGTACACCGGCAACTTCAGCGAACGCGCCTGCAGCCACTCCTGAAGACGGGTCTTGGGGTCTTTCAACGATGCCGGGTCCGGCAGGCTGGACATGCGCTCGGAGAACAGACGCTCCAGCAGCCGGTCTGCGGCATCGTGACCGCCATCGAGCAGCACGGCGCCGATCAATGCCTCCAGACAATCAGCCTGGGCGGCCTCCCGCCCGGCACCACCGGAACGCACTTCGCCTGCGCCAAGAATAAGATGCGAGTCCACGTCGAGTTCGCGCGCGATTTCGGCCAGCGTGTCGCGTCTTACCAGAGCGGCGCGCAGGCGACTCAGGTCACCCTCGTCGGCGTTCGGGTGCAGTACGTACAGTCGCCTGGCAACATACAGACTGAGGAAGGCGTCGCCCAGAAACTCCAGGCGCTCGTTGTTCTGCCCGGACGCACTGCGGTGAGTCAGCGCTGTCTCAAGCAGCACGGGATCGGTGAAGGAATAATCGAGACGGGCCGCAGCCCACTGCTCGCGGGCGGCTAGCGTCTGATCTCCACCTGCTTGTCGAATGCGACCAACAGCCAAACGTCTGCAACATAGTGGGTGCGATTTTCGTATTGTATACGCACCTCGTAGCCGTTTCTGACCTGATTGATGGCAACGTTCTCCGGCGAGAGACGAACGTCCTCGATGTCGAAGCGCCGCGATATGGCGTTGCGTATCGCGCCGGCAGTGGCGCCGCTGCCATCGAGCTCGGACTGGACGTCGTCCAGCACCCTCGACAGCTTGTAATTCTGAAGGTAGAGCGGGAAGACCTTGATCACGGCCAGGCCCACCACCCCGACAAGCGCGGCCAGCATCAGGAACCCCACCGCGGTAATACCTGCCTGCCTGCGCGGACCATGGATGCGCGGTATGTTCATGTGCCGTCCCGTATCAAGTTGGTTCACGTCAGTGAATACTCCTGCCAATTCGCTCCCAGCGCGGTCCGCCTTCCGACGGGCTGCGCCAGTTCATCCAGACCCTGACGGCCCTGCCGACCAGCAGCTCCTCGGGTACGAAGCCGACCTCCGGAAAGCGGCTGTCCTGGCTCTGATCGCGATTGTCACCCATCATGAAGTAATGCCCCTCGGGCACCCGATAGGTTCCGCCAGCACTGAGGCGGCCTCGGGTCAGCAGCAGCGAGTGCTCGCGTTCTCCGAGAATCTCGCGCGCCAGCTGACTGGAAGGGTCGTCCTTGTAGGTGCCCGCCAGTTCCATGAAGACCGGTTCTCCATTGATGGTCAATCGCTTGCTGCCCTGATCGTAGTGCACCACGTCCCCTGGCAACCCCACCACTCGCTTGATGTAGTTGATGCTCGGGTCCGTGGGCAGCCTGAAAACAAGCACATCACCATGCACCGGGTCACCTGTTGCCAGGAACCTGCTATTTAGAACCGGCCAGCGCAGCCCGTAAGCGAACTTGTTCACAAAAATGAAGTCGCCTTCCAGCAGGGTGGGCATCATGGACCCGGACGGGATACGAAAGGGTTCAAACAGAAAAGAGCGCAGCACGAGCACGATGAGCAGAATCGGGAAGAACGACTTGGCGTACTCGACGATAACGGGCTCGCGATAGCCGTCGCTCCCGGAACGTGCCAGCCGCGCACGACGCAGCAGCAGTGAGTCAAGCGCCCAGATAACGCCTGTCACCAGCGTTGCAATAACGAGAATCAGCGCAAAATCCAATGCCATGTCCTGCCAATACCGATAGCAGCGGGCAGTATATTAGAGATTGGCACGGAGAAACGCCTGAACACGCTCCCGGTCCAGCGGATACCCGGACAGCTCGCTCCCGTCGGCCGTCGCCAGCACCGGAATCCTGAGGCTGTAGCGACGCTCAAGGCCAATGTCATCGGTGATGTCGACCAGCGTTACGGTGTCCTCGACGCCCAGCAGCGGGCGAATTTCGTCCAGCAACACCTCGCACAGGTGACATTCCGGTCGACTGTAGAGCAGCAGCCGGGTCACAGGCGTCCCGCGAGCCTCAGCTGCCCGACCGTCGAAGCCTCGACCCGACGTCTGGCCGGACGCAGCGCTGCGATGGCCACCGCGGCACCACTGGCGGCCCCGACCAGAACGGCCAGATCCGACCATGCACCCAGCCAGCCACCGATCACGGCGCCGGCCAACAGGCCAGTCATCGGAGCGCCGTAGAGCAGCACGGCGCCTGCCAGCACGCGGTCAGCGGGAAGCGAAATACTCACGGCGTCGCCCGCCGCCAATGTGCCGGATATCGCCGGATCGACACAACCGACGGCGATCGTGGTGACGGCCGGCAGGCGGCGCCAGGTGCAGGCGCCTTCACAGCCGCGGCAACCCGCGGCGCCACTCAGCTCAACGTCCACCGTACCGTCATCATGCACTGCCCGCACGATCGCGGCGCTCGTCATGCAGGCGGAATTCGCGGAGCGGGAGATGTCCATGGATCAGACTCTGACAAAGTCGGCTACGGCGACGGCCAGCGCTCGACCGGGGGTGCGCTGACCCCGCTCAGCGCAGCGACAGCGAGGTGGCGATGCCACGCACCGTCTGGCGCGGCACTTCACCGACCGCGGTCACACGACGTCCTTCGACATTGAGCGAAAACGCGTTCGTGCTGCCAACGGTGGAAAAGCCTTCCGCAACCTGGGTCGTGTTGTTCGGATCTTCGACAAACACTGACACCGTGGCCAGGCCATCGGAATACACGAGGTGCAGCACCGGGAAATCGGCGCCGGCAAGAAGGCTGCGCTGCGACACCGCCAGGTGGAATCCGTCCGGCACGTCAGTCGCCACCCAGCTCTCTCCGACGTAGCCCGAATGGGTCGGGTCGGCGGCACGGAACCAGGTATAACCTTCGGTGTTCGCTGAGGGCCTGAGCGCCGAGTCGGGCACCGTCTCCAGCATCTGCAGATCGGTAAACAGGATCTGTTCGAGAATCTGGTCATTCTCATCGCGAATCTGCGATTTCAGCGGCATCGCGGTTTCCATGTCCAGCCACAGCAGATAGCCGTAGCGGTAGCCGTCACGCGGCTTGATGCCGATCACCTGCGCGTCGCGCTTCGCCACGCGCGCGCTGCTGTACATTGTCAGTTCGTAGTAGGGATCAAAGTCGCCGGAGAAGGCAGGCATCGTGGAAAGCATCGAGCCACTGCCGGCACGCTGCTTGAGCAGCACCACCCTGCGGTCGGGCAGAATGCTCTGCACCTCGTCGCCGTGACGGATGATCTCGCGACCGGCGCCGTCCAGCGACACGATGCGTTCGCTGACCTGCCCGTCTTCATTGCGATGCACGATGTGCAGGCTTTCGGCGTTACCGCCCTGCACGTGCACGAACGTACCTTCGTAGTTGAGCTCCTCAACCGCCTGATACATGCGCTCCAGCCAGCTGCGTGCTTCACCAGCCAAGGCATCGGTGACTATCAGCGCCAGCGCGACTATCGCGATCCGCTTAATGAGCTTTCCCGGCATCTTAAGGTTCAGTCCGGCGCCTGTTCGGCAACGGCGCTGGCCTCCTCGGCAATATTCGGCGCAACGGCGCGCTGCGGATTGTCGCGCGCGCCGACCACATTGGAATGCACCGTGGTACGACTCAGGTGCGACGCATACTCGCCATGGTGCATCAGATAGTTCGTCAGGAGAATCTGCGGAACCACAACGTTGCGCTGTTCGGTAAACTCGCGCGGCACCACATATCCGGCCACGTCCGGCTGTGCCTGAGCGGCCTGCAGTCCTTCCACGTCGGCATCCACACCGTTTATCGCACGCAGCACGAATATGCCAACGAGCGCAGCCGACGCGGCAATCCCGAGTCCAACGGCCGGCCTGAACGCACGCGTCCACCATCCGGGTGCCGCGACAGGACGACTCTGCCGGGGCGCGGCGCCATCCAGCTCATCGCTGATACGCCGACGCAGCACGTTCGGGTCGGGGCGTAACATTTCGCCGCGCAACGCGGAGCCGATGGTCGCGTAGCGCAATACCGTATTCCGGGCTTCCGGGTCATGCTCCAGGCGTCGTACCAGAAACGCACATTCTTCCGCGGAGAGCTCGTCGTCCCAGAAGGCGGACATCTGATCGTGAATATGTTGTGTCATGTTTGTCATTGCAGCAGTGGACCGATTCGTTTGTCGATTGCCTCGCGCGCACGAAAAATGCGTGAGCGCACGGTGCCAACGGGGCACTCCATCGCCTGGGCGATCTCCTCATAACTCATGCCTTCAATCTCCCGCAACAGGATGGCGGTACGCAGATCTTCCGGCAGTTCTCCGATCGCCTTGTTGACCGTGTCGCGGATCTCATCCGACAGGGCCAGATGCTCGGGTGTGTCCATCTCCTTGAGACGACCGAGCACTTCGTACTGCTCCGGGTCCTGAAGGTCGAGGTCGAAGGTGACCGGCCTGCGGCCTGCCGAAACCAGGTGATTCTTCGCAGTATTGATCGCGATGCGGTACAGCCACGTATAAAACGCGCTGTCGCCGCGAAATGACGGCGCCGCCCTGTAGGCTTTGAGAAAAGCTTCCTGTGCCACGTCCAATGCCTCGGAGGGGTCGCGAACGTACCGCATGATCAGCTTCAGGATCTTGTGCTGATACTTGATAACCAACAGATCAAAGGCCGATCTGTCGCCCTGTTGGACGCGCTTGATCAGAGCCAGATCCGAGGGCTTGTTATCGCCCTGGGCAGTCACCGCTGGTCCTGTCATGCGCTTCTCGATAGACCCCATAACACACCAAAAAGTTCGCTCCTCTCTCGAATCCGCCTGGCCGGCGGTACTTTACTACAGGGCATGACGGCTCACCCGGCTGGTCGCCACAAGGTTAACCGGCGGCGGCTGGATCGGCAAACCGGTTGAACGGCTTCACAAAGTCTGGCGCAGCCTCGCCTGCAACACCCGCCATACTTCCGCCTCGAACTGATCGCGCAGCAGAATCACCACCAGGCGCCGACGCTGATCGACCAGCACCAGCCTGACCCAGCTGCCCCCCAGCACCGACCCGGCAGCCACGTGCAGCCGCCCATGGCCACGATGCGGCACGGTCCAGGTTCCGTCGCGTCGCCTGAGCAGCACAGGTGGCGCATCGCCGGGCAGACGCCAGGCCGAGTGCAGTGCCAGAACCCCACCCAGCAACAGCATCAGCGCTGCGGGCGGCGCGGCCAGCAGCAACGCCACCGCCAAAAGCAGGTGCAGCGCCGCCCACCACAGCAGCAGGCTGCGCGAGCGCTCAGGGCGCAGGACTATGGCTGTGCCGGATACGGTCGACGAGACGCGCGAGCGCCGGATTCTCGGGGTGTTCACGCCCGCAAAGGTACGCGTGCAGCTGGGGATCCTGAAGCTCCAGAAATGACTCGAACAATGCGATATCGGCCTCGTCCAGCGCACCGAAGCCGTGCTCCAGGAACGACGCCAGCACCACATCCAGCTCACGCATCCCACGCCGACAGCGCCAGCGCAGCCTGGGAAGCACCCCCACCGCGGTCACGGCGGCGCCACGGGCGAAGCGCAGGCGCAATCGGATCGCAGGATCACAGCGACCGGCTCAGTGCTGGCGCTCGGCGATCAGCTTCTTGATCTCGGCGATCGCCCGCCCCGGGTTCAGATCCTTGGGGCAGGCCTGCGTGCAGTTCAGGATGGTGTGACAGCGATACAGCCGGAACGGATCTTCCAGCGCGTCCAGGCGCTCGCCGGTGGCCTCGTCGCGGGTGTCGACGATCCAGCGATAAGCCTGCAACAGGGCGGCCGGCCCAAGGTAACGATCCGGATTCCACCAGTAGCTGGGGCATGAAGCCGAACAGCAGGCACACAGAATGCAGGCCGACGGGGAATTGATCTTTTCCTGGTCCTTCTTCGACTGCAGGCGTTCGCGGTCGGGCGGCGCCGGTGTCTGCGTCTGCAGCCAGGGCTTGATCGACGCGTACTGCGCGTAAAAGTTGGTGAGATCCGGCACCAGATCCTTGATCACCGGCATATGCGGCAGCGGATAGACCTTCACCGTCCCCTTCACGTCCTCGATGCTCTTCAGGCAGGCCAGCGAATTCACGCCGTCGATGTTCATTGAACACGAGCCGCAGATGCCTTCGCGACAGGAGCGGCGGAATGTCAGCGTCGGATCGATCTCGTTCTTGATCTTGATCAGCGCATCCAGAACCATCGGTCCGCAGTCGGCCATGTCTACCCAGAAAGTATCCAGACGCGGATTGTCGGCGCTGTCCGGGTCATAGCGATAGACGGCGAACGCACGCGGTTCGCGGGCATCCTGCGGTTGGCCGAAAGTCTTGCCGGTTGTTACTCTCGAGTTGGCCGGAAGGCGAAACTTCGCCATGCTGCACCTCAGTAGGTTCTTGCCTTGGGTGGTATGGAATCGACTTCGTCGGTCAGCGTCGACAGCTGAACCGCCCGATAGTCAAAGCGCACCGCGCCCTGGTCGTCGACCCAGGCCAGCGTGTGCCGCAGCCAGTTGCGATCGTCGCGGTCTGGGTAGTCCTCGCGCGCCTGCGCACCCCGGCTCTCGGTGCGGTTGATGGCCGACTTGATGGTGCCCATGGCCTGCAGCAGCAGGTTTTCGAGCTCCAGCGTCTCGACCAGATCGGTGTTCCAGATCAGCGACCGGTCGGCGATGCCCACATCGGCGTACGACGCAAACACCTGTTCCAGCTTGTCGATGCCCTCCTGCAGCGATTCGCCGGACCGAAACACCGCAGCGTGATCCTGCATCACGTGCTGCATGTCCAGGCGAATCTGAGCGGTCGGTCGACTGCCGCTGGCATGACGCAGTCTGTCCAGTCGCGCAACGGCCTGTTCGCCTGCCTGCGGCGGCAGCGGCGCATGACGCTGGCCGGGCTGAATCAGCTCGCCGCAGCGCCGGGCCGCCGAACGGCCGAACACCACGAGGTCGATCAGCGAATTCGAGCCCAGGCGGTTCGCGCCGTGCACCGAAACGCAGGCCGCCTCGCCAACCGCCATCAGGCCGGGAACGACCGCCTCGTTGCCGGCGTCGTCGCGGGTGAGCGCCTCGCCCTTGAAGTTGGTGGGTATGCCGCCCATGTTGTAGTGCACCGTGGGCAGCACCGGTATCGGCGCACGCGTCACGTCCACGCCGGAGAAGATCCTGGCCGTATCGCGAATGCCGGGCAGACGTTCCTCGATCACGTCGGCGCCAAGATGCTCCAGATGCAGATTGACGTGATCCTTGCGTGCGCCCACGCCGCGGCCTTCCCGCAGCTCGATCGTGATGGCGCGGCTGACCACGTCACGCGATGCCAGGTCTTTCGCGTTCGGCGCGTAGCGCTCCATGAAGCGCTCGCCTTCGGCGTTCGTCAGGTAACCGCCTTCGCCGCGCACGCCCTCGGTGATCAGCATGCCCGCGCCATACACACCGGTGGGGTGGAACTGGACGAACTCCAGATCCTGAAGCGGCAGACCGGCGCGCAGCACCATCGCGTTGCCGTCACCGGTGCAGGTATGCGCGGACGTGCAGGAAAAATAGGCGCGGCCGTAGCCGCCGGTGGCCAGTATCACCATATGCGACAGGAAGCGGTGCAGGCGTCCGGTGGCCATGTCCAGCGCCACGACACCACGGCACTGACCGTCCTGCATGATCAGGTCGATGGCGAAATACTCGATGAAAAACGCGGCATTCTGTTTCAGCGACTGCTGATACAGCGCGTGCAGCA
This sequence comes from Gammaproteobacteria bacterium, assembly GCA_050485545.1. GTDB lineage: Bacteria > Pseudomonadota > Gammaproteobacteria > Steroidobacterales > Rariloculaceae > JBJHBP01. The sequence goes on from JBJHBP010000016.1 coordinate 85,727, forward strand.
TGGCGTGGCCGGTACGATCGGCGGCCGCACAGGTGCGCTGCGCCGTCCCTTCGCCGAAGTGTGTGGTCATGCCGCCGAACGGTCGCTGATAGATGCGTCCGTCTTCGGTGCGCGAGAACGGCACACCGTAGTGCTCAAGTTCGATGACGGCGGCGGGCGCTTCCTTGCACATGAACTCGATGGCGTCCTGGTCGCCCAGCCAGTCCGAACCCTTGACGGTATCGAACATGTGCCAGCGCCAGTCGTCCTCGCCCATATTGCCGAGCGCCGCGCTGATGCCGCCCTGCGCCGCCACGGTATGACTGCGTGTCGGGAACACCTTGGTGACGCAGGCCGTGGTCAGGCCCTGTTCGGCCAGACCCAGCGTTGCCCGCAGCCCGGCACCGCCGGCGCCGATGACAACGACATCGTAATGATGATCCGTGAATTCGTAATCGCTGCTGCTCATCGGCAAGTCCGGATGTAATCTGTACAAAATAAACGGCCCCGAACCTGTACGTCCGGCGCAAATCCAGCATCAGTCGGTGGCGCGCCCGGCCTCATCCCGTGCCGGAGCGCAGTGCGATAACGAGAATCGAGAACACCGCCGCCACGGCCAGCGTGAAATGCGCCAGCGTCGACAGCATCAGCATCGCCACTTTCAATGCCTTGCCGCGCACATAGTCTTCAACCACAACCTGTACGCCGAGTCGGGAGTGGTACAGGCCGACCATGACCAGCAGCATCAGCAGCACGGCGTTCACCGGCGAGCCGACCCAGCCGGCGACCGTGGCATGGGTAAAGTCGTCGAAGCGCATCATCGCCAGCGCGAACCACAATCCCAGCGGCAACAGCGCGACCGCGGTCAGGCGCTGCATCCACCAGTGTCCCGCGCCGCTCTTGGCAGACCCAAGACCCAGCACTTTCGCGAGTGGATTGACCAGACTCACCTGCAACCCTCAGATGATGGCCATCGCCGTGAAGGCGATGGTGGCCAGCAGCGTGAACACAACCACGGCCCAGCCGCTGGCGCGGTATCGGGCATGATCGAAACCCATGCCGGCATCCCAGAACAGATGGCGCACACCGTTGCCCAGATGAAAGAAAAAGGCGAAGGCGCACCCTGCGAACAGCAGCTTGAAGAACGGACCGGACAGGACGCTCAATACGCCAGCGTAGGTCTGTGCCCCAGACGCAATCGCCATCAGCCAGGCCGCCAGCACGAGCGAACCCAGGGACAACAGCAGCCCGGTCAATCGATGCAGGATCGACAGCGTGTTGGTGATCTGCCAGCGGTAGACCTGAAGGTGCGGCGACAGGGGCCGCTCAACGCCGTCCATGTAGTGCTTTTTCCTTTCAGCCGGATTCGGCTGTCGACGGTACGCGACAGTCATCTGCCGGCACGGCGTCGTGAATCCGGGCATCGCAATCAGAAATCAATGCACCGCCCTGCCCGCTGCCAGTCTCCATAGCGTGTAGGCTCAGGATCCGCGGGGCCGCCGATTTCGTCTGGTAATGTAGGTGTCACCGGAACCTCTCGGCTTGCGTCGCTGCGCCGCGGATCGACCGCCGCGCCGCTGCCGGACTCTTGTTGATCCTGCTCAGGCATCGCTAAAGTGTGCCAGAAACCCACGCAACACGCACCTCGACGGAGCCAGCGCCATCCCCATGCAATCTTCCACTTCCCGCCTGCTGCAGGCCGCTCACATCGGCCTGCTCTCCGTCTCCGGCAACGACGCGGAGCGCTTCCTGCACGCCCAGCTCAGCCGGCACGTCGTCGGTCTGCCGGCAGACCTTGCACCGCTGGCCGGCTGGCACGATGCCCGTGGCCGCCTGCGCGCACTGTTCCGGGTGCTGCGCACCGACAATGGATTCATGCTGATGACCACGGCCGATACGGTCGACGCGGCCATAAAGGGCATACAGCTGTACGTGCTGCGCTCGGATGTGCGACTGGAGAACGCCGGCACGGACTGGCGCGTACTGGCGGTCACCGGCGACGATCTGCTGCCAGCGCAACTGATCCCGGGCCCGGGGCCCGGCGCGGTGCAGCGCAGCGGTGATCTGCTGGCGATACGCCTGGCCGAGGCGCTGGTGCACGTGGCGGGCCCCAATGATGCGATCGGCCGATGGCTGGCCGAGGCGAACCTGCCCGCGCCTCAGCAGGACCCTGCCGCCGAGGCGGCGGAGATACATGCGGGACTGCCCGCGGTGCCAGCGACGCTGGCCGGGCGCTTCCTGCCGCAGATGCTGAATCTCGATCACCTGGATGCGCTGTCCTTCAACAAGGGCTGCTATCCGGGTCAGGAAGTGATCGCCCGCGCGCAGAATCTCGGCCAGGTGAAACGGCGCATGGCGCGCTTCGCGCTGGCGCAGCCGCAGCCGCAGGCGCAGGCGCAGGCGCAGGCGCAGGCGCAGCCGCCCGACATCAATCCGGGCGATGAAATCGTCGATGCGTCAGGCCAGCCTGTCGGCGACGTGGTCCGTGCCGCACACGCGAACGACACCACCGTGCTGCTTGCCGTCGTACCCGTCGACCACCACGACCTGGCGCTGCGTGCCAGCGATGGCAGCCGGTGGCCGATCACCCCACTGGCCGGCACCACCGCGCAGACGCCGGACGCGGATCCTTCATGAACCACGACAAGGTCAATGCCCGGCCGATGCGGAGCAACCCCCTTTCTCGGGGCGTCCGCGGCCATGGATGGCCGCGGCCGAGGCGCATGGACGCTCTTCCGCCGTCCCCGAAGAAAGG
>JBJHBP010000017.1:0-83634 GCA_050485545.1 Gammaproteobacteria bacterium
CGGCCGGGCCCATCCATGGCCGCGGACGCCCCGAGAAAGGGAGATGCCACGCAGCAGATCGGCTTTGATGGTGTCGCTGTTCAGAAAGATTCCGGGGTAGCAGCCACAGCGTCGTCCGTGCGCAATCGTTCGCGGGTGCGCGGTCGCAACCATACGACCTGAACAGTGGCCTGTTGTTTGCCTCTTGAAGGTCATCCGGAATACTGTTCCGCTTCAGACGAAGAACCAGGGGCCGCCAGATGTTCGGTAATTTTCGCAGAAGTATCGCTACGCAACCGGGCATCAACCGGCGTGCGTTGCTTCGCAGTGGCGCGGTTGTCGCCGCGGGGCTGCCTTTTGCCGGGCTGCACCCGTTCGCCATTGCCGAACAGTATTCAGGACTGGCCAGTGCCTGGCGTAAGGCCTTCCATCTGGGGGTTGCCGTTGCCAATCACAGCCTGGACAGGCCTGTTGCCGCACACCTGGATCTGATTTCGCGTGAGTTCAACTCCATCACGGCGGAGAACGCGATGAAGTGGGGCGTGTTGCGCCCCGACGGCGTGAACTGGCAGTGGGCACGGCCGGACGCGTTCATGGACTTCGCCGGCGCGCACGAGATGTACGTTGTCGGCCACGCACTGGTGTGGCATTCACAGGTGCCGGGCAGCGTGTTCGTGGATGCCGAGGGCAACGACCTGAGTCGAAGCGCCCTGCTCGAGCGCATGCGGGACCACATCGATACGCTGGCGGGCCGCTACCGCGGCAAGGTGCATGCCTGGGATGTTGTCAACGAGGCCATCGACGAAGGCAATGGCTGGCGACGCTCGCCATGGTGGCGGATCATCGGCGATGACTACATGGAGCAGGCCTTTCGCATGGCTCGGGCTGCGGATCCGCAGGCCTCGTTGCTGTACAACGACTACAACATGCACAACCCGCGCAAGCGTGAATTTCTCGTCACCGTACTTCGCGACTATCTGGACCGCGGTGTGCCGATCGACGGCATCGGCCTTCAGGGGCATCTCGGCCTTGAGTATCCGAATCTGGACGAATGGGAGCGCAGTATCGCCACCTACGCCGACATGGGTCTCGAGGTGCACGTGACGGAGCTCGAGGTGGATCCGCTGCCGAGCCCCTATCAGATGAGCGCGGAGATTTCGAACCGCTTCGACTATTCACCGGAAAACGATCCCTGGCCCGATGGCCTCTCCGAAGAGATGCAGGAGAGGCTTGCCGATCGTTACGCACAGGTGTTCAGGATCCTGCTTCGCTATAGCGACAGCGTGAAACGTGTAACCTTCTGGGGTTTGCACGATGGGATTTCCTGGAAGAACGACTTTCCGATCCGGGGACGTACCAACCACCCGCTGCTGTTTGACCGCTCGCTGCAACCCAAGCCGGCCTACCGGCGCCTGATGGAACTGACGGAGGAAGTCGCGTGAGGGGATTGCGACTGCAGACCCTCAGATCAGTGTTTCGATCGCCGGCGCACGCAGATTGTAGTTCGAGCTCATGGCATGACCGTACGCACCGGCGTTGGCGATCAGAATCACATCGCCTTCCTGGCACGGCGGCAGCAGGCGATCCGAACCCAGCCGATCGCCGGTCTCGCAGATCGGGCCGACGACGGTGACCACTTCCGTTGCCGCCTCGTCCAGGCGGGTCAGATTGACGATCTCGTGATATGCACCGTACAGGGCCGGGCGAATCAGTGAGTTCATGCCGGTGCTGATACCCACGTACTGTACGTCGCCCTTGCCCTTGGTCTGCGTGACCTGCGCCACCAGCACACCGGCCTGCGCCACCAGATAACGTCCCGGTTCGAGCCACAGCTCCCGGTTGCCGAAGGCACGTCGGATGTCCTCCAGCGCGGTATCCAGGGCAGCCACGTCCAGGGGCTGCTGGCCGGGCTTTTCGGGTACACCCAGCCCGCCGCCCAGATCCATGTAACGCACATCCGGAAAGAGCTCAAGCACGTCGAGCAGCCGCTCGCCGGTGCTTCGCCATGCGTCCGGGTTCAATACGCCACTGCCGGTGTGAGCATGCAGGCCGACGATGCGCGCGCCGGCGTCCGCGGCCAGTGATCTCAGCTCCTCGAGCTCGAACATCGGCACACCGAACTTGGAGTGCACGCCGGCCGTACGCACGTGTTCGTGATGCCCGCGTCCCTGTCCGGTGTCCACGCGCACGAACAGCTCCTGACCACGAAACAGTTCGCCCCAGGCCCGCAACGGATAGAGGTTGTCCAGCGTCACCCAGACGCCCTGCCGCAGCGCCTGTTCGTACTCGGCGCGAGGTGCGAAGTTGGGGGTAAACAGAATACGGCGGCGATCGATGTCCGGCAGAACTCGCAACACTGCGTCGATCTCACCCGGTGAGACACACTCGAAGTTCGCGCCCTTCTGATCGACGAGACTGAGAATCTCAGGGTGCGGATTGGCCTTCATCGCATAGAAGACGGAACTGATGCAGCTCAGGCCCTTCAGGGCGTCGATCGCACCGGCGATGCTGTCACGGTGGTAAACGTAGGCCGCACCGTGCTCCGTGGCCAGCGCCGCAAGCTGTTCCCGTCGCGATGCCCACCAGGGCACCACCTGCACCGGACGCTCGGCCGGTGGGCCCGACAGCTGCTCCCATGTGGGACCGAAAACTCCCGACTCCGGCTGACCGATCAACAGGCCGTGCATGTGCTGCACGAGACGATAGGCATTTTCGGAACTGACGACGAACGTGATGTTCAGGTCGTTGGCGGCCTGGGTGACCAGGTGCACCTTCTGTTCCTCGAACACCTCCAGGGCCGGTGCGAGATCGTGCAGGATTGTACGGATACGCCGCCCGACCAGCGTCACCGCCGCGCAGTCACGAATCACGCGCACGCGGCACAGCCGCCGCAGATCCTCGGCAAGTGCTTCCACCGCACTGTTGTCGGTGACGTTCGCGCCCACGTCGATGGAGACGGTAACGCTGCTCTCCGACGTTGAAATCAGGTCCACCGACAGGCCGTGTTCGCGGAAGCATGCGAATGCATCGGCGAGGAATCCCACCTGATGCCACATCTCCATCGATTCCATGGAGACCAGCGTGATGCCGCTGCGATGGGAAACGGCCTTCAGCTGTGCGCGATCGTCACCGGGGGCGTTCGAGATCACCGTGCCTTCCCACTCGGGGTGCGCGGTGCACTTCAGGAACAACGGGATTTGCGACACCCGCACCGGAGAGATGCTGCGCGGATGCAGGATGCCGCCGCCCGCCGACGCGATTTCCTGTGCTTCGCTGTAATGCAGGGACCGTATCAGTCGTGCCGACGGCACCGCCCGCGGGTCGGCACTGAAAAAGCCCGGGACGTCGGTCCAGATCTCCAGCCGTCGTGCCTGCAGCTTACCGGCCAGATACGCAGCGGAGGTGTCCGAACCGCCGCGGCCAAGCAGCACCGTTTCGCTGCCGGCATTGCGTGCAATAAATCCCTGCGACAGCACGAATCCGTCGACGGCGGCCAGGCGCTGCTGCAGCTCGGTGTCGGGGTCGAACGCACAGCGGGCCGAGATGTAGCGCACTTTCTCGGTCTGATCACGATCGTCGGACGACACCAGCAGCGTACGCGCATCCGTCCAGCATGCCGGCAGCCCCGCACGTTGCAGGTAAGCCGCCCCCAGACGGGTAGCGAGCAGTTCGCCGTGTGCAAGCACTCGGGCATGGACCCTGGGACTGGCCTCACCGACCAGGCGGACGCCCGCAACCAGCTGCTGCAGTGACGAGAAAAGTTCATCGAGCTCGCCCGCATCCACACCGAGATCACGGGCAAGATCGCGATGCCGGGCGCAGATCTGCTCGAGCCTGTCATCGGTGCTCTCACCGCGCACCGCGGTGTCGAGCAGGTCGATCAGCGCATTGGACACACCGGCCACGGCCGAATGAACCACCACCGGCCGCGCGCCCTCGTCCAGTCGCTCGCGAATCAGCCGGGCTATCAGCGCCCAGTTCGCAGCGGTGGACACGCTGGTGCCGCCGAACTTCATCACCACCCACGGTGAATCCGGGTACGGCGTTTCCACGCCCTCGTCCGTGCCCATTGCACGATGGACCAGCATGGTCATGTGTCTGTCCTTGTAGCCGTCAGGCCGAGTCTGGCTAATCGGGAGGAATCAGGCCGCGTCGCCGTCAGTTACCGCACCCGTGGATGCGGAACTCACCAGTCGCGCGTACTTCGCCAACAGGCCTCGATCCACGGTCGGCGGCGGCGGCTTCCACAGTCGCAGCCGGCGGTCGATTTCATCCTGCGCGATCTCCAGATCGATGGTCATGCGCTGAGCATCGATGGCGATCGGATCACCGTCTTCGACGATGGCAATCGGACCGCCCACGGCCGCTTCCGGCGTCACGTGACCGACGACGAAGCCATGACTGCCACCGGAGAAACGGCCATCGGTGATCAGCGCCACCTTGTCGCCCAGTCCGCGGCCAATGATGGCGCCGGTGGGGCTGAGCATTTCCCGCATGCCGGGACCGCCCTTCGGGCCTTCAAAGCGGATCACCACCACATCGCCGGCCACCACGCCGCCATCGAGTATCGCGCGCAGCGCCTGTTCCTCGGAATGGAACACTCGCGCACTGCCACGGAACGCCGTACCTTCCTTACCGGAAATCTTGGCCACCGCGCCTTGGGGAGCCAGGTTGCCATACAAAATCGCCAGATGGCTGTCCGCCTTGATCGGGTTGGACAGGGGACGCACGATGTCCTGGCCGTCCGGATACGGCTTCACGGCAGCGAGATTTTCGGCCAGCGTTTGGCCGGTCACGGTCATGCAGCCGCCATGCAGCAAACCGGCATCCAGCAGCGTCTTCATCAGCGCCTGGATGCCACCGATATGGATCAGCTCCGACATCATATAACGGCCGCTCGGGCGCAGGTCCGCCAACACAGGTGTGCGACGGCCAATACGGGTGAAGTCATCCAGCGTCAGGTCGACGCGCGCATCGTGCGCAATCGCAAGCATGTGCAGCACGGCATTCGTTGAGCCACCGAGCGCAATCACCGTGGCGATGGCATTCTCGAAGGCCTCCTTGCAGAGGATATCCGACGGACGGATGCCGCGCCGCAACAGCGCCATCACAGCCTCGCCGGCACGCCGGCAGTCGCTGTGCTTGGCGGACGACACGGCTTCCTGCGCCGAACTGTTCGGCAGGCTCAGACCCAGTGCTTCGATGGCCGACGCCATGGTATTCGCGGTGTACATGCCGGCGCAGGACCCCGCCCCGGGAATCGCCGTGGATTCCACTTCCCTAAGCTCTGCGTCGCTGACGGTCCCGGCCGCGTGCCCGCCAACCGCCTCGAATACCGATACGATGTCGCGATGCCTGGGTCCGGGCTTGATCGTGCCGCCGTAGACGAACACCGCAGGACGATCCAGTCGTGCGATTGCCATCGCACATCCGGGCATGTTTTTGTCACAGCCACCTATTGCGACCAGACCATCGAAACCCTCGCCAGCGGTCACGGCCTCGATGGAGTCGGCGATGACTTCGCGCGACACGAGGGAGTAGCGCATGCCGGGCGTACCCATGGAAATGCCGTCCGATACGGTGATCGTATTGAACTGCACCGCCTTGCCGCCCGCGCCATCGGCACCCGCGGCGGCGTCGTCGGCCAGGCGATCGATATGCATGTTGCAGGGCGTGACCTGGCTCCAGGTCGACGCAATACCTATCTGTGGCTTGCTGAAGTCCTCATCCCGGAACCCCACCGCGCGCAGCATCGCCCGCGCTGGCGCCCGTTCAGTCGCGTCGACAACCACGCTGGAGTAGCGCCGCATGTCCGGGCTGCCGTTATCATCTGAAGCCATCTGGATAAGTCCGCATCGTGGGGGCTGCGATTATCCCGTTCGATGACACTGGCCGCAACCGCCGCAACGCAGAGCGGTTTTATCAAAAATCGTTGATATGACAATCCGGTAAGCATTGTTTTTCATGCTTCAAGTGAATAACATCGGACGTGTGCGATCGGTTGTAGCGTGCAAGGGAGCGCGCTGCGGGACTCACGGTCGCCGGGGTCGCTTATAAAATCCGAGCCCGGCCAACTCGGCCGAGGCGCTCATGGTCGAACTGATGGATTCTGCGGATTCAGGTATTTTCAGGCTTGCCAGCGTTGGCACCTACCTTGATGCGCTCGCATCGATCTCCACCGAGATCGGCGTCCGCGAACGCAGCAACCTGATTTTCCTCGATCGCTGCCTGCACGAACAGTGGCGCCTTGGGCAGAACGTGATCCTGAACTGGTGCGCCGAAGACGACGGCATCAGCCTGCTCGTCGTCCCCCACTATGCGCTGGCGAACTACACCAGCCCCCATGCGGACGATGAATCGGCGCCGTGGACGGGAAAGCCGTCGGAGGATTTCTTCAAGGCACTGCTGTCCGGCAAGCGGCGCCTGGAGCCGCGGCAGATGGACAACGTCGCAAGGCTGCTCGGTATCGACAAGACCCATGTGCCGCTACGGATTCCGATAACCGACTCCACCGCGCAGCAACGCATCATCGAACGGATGATCAAACGCTACAGCATCACCTACGTACCGTGCCGCGCCGTGGCGCTGTTCGATATTGTCGGCTTCAGCCTGTTGACGCCGTTCGAGCAGATGACCCAGCTCAACAGCCTGTCATATTCGCTGAACTCCGCTCACAGCAAGCTGCTGAACAAGCGCATCGACATAGACTTTGCGCGCACGACGACCGGCGACGGATTCTACGTCTGGAACCGTGACCTGACGCTGGAAGCCAATATCAATCTCTACCACCTGATGAACCTGACGCTGGCCGACAATGCGATCGCACGCGGCAAGGCGCGGCAGGGTATCGCGCCGGAGCTGCGAACAAGCTTCCACATCGGCAGCAGCTACGAGTTCCATCAGGCCGAAGGACTGAACCCAACGCTGTACAACTACATCGTTGGCGATGTGACGGTGGAGCTGGCCAGAATTATCGAACGGGCGCTACCGGGCCAGATCCTGATCGGAGAATTTCACGCCACGATGCGCACGAACGGAAGCGGAAAGGGAAATGGCAACGGCGGCAAGAGCGACTCATGCGCCGAGCTGAACACCGTCGATTTCGTCGACCATGCCACCGACAGCCTGTCCAGACTGACCGGCCTAGAACTGTCGAGTGAACGTATTGAATCCATAAGCTGCTACCTGACGGGCAAACGAATGGGCAATGGCGCCTATTCTGTTCGCAGCATGGAGATCGACGACAAGCACGGCCGCAAGCGCAACGTTTTCAACGCCAAAGTGAACATCTACCGGGAAAATGCCGAGCCGATCTATCTCGGTATTGAAGACCGCTCGCTGGACATCTCAAACCGCTTCACTGCACCGTCCGTGCATGGCACGGCACCGCCGCTTCCAGCCTGAACACCTGCGCCGGCTCAGGCGCGCCGCCCCACTTCCGATCGCGGACTGACAATCGTATCGGCATCCCTGCGATCGCTATCGCCGTCAGGCACAGTCGCCTGATCGCGACCGGCGGAACTGACGAAGCGCAGCTGGTGTTGTCCCACGGCGATGAGATCGCCGTCGCGCAGACGATGTTCGCGAATCCGCCGACCATTGACGAAACAGCCGTTGGTACTGTGCAGATCGATCAACAGCCAGCCATCGTCGGTTTCCATGAACAGATTCTGGAATCGACTGACATAGCTGCTGTCCAGACTGATGTCACAACTGGTATCCCGTCCCAGCACTACACGGGGACGATTGAGAGCGATCTCGGTAATGACTTTGCCACCGCTGGACACCACGAGCTGTGCGGCCTGACACATCGAAGCCGTGCGATCGCTGAGCTGTACGGCGTCGGCCGACAGGGCGTCTTCGGCCTGCTCCCAGGCCGAAGGGTCGTAACGCAGTCGCAGATGTTCACCGGCCTGCTTCAACAGCGTGCGCGTGACCCGGGGAGCACGCTCACCTCCGGACGGCAGCGATGCCAGGCGCCCCAGCACCTCCCGGCACAAGGTATTGATGTCGCCGACGACGCCCCGCGTGAAGGCCTGAACGTCGGTAATCACATCCATCGCAAACAGTTCTTCCGGCCATTCGCATCCCGCCCCCTGCAGACAGGCCCGCAGGTAGGCATGGGTTTCGTCCAGCGTAAAACCGGTGAGGCGCTGATGCGTCGCTTTCGCGTAGCGCCCCCCGCCCGGAGCGAGCGCGAGATTGGCAACCAGCTCATCGTTGCGCGTGATCATGACCAGCTGCAGCAGCGATCGATACCTGAAACGCAACTGCGCCAGCGCTTCCAGTTCCCGGAGTACCGGCACCGACAGTCGTTCCAGCGCGTCGGCTACCACAACGGCATGATTGCCCTTGCCCGCCTGGTGGCTCAGGTAGACCTCGAGGATCTTCTGCATCTCGGGTGCGGACGCTTCCACCCGCCCGGGTCCCAGATCGTCCATCAACTGGCCAAGCAGCGCTTCGCGCGTAGCAATTCCCGACTGTATCCAACTCACTTCGCCATGCCCGGATCCGTCCAGGCGCTGCCGGACCGCTGTCGATTTGCCGACACCGGCAGGTCCACTGATGAACAGGCACTGGAGATTGCCATCGAGCAGTTCGTTCAGTCGCGCCGTGACCTGGCGCGCCGAATGGGACAGCAGCATGGGCCGTACCGCGTCAGCGGCGAAGGGATTCGTATCCAGTCGGTGGTGGGACAGAAACAAGGACGAAAGGCTCCTCGAGCAATGGGATCTGTTGTGCGATCGGGCCGGTTCCGTCATGCAGGTGCACACATGACGCACGGTCGACTTCACAGTGAAGCATCAGCAGCCCCGATTCTCTGACACGACCACGGATATAACCAGTGGGAGTTACTGCTTCTACATAATGTGTCAGGTTATGTATATACACTATCCATTTGTTTATGTTTGCCTTTTTCAGACCAGAACTGAGGGCAATAGCGAAAAAATGGAAGAACACGCCGCTGCGGCGTGTTTTGGATTTCAAGGGAGGAATGGTCGGGGCGACTGGATTCGAACCAGCGACCTCTTGCGCCCCATGCAAGTGCGCTACCAGGCTGCGCCACGCCCCGACCGGAACGCGAATTCTAGCGGAAAATGCCCGTCACGGGGCAGCGGAAATTCTCAGCGACGCAGCAGTTTGAGCATGTCCTCGAGCTCGACGCGCACCTGCCGGATGATCTGCTGACTCTGGCTCACATCGGTACGCGCCACATCGCCTGCCAGCTTCTGGCGGGCACCGCCTATCGTAAAACCTTCCTCATAGAGCAGGCAGCGAATCTGACGTATCACCAGCACATCCTGGCGCTGGTAATAGCGGCGATTGCCACGACGCTTGACGGGTTTGAGCTGCGGAAACTCCTGCTCCCAATAGCGAAGCACATGCGGTTTGACGCCGCAGAGTTCGCTTACCTCACCGATCGTGAAATACCGCTTTCCAGGGATCGGTGGGAGTTGGTCGTTATTCCCTGGTTCCAGCATATGCTTCGACTCGTGCCTTCAGCTTCTGACCAGGGCGAAAAGTCACGACGCGTCGTGCCGTGATCGGTATCTCCTCACCCGTCTTGGGATTGCGCCCGGGACGCTGATTCTTGTCACGTAAATCGAAGTTGCCGAAACCGGACAGCTTGACCTGCTCACCGGATGACAACGCTGAACGCAGATCCTCGAAGAAAAAATCCACGAGTTCCCGCGCCTCCCTCTTGTTCAGACCGAGACTGTTGAACAACGACTCGGCCATGTCTGCTTTGGTCAATGCCATAGTAGTTCGGATTCAGCCCGTTTCGTTCTTACGTTCTTATTGTGGCCCCGAGTTCACTTTGCAGGAGGCGCGTGACGGATTGCACTATCCGGTCGGCATCCGCGTCGGTAAGCGTGCGTGAAGCGTCCTGTAAAATCAAGCCTAAAGCCACGCTTTTTCGACTTGAATCTATCCCCTTGCCACGATAGATGTCGAAGACGAAAGTCGACTTCAGAAGGTCTCCGCCTGCCTGTTTCGTACGATCGACCAGATCGGCGGCTGTCACCGATTCATCCACGACCACGGCCAGATCCCGTCGCACGGAGGGGAATTTCGATATCGCACGAAACGACGGCACGCGACTTGCGAACGTCGCTTCAGTCTCCAGCGCGAACAGAATCGTCCCGCTACCGACGTCGAGCTCACGGGCAAGTCCGGGGTGTATGCGTCCAAGCCATCCGGCGGGTTCGTCACCTGCGAAAATGCGCGCACACTGTCCGGGATGCAGCGCCGGATGCTCGGCGGCCTGAAAACGCAGATCATCAGAACGCCCGGTGGCTGCGATCAGCGCTTCAACATCAGCCTTGATGTCGAAGAAGTCGACCGCATCGCCTGAACCCTCCCAGTGCTCGGGATGGCGCGCACCTATCGCCAGGCCGGCGAGCATGTTCGTCTCGACAACGCGACCACCTTCACCGGGCTCGAACTGCCGACCGATCTCGAAGAGCCTCAGCCGGTGTTGCTGGCGGCTCAGGTTCTGCCGCGCCACGGACAGCAGGCCCGGCCACAGCGAACGCCGCATGACGCCCATATCACTGGCGATCGGATTTCGCAGCCGCACGGACTCACCCTCGGGCATCACTGCGCGCTGCAGGCTTTCGTCGATGAAACTGTACGTCACCACCTCCGTATAGCCGCGGGCCACCAGGGTGTCGGCGATACGATCCTCGCCGAGGCGTGTTTCCGTCGCCGTGCCCGGATGGACGGCCCCCAGACCCGGCACGGCGGGAATATTGTCATAGCCCACCATGCGCCCGACTTCCTCGATCAGGTCTTCCTCGATGGCGATGTCGAACCGATGGCCGGGCGGCCTCACCTGCCAGCCACCAGCCGCTGCCGTCACTTCCATACCCAGACGTCGCAGCACGGCAGCGATCGTGTCGGCCCCAAGCGCCACACCAAGAACCGCCTCCGCCTGCTGGTGCCGCAGATGAATGTCGGACGACGCGGGCAGATGCGCGCTGCTCTCGGCAACCTCCATGGGACCAGACTTGCCGCCGGCAATCTGCAGCAGCAGCGCCGTGGCCCGTTCAACCGCAATGGCCGGCAATTCCGGATCAACGCCGCGCTCGAAGCGCACCGAGGCATCGGTATGCAGGCCGAAGGCCCGTGCCCGACCGGCGATGGCCGCGGGAGCGAAATGCGCGCCTTCAAGAAAGACGTCCCGCGTATCGGCACGGACCGCCGTGTGCGCACCGCCCATGATGCCGGCCAGGCCAACGGCCCGGCGCTCGTCGGCAATCACCAGCACGTCGGGCGTCAGATCAATCTCGCGCTCATCCAGCAGCGTGAGCTTTTCGTTTTCGCTGGCAAGCCGCACGACAATGCCGCCCTGCAGACTGCCCAGGTCGTAAGCATGCAGAGGCTGCCCCAGCTCCAGCATCACGTAGTTGGTGACATCCACCACCGGGCTGATACAGCGCACACCTGCCCGCCGCAGTCGTTCCTGAATCCATACAGGCGTCAGCGCATCCGTACGCAGGCCGCGGATTACACGACCGGCGAAACGCGGGCAGGCCTGCGGCGCCGCGAGACGGACCGGCAGTGTTTCGTCATGCTCGCAGGGAGCGAGCGGCCAGGCCGGATCGTGCAGCGGGCGTTCGCGACGGGCGGCGATTTCACGTGCGAGACCGCGAACGCTGAAGCAGTCGCCACGGTTGGGTGTCAGGTCGATGTCGAGAACGGCATCGTCCAGACGCAGATAGTCCCGCAGCGACTCACCCGCCGGTGCGTCATTGTCGAACAGCAGTATGCCGTCATGCGCATCGTCGATACCCAGCTCATCACCCGAGCACAGCATGCCTTCGGAGTGCTGGCCGCGTACCTTTGCCGCCGAGACCACACGGCCGTCCGGCAATCTCGCGCCGACGCGGGCAAGCGCGGCACATCGGCCGGCAACCACATTGGCGGCGCCGCAGACAATGCGCAGTTGAGCCACGCCGTCGTAGACGTCACAGAGTCGCAACCTGTCGGCATCCGGATGCGGTTCAACACGCAGGATCCGTGCCACAACCACGCCGTCGAAATCTCCGGCGGCCGGTGTGACGCTGTCGACCTCCAGACCCGCGGCAGTGAACTCGGCCGCCAGTGCTTCGCCGTCCAGTCCGGCGTCCACCCAGTCACCCAGCCATTCAAGATTTACACGCATGGATGGCCCTTCAGACGAACTGGTTCAGGAATCGCTGGTCGTTCTCGAAGAACAGTCGCAGGTCATCGACCCCGTAGCGCAGCATGGCCAGGCGTTCCACACCCATACCGAACGCATAGCCGCGAAACTCCGCCGGATCGATGCCGACATTGCGCAGTACGTTGGGATGCACCATGCCGCAACCGAGTATCTCCAGCCACTTCCCGGACTCGGACAACACATCGACTTCCGCGGACGGCTCGGTGAACGGAAAGTAGGAGGGACGAAAGCGCAGCTGCACATCGCGCTCGAAAAAGGCCGATACGAACTCGTACAACAGCGCCTTGAGATTGGCGAAGCTGATGTCCCGGTCCACCGCCAGACCCTCGACCTGCGAGAACATCGGTGTGTGCGTAATGTCCGAGTCACAGCGGTACACGCGGCCAGGCGCAATCAGCCGGATCGGTACGCCGTGATTGCGCATCGCGCGAATCTGCACAGGCGAGGTATGCGTACGCAGCAGCAGCCCGGAATCCAGGTAGAACGTGTCGTGCATTGCACGGGCAGGATGATTTTCCGGAATGTTCAGGGCAGAGAAGTTGTGGAACTCGTCTTCCACTTCCGGACCGGTGTGCACGTCGAATCCGCACTTGCGCAGAATGCGGATCATGCGGCGCAGCGTCCGGGTGACCGGATGCAGACTGCCGGGCGGCAGACCGCGGCCCGCCAGCGTCACATCCAGCTTCTGTGCAGCCAGCTCGGTCTGGATGCCGGCGGCCTCGAGATCGGCCTTGCGGACATCGATCCAGCCGCTGACTGCGGACTTGGCATCGTTGATCGCCTGGCCGGCAGCGCGGCGCTGATCCGCAGGCAGGCTGCCCAGTTCCCTGAGCTGCAGCGTCAGCAGTCCCTTCTTGCCAAGAAACCGGACCCGCACGCCATCCAGCTGGGCCAGGTCTTCAGTCGCGCTGATCGCGGACTGCGCCTGTTCCAGCAGCTGAGCGATGCTGCTCACTGCCCGACCTGACCGCTCGGGAGTGCTATGCCTGCGGAAGGGCCGCCTTCGCCGCCTCGGCGATGGACGCAAAGGCTTCCGGATCGTGAATGGCGATATCCGACAGCACCTTGCGATCGATGTCGATGCTCGCGAGGCTCAGCCCATGAATCAGGCGGCTGTAGGACAGTCCATGCGGACGGGCCGCAGCGTTGATACGGATGATCCACAGCGCACGGAACTGGCGCTTGCGCTGACGACGATCGCGATAGGCGTACTGCCCCGCCTTGATGACGGCCTGCTTGGCCACCCGATAGATCTTGCTGCGAGCGCCGTAATAGCCCTTGGCCTTGCCCAGAACTTTCTTGTGGCGTGCGTGCGCTGTTACGGCGCGTTTGACTCTGGCCATGACGGCTCCTCAACTGTAAGGCAGTAGCTTGCGAACACCTTTGACATCAGCATCGGCCACCTGCGCGGTGGGCCGCAGCTGACGCTTACGCTTCGGCGTCTTTTTCGTCAGGATGTGATTCAGGTGCGATTGCCCGCGCTTGAATCCGCCCTTGGCGGTCGGGCGGAATCGTTTCGCCGCACCACGGTTTGACTTCAACTTTGGCATACCAGTTACTTCCCTGCTCGCTTCGGCACGCAGCTAGCGCTTACGCGGCGCAATCACCATGATCATCTGCCGTCCTTCCAGCTGCGGATGCTGTTCGACGGTTCCATACTCTTCCAGGTCTGTCCTCACCCTGCGCAGCAGCTCGATGCCCAGTTCCTGATGAGCCATCTCGCGTCCCCTGAACCGCAGCGTGACCTTGGTCTTGTCCCCGGCTGTGAGAAAGCGAATCAGGTTCCGCAGTTTGACCTGATAGTCACCTTCATCGGTTCCGGGTCGGAATTTCACTTCCTTGATCTGGGTCTGCTTCTGCTTGCGCTTTGCGGACTGGGCCTTCTTGTTCTGTTCGAACACGAACTTGCCATAGTCCATCACCCGGCAGACGGGCGGCTCCGAGTTCGGTGCCACCTCAACCAGATCCAACCCGGCGCTAACCGCAAATTCCAGTGCCTGCGGTGTCGGCATCACGCCGACCTGCTCGCCGTTGGCTCCGATCACCCGCACTTCACTGTCTGCGATTTCTTCGTTGCGCCTTACGCGTTTACCTTGGACGATTCTGAGTTCCTCGCTGGATTAATCGACACCGGCCTGAAAACATCGCGGCCGCAGCCCGCTTCGCCGTGAAGCTCTCGAGCTTCTCGTGGCGCGCGCCTGCGGCCGTCCGCATCAAACCGATTCCCGCGGTGGAGGGTTTCACGCCTCCCCGAAAGACCCGGAATTGTATGCTGCACGAGACACCGGTACAAGAGCCGGATTGGCATCGAAGCGCTTGATTATCGGACGTTTTGCCCATGTGTCCGGGAAAACGCCGAATTTTACCGCCGAAACCGCCACCAGGGCACCGCCGGGACAGGGTCGCCCGCGTCTTCCGCCGCCTGCGAAGCTGCGGCAGACTGTCCACCGCCGGCCGTCACCCTGAAGCTGCGATCATCACAGATGTCCGGCTCGAATGGCAGCTCAGCGGGGAGCACGGTATCCCGACCGGTGTAGCGACCGTCGAAGTACATCGGGTCGGTTGCCTCGTAACTGCGTTCCAGCGTCCATGAGTCCGGATCCAGACTGAAACGTTCGATGACGTGCAGCTGGTCGCTG
This sequence comes from Gammaproteobacteria bacterium, assembly GCA_050485545.1. Taxonomy (GTDB): domain Bacteria; phylum Pseudomonadota; class Gammaproteobacteria; order Steroidobacterales; family Rariloculaceae; genus JBJHBP01. Next base: position 14,827 of record JBJHBP010000017.1, read on the forward strand.
TGCGGCGTGTAGCCATCCGCCGAGAGTATGCCGGGCGCAAAACCGCGGGTCTCGACAACCAGCACATCGCCCTCCCAGTGCCCGATGGAGTATCCGGGCAGCGAAGGCTCGATGACCTCGGGAAAGGCCCGGTCGTCCAGATGGATGGTCCGATTCAGGCCGCCCACCGTGCCATATTCGATGACGATGTGATCGTCGTGCTGAGTGATGCGGTGCACCGGTGTATCGAACATCCAGTCGAACAGGATATTGGTGGGCTCACAACGCAGTCGTGGATTGTCGGTCGATGCGGGATCGAATCCCTCCATGGCAAGGCGCCCGGCGGCGGTCAGCGGCATCGCCGTGGGGCGCGACCAGGCCGCCTGCACCGGATCGTCGGCCATCGATTCGGGCGTGCCCCGTGCGCCGGGGAAGGCGCGCATGCCCGCGGGCAGCTCCCCGTCCAGCTCCTGGGCGACGCTCAGTGGCACCAGCGCCCCGGAGAGACCTCGCGGATCGGTCATCACGCGCTGCTCCCCTGCCCAGTCACCACTGATGTTCGGCTGCCCGTCCGCCCGTCGCGGCGCGCGCGCAGACAGTGGCGCGGCCGGTTCAGCTTCGCGCAGCATCCCGTATCGATCCATGCGGGTACCGTCCGCAAACGCGATCGTGGACAGGTAGCAGTCGGTGGCGACATGGCGGTCGGGCGCACCGGTAATGTGCACTTCCTGTCCCGGACTGAACAGCTGCGCCGACCAGCCGGAGCGTCGCAGCACCGTGGCACTGCGCATTTCGCAACGCCATGGCGTTACCGTTCCGTCCTCCGCCTGAACGTCCAGATACAGCCAGGAATGCGGGTTCACGAACGCGACATCGGTAACCACGCCGCGCAGTTCAATGTCGCGATTCAGATCGAAGTTCACGATACCGTGGTGAGCATGGGCTGCCGCCACCATCGCAAGACCCGCCACCGCTGCCATCATGTTCAGTGATTTCATGACACCCTCCCCGCTCAACCACAACGACTCAACCACAACGACTCAACCACAATCGACCGATCCGACAGTTCCGACCGATCCGAGCCCGGGATTCCCGCTGCGCTACCTGACGCGTCAGAACGGACGCGACTGCATTGCAACGACCAGACAGGCCAGGCCCCAGAACAGCGGATATTCGCAGCCACCGAGGTTCCACAGCCAGCGCCCCCGGGAGAACCGCCAGGTCGCGACGGCCGCCACCCCGAGAAATACCGCGGCCAGCAGGGCCGCATAGAACGTGAGCACGGCGAAAACGAGGCCGAACGTAACCACCACCTCGATGCCCAAGGCCGCATACAGCCACGCTTCCGGCGGTCGCAGGCCCACCTTGCGAAAGAAATCCAGTGCGAATGCCCGCTGGGTGAACTTGGCGATCAGGTGCGGGATGAAAAACACCCCACAGGCGATGCGCAGCAGATTCCAGCCGTTGGTGAGATCGAAGCTCTGTGCAAGGTGGTCCATCGGCAGCTCCCCCCGCCCGAACAGCGCCGAATGCGGATGGGCGCCCGCGACCAGTCTACCGCCCATGACGTCATTCTGCTGCATGACGGATCGATCGGAGCCCGCAACCCGGGCCGACGGCGTGCCGCAACCGGGCGTCATGCCCCACGCAACCGCTGCGCGGCGACACGGCGCGGCCGCCGCGTTACACTCCATTAAACAGTACTGGCGTCTGCGCACGTTATGAAGGGAGAAGCTCATGACCCGCCGTCATCCTCCGATCGACCGCCTGATCCTGCCATCATTCAATCTGACACGGCGCAAGGCACTGGGTGGCCTTGGTCTGCTTGTGGCCGGCAGTGCTGCCAGCACCACCCTGCTCGCACAGAGCGCCGGCAGCTGCGTGCTCGCGGCGGAAGTCGGCGAAGGCCCGTTCTACTTTGATCCGGAGTTGCTGCGCTCGGATATCCGCGACGACCAGCCCGGCGCCCCGGTACGCGTCAGCATGCGAATCCTCGACGAGCAGTCCTGCGAACCCGTGCCCGGTGCCCGCGTGGACATGTGGCAGGCCGACGGTGTGGGCCTGTATTCGGGCTACACCAACCAGCGCGGCACCGGCGCCGTACACCCTTCCACCGTAGCCGATGAACAGTGGCTGCGCGGCACTCAGATCTGTGACGACAGCGGACTGGTCACCTTCACGACGATTTTCCCGAGCTGGTATCGCGGGCGCACGCCACACATTCACTTCAAGGTCCTCATCGACAACAGCGAACTGGTCGCCAGCCAGATCTTCTTTCCCGAGGAGATGAACCAGGACATCATGCGCAACTGGGATCCGTACCGCGAGCACATCGACCAGCAGGACACGCGCAACGACAACGACATGTTCCTGCGCGGCCGCACCGGCGGCGTGTTCTGCGAAGTCGACGAGGCTGGCGCCGACGGCTACAGCGTTTCGCTGGAAGCTGCCATACGTCGCAGCTGACAAACAGGGCGACCCGCGCCGGGCAGCCGGCTGTCAGGATCGATTGCCTTCGAATCGATTGGTTTCGATGATGCGCGTGACGTCGTGCAGACTCTCTACCTCGTAGTCGGCAGCCAGATCGCCCGCGGAGTGCGTTTCCTTCGACAGTCGACCCTCAGGACGTCGCAGCCAGGCCGCGATCAGACCGGCCGACATGGCCCCCTGGATGTCGAACATCGGTGCGGCGCAGTACAGCACGTCGCGCGGCTCCAGGCCGGTTTTCTGCAGCACCCAGCGGTAGGTGCGCGGATTGGGTTTGGCGACACCGGCCTCCTCTGTCGTCGCAACGAAATCCGCCCTGAATGACCTGAACTTGTCCACGTACATGTTCAGATAGCGGGTTTCGACATCGGAGTAAATGATTACCTTGACGCCGAGCTTCTGCTGATTGCTCAGCGCCTCCTCGGTGTCTGCGAACAGTTCGACGCTTTCCTGCAGCGCCAGGAAGTGCTCTACATCGTCGGGCCGGCCGTCGATGTTGTGGATCCGGTAGGCGGTCATCAACGCATCGCGCACGAGGTCGGTCACCTGGGCGTAGCGGTAGAACGCCGCACGTCGGTGCATGCCTTCAAATGTCTTTACCCAGGTCTCGACGAACTCGGCATCGCTGACCGGATTACCGTACTGCGCGAGAATCCGCGTCGCGGCGCCCTGCCAGCTGCCCGCCCAGTTGAACAGCGTTGTCTTCGAATCGTAGAAAATGGCGCGCGGCCATCGACCAACTATTGCCATGACGTACCCCCTTTGCAAGCGAAGTCTACCCCACCGGAATTAACCTGTTAAATACCGGCAACTCGCGAGCAGGAATGACCGTCAGGTTACCGCGTCGATGGCGCTCCGGCCACCACGCCTCTGCCTTGACAGCTTCCGGGGCAGCTGCTGTACTCGGGTGCTTCCGGTACGTATCAGAATGCGGTCGCTCACGTGCGCGGCCGCCCGCGTTGCCGCCCGATGCGGCACGGCCATATCGAACGTTCCCAAATCGATCATTCAGGTAAACGATGTCCACTACGCTCAACGTCAACGGCCAGACCCACGAAATCGAGGATCTGCCTCCCGACACGCCGCTGCTTTACGCGCTGCGCAACGATCTGTCGCTGAACTCGGCGCGATACGGTTGCGGCGCGGCCCAATGCGGTGCCTGCTACGTGCTGCTGAACGGCCGTACGGTGCCATCGTGCATCACACCGGTCTCGGCCGCGGTCGGCGCACGCATCACGACGGTCGAGGGACTCGGCACAGCGGATTCGCCCCATCCATTGCAGCAGGCGTTCATCGATGAACAGGCCGCGCAGTGTGGCTACTGCACGCCGGGCATGCTGATGGCCGCCGCGGCGCTGCTGGATTCCAATCCCCGGCCCAGCGAGGCACAGATCCGCACTGCGATGAATGGCAACCTGTGCCGCTGCGGCTCTCAGCCACGCGTGCTGCGCGCCATCCGCAAAGTCGCGAACGGAGAGGGTTGAATCGTATGCCTTCACTGTCACGACGCCAGTTTCTCGTCTCTGCCGGTGCCGGTGCGCTGGTGGTCGCCTTCAGAATGGATGCGCCGCTGGCGCAGCCCGGAGCCGGTTCGCTGCCGCGCTTTGTGTTGAGTCATCCGGAAGTCGATGCATGGCTGCGCATCAGCGCCGACAATGCGATCACGATTCTCACCGGCAAGGCCGAACTCGGCCAGGGACTTTCCACGGCGCTGCTGCAGATAGCCGCCGAGGAACTCGAAGTCCTGCCATCCGCCATCGAAATACTCACGGCCGATACCGGGGTCACTCCCAACGAGTCGTACACCGCCGGCAGCCGTTCCATTGAAGACAGTGGCATGGCCATCCGCCAGGCCGCCGCCGAAACCAGACAGCTGTTGCTGGAACTGGCAGGCGAGCACTTCGGTGCAGCGGCGAACGATCTGCGCATCAGCGACGGTGAAGTGCACTATCAGGATGCGTCGGTCAGCTATGGCACCTTGGTTGAAGGTCGTGCCATCACACGGCGGATCTCGGCCGACACGCCGCTGAAACCGCATGCCAGCTACCGCCATATCGGCCGGTCGTGGCCGCGCGTGGACCTGCCCGCCAAGGTGTTCGGCGGCACCGCCTTCATTCAGGACATACGCCTGGATGGCATGCTGCATGCGCGTACCGTGCACCCGCCGTCGGTGCGCGCCAGACTGCGCGAATTCGACCGTGCGGCGATCGAAAGCCTGCCGGGCGTCGTGGCCATCGTGCACGACGGCGCCTTCCTGGCGGTGGTGACGGAACGCGAGGAACAGGCGGTGAATGCCGCCGCGCGACTGGCGGCCTCGGCAAGCTGGGATGGCGCCGACGCCGGCGACATGCCGCAGGGCGATGCGCTTGAAGCCTATCTGCGCGACCGTCCGGCACAGATCAGCACGCTGGTCGAAATCGGCACGCGCAGCAACGACGCGACGCGGATCAGCGCAAGCTATCTGCGTCCGTTTCAGGCCCATGCGTCGATCGGTCCCAGCTGCGCCATCGCATTGTGGGACAACAACGAATTGCGTCTGTGGACGCACAGCCAGGGCATCTTTCCGCTCAGGGATGAACTGACGCGCGTAATCGACCTCCCCGCCGACGCCATGCGTCTCACCTACGCCGAGAACGCCGGCTGCTACGGACACAACGGTGCCGATGATGCGGCGCTGGAAGCTGCGCTGATCGCCCGCGCACTGCCGGGACGGCCGGTGCGTCTGCAATGGTCGCGCGCGGACGAGTTCGCCTGGGAGCCGCTCGGTGCCGCCATGGTCATGGACTGCGAAGCCGGCCTGGATGAAAGCGGCGACGTCACCGACTGGCATTTCACGGTGCGCGGGTTTCCACACCCGGGACGGCCGGGTTTCGGCGCGGGCAACGGCGCCAACCTGCTCGCCGCGCAGTTGATCGAGAACGCCCTGCCCCCGCGCCAGTCTGGAAATCCCGGACTGGCACGCAACGCGATTCCGCTCTATCAGTTTGCCGCGACCCGCGTGGATGAGCATTTCGTGCCCGACTCGCCGACCCGCGTGTCATCGCTGCGCGCGCTGGGCGCGTACGCCAACGTATTCGCCCTGGAGTCATTCATCGATGAACTGGCGGCGGCCGCCAACAGGGACCCGGTGGAATTTCGACTTGCGTACCTGGAAGACGAGCGCGCCCGTGAAGTCATCCGCACCGCCGCACGCATCGCGAACTGGTCCGACCGGGGCGACCTGCCTTCCGGACGCGCGTTGGGTCTGGGCTTTGCGCAGTACAACAATTCCGCCGCGTACTGTGCCGTGATCGCCGACGTCGAAGTCGCCGCCGATGGCGCAGTGCGCGTTCACAAGCTGTGGTCGGTCGTGGATTGCGGTCAGGCGATCAACCCCGATGGTGTCCGCAATCAGATCGAAGGCGGCGCGGTGCAGTCGGTCAGCTGGACGCTTCTGGAAGAAATGCGCCTGCAGACAAGAGCACGCGGCGATCTCACCTGGCAGGACTATCCGATTCTGCGCTACGAGGCGGTACCGGACTCCGAAGTCGTCGTCCTGGACAGACCGGAGTTGCCGCCCCTGGGCACCGGCGAAGCATCGCAGGGACCTGCCGCGGCAGCCGTGGCCAACGCCGTCTACGCCGCATCCGGTGCGCGCGTGCGCAAGCTGCCGCTGACACCGGCCAGGGTGGTCGCCGCGACGCAGGTGTGAGTCACGCGCCGCAGGTTCGGCTACCGTGGCTGACCTGTCGCTCTGCCCGCCTCCGCGCGCTGGATGCGAGTATCCAGAAACTCGACACTAAAGCCCTCCGGCAAGTCCGGCCGAGCCCGGTGCAACTGCTCCAACGCCTCCTCAAACCGGCCGGCGTCCAGATACCTGCTCCCCAGCCAATAACGGTATTGGCCGTTGTCCGGTTCCAGCTCCACCGCATTCTCCAGCGCCCATAGCGAAAGCTCTGCGTCCGCAACCTGGTTCGAATAGCGCAGGAACACGGACGCCGTGTGAATGTCGTTGTCGATCCACCTGCGCAGAATCGGAACGAAGGTTCCACGATATTCCTCCTCCTGCGCGATCACCAGATCAGTCATGCCCTCTGTCGCGACGTCCGCAAGTCTCAGGCGATGCTCATCCGGAGCGCCTGAATCTACCGCACGAACCAGCGTATCTATGCCGTTCCGGCACGTATCCGCACCAAACATGGCCACGATGTAGCGCCAGCACGCCGTCCTGAGCGACTGTTCAGCGTACTGCGGATCGTCGGCGAACCTCGCTAACGGCACCTCCTCGGCCAGCGCATCCATCCTGCTGTCCCGTCGCAGCTGTTCCCTGAATTCAGCGGCTTCGTCCGGTTGACCGCTGCGGTTGTACAGACCGACAACGCTTGTACCAACATGCCAACGCTTGAGGTCGGTTCCTTCGGGGTCCCTGCGAGTGCGCAGCGTATAGGCATGCCGCATGAACTCGACCGCCTCCGCGAGACTTGCCTGTTCATTTCGTCGCGACAGTCGCCCCGCAAGTAATTCCGGTACAAACACATCCTCCGGATCCGCCGCTACCGCCGCGCGCAGCAGTTGTTCCTGCACTTCCTCGATTTCGGCCAGGTTCGCAAGACCAAGATACGCGAGCCCGGCATAGTATCCGGTCGCCTGCCTAGCCAGAACGTCACGAAGCGCCGCGTCACTTTGCTGGCGCGCACGTTGCGCCTCTTCGCTGTCGGCACCTCCCGCGACCCGGGCAAACCTGTAATAGAGCACCCCGGCAATCAGTCGCATCGTCAGAGATGCCGCCATAGAGTCCGCTTCAAGCCTGGCTATCGACGCTCTGCATGAAACGAGAGAATCCGTGCAGTCGGTCAGGTAGCTGAGTTCGATATCGATGTATCGTGTCTCTATACAGATACGGTCCTCTGCCTCACAGCCCAGAATCTCCCGATAGTCCGACGGTTGCCCGTTCGAAGCAGCGGGCCAGCCGAAGCAAATAGCAGATAGAACTATGCCAACATACGTCGTTTGAGCTGCTGGTTTCATGGCCACACCGTAGATACACTTTCGTCAGGATCCAAACGTTTCATTAGGTCTGCGTCCGGAACCAGGAGGTACAAGGGCGTTCCGGTATCATTGCCCCACGTAAGATCGCTTACCATATTGGGATAATTAACATCAGGCTCGCTGAAGTTCCGGTTCCTGTTGTTCAAGGCATTCAAGACAGACCCTGAAACTTGCGTCTTATCTCCGAAGCACCCATTTCCAAAAGTATATTGTTGGTGACCATCAAATCTCGGATGGCTGTGGAACCCAGCAGCAGCGTATGACTTTGTCATATTGAGTGTGCATGGATCGTTCGTTTTATTGTAGTTTCCTGGAAAATGATCGTTAAAAGAGTCTCTCAGGTCAGTAGGAATAGCAAAGCCGGAGAAGCAACGGATCGTCCCGCCCCGTTCCCATGCCAGCGGAGCCCAGGTCGACATGACAGTGATGACAGCGGTCTCGATTCCACTCGGATTACACGGCAGACCCCAATGTGCAAGCGCGTAATCAGCGGTCTGTCCAAGAGGATTTGTCCAGAGCGGCAGTTGCATGAATCCGCACTGCATCTGAGGGGGCACAGGTAGGCACCACTCGAAGATTCCGTCGATGTCCACATGGTGGTTGCTTACGGCCATCCAGTTCCCGAGTATTTCCGGCTGCGAAATATAGTAGGACTCCCACGCCTCGAAAGAGCCGAAGGCCGCCCCGAAGTGCCATACGGAACTGTTTGGCGCGATAACCGTTGTACTCACGATCACGTCGCCGTAGTCCCAACCCTCGCAGGAGTAGAACTGGGAAGGACCCGCGGTAGGCTCGCCAAACTCGTCGAGGTACTCACACAACATGTCGCCGACAGCAAACGGATCCTTGATCGTTATCGAATAACCGCTGAGATCGCCACTGAAGTCCAGCGTCGTATACAACGTGAACCCGGCAGCGGGAAACGGCACAAGCAAGACCAGTCCCAGGGCAGCAGTCCACCACAGGCCGGAACGTCGTGGATTTCTCGTCATCGAGCCACCTCCTGCATTGCAGGTGCCGGAAGAGGCACCATCTCCGTGGAACCGGGCGGCGGCCCGGACAGCCGTCGAAAATTCGGTACGACACTCTTCTCGATCCATTCCTCGAGCGTCGCCCAGGCGTCTTCTCCGAGATACCCGTACAGGTACTCAAGGTGTTCGGCAAGTTCTGCGGCACGGGCCGCTTCCACACGAGCCACCGCACCATCGGCTTCGAGGCGTTCACGAATCAGCTGGCCTACGTTGACCGCGGCCGCACCCGGCCGGCGCGGTGGCGTCGTGACATTCGATCCGTCCAGAGTCTCCGCGGTCGGGCGCGGCAGAAGTGCCGCTCGCATCGCGGCGACATCCCGACTCGCTGCTTCGTCGATGTCGTCCAGACGATTCATGTAGTACGCACCGGCCCGCATGATCGCGTCGATGGCATCGGGATCGCTGATACCCGCATGGTCACGCAGCAGTTCCGCGACAGCGACCCCGCGGGCGCTGCGGGAATCGCGGGAGTCGATCCATTCCAGGTTGAAGTGAAACATGCGCCAAACCAGCCAGTTTGGCGTGGACTCCGATGCTTCGGTTGGAGAGCCTTCAGTGGTTAAGACAGCAGACGCTTGCGGTGATGGCGGTAGCGACTGAGCGTCACCGATTGCCGGGATCAGCAAGCAGAGCAGTAGAACAGCTGGGCAGCTGGGCAGCTGGGCAGCTGGGCAGCTGGGCAGATCCGATTCCTCTCATCGAGCATCCCCCTGAGACGCAGCCAGGGATTCTGGCGAAGCGTCGACAAGACTTTCCTCGCTTTCACTATTGATGTCAAGTCTTATTGTTGCGAATACGCATATTACTCGGAGAATTGCTATATCGATGCATCGCGGCATATCGATTTGCCGGTGATGAACCTCGGCGTTGCCGCGCCGCGCCCGTGTGCCGTCACCGACAGCACCGCAAGTTCGGGATCGGCGGCTGCCAGCACCGGAAGGTACGGAACAGACAGCCCGGATCAGTGACTGCCCAACGCTTCCTGAAGTGTCTGCGCGCTCAACAGGCGTTCGCCGATCGCGTCCAGGTCTTCGACCGAACGTGCGGACAGATCGGTCTGCACCGATTCCGGTAGCGGACCGAAACGACGCGAGAGTAGCCTGATCACGAGCTCCGCTCGACCCTCCGCTCGGCCCTGCGCCACATAACGCCTGGCAAACTCGCTCTGATATTCGTACTTGGCTGGATCCATGCTCTGCAACTCCCGCCGCGCCGCCTCGCTCAGTGAGGCAAGAATGAGATCAAGATACAACCGCGACCGTTCCTCGTCGAGACCCTCGGTCACCGCCTGCGCCGCAACCGCGATCCGTACCGTAGCCGCGATGTCCGCATCGCGCCCGTGCGCCATCACCGACAGCACCGCAAGCTCGGGATCGACGGCTGCGACCGCCGGATCAGACACCGCGGGCACCGCCGACGGGCCAACGACCAGCGGCACGAAACCATTCCCGCCACCAAGTTCGATCGGCTTCGCCGCCCACCGCGCAATCCGATCGCTGACCGTGACCACCAGCAGGCATACCGGGCATTCCAGCCGCGCACGCAGGTTCGTCACATACGACGGCCACACGTATCGCTTGCGCGGATCGGCCTGCAGCTGCGCTTCAACAACGATGCCGAACACCGGCACCCCATCCTTCAGCAGCACCACAAGATCGGCACGATACTCGGCCGGTTGAACCTCACCCAGATCCGCCGAGTCGATCTCGACCTCGGTGTGGAACGGCAGCTTCACCCGGAGTGCTCCGCGCAACAGCTCCGGCGCCAGCGCCGGACGATTACGGAACAGATAGATCAGCGCCTCGTGCTGGAGCGATGGCATGCACGCAGCGTAAGCGCGACACACCGCAATGGCAGGCTCGATATCCGGGGATTCGAGGGCAATTCGGTGAACGCCCTGAACCTTTGCTTCCCACGACGCAGCCGGCGTTCCAATGAAAAGATCGAACGGCATGCGGGTAGTCAGAGTCCGTGAAACGGGTCGACCTGTCCCCGCAGCGCTTCAGCTGAAGCGTCCACTACCGGGAACGAACCGTAGCGGCGTTCGGGACGGGCAAAGAGGGCGGCGTCTCCGTGCCTCCGCCGGTTGCGGCTTTGCAGCGGCTGCATTACGATTTACAAGGAAGTAAGGAGCAGGCCATGACGGAATCCACAATCACAGCCAAAGGGCAGACCACGGTCCCGGCCCAGGTGCGCGCGGATATCGGCGCTGCGCCCGGCACCCGGCTGGTTTGGCACGTCATGCCTGACGGCGGAATTATCGTGCGCGCCAAGACCAAGTCCATTCTCGATCTTGCCGGGACTCTGAAGGCGCCGAAGGGCAAGCATGTTGCCGTCAAAGATATGAATGCCTGGCGCTGACGCGAAGTGGCTGCGCTCGACACCAACGTCCTGGTCCGCTTCCTGATCGAGGACGATCCTGTGCAGCTCGCCGCGGCGAAGAAGCTGATTCGTCGATGCCTGCGTGCAGGCGAATCACTCTACGTTCCCGTGTCGGTCACACTGGAACTGGAGTGGGTGTTGCGTGCCAACTTCGGATTCGAGAAGGCAACAGTGATACAGACGTTCGCTCAGTTGTTATCTGCTGCCGAACTGACTTTCGAATCGGAAGGCGCGGTTGAAACCGCGCTTGCACACTACAGCGAGGGCACGGCCGATTACTCGGACTGCCTGCATGTGGCCCTTGCTGTTCAGGCGGGAGAACAACCGTTCTGGACGTTCGACAAGGCCGCTGCCAGGGTCGATGGGGCACGTCTGCTTGCGTCGTAAACATGAGAGTCAGGACGTTGGAACAGCTCCTGGAAAAGGTCGACAAACGGAGCCGAAGGACCGACTCCAGCCTGTCCCCGCGCTTCAGATGAAGCATCCGCTAACGGGGACGAACCGCCCCCCTGCCTGCCTCTGCGCGCTGGATGCGCTGATCCAGAGATTCGAGAAAACTCTCCGGCAGATCCGGCCGAGCCGCCTCGCTCAATGAGGCGAGAATGAGATCAAGATACAACCGCGACCGTTCCTCGTCGAGACCCTCGGTCACCGCCTGCGCCGCAACCGCGATCCGTACCGTGGCCGCAATGTCCGCATCGCGCCCGTGCGCCATCACCGACAGCACCGCAAGCTCGGGATCGGCGGCTGCGACCGCCGGATCAGTCACCGCACACCGTCGGCCACGAGGTTCAACTGAACGTCCCGAACTTTGCTTCCCACGAAGCAGCCGACGCTCCAATGAAAAGATAGAACGGCATGCGGGAAGTCAGAGTCAGTGAAGCAGGTCGACCTGTCCCCGCGGCGCTCCAGCTGAAGCGTCCGCTACCGTGGCTGACCTGTCGCTCTGCCTGCCTCTGCGCGCTGGATGCGCAGATCCAGAGATTCGAGTCGAAAATTCTCCGGCAGATCCGGCCGAGCTCGCTGCAAATGCTCCAGCGCTTCGTCGAAGCGGCCGAAGTCCAGATACCTGCTCCCGAGCCAGTACCGGTAGAGACCATTGTCAGGCTCCAGTTCGACCGCGTTCTCCAGCGCCCATAGCGAAAGCTCCGCGTCGCCAACCAGGTTCGAATAGTGGAGGAACACGGCCGCCGTCTGAACGCCGCCGTCTATCCATTCCCGCTGAACCATTCCGAACTCCTGACTGAACCGACTCCTCTGATCCTCCGTAACACCGTCCGCAACCATCAGTCTCCGCATGGCTTCCACCGCCACCTCAGCGATGGCTTCGCGCTCAGCCAGCGAAACGACCGTTCTCGTTGCTTCGACCAGCGTATCGATGCCGCCGGCACACGTGTCCGAGCCGAAGATCGGTACGATGTAAGAGTGACAGGCCGTCCCAAGAATCTCCGCGGCGCGCTCAAGATCGTGTGCGAACCGGTCGGCAACGACTTCGTCAGCGAAGTCGATCATGCCACTGTCCGAAGCCACTTCAGCCCTGAACCGTTCGGCCTCGTCGGTGTCACCGGCCACGTCATACAATCGCAATGCATTCACTGCACGGTACCAAGACTGTTCGTTCATCCTGTAAGCCGTGCGGAACATGTCGGCCGCCTCAAGGTAGTCCTCACTCAGGCCACTGGCGCCCGCCCTTCTTGCCAACTTTCTAGCCAGGGACCACGGGGTGTACGCATCGTCAGGATCCGCGCGCATCGCGTCTCTCATATACGAGATTGATCCTTCAATGTCGCCTGCGCTGCTCGCAAGGGCAGACAAAAGAGTAAACGCCTGAGCCGCATACCACGTATTCGGCCACGTCGAGACAACTTGCTGAAGGAGTGCGCGGCTTTGCGCCGTATACTGCTCAGCATCCTCTTGCGATGGCGCATGGTCTGCAACACGTGCATAGCCAAGCGCCGCCATCGCCAGCCAATATGGGGAAGAGGCAAGAGAATGTTCCCGCAGTCTCTGAACCCAGACCAGACAAGACTCTCCGTGCGAGTCACGCATTTCGGTCGCATTGCAAGCGAGCTGGTAGCTGCTCTCAAGGCATTCCCTATCGTCTGCACCGCAATCCAATGCCTGCGCCAGCGAATCGTGGACGGGCGTGACGAGTCCGAGGACTGTCAGAGCGATCAATAGCGTTCGCACAAATCTGTTCATGGCCACACCACCGCTGATCCACATATGTCCGGGCTCGGATAGTCTACCTTGAGAGCTTAAATCTGATCGGCGTTTGGGACGAGCAAATAGAGAGGCGTCTCCGTGCCTCCCCTCTGATGCCGGGAGAGGCCAGACAAAGTCGTCACCCTGGAAGCACACATTTTGTGTGAAGTCTGGACGTCCCCTTCGAGCCGGAAATGCCGACGCGGCACGGTGATCCGCGCAGCGCCTAGATGCTGGCGATGACCCTCCGCCGCCCACCGCAGCCCTGACAGATCTCGATCTCAACGGGATGCGGCGCGCCGGGCTCGGAGGCACTGGAATCTGACGCTATCCGACTGTTTTTCGGCTTGATTTCGCACAGGTTTCAGGCATATTGGTGTATATATATACAGCTATTATCGGAGGCCGCCATGACCCTGGAATCAACCACGCAGACCCGGTCCCCCGCCACCGCCACCGCCACCGCCACCGAGGCAGTGCCAACAACGTCGCTCATGGCGCAAACGGCTGCCGATCAGCGCACCCTCGACGGCCTGGAAGTCGAGATGACGCAGCTGTGGGGGCATATCAACGCCGCCAAGTGCCGATTCCTCGAACTGCTGGCCGAGTTCGACGGCCGCGAAGGCTGGGCCCGGCATGGCTGCATCAGCTGCGCGCACTGGTTGAACTGGCAGTGCGGCATCGGCATGGTCGCCGCCAGAGAGCATGTGCGCGTTGCACGCGCGCTGGCATCGGTGCCGAAGATCCACGAAGCATTCCGCGCAGCGCGCATCAGCTACTCGAAGGTGCGGTCAATGACCCGCATCGCCACCCCGGAGAACGAAGACGCACTGCTTAACGTGGCCGTCCACGGCACCGCGTCGCATGTCGACAGGCTGGTCGGCAAGTACCGCTCCGTGGAGCGCCGCGAAGAGGCGGCGCGCGCGCACAGCCAGCACCGCCTGCGCAGCGTCCACTACCGCTGGGACGAGGATGGATCGATGACCATCACCGCCCGCATGCCAGCCGAAGTCGGCGAGATCATTCGCCGCGCCCTGGATGCGGCGGTGGAAGTGATCGACAGCGCGGAAGCCGACGAGGACGCAGCAGCGAAGGCCGACCGGTCCGTCCACAATACTTCCGCAAGCGGTACGAATGTTTCAGCTGAAGCGTGCCGCCCGCAGCGGGATCCCGAAACCGACGGGCCCTGTCCGATTACCGCCCGGCGCGCCGACGCCCTGCGCCTGCTCGCCGAACGCTTCCTCCATCAGCGCACGGCCGCCGGTGGCAGCGTGGTGGACCGTTTCCAGGTGGTGGTGCATATCGATCAGGCATCGCTGGCAACCGAGGAAGCCGCCGAACAGAGCGCCAACCGCTGCGAACTCGAACACGGCCCCCGACTGGCCCTCGACACGGCGCGCCGCCTGGCGTGCGACGCCACCCTGCTCGGCATCGTCGACGACCACAACGGCGACCCGCTGAACATCGGCCGCCGCACACGCAGCATTCCACCAGCCCTGCGCCGCGCCCTCGCCGCCCGCGACGGCGGCTGCCGCTTCCCCGGCTGCGACCGACGACATTTCACCGAAGGCCATCACATCGTGCACTGGGCAAACGGCGGCGAAACCAGCCTGCGCAACCTCATCACCCTGTGCCGCCACCATCACCGCCTGATTCACGAGGGCGGCTACGCCGTGCGCGCAACCGATGACGGCGCCTTCATCTTCAGCCGCCCCGATGGCAGCCGGATCGGCGCCAATGGCGCTCGCGGCAAAGGCCCCGCTGCCGCAACCACAGCCTCGACGCTCTTCGCAGTCAACAGCCACGCGGGCCTTGCCATCGATGCCAGTACTATTCGCTGCCGCTGGGGCGGGGAGTCGATGGACTACCACATGGCGGTTGGGGCGCTGATCGCGATGCGGGACAGGGCGGCGGCAACGAAGTTCGAGTGAAACGGGTCCAACCTGTCCACCGCAACACTTCAGTTGAAGCATCCGCTAACGGGGACGAACCGCCCCCCTGCCTGCCTCTGCGCGCTGGATGCGCAGATCCAGAGATTCGAGAAAATTCTCCGACAGATCCGGCCGAGCCCGCTGCAGCTGCTCCAGCGCTTCGTCGTATCAATGCCGTTCCTGAACGTATCCTCAACCCCACCCTGCAAGCTTCAGACAGGTACCTGCAGGGCCACAACCTTCAGCCCTTCTATGCCATCGAAATCAGCTGGATTGCATGTGTAGACCGGCATCTCGTTCGCAATCGCCGTGGCCGCGATCATGGCATCGTAGGCGCGCGCACTCACCTTACGGCCCGACCTTCGCAATGACGCGGCAACGGCGCCAAAGGCACGCGCGGCCTGTGCATCGAATGGCAGAGCCTCAAAGTCCGACTCCGCCTGTTGCAGATGCGCCTGCCGAGCTGCGCGTTCTTCATCAGTCGAGGCGATGAGTGGTCCGACCGATAACTCCGCGAGCGTAATGGCCGCAATGTACAACTCTGCCGGCAGCGACGCCGGATCCGTCATACGCGTCAACAGGATCACCGTACTCGTGTCCAGGAGGCCGCGTTCGTGCGAGCCACCGAGCGGAGTCACAGTGACGAGTCCACAACGTTGTCGAGATCGGCTCGCAACCTCGCCGGGTCCACAGCCGGAAGCGCGTGCCAGCGTGTCAGTAAGGTCGCTACGGGAACCGATCGCCGAGGTAATGGGCGTAGCTCGGCCACTGGTCGGCCGTCGCGCGTCACTGTCAGCACTTCACCGCGTTCGACGCGGTCGAGCACTTTGCCGCCCTGGTTTCGCAGTTCCCGAACTGTTACTTCGCCCATGCCGTTTAGCGTATCACGGGTGAGACATCCATGGCGAGGCAGCCGCCCGGCCTACGCCTGCGCTTCAGCTGAAGCGTCTGCCACCGGCTCCACCGCCGGTGCCTACTTGCGTCTCTACCGTGGCTGATTCGCCAAACTTCCTGCCTCTGCGTGCCGGATGCGCTGATCCAGTAGCTCGAAATCGAACCCCTCACGCATGTCCGGCCGAGCCCGCTGCAACTGCTCCAGCGCTTCGTCGTAGCGGCCCAGGTCCAGATACCTGATTCCCAGCCAGTACCGGTACTGACCATTGTCAGGCTCCAGTTCGACCGCGTTCTCCAGCGCCCATAGCGAAAGCTCCGCGTCGCCAACGTTATTCGAATAGCGCATGAATACCGACGCCGTGTGAACGCCGTAGTCCACCCACCTGCGCAGAATCGGAACGAAAATTTCGCGATAGGTTTCCTCGTCCTGCCCGGTGATAAGATCAGCCATCCCTTCTGTCGCAACGCTTGCAAGTCGCAGGTGATGCTCATCAGGCGCAGCTGTATCCACGGCGTCAACCAGGGTCGTAATGCCGTTCATGCAGGTGTCTGCGCCAAACAGGCCCACGATATAGCGCGAGCATGCCGTCCTGAGTGCCTGTTCGGCGTGCCGTGAGTCGTTGGCAAACCTCACCGACAGAACGTCCTCTGCCAGAACATCCATCCTGCTGTCGCGTCGGAGCTGCTCCAGGAACTCAGCCGCTTTATCCGGTTGCTCACTGCGAGTGTAGTAGCCGACCACACTGGCGCCCACATGCCAGCGCTTGAGGTCGGTTCCATCTGGGTCCCTGCGAGCGCGCAATGTATACGCACGCCGCATGTGTTCAGCTGCCTCCGCGAAACTTGCGTCGTCGGTTCGCTGCGACAAATGCATCGCAAGCAGTTCGGGTAGTGACATGTCGTCCGGATCTGCACGAACAGCGCTTTGCAAGAAACCCAAACGCTCGTCGTGGGTCTCAGCCAGGTTTGCGAGTCCTACATATGCCCCCCCTGCGAAAAAGCCGTTGGTCTGATTAGCCAAGACTTCCCGATTGGCAATGCGACTCAGCTCGCGAAGGTTTTGTGCATCAGATGACCCAGAGAGGCTGGCGAACCTGTAATAAAGCGATGCGGCGATTAGTCGCATTTCGGGAGCAGACTGCATCGGGTGGGCATCGAGTCTGTTCAAGGCAGACATGCATGATTCTCGGGTCGTACAGTCGGCCAGAAAGCTCTCTGAGAGAATAATGAACTGCCGCTCCATACACTGTCGATCGTCCGCGGCGCAGTCTGAAATCTGCCCGTTCGAAGTTGCAGGCCAGGCGAAGCAGATTGTGGAGAAAACCACCGCGAGTGTCGTGAATCGAATAGCTCTATTCATGGCCACACCGTAGATACGTTTTCGTCAGAATCCAGCCGCTTCGGTATATTCATGACTAGCAAGAAATATCGAGCCGCCCGGATGGCGGCCTCGATTTGCCGTCATCCGCCCGGTTTCAACCCGGCACGATGGATTGCGCTGCTCACATAATGGCCGCTTATACGCACTATCCGCGTCGATGATGCCGGCAAATCTGCGCTATTGGCGGCGGTCCCGCTCCGCTTCGGCCTCGCTGATTCTTGCGTCTACCGACTCAGTCGAAATTCCGACGTTTTCGGGCAGCGTATGGCGAGCGATCATCAGATTCTCGATGGCCTCGTCGAATCGGCGTTGCGCCATGTACGCCATGGAAAGCCAGTAACGATACTGGCCATTGTCCGGTTCAAGTTCCAATGCCCGCTCCATGGCAATGACACTCTCGTCCAGGCCCGATTCCGGATGCAGTGCCCAACGCACGTAGACAGAAGCAGTGGCCGCTCCGGAATTTATCCATTCCCGAAGAATCTGGCCGAACTCCTCACTGAACCGACTCCTGTCTTCTTCCGACAGCCCCTGCGCAACAGTCAGCCGCCTTATGGCCTCCACTGCGACATCTACAATAGCCCGACGCTGTACCTGAGAAGCCGTCGCCCTCGTTGCGGCCACCAGACTATCTATGCCACTTGCGCAGGGTTCGGGACCAAAGGTTGCGACAATCCAGGAATGACACGCTGTCCCAAGCACCGCTTGAGCACGGTCCGGAGACGTCGCGAACTCCGCGGATGTCACCTCCTCGGCAAACTCGGACATGCCGCTGTCTGACGCCACCTCGGATCGAAACTGCTCAGCTTGTTCGCTGTCGTCTGCAAGTTCATACAATTGCAACGCGTTTGACGCTGTATTCCACCCTCCCCTCGTTGCGTAGGCAAGGCGGTACATGTCCGCGGCTTCGCCGAAGTCACTGGCCCGTTGAGTCGCACGAGCTTTAATTTCCATCCATCTCGCCAGAATCAACGGTATAGCCGTGTTCTCCGGGTCCAGGCGCGACGCCTCTTGCAGCAGTGCTATCGATTCGTCAAGGTCGTCAGAGAATCCAGCCAGGCCGAGGTATGCTTGCGATGCATACCGGGTACCGGGGTACGTTGCTGTTACCTCTTGATACAGAGAGAGACTTCGCTCCCTAAAGCGATCACGCGCCTCGCCAGATTCGGCCATATCTGCCAACAGCCGGTAACTCGCACCGGCGATCAACTTCCATTCGGGGTGTTGCGCCAGCGAGTGCTCCTGCACCTGTTCCACCCAGGTCAGACACGACTCTGCGAGCGATGCACCTGACGCTATCTGACCACAAGCCATCGAGAAGCGGGCTTCGAGACACTCGCGGTCGTCCTCACCACACTCCAATGTTTGAGACAGCGATGAAGGGGCGTACAGAAATAGGCCGAACAGGACGATCAACGTGCAGTTAGGACTGTTCATGGCCACACCGTGTCAGTCAGCAGGTCGGTGTTCAGTCTCTTGATCTGATTCGCTCCCGGAACCAGCAAGTATAGTGGCGTGTCCGTGGTCGTTGGCCAGTTGTAATCTCCGTCTGAGAAAAATTGGTTTGGAATATTAAAAAGAGTATATATGTCGGCGACATCCAGTTCGTAGGGACCTACCCCGTGACACCCCTCTCCTTCATTGAGCTGATCATTATTGTGGAATAGGGGATGACTATGAAAGCCGGCAGCGACCCCAGTCGGATTGGCCAAAGGCAACACACACGGATCCATCGTTGGCTCGTAGCTCCAGGTTACAGGCGAATATACTTGACCAAAGGAGTCCCTCAAATATGCCGGGATCGCGAGTCCGGATACGCAGATCACGGTCCCACCGCGTTCCCATGCCAGCGGAGCCCACGTCGACATGACAGTGATGACAGCGGTCTCGATGCCACCCGGGTTACACGGGAGCCCCCAATGTGCAAGCGCGTAATCAGCGGTCTGTCCAAGAGGATCTGTCCAGAGCGGCAGTTGCATGAATCCGCACTGCATCTGAGGGGGCACAGGGAGGCACCACTCGAAGATTCCGTCGATGTCCACATGGTGGTTGCTTACGGCCATCCAGTGCCCGAGTATTTCCGGCTGAGAAATGTAGTAGGACTCCCACGCCTCGAAAGAGCCGGAGGCCGCCCCGAAGAGCCATACGGAACTGTTTGGTGCGATAACCGTTGTACTCACGATCACGTCGCCGTAGTCCCAACCCTCGCAGGAGTAGAACTGGGAAGGACCCGCGGTAGGCTCGCCAAACTCGTCGAGGTACTCACACAACATGTCGCCGACAGCAAACGGATCCTTGATCGTTATCGAATAACCGCTGAGATCGCCACTGAAGTCCAGCGTCGTATACAACGTGAACCCGGCAGCGGGAAACGGCACAAGCAAGACCAGTCCCAGGGCAGCAGTCCACCACAGGCCGGAACGTCGTGGATTTCTCGTCATCGAGCCACCTCCTGCATTGCAGGTGCCGGAAGAGGCACCATCTCCGTGGAACCGGGCGGCGGCCCGGACAGCCGTCGAAAATTCGGTACGACACTCTTCTCGATCCATTCCTCGAGCGTCGCCCAGGCGTCTTCTCCGAGATACCCGTACAGGTACTCAAGGTGTTCGGCAAGTTCTGCGGCACGGGCCGCTTCCACACGAGCCACCGCACCATCGGCTTCGAGGCGTTCACGAATCAGCTGGCCTACGTTGACCGCGGCCGCACCCGGCCGGCGCGGTGGCGTCGTGACATTCGATCCGTCCAGAGTCTCCGCGGTCGGGCGCGGCAGAAGTGCCGCTCGCATCGCGGCGACATCCCGACTCGCTGCTTCGTCGATGTCGTCCAGACGATTCATGTAGTACGCACCGGCCCGCATGATCGCGTCGATGGCATCGGGATCGCTGATACCCACATGGTCACGCAGCAGTTCCGCGACAGCGACCCCGCGGGCGTTGCGGGAATCGCGGGAGTCGATCCATTCCAGGTTGAAGTGAAACATGCGCCAAACCAGCCAGTTGGGCGTGGAATCCGATGCTTCGGTTGGAGAGCGTTCAGTGGATAAGACAGCAGACGCTTGCGGTGATGGCGGTAGCGACTGAGCGTCACCGATTGCCGGGATCAGCAAGCAGAGCAGTAGAACAGCTGGGCAGCTGGGCAGCTGGGCAGCTGGGCAGATCCGATTCCTCTCATCGAGCATCCCCCTGAGACGCAGCCAAGGATTCTGGCGGAGCGTCTACAAGACTTTCCTCGCTTTCACTATTGATGTCAAGTCTTATTGTTCCGCATACGCATATTACGCGGAGCATCGCTATATTGATGCATCGCGGCATATCGACTTGCCGGTGATAAGCCTCGGCGTTGCCGCGCCGCGCCCGTGCGCCATCACCGACAGCACCGCAAGTTCGGGATCGGCGGCTACCAGCACCGGAAGGTACGGAACAGACAGATCAGCACCTCGTGCTGAAGCGATGGCATGCGCGCATGCGTACCCACGACATACCGCAATGGCAGGCTCGATATTCGGGGAATCGAGCGCAGTTCGGTGAACGCCGGTTCGCGGACCAGACAGGCCGATCAGTGACTGCCCAACGCTTCCTGAAGTGTCTGTGCAGTCAGCAGGCGTTCGCCGATCGCGTCCAGGTCTTCGACCGAACGTGCGGACAGATCGGTCTGCACCGATTCCGGAAGCGGACCGAAACGACGCGAGAGCTGCCTGATCACGAGCTCCGCTCGACCCTCCGCGCGGCCCGCTTCCCGGCCTTCTTCCCGGCCCTGCGCCACGTAACGCTTGGCGAACTCGCTCTGATATTCGTACTTGGCTGGATCCATGCTCTGCAACTCCCGCCGCGCCGCCTCACTCAGTGAGGCAAGAATAAGATCAAGATACAACCGCGACCGTTCCTCGTCGAGACCCTCGGTCACCGCCTGCGCCGCAACCGCAATCCGTACCGTGGCCGGGATGTCCGCGTCGCGCCCGTGCGCCATTACCGACAGCACCGCAAGCTCGGGATCGGCGACTGCGGCTTCCGGATCAGTCACCACGGGCACCGCCGACGGGCCAACAACCAGAGGCACGAAACCATTCCCGCCACCCAGTCGGCCCGATACTCGGTTGGTTGAACCTCCCTCAGATCCGCCGAGTCGATCTCGACTTCGGTGTGAAACGGCAGCTTCACTTGGAGCGCATCGCGCAACAGTTCCGGCGCCAGCGCCGGGCGGTTGCGGAACAGATAGATCAGCGCCTCGTGCTGGAGCGATGGCATGCACGCAGCGTAATCGCGACATACCGCAATGGCAGGCTCAATATTTGGGGAATCGAGGGCAATTCGGTGAACGCCGGTTCGCGGACCAGACGGGCCGGATCTGTGACCGCCCAACGCTTCCTGAAATGTCTGCGCAGCCAAAAGACGTTCGCCGATCGCGTCCGGTAACGAAGTTCCTGCTTTGCGCCTGTGTTGCATCAAAACCGCCACCGCACACCGTCGGCAACCAGGTTCGAGTAGTGGAGGAACACGGCCGCCGCCGGAACGCCACTTCGGCCCTTAACCGTTCGGCGTCGTGGACCAGCTGCGGTTGGGCTGCCATCGCCGCGGACCAGGCAAACGCCCGTGCCGCCGTTTCCGGCATCGCACGGGCGTTGTTCCGGGCAGATGGTAGGCGCGAGTGGGATCGAACCACCGACCCCCACCATGTCAAGGTGGTGCTCTACCACTGAGCTACGCGCCTGAAGGGACCGCAACGATACCGATTAGACCCATTCCGCTCAAGGGGTAGAACGCAGAAATTTCTCCGGGGAGCCCGGCAGCTGGCGGCGCAAGGCGTCGATTTCGTCGCGAATCTTCGCAGCCTGCTCGAATTCCAGATCGCGTGCGTGTCGATACATCTGCTTTTCCAGCTTCTGGACTCGGGCAAGAATCTGCTCCGGCGACAGGTTTTCGGCGGCCGCGCCACGACCACGATCGCGCCCCTTCGTCGAACGCGCACGCACTGCTGCGTAGGCGCCTTCCATGACGTCGGCCACGCCCTTCACGATGCTGCGCGGCGTGATGTCGTGTTCGGTGTTGTACTGCAGCTGCTTCTCGCGCCGCCTGCCGGTCTCGTCGATCGCCCGCTGCATCGAGCCGGTGACCCGGTCCGCATACAGAATCGCCCTGCCGCGCACGTTCCGCGCCGCGCGTCCGATGGTCTGGATCAGCGAGCCTTCGGAACGCAGGAAGCCCTCTTTGTCCGCATCGAATATCGCAACCAGCGACACCTCGGGCATGTCCAGTCCTTCCCGCAGCAGGTTGATGCCAACCAGCACATCGAATTCTCCCAGACGCAGGTCGCGAATGATTTCCATGCGCTCCACCGTATCGATATCCGAATGCAGGTAACGAACGCGCACGCCGTGTTCCTGGAGATAGTCGGTCAGGTCCTCGGCCATACGCTTGGTCAACGTGGTGATCAGCACCCGTTCGCGAACGTTGGCGCGAAGACGGATTTCCGACAGCACGTCGTCCACCTGTGTGCCTGCTGGCCGAATCTCCACTTCCGGATCCACCAGGCCGGTGGGCCGAACCACCTGCTCCACCACCTCATCCGCATGCTGCTGCTCATAGCGGCCCGGCGTCGCCGACACGAAGATGGTCTGCGGCGCCATCGCTTCGAACTCCTCGAATTTCAGTGGCCGGTTGTCCAGCGCCGAAGGCAGCCGAAAGCCGTACTCCACGAGAGTTTCCTTGCGTGAACGGTCGCCCCGATACATCGCCCCGAGCTGCGGGATGGTGGCATGGCTCTCATCCACGAACAGCAGTCCGTCGTCAGGCAGATAGTCGAACAGACAGGGCGGCGGCTCGCCGGGCGCACGGCCGGAGAGATAACGCGAGTAGTTTTCGATGCCGGTGCAGTAGCCGACCTCCAGAATCATTTCCATGTCGAACCGCGTACGCTGCTCCAGCCGCTGCGCCTCCACCAGCCTGTTGTCGGCACGCAGCCGCTTGAGCTGTTCACCCAGATCAACGCGTATGTGCTCGACGGCCTCCAGCAGGGTTTCCCGCGGCGTAACGTAGTGCGTCTTGGGATAGATCGTGACCCTGGGCACCGACTGCACGATTTCGCCGGTCAGCGGATCGAAAAAACTGATCTGCTCGATCTCCTCATCGAACAGTGCCACACGCACCGCGTCGCGTTCGGATTCCGCGGGGAATATGTCGATGACGTCGCCGCGCACGCGATAGGTGCCGCGGGCAAAGTCGACCGGGTTTCGTGAGTACTGGAGTTCGGCGAGCCTGCGCAGCAGGTCGCGCTGATTGATCACGCTGCCCCGCGCCAGATGCAGCACCATGCCGTGGTAGGACTTCGGATCACCCAGGCCATAGATTGCCGAGACCGTTGCCACGATCACCACGTCGCGCCGTTCCAGCAGCGCCTTGGTTGCCGACAACCGCATCTGTTCGATGTGGCTGTTGATCGAGGAGTCCTTCTCGATATAGGTGTCGGTGGATGGAACGTAGGCCTCGGGCTGATAGTAGTCGTAGTACGACACGAAATATTCGATGGCATTGTTCGGAAAGAATTCACGCATTTCGCCGTACAGCTGCGCGGCCAGCGTCTTGTTGTGCGCCAGGATCAGCGTCGGCCGCTGCAGGCGACTGATCACATGCGCCATCGTGAATGTCTTGCCCGACCCGGTTACGCCCAGCAGCGTCTGGCGCGCAAGGCCCGCCGCCAGTCCGTCCACGAGGTGCTCGATCGCAGCGGGCTGGTCACCGGCGGGCAGGTAGTCGGACTTCAACTCCAAGGGACGATCGGACATCGGTCGAGCAAGTTCCATTTGGTGAGACCACGGCCGCGACTTAAGATACGCGAGGCCGGCACATCAGGAAAAGGCGGATTTCATTGGACCACGCACTATCGCGCAGAATGGCGCGCATTTCAGCTTCCCCCACGGTCAGCATCACGGCGCTGGCCACCCGTCTGCGCGAACAGGGCCGCGACATCATCACGCTGAGCGTCGGCGAGCCGGACTTTTCGGCGCCCGAGCATGTGCTCGATGCCGCCATTGCCGCCATCCGCGCCGGCGACACACGCTATACGCCGGTGGCCGGCAGCACGCGTCTGCGTGAGGCCATCGCCGCCAAGTTCAAGCGCGACAACAACCTGTCCTACACGCCGGATCAGATTCTGGTCAGCAGCGGCGCCAAGCAGGCGTGCTACAACGCCTGCCAGGCACTGCTGGACCCGGGCGATGAGGCGGTGGTGATTGCCCCCTACTGGGTGTCGTATCCGGACATGGTGCGCCTGGCCGGTGCACAGCCCGTGATTATCGATACCACGCAGGCAAACGGCTTCAGGGTGGCGCCCGGGCAGCTGGCTGACGCGCTCTCCCAGCACACGCGACTGCTGGTTCTGAACAGCCCGTCGAATCCCACCGGCGCCGTCCATACTCGCGACGACTGGCAGGCCATCGGCAGTGTGCTGGCCGAGTATCCGCGCGTCGTTGTGATTGCGGATGACATCTATGAACACATCTACTGGCATGAATCACCCTTTACGACTTTCGCCGAAGCGTGTCCGGAGCTGAAGGACCGGACGATCACCGTCAATGGCGTTTCCAAGTGCTATGCGATGAGCGGCTGGCGAATCGGCTACGCGGCCGGCCCAGAGCACATCATTGCGGCGATGACGACCATCCAGAGCCAGAGCACCACCAGTGCGTGCACGATCTCGCAGGCAGCCGCCACCGCGGCACTGAGCGGCGACCAGGCATGGGTTCACGAGATGGCCGCATCGTTCAGGCGGCGGCACGACCTCGTGATCGACGCCATCAATGCGATCCCGGGATTCCGCTGCGCGCCAACCGGCGGCACGTTCTATGCCTTCGTCGAAATCAGCGGCGCGCTGGCCGCCACGGGCACAAAGGACGACGTGGAGTTCTGCGCGCGCCTGCTGGAGAGTACCGGCGTGGCGCTGGTTCCCGGGGCGGCATTCGGGGCGGCAGGTCACCTGCGCATCTCGTTCGCCGTCAGCGAGGACGTGCTGCACGATGCGCTGCAGCGTATCCGACGCTTCATCAACGCCTGAGCCCTGCCGCCTCAGCGCGCGGGTGCCGCGGATGATCGCAGTGGGAACAGTCACTTGCGCCGCGCCACCACATCAGACTCTAACTCGCTGACAGACAAACCAATTCTGTCGCGATCGTCTTGACTTGAGGGACCGCTTCTACCAGAATGCGCGTGCCTGAAGGCGCGGTTCCCCGGTAGCTCAGTTGGTAGAGCGATCGACTGTTAATCGATTGGTCGCTGGTTCGAGTCCGGCCCGGGGAGCCATTTCTGTGTCTGACGCCTTCCGCAGCCCTCGCCAAATCCGCTCAAACCCCCGAATTTGCTAGCTTTCTTCCCCGCCACCTTCCGGCGGCTTCCGTTGACAGTGTACCCAATCCGGGGGTATATGGCAGGGCATCGTTCACAGGATGCCCCCTCCCCTGGGGTATCCGCGAACCCCAGCGGAAGCGGCCGATGCTCACAGACACCGTCATTCGCGGCGCCAAACCCCGCGAAAAGCCTTACAAGCTCTACGACTCAGGCGGGCTGTACCTGCTCGTCACCCCGGCCGGCGCCAAGCTCTGGCGTCTCAAGTACCGCATAGCCGGCGTGACGCCGCGGGCACTCGCCGCTGCCAAGGCTGCAGCGGCCACGGCGACGGCTGCCCCCGGGCCTGACGCGCGGCGGTCACGGGAGAAAACGCTCGCCCTGGGCGCGTACCCCCGCGTCTCGCTCAAGAAAGCCCGCAAGCGCCGCGACGCGGCCCGTGATCAGCTCGACGACGGTATCGATCCGGCCGAGGCCAAGCGGGCCGAGCGTGTTCGGGCGGAAACCGGCGCCAGCGCTGACACCTTCGGCGACGTGCTCGAGGAATATTTCGAACTGCGGTCACAGCGCTTGGCCGAATCGACGCGCGTTCGTGACCGGCGGATCCTCGACCGGCTTGTCACCCGGTTGGGGCATCGGCCGATCGCTCAGCTCGATACCCCCGAGATCCTGGCCGCGCTGCGTTCGATCGAAGCCGAAGGCAAGCACGAAACTGCGCACCGCGCGCTCGGCTACGTGCAGCGCATCTACGAGTTCGCCATCGCAGTCGGCCGAGCAACGCGTGACGCCTCGAGCGGGCTCGGCAAAGCGCTGGCGCCCGTCGCCGTCAAGAGCCACGCCGCAGTGACCGATCCCGAAGACTTCGGGCGACTGCTGCGCGCGATCGATCACTACGTCGGCCAGCCGGCGACCATCGCTGCGCTCAAGCTGTTGCCGCTCGTGTTCACGCGCCCCGGCGAGCTGCGCCAGGCGCAATGGTCCGAGTTCGATCTCGATCGCAAGCCAGCCCGCGACGGCTCGAGCGGACCGCAGTGGGTGATCCCGGCCGCACGCATGAAGCTGCGCGCCGAGCACGTCGTGCCCCTGGCCAGCCAGGCGGTTGACCTGCTGCGATCGCTGCGTGAGCTCACCGGCGCCGGCGAGCTGGTGTTTCCAAGCCTGCGGCCGCGGCGCCCGCTATCCGAGAACACGTTCAACCTTGCACTGCGCAACCTTGGCTACGACGGTGCCACGCACGTCTCGCACGGCTTCCGCTCGAGTGCGTCGACGCTCTTGCACGAGCTTGGCTTCCCGCCGGAGGTTATCGAGACGCAGCTCGCGCACTCACGCCCTGGTGTCGCCGGCATCTACAACCGCAGCCACCTGTTGCCGCAGCGTCGGCTGATGATGCAAGCCTGGGCCGACTACCTCGACCAACTCAAGGCCGGCAAGAACGTCGTCGCACTCCGTCGACGCAAGGGCGCTCGGGCACGGTCGTGACGCTCTCGGCCGACGCCGTCGTCGAGCACCTCGAACGGCTGGATCAAGCCCGCTATAGAACTCTGCGTTCAGCAGCCGGGCGCTACCGTTCGATACTCGCCGGTGTGATGAGCCGCAGCGAAACACAGCCGCTGCGCGACGACGGCGCAAGCCGGAAGTCCTTCGTCGACGCGTACATTCGCTCGGAACGGAAGCGACTCAGGGCGTGGCGCGCCGAGTTCATCGGCAGCGGCGCATTCGGCCGCGTGCTCGAGGCGCTACCGGACGGCGATGCTTCCGTGGCAACCGCCGGGGAGATCGTCACCCTGCTCTGCAACATTCGCGCTCACCGGCACCTGATGCGAGAGCATTCCCCGGCCGAGGTGTTCGGGCTCGACACGGCAAAGCAAAAGAAGTGGAGGGCTGAGCGGCTCAAGGATCTCGAGCACCTCGAAGAGAAACTGCGAGCGCACACCGACGACGCTCAGGCACTCAACCGGGGGGTTGAGACGCTCCGTAAAGTCGTGACGGACGTTCGGCCGGATATTGATAACTTCTGGACTGGCGGGCTCGACGCGTCGCACTACAAGCGCGGCACGGCAGCCAAGTGGCGTGGCGTGATCGTGCGAACGCTCGATGCGCGGCTACCCGACGTTCAGGATCGCCCCTCGACCATCGCCAAACTCGTGCAGCTCAGCGGCGACGAGAAAATCACGCTCCAGAACGTAGTGAGCTTCCTTCTCCAAGCCAGGTAACTTGATTGTCGCAATCGGGGCTGTTGGTGTTACCAGCCCATGCGAGCATAGTATCTCTGTCGCCGTCTGACGGTCGCTCCGCGTATCCGCGCCGGAGCGCGCACTGCAAGTGAGGTCACGATGACGACGACCACCCCCTCGCGCCGCCTGCTGCGGCTCCCCGAAGTGATGGAGCGCACCGGGCTCCGTCACGATTCCGTTTACCGGCTCGCGCGCACCGGCGACTTCCCGAAGCCGCGCAAGATCACGCCACGCGCCAGCGGCTGGCTCGAGTCCGAAATCGACGACTGGATCAACTCGCGCCCGGTCGCCGACCTGGCCGACGTCGATAACGACGACGCAGCATGAACCACCGCCACCCTGGCACGGGTGGCGGCGGTGAGCGGTACGAGAAACGTCCTGAACCGGACGCCGCCAAGCGTACCACGCCGACCGCAGCCCGTCCCCCGAGCTCGACGGCTGAGATCCACGATCTGGGCGTGGCTCCAGGCCGTCCGCGATCGCGCGCGGGCACGCAACTGATGGCCGAGCATGCATGAGCCGGCGCCACCCGCGGCGAAAGATGGGCGGTGGTCGGTTCGCCCGCCTGCCTGTCGCCGTGCTCGAGCACAAAGCGGTGCAGACACTCAGTCACGCGATCTTTCGCGTCCTGGTGCTCCTGGCAGCCGAGTTCCGCGGCTTCAACAACGGCGCATTGGCGCTGACGGTGGAACAAGCAAGGCAGGCCGGTATCGGGTCAAGGCACACGCTGTACGCCGCTCTGCGCGAGCTCGAAGTACGCGGCCTCATCGTGACTACCTTCCCCGCAAGCCGCGTCCCACCACGGCCGACGATGTACGCGCTGACCTGGCTGCCGATCGACGATACGACCTATTCCCAAAGCACCCGGATCGCTTCCCACGAGTACCGGAAGTGGTCGCTGGCGGCGTCGAAAAAATGATTTCCGAGGGGCACTCAGTGCACCCAAGGGTGGCAATCAGTGCACTCAAGGGCGCCGGACCGCCTTCCATGGGTGCACTCAGTGCACTCATGGACGAAGTTATGCGGGTTCCATGGGTGCACTCAGTGCACCCCTCTAAGAATCTACCAGGGCGCGGGGGCTCGCTCAGGCGCAGGCGGGCGAGACTGACCGAACAGCCGGTGCCGCGGACCGAGCCAGCAACCGCGGCGGCGCCGGAGCCCGAACGTGATCGCTGACCTCCCGGACCTCGCGCGCCGTGTCGTCGTCAACGTCGACACTTGGAGCCGGGCCATGCTCAAGCACGCGCCTCGCGACGCCGGTCTGCGGTTCACGCTACGGGCGTTGGCGACGTGGATGGCGCACGACGGCGTCGCCTGGCCGAGCCAGCCCGCGCTCAGCGAGGCCTGCGACTGTACCGTGCGGACCATTCGTCGTCGCCTCGATCGCGCACGCCAGATCGGGTGGATCGACTGGGCTGATATGCAAGTCGGTGACTTCGCGCGCGCATGGCTACCAGCGGTGCCTGGCCGGTGGCGGGTGCGCGTGTATCAGGCAACCGTGCCCGCTGGCGTCCCAATCGACGACGCTGACACCGCGCCCGAGCCGAGCGCGGCGCACGGCCTGGCCGAACTTGCAGCACCCACCGCCAGGAGCGAAACGATGAACGACGCGACGAAGACTGACAGCAATGATCTCGATATCGACGGCGCGTTACTCCTGCCGGGAGCGCGGTCCACCGACGTGTTCGTGAACGACGCCGGATCGATCACCATCCGCCAGCCGCGTCACGACCCCTACGATGGCGACGAGCTGGTGACGCTGACCGCCGATCAGGCCGCCGCGGTGGCGGCCGAGCTCGAGCGGCTGGTCGCACTCCGCGACCGATGGGAACGAACCGCGGAGCGCGTGAAGCATGAGGGCGAGTGACGTTCATGTCGCGCTCGGCGACGCCGGGTGGTTCGCCGTGCTCGAGAAGCTCGGCGTGCCGGCCGAGTGCCTGGTCAATCGCCACGGCCCGTGTCCGATCTGCGGCGGCAAGGATCGATTCCGGTTCGACGGACGCGGCCGCGGGACCTGGATCTGCACGCACTGCGGCGCCGGCGACGGCTTCAAGCTCGCGCAGCTGTTCCATCGGTGGAGTTTCAGCGAGGCGCGCCGACGCGTCATCGACGCCGCCGGGCTCGCCGGCAGCGCCCCTGCCGATGCCCCCTCCCCTGGCCAGCCATCCCGCCCACGCGAGCACACCGCGATCGCCAGGCCAACCGGTCGCGTCGCGCACCTGCTGCGCACGTCGGCGCCGATCGATGCTGTGCCCGACGTGGTCGACTACCTGGCGGGCCGGTTGCTCTGGCCGCTCCCCGCCGGCACGACACTGCGCGCGCACGCCGGCGCCGAGTACTTCGAGCCGGGCGATGATGGTCGACCCGTTTGCATCGGCCGATTCCCCGCGCTGATCGCTCCGGTGCACGACGTCGCGGGCGAGCTGGTGACCGCGCACGTCACATACCTGGCTGACGGCCGCAAGCTGGAGGGCCGCGCGCCGCGCAAGCTGCTCGGCAAGCTCACCGGCCGCCGCGGCTGCGCCGTGCGCATCACGCCGGCGTCGGCCGAGGTGATCGGCATTGCCGAGGGCCTCGAGTCCGCAGTCGCGGCGTCGAGGCTGCACGACGGCATGACGGTCTGGTCCGCGCTGAACGCGACGCTGCTTGCGAAGTTCGAGCCGCCACCGGGCGTGTGGCGCGTGATCGTGTTCGCCGATCGTGACGTCGCGGGCCTCGAGGCGGCATTGGCTCTGCACGAGCAGCTCGACGGTCGGGCGTCGGTGGAGACGCGCACGCCGCCGGCGCCGGCGAACGACTGGGCCGATGTGCTGGCGGAGCGGGAGCGATGACCTGGCAGCGTTCGCTGTTCGATCCGCCCCCGCGCGACGAGTCGGGCGCGATCGCGTTGCGGCCGTATCAGCACGACGCGCTCGCGCAGCTCGCCGAGGCTTTCGCCGCTGGCCGGCGCGCACCGTTGTTGGTCCTGCCCTGCGGTGCAGGCAAGACCGTCGTCGCCGCTGAGCTGATGCGCCGCGAACTCGGCTCTGGCAAGCGCGCGCTGTTCCTGGCCCCGCGACGGGAGCTGATCCACCAGGCGCACGAGAAGCTCGACGCCCTCGGGATCCAGCACGGCACATTGCTGGCCGGCGCCGAGTACCTGCGGAACCTGTACGCGCTGGCTCAGGTGGCATCGTTCGACACGCTGATCTCGCGCATGGTCCGACGTCGCACGCTCGAGCTGGTGGAGCCGGACCTGGTCATCATCGACGAGGCGCACTTGAGCATCACGACCGCGCGGGCGGCGCTGCTCGAACACTGGCCGCGGGCGCGTGTCGTCGGTCTGACCGCGACACCCACACGCAAAGACGGCCGGGCGCTCGGGGCCATGTATGACGCGCTGATCGAGCCGGTGACGACGGCCGAGCTGACGGCGCAAGGCTATCTTGCGCCGGCGCGTTACTTCTCGGTCAGCGAGCCGGATCTCGAACGGCTGAAGGTGGCGGCCGGCGACTACGCGGTCGGCGAGCTCGACGCGGTCGTGAATCGCGCCGAGCTGGTCGGCGACATCGTCGCTCACTGGCTGGCGCATGCATCCGATCGACGCACGGTCGTGTTCTGCTGTTCGATCAGTCACAGCGCTGCCATGGCCGATGCGTTCCTTCGGGCCGGCGTCGCCGCCGAGCACGTCGACTCGATCACGCCGCCGCGCCTGCGCGAGGAAACCTTCGCGCGCTTCGTTGCCGGCGACACTCAGGTGCTGACGAACTGCCAGCTCGCCACATACGGCTTCGACCTGCCGGCGCTGTCGTGCGTCGTCCTGGCGCGGCCGACCCGCTCGTTGATGCTGTACCTGCAGATGGTCGGCCGTGGTCTGCGGATAGCGCCGGAGAAGCGCGACTGCATCGTGATTGACCACAGCGGTGCCGTTCACCGTCACGGCTTCGCCGACGACGAGCGCGCCTGGACGCTCGAGGGCAATCGCGCCCTGGTCGAGCGATCGGGCGAACGTGATCGCAAGCGATCGCCAACGCCAAGCACCGAAGCTCGGCTGATCGAATGCCCTGAATGCGACGCAGTGTTCACGCGATCGCGCGAGTGTCCGGAATGTGGCTACTTCATCCCGCCGCGCGGCGTCGAGGTCACCACGCTCGACGGCGAGCTGGTCGCGGTCGGTCACGCTCTTGAACCGGACGAGCAGGAGCGGCTTGCGTTCTTTCTCGAGCTGCGCGGGCTGTGCGCTGAGCGCGGGTGGAAGTCGGGGGCGGCGGCGCACAAGTTTCGCGAACGTTTCGGCGCCTGGCCGCCGCGGAGCTGGAACGGTCAGCCGCCGGCACAGCCGACGCTGGCAACGCGGCGTTGGGTGCTGTCGCGGCAGATCGCTCGAGCAAAAGCGCGCGCGCGTGATCAGGCGGGGGCGCAGTCGTGACGGGCAAGGCCGACTACGTGCGCCGGCAACCGCAGATGCGGCCGCACACGTGTCACTGGCCGGGATGCACCGTCCAGGTCCCGCCGGCGATGTGGGGCTGTCGGACGCACTGGGTGCGCGTGCCGCGCCAGCTGCGCCGGCGTCTCTGGCACGCGTACCGACCCGGCCAGGAGGTCGATCTGCAACCGTCGCCCGCCTACGTCGACGCGGCGGCCGCGATTCAGCGCTGGATCCAGAATCACTTGGCGCACCAGCGCCGGCCGCCTGGCACGCTTGGGAGCGAGCGGTGAGTCGTTTGCTGACCGAGCTTCGAGGCGCTGGCGTTGAGCTGGTGGCCACGGCCCGAGGCACGTTGCGCGTGAAAGCGGGCGGCCGTGACCTCGATCCCAGCTTGAAGGCCGCCATCGTCACGCACCGCGACGAGCTGCTCGCCGCGCTCGAGGCGGAGCGTTCAGTATCGCGCGGCACCACCGCACCGGCGCGCAAGGCAAGCGAGCACTCGCCTGGCGAGCCGCCGTCTGATCGGGAACGCCGGCGCCAGGCTGTGCTCGACATGCTCGCCGGCAATTCGGCCTTGCGCTATGCGTGGCTGGTGGAGCCCGAGCCCGCGCTCGACAACGGCGAGAACGGTGCCGTGATCGTCGCGCTGGCGATCCGCGGCGTTGGCAGCTGCGAGCTGTCCATCGAGCGCGAACGTTACGACCCGTTCCGGTTGCTCGAGCTGATCGCCGCCGGCGACCCGGGTGCCGTCGAGTGTCGCGGTGCTGCAGAAGCGACGTCATGACGGATCGCCGGCAAGTCGACGACGACCGTTGTCCGGGCACCGCGCCGGCGCCGCGCCCGCCGTGTGCGCGGCACTGGCAGCGTGACCCCGACTCGGACATACACGCGACGTGGTGCTGGGAGTGCATGGCCGTGGTCGGCAGCATGGCGTCCCGGTGTCCCTGGCAGCCGAGCGGTACGCCGTGACCACGCCGGCCGACATCGATGCCGCGATCGCGCGCGCCCGCCGTGAGCTCGATCGCGCGCCGGCGCCGATGCGCGATCACTTTTCCGCTGTGGTCGAGCTGCTCGAGCAGCTGCGCGATCGCAGACCTGTCACCACCACCCTGGAGGAACCACGATGCCCCTGATAGCAAAACAGAAGGGCGAGGACTTCCCGCCCATACGCGCGGGCGCCTACACGGCTGTCTGCATCACCGTCGCCGACGTCGGCATGAGCCGCGGCGGCCGCTACAAGCCGCAGCACAAGGTGTTCGTTCAGTGGGAGCTGATCGGGCAGACGATCGCGATGCAGCGTGACGGCGAGCGTGTCGAGCTGCCGCGCGTGATCGGCAAGTTCTACACCTTGAGTCTGTCGAAGAAGGCCCGGTTGCGCGGCGATCTCGAGTCGTGGCGGGGGCGGCTGTTCACGGACCAGGAGCTGAAGGGCTTCGATCTGTTCAACATCCTGGGCGCTCCGTGCCAGCTCGGCATCGTCCACGAGACCGGCGCCGATGGAAACACGTACACGAACGTTGGCACGATCATGGGCCTCGCACCGGGCACGCCGAAGCCGGTACCGCGGTCACCGCTGCTGCGATACTCGCGCGACGAGTCAGGCGACTTCGAGCGCCTGCCTGCCTGGCTGCAGGGCCGGATCCTCGATGGCGAAGCGGCGATGCCCGCGGCCGAGCCGAGTGCGGCGAACGGCGAGACACCAGCTGGCGGCGTCGAGTTCGACGACGAGATTCCATTTTAGGAACAGGGCCGCGGCCAGGAGGCGGCGACCATCCACAACACGGGAGACCGAAAATGAAGAACGGAAACATCGAGCAGGCGTTGCGCGACGCATCGCGCGAGCACTGCGCCGCCTGCGACCAGCTCGCCGAGGTCGATCGGCGTTACCGCGAACTGGGCGCGCTCGCCGAGGACCTGCAGCAGCGCTTGCGCACCGACGCCGGGCCGAGCGCCGACCTGGCGTCTGCGCTGTCGGCCGAGGATCCGGTTGCGTTGCGTGCGCGCCTGACGTCGGTGCGTGAGGACATGCGGCGCATCAAGCCGTTGGTCGAGCGCGCGAAGGCGCAGGTCAGCACGACCAGGCGCGCGGCGCTCCGCGAACTCGGGAAGGGCCGCGCGGACGCCTGGCGCGACAGCGTGCGCGCCCTTGCGCTCGCCGCGATCGAGCTCGGCCGCCAGCTCGAACACCACCGTGCACTCGAGCGCGATCTGCCCGGTGGCGGTCCGGACGCCTGCGGGCTGCCGCAGATCTCGCGCATGGTGGGCGAGCAGTCCTTCGCGCCGGCCGTCGATGCGCTGGTGCACACACCGTGGAGCGCCTACGTGAACCTCGCGCTGCGAATCGGCGCCATACGGCAATCTGACATTCCGCCGGCGTGGCTCAACGGTCGAGCCGCGAAGTCGGCATGACAGAGCCGGGCGCGGCCGTGTCATCGAGCGGTGTTCGGTTCGGGCGCGGGGATGCCTGGCCGCCGCCTGCGCGCCGGGACTACTCGCGCTTCTGCGGGCCGCGCGCCGTCGCGGCGATCGCGGGCATTGCCCCGCTCGAGGCCGCACACGACCTGCTGCGCGTTCAGTGGCTGCGCGGGCGCATGACATCGCCGACGACGACGGTGCCGGATGCGTTGCTGGCACTCGCCTGGCGTGGCTGGTTGCCCGAGGCCTGGGATCCGTGTCGTGACCGGCGCACGACCCGCTGTGCGTTCCTGCTGCGGCAGCTGTTCGAGCGGCTGTGGGAGGATCACCTGGTGACTGTCGAGCTGCGCGAGTCGCCGTACCGTGACGACGTGCGCGAGCTGATCGAGTTGGCGTCGGCCGAGGCGCAGCCGGCGCTGTGGGACGACTGGCGCTCGCAGTTCGATGCGTATCCGCGACTCGGTTCCTGGATGGCCGAACATCGCGGCGTGTGGCTGCTGCAGGTGGCGGTGACCGACAGCCGGTACGGTCACCTGCTCACCGCGGAGGATGGCCGGGTGATTGCCGGCGACGACGTCGAGTTGCCGGTTTACGCGGATGCGCCGCTGGTCACCGCGCATCGCCTGCAGCCTGCCGCGCGCCCGGCGCTCGATCTGAATCGCTGGCTGCAAGTGCCGTAGACGATAGCGATCACGGCTTGGTAGACCACCGTTGCAGCAGCTGGCCCGGCGTGCGCTCGATCGGTTTCGGATCGCGCTCGACGCGTGAGGGCGACGCAGGCGTTGCGGTGGCAGCAGTGCTGTCGCCCTGGCCGACCAGGTCCTGGTGCTGGTAGACGTCGGGGAACGAGAGCCGGCCGCCCGCGAGGCGCACGATCTCCAGTCCGATCGTCGGCTTCGGCTGGTGGGCGCCGCGTACCCAGGAGTAGACCGCGGGCGCGCTGACGCGATGGCCGCGCTCGCGGAGCTCGACGACGACGCGCTCCACCGTGAAGCCCTGCACCCAACGTCCGAAAGGTGTGCTCCAGCGGTTCATGATTGCCCCCCACATCGGCGCCTGCCGCGCAGTCGATTCTAGCCAACGACACGACGCAGAACGTCGCTTCTCGTGACGCGGATTCGTGTCTGCCTGGCCGGCGATGACGTGCATTCCCTGGCCGCCGTGCTGCAACCGCCTACAGCGTATGCGATGCGTTCCGAACACCAACCGCATACACGGCGCGCTGAGCGTCGATTTAAGCGATTACGTATGCTGTCGGTGCTGTAGGGGGTGCAAGCGCCGGGCCGATCGCGGGACAGCGGCTGCGACGCGTGGCGAGCGGTGCGGATTCGGTGCCCGTTCTCGGGCTGTTTTCCGCTCAGGCGTCAGAATCGGCCACGGATCGCCTACACTGTATGCGGTTTCGAGGTGACACGCTGCCGACCGACTCCCGGTCGGAGCCGGCCGGCGGCGTACTCGTCGCGGCCCAATCGGAGGAAGCGGCCCACGAGCACTGCGCGGTTGTTGGCCCGGCGTCACTCACGCAGTAGACGCCGCCGAGCGACCCCGAGAGTGCTCGGCTTGACGACACGATTCGCGACCGGCGTCACCGGCCGCGCACCGACAGCGAGACGCGATCAACGTCACCGATCACGTCTCGCTCGGCTTGATTCTATGCCGACCGAAGCCGCAACGGGGGGAGCCAACGTGACCGCTTCACTGTTCAACAGCGCGCCTGAGAGCGCGTGCGCCGCCTACATCGCGATGCGTGAGCGCGCCAATCCGATTGCGATCGAAGCGCGCGAACACTGCGAGGACCTGTGGCGCGACTTCGCCGAGCATGCAGATCCGAACTTCTGCGTGGAGTTCGCACTGCGCATGCACGAGCGATGGTTCGAGATGTATCTCACCGTCGCGCTGCTGCGCGCGGGTTTCGACGTGCAGTGCCCGAAGCCTGGGCCGGACGTGTTGCTGACCATCGACGGGCGCCGTGTCTGGATCGAGGCGACGTGCGCGACCGGCGGCGCACCGGGCCGGCCTGACTCGGTGCCGGTGCCTCCCGCCCCGACGCCAGGCGGACCTGTACTCGTGACTGACCGACCCACGGATCCGATGACGCTGCGCATTCGCAATTCGCTGCACGCGAAGGAACAGGTGTTTCAGATCTACATCGACAACGGCATCGTCCAGGCCGACGACGTGACGGTGGTGGCGATCAACGTGTTCCTGATTCCGCAGGCCTGGGTGGACATGGACGATCTCATGCGTCGCGCACTTTACGGGCTCGGTCATCCGACGATCACGATCGACAAGAACACGCTGAGCGCCGTGGCGAGCGGCTACCAGGAACGGCCCGAGCTCGAGAAGCAATCCACCGGATCGCCGGTCAGCGTTGATCCGTTCGTCGACGGCAGCATGCCCCACGTCTCGTCCGTGCTCGGTTCGCGTGAGGACGCGTACAACCGGCCGCCGCGACTCGGCGACGGGTTCGTGATCTATCCGAACCTGAGCGCCGGCGTGCTCTGGCCGGAACGTGCGATTCAGCTCGGCCAGGAGTGGATCCCGACGCGGCAGCCGGACGGCGACGTTCAGCTCGAGAAGGCCAGTTACCTCCCGACGCAGTGACGCGCGCTGACATCGCGCGTCGTGCACGCGGGCGGTCCGGCTGCTGCTGAGCGCGAGCGATGACCAGGGGCGTGCCGCATCGTGCGCTGGTGTCCTGGCCCGCAAGCGCGCGCGACATCGTGCGGCTGGTGTCGGTCGTGGCGAGCCTTCCGGTGTCGACCGCTGCGCTGGCTTGCCAGGCAGAGCGGGGGCTGCCCGGGCTGCGCCTCGAGCGGTGGCGGCGGTACCGTCGTGCGGTGGCGACGGATCGGGGTGCTGCTGCCCGACTTGGACGGCGGGCCGAACGTGCCCCGAGCAATTGACTACAGGCTTTCCGTGGCCGCGATCGGCTGCGGCGCCCGGTCGCCCGGAAACCCGCGCCGTTGCTGGTCGACGATCCTCCCGGGGGGGGCGCGGGTCCTTCCTGGGCCTTGGCAACCGGGTGATTCGGACCCCGATCTAGTTTTAGCGTGGCAACCGGCAACCAAGTTGCCACCCCCTGCCCCGCCGCCCACGCCGTGGCCGCCAGCAGCAGCGATCGGCGTGCGCTCCCTACTGATCTGCGGTCCGCGCTGATTCCCGGTGCTGATGGTCGCCGACGCCGTGGGCGATTGTCGGCGCGGTCTTCGCGGCCCATCGGTTTCGGCGCCGTCTGTGGAAGTTCAGCACCGTGCCGGGGCTAGGCAATCGGCTATTCTGGTGTGCCACCAGGACCTGCGATTCGGCGGTACTGCTCCAGGATCCTCGACGCTTCGCCAGAAGCGGTCTTTGACGGACACCCGATTAAGCACAGGAAGAGTTTCTCGAACAGTGCTTCAGCGCGGTGACGTTCTGCAAACAGAAGATCGATCGAGTACTTGTCGACGTGGCGACCGTGGACGATCTTGTTCCTGATCTCGATGAGCTGGCCCAGATCCTGAAGCAGGACCTTCTCGTGCGGATGCCAGTGGCCCTCGAACGCTTCTGCCATGCGCTCTATGCGATCCTGCAGCGACAGTGTGGGCGCGGTCCCAAGGTGTCGCTTGACGGCAGACCGTTTTCTCTTGCTGGTGGGTGACGCTCGTCGCAGCGGCCCCAAGTCGCCTGCCAAGCGCTTGAACCGTTTCTGCATCACCTTGTAGGCCGCGACATCTGCCGGGCTCGTGAATACGTTGCGTTGTAGGCCCCGGGTGTCTTCGTAGGCGACGAGGACCCGTTCGATGCCTTCGCAGTGAGAAGTGATCGCTGATTCGATCACCTCGTGCTGCGCCGAGACGTAGGCGTGGATGGCTGCATGCAGTGCGCCACCGTCAATGGCCGACCTGGCGAGACGTCCCAGCGACGATGAGAGAAGCTCTCGGATCGAGTAGTGCCCCGGTTCTCGGCGCCGCTCGGCGTCCTCTGATGAATTCGTCGCGCGGACGGGCCAGTAGCTCTCCGTGATCTGGCGTAGGTCGTGATCCATCCGGTCGGCGAGTGTCACGAACTGTTTGAAGTAGAACGCCAGGATTGGCCTGGCCAACGACCACAAGCGGTCTGCCTGCTCTCGAAAGTCAGCTGACGTGAGTTCATTGCCAGGAGCTACTTCGATCTGTAGCCCAGGTCTCCAATGGCGGGTGTCGATGTAGTGGCGGACCTCGTCTCGTTCGTTTTGGAACACGCTTACGAGACGAAAACGGATCCGCCAGCCTCGGGGCTTAATCCAGCGCCGGTCTCGCGGTGATATCCAATTGGTGATTCGGCCATCCCAGTGATGAGTCAGCCACGGAACGGGCCACCCGCGGGGGGGCTGCAGGAAGCACAGCACTGCGGATGGCTTACGGCTGATCACTTCGTCGAAGATTGTCACCCGCTCGAAATGCAGGATCTGTAGCTGTGCGAGTTCGGAGACGTCCGTCGACGCAGAGGTGTGAAACAACGTGAAGTACGCCTCGCCGGCGAACGAACTGGACGTGTGACCAGAATCGCTCTCTGCAGATCTAAAGCGGACAACGCTGCTGGAATAGAAGGCGAGCAGCTCAAGTTCCTGCGTTCGAGTGCCTAGCAACGTGATGCGGTTGTGAATCGCAAATTCCGGGTCACGTTCGAACACTGCCGAAACGCGCACCTCACCGCCTTTCTCTTTATCAGCAAGGAGGATCGGTGCCACGTTGCGCCTGCGGTTCGGGTCAAACATCGCTCTCGGCATTAATCGGCATGACGCCTCCTGCTGCTGGCAACTCGTCAACTCTTATATGCCCGAGGCGGAGCGGCCGGCTCGCACAGGCTCGTCATCGGGTGACCCGTCTGTCCATCCCGACGGCGCTGGGGCTTTCGAGGCTAGAGATGATAGCAGCCTGCCAGCGATGGGAAGCCCCGCCAGCAGAAGAGACCCGCCAGCTATCGCTGACGGGGCATGGTCCGGCAGGCTCGCGTTCTGTCACGAAATCTGGATTGTGAAGTTCATCACGTATCGCGCTTGGCCACGATCTGCTCGAGTTTCAGCACGGCGCACGTCGCTTTGAGTTCGATCAGGCGAAGCGCCGCCGTTCGATCGACGTCGGCCGGCTGCGCTCCGGTCAGCAGCGCGGCGACGGCCGCGATGCCGGCGA
The DNA here is from genome assembly GCA_050485545.1 of Gammaproteobacteria bacterium. GTDB lineage: Bacteria > Pseudomonadota > Gammaproteobacteria > Steroidobacterales > Rariloculaceae > JBJHBP01. Next base: position 54,688 of record JBJHBP010000017.1, read on the forward strand.
GCGTGTCGCGCACGTCGGCGAGTTCGTCGGCGCGGCTCATGCTGCACCCCCTCGCCCGCGCTGGCCGGCCAGAAAGCTCAGCACGTCCTCGATGCGCTGCCGGGCCGCTTCATGCGTGAAGTCGGGCAGCGGTTCGTCGAGCAGCTCGCGGGCGCGTGTCGCCGCGGCGGGCGTTGCCAGGATCAGGGCATCGACCAGGCGCGATACGCGCTTGAGGTCGACGGGACCGAGCCGCGCGAGCGCGGCCAGCCATTCGAGGTCGGTAGAATCTCCGGTAGCCATGACTGCCTCCTTTGCAGGCGGTTGTGGTCAGGGCGCCCGGGCTGTTCGCGCAGCTCGGGCGTCCGCCGTTGGCAACCGCTAGAAGGCGGGGGTATGGCTTGGGGTATTTCGGGTGCCGCTCAGGTCCCAAAGCCTGTAGTGGCGCGGTGTTACGGGATACTTTCGAGTCCGGCCCGGGGAGCCAATTTCCCTTGCTTCCTGGCAGAATTCCCGCCCTGAAACGCACGGCATCCCTGTTCGAGCAGGCTTCCTGCATAAGTCGCACAGACACACTTGCAGGTGTGTTCGCATACAGCGTGACGCCCATCACCGAATTGCACGGCCAGCACGCCTAGACTGCTTTCTTCGTCGATCCGTTTCCAGAGGATCGGGCCGCCCGCCTGCTGACGGCCATCACACACCCGGCTTTCACGCGTCACGCGGAATAACCATGTTGACCAGCACGCTACTGTTGCGCGGAGAACTCATCATCGAAGGTGTGAAATTCACCTGGTGGGTGGTCGATGCGCGCCCTCGTCAGGTGACAGTCAGCCATCCGCTGCACGGAACGCAGACAGCCATCGTCGATGGAGACCCGGCTGATATCGCACGAAGGCTGGGCAGAGCGCTGATTCCCCGTCGTCGCAACCGGCATGCGGCCGGGAATTTCAGTATCGACGAGGTCTGACGCGGTGATCGCTACTCGGACTTCAGATCGCTGAGCCGGTCCACATAGCGCAATCCGGCCTTCGCCAGCGGTTCGCGCATACCGTACATGTCCAGACCCAGCTCTCCCGCGGCAAAGCGGTCGCGCTTTTCCTGCTCGTTCGCCAGACGCTTCTGTGCCGCGGCGAGCACTGTCGGGGCGTCTTTGCGGGGCACCACCACCACGCCATCATCATCGGCAACGATGACATCGCCCGGATTCACCAGCGCGTTGGCACAAACCACCGGCACGTTGACCGAGCCGACCGTGGCCTTGATTGTGCCCTTGGCCGATACGGCGCGGCTCCAGACAGGAAACTTCATTTCGCTCAGCTCGGTGATGTCCCGGCAACCGGCGTCGATGATCAGGGCTCGTACGCCCTTCGCCTGAAAGGACGTTGCCAGCAGCTCGCCGAACATGCCGTCGGTATTCGGTGCGCTGAGTGCCACGACTACCACATCGCCCGGCTGGCACAGTTCGGCGGCCACGTGCAGCATCCAGTTGTCACCGGGGTGCGCGAGCACGGTGATCGCACTGCCGCTGATCCGGGCGCCGCTGTAGATCGGCCTCATATACGAATGCAGAAGGCCCGAGCGGCCCTGCGCTTCGTGCACTGTGGCAACACCCAGTTCCCCCAGTGCATCGACGACGGCGGAATCGGCCCGATCAATATGACGTACAGCTACGTTTCTCACAGTCACTCCTGAATCTCAATGTTCTTCATAGGGGCTGGACAATCTGTGGTGCGGGTACCTGTCCAGCCATGCCGCAATTCGGTCCCTGCGTTCCAGGGCCACCGGAATGAAATCCAGTGCCTGCTGAAGGCGATCATCCGGTTCGGCGCAACTGAAGCGCAGGAAGCCGGCGCCGGCTTCGCCGAAACACTCGCCACCCAGGCAGGCGATGCCGAACCGGTCATCGGCACCTTCCAGCAGATACAACGCCAGGCCATGGCTGGTAATGCCCAGGCGATTGCACACGGCAGCCACCCTGGGAAACACGTAGAACGTGGCCCGTGGACTGAGCGTGTGGAACCCCTCGATGCGATTCAGCCCTTCCGTCAGCAACACCACCTTGTCGCGAAATTTACGCATCACCGCATCGCGCTCGACGCGATCCTGCTGCAATGCAGCGGTCCCCGCCAGCTGAACCAGCGGCGGCGTGCAGGACAATGTGGTGTTGATCATTCTCGCGATGGCTTCGGCGATTTCGGTGGACGTCACCGCAAATCCCAGCCGCCACCCGCTCATGCTGTAGGACTTGCTGAAGGTGTAGGCCGCCACGCTCTGATCAAGCATGTCCGGCTCACTGAGCAGCGAGTGATGGCTGCCTTCCCAGATCATGTGGCAGTACGGCTCATCGCTGAACACCGCCACATCGCGTCCACGAACCAGATCCGCGATGGCCTTGAGATCCTCGCGTGTGGCAACACCGCCGGTGGGATTGTGCGGTGAGTTGAGCAGAATCGCCCGGGGAGACGGATCCTCGGCAAGGAAGCGTTCGATATCGGTAATGCAGGGCCGAAACTCGCTTTCCAGTCGCAGCGGCGCCATAACCGGCCGCGCGGCCCGCCTCAGGATGTTGGGCAGGTACGTGGGGAAGTACGGACTGAACACCAGCACGCCATCGTCCGGTTCCAGAAAGGCCTCGCAGAAGAACTGTTCAAAGACCTTCGCGCCCGGCCCGGCCACGATGTTCGACGCCTGCGCCGGAATGCCGAACTCACTGCGGACGAACTCCGCGGCGGCCTCACGAAACTCGGGTATACCCGGCGACGGGCAGTAATGCGACTGATTCGCCTCGATGGCGGAAATGCCGCCAGCGCGAGCCGCTGCGGTGCTGTCGAACGGGCTGTCACCGATCTCCAGCTCCACCACATCCTTGCCGGCTGCCTTCAGGGCCTTTGCCGCGGCCAGTACTGAGAACGCGGTTTCTATGGTAAGCGAGCGTGCAAACCCACTGAGCTTTGCTGCCAAGTACACACCTGTTGCCCTGCCATCGGCAGGCGCGTTGCGGGACGGCTGTGGAAAACGCGTGCGGCTATTGCCGCTTATAATGCGGTATTGGGACCTGCACGCCGGTGCAACAGTATGCGTTCGCATGCATCGATACGCAACTGAGGCGGCGGCCGTCCCACCATCGACACGGGTGTGTTGAACTGACGATGAAAGCAGCCGCACTCATGCTGCAGGCCGTCGCCGCCCTGCTGGTCAGCGGCTGCGATCGAGCCGGTCCCGATCCGATCGATTCCGGAGACAATGCCATGGCCGAACAACGCCCCATCTCGCAACCGGCCGACCGCTTCATGGTCACGGCAGCGCATCCGCTGGCGGTGCAGGCTGGCGTCGATGTCCTTCGCGAAGGCGGGACGGCCATGGACGCGGCCATCGCCGTGCAGATGGTACTGGGATTCGTCGAGCCGCCTGAGTCGGGCATCGGGGGCGGCGGTTTCCTGCTCTATCACGACCACCGTAGCGGGGCACATTTCTACGATGGCCGCGAAGTGGCCCCCGCGGCCGTGGAGGAGGAACACTTCACACTGCTTGGTCGAGCCATGCCGTTGTCACTGGCAGTTGTCAGCGGCCGCTCGGTGGGTGTTCCGGGTTTGCTGTCCATGCTGGAACACGCACATCGCCGGCACGGCAGCCTGCCCTGGTCGCGACTCTTCGAGACGGCGATCCAGCACGCCGAACAGGGCATCGCCATGCCTGATCGGCTCCAGCAGCAGATCCGTCAGGATCGATCGCTGCGACTGTTCGGTGATACGCGCCGCTACTTCGTCCGCCAGAGCCGCGATGCCGCACCGCGCCTGCGCAATCCGGATCTGGCGCAGACGCTGCGCCAGATCGCCGATCAAGGTGCCGACGCCTTCTATGGCGGGGATATCGGGGCGCGGTTTGTTGCCCGCGCACGGGCGCGATGGCCTTTGTCCAGCCGCATCACCACCGATGATCTGAAGGCCTACACGCCGCTGGAACGCACACCGCAATGCGGAAGCTATCGCGACTGGACCATCTGCGGCCCGCCGCCGCCCTCCTCGGCCGGCATCGCACTGATCCAGATGCTCGGCATACTCGAGCACTTTCCGATCTCGGAGCTGGCGCCGGACTCAACCGCCGCGATGCACCTGATCGCCGAAGCCAGCCGCCTGGCCTTCGCGGACCGCAATCGCTACGTCGGTGACCCGGCGTTCAGCGAGGTGCCGACCGCCGGACTTGTCGATCCTGCCTACCTGCAGGCCCGTGCCGCGCTGATCGATCCGTCACGGGCGATGACCTCGGTGTTGCCCGGCGTTCCAGCGGGCGGCGACTCTGAACACGCACTCGGCGTTCCGCCGGAGGATGAAACCTTCGGTACCACGCACCTGAGTATCGTCGACACTCAGGGCAACGTTGCCGCACTGACCAGTTCCAACGAATCGCCATTCGGAACCCGGATGATGGTGGACGGCTACATCATCAACAACCAGCTGACGGATTTCACCTTCACCGCGCATCTGCCGGACGGCAGCGAACACCCCAATGCGCCGGCGGCAGGCAAACGGCCAAGGAGCTCGATGGCCCCGGTCATCGTGCTGGATCGCGACGGCAATGTGCGCCTGGTGATCGGTTCGCGAGGCGGTGCCCGCATCATCGGATACGTGCTCAAGGTGCTGATCGGCGTCCTGGACTGGGATATGACGCTGCAGCAGGCCATCGACCTGCCGAACTTCCTGCATCGCGGCGTGGCGTTCGAGCTGGAACAGGGCACGCCGATCGCGCGCCACCGCGACGTGTTGCGGTCGATGGGCCACACTGTGTCGGTTACCGCCCTCACCAGCGGGCTGCATGGCATTGAACGCGTCGAAAACCAGTGGCGTGGCGGCGCCGATCCCCGACTGGACGGGATCGCAGCAGGTGACCAGACGCGCATGCCATCTGCCGGCATGTGACGGCCCGGCGTGACACCATGACGGTCGAGCAGTGCCTGATGCCTCCATGGACCATCGGCCATACAGGAAATCCAAGGCGCGTCGGTGTCGAGCTGGAGCTGGGCGGCCTGACACTCGATCAGGTTGCGAACATCGTTGCAGACTGGCTTGGCACGACGATCGCGCGCGACGGACGCTACCGGTGCGTGATGCATGGCGACATCGATGGCGACTGGCGGGTGGAACTGGACTTCAGACTGCTGCGCAGAATGGGTCGCAGGGATCATGCCAGCGACGAACTGTTTGGTGACCTGAGAAGCTCGGCGGAAGCACTGCTCAGTCGACTGTCGAACCCACTGGTACCCAGGGAAGTGGTCAGCCCACCGCTGCAGCTGCACCGGCTTCAGGACTGTGAAGCGCTGATCGCGCTGCTCCGCCAGGCCGGTGCCAGAGGCACCTCCGACAGCATGCGCTATGCGTTCGCTTTGCAGTTCAATCCCGAGATACCCTCGGCCAGCGGCGACCTGATCCTCGCCTTCATGAAGTCCTTCGTGTGCCTGTACGACTGGCTTTTCCTGCGTGCCAGCGTCGATTTCTCGCGCCGGATCAGTACATTCGTGTCGCCATTTCCAACGACTTACGTACGCAAGCTGATGGCACCGGACTACCAGCCCACGCTGCCGGCCATGATCGACGACTATCTGATCGACAATCCGACCCGCAATCGCGCCCTCGACATGCTGCCGTTGTTCGCGTTCCTGGATGAACCACGCATCCGTGCCAATGCGCCGGACCCGCTGATCAGGTCACGCCCGGCATTCCACTACCGGTTGCCGAACTGTGACATCCATGACCCCGACTGGACACTCAGCAGGGCATGGAACGACTGGGTGGAAGTCGAACGCCTTGCACAGGACCAAGACCGCCTGCGCGGATGCTGCGAGGCGTACGCACGCTTTCTGGACCACCCGGTGCAACGCTGGCTGGGCGACTGGAAGGCTGAACTCGAATCGAGCTGGCTTTCCCCGCAGCTATCGCCTCAACGCTCCCAGACGCCCTCGAGGTAGGCCCTGAACCCGTCACCGAGCTCCGGATGACGCAGCGCGTACTCGACGGTTGCCCTGAGATAGCCCAGCTTGCTGCCGCAGTCGTAGCGGATGCCGCTGAACGCATAGGCGTGAACAGCCTCTTCCAGCAGGAGGTCGGCAATGGCGTCAGTGAGTTGAATCTCGCCCCCCGCACCGCGCCCGGTCTGCGCGAGCTTGCGGAAAATCGCCGGCGTCAGAATGTAGCGGCCGACAACCGCCAGATTCGACGGCGCCTGTTCGGGCCGCGGCTTCTCGACAATGCGATTCACCTTCTGTACACCATCAGCCTGTTCCTCCACAGCCACGATGCCGTAGCTCGCGGTCTGATCGGCCGGTACGGTTTCCACGCCAAGGACACTGGCGCCATGGCTCTCGAAGTGTGACCGCATCTGCGCCAGGCAGGCCACCTCGCTGTGAATCAGGTCATCCGCCAGATGAACAAAGAACGGTTCATCCCCGACCGCCGGGTATGCACACAGCACGGCATGGCCCAATCCGAGCGGCACACCCTGTCGCAGGAAGAGGCAACTGGCGCTGGCTGGCACAATGTCACGAATCATTTCCAGCAGGTCTTCCTTGCCGGCATCGCTCAATGCCCGCTCCAGTTCAGGATCGGAATCGAAATGATCTTCAATCGCGCGTTTGGACGATCCGGTAACGAACACCAGCTTGTTCGCCCCCGCCTCCAGGGCTTCCTCCACCGCGTACTGAATCAACGGCTTGTCGACGATGGGCAGCATCTCCTTGGGAGACGCTTTGGTGGCGGGAAGAAAACGGGTGCCTCTGCCCGCGACCGGAAACACGGCAGTACGAATCACTGTCACCACTGAACTCCTGGATACCAATGCACTCGATGATACCGGAGGCGAACTTGAAAAATGGTGACGGGTTTCCGCCTGCGATCAATTCGGGACGGTCACCCCGCAACGGCTGTGCCGACTTCATCAGCATCGCTGCCGCGGGGCGACCCTTTCTCCCAAAACCCGACTGGCTCGGCGGAACGGCCCTGCCAGCCGGGCGTGGCTGCCGGATGCGACTACTCCGATGCCGTTTCCGCTGCTGGCGCCCCCACTACGATCTTCTCGCGGTTCGCCTCGACAACGCGCTCGCCAATGCCTCTGACGCGCATCAGCGACTCCAGCGAGGTGAATCGGCCATTCTGCTCCCGATCGCGAACGATGGCTTCGGCCAGCGCCGGACCCACACCTGACAGCTCCGCGGCCAGCGTGGCCGCATCGGCCGTATTGATGTCGACCGGCTCGGCCAGCACCGCTGCGGGTACTCCGCCGAGCAGCACACAGAGCAGAAATCCCTGGATTATCCGTTTCATTGTTGGCACTCCTTGTGATGAATTCCAAAGGAATGCTAGGGGAAGCGTGCACACTTCTCCGCAATTGAATCTCGCGTGTTCGCGCAGATTCAATGTTCGAGGATCAATGCACCAATGCCTCGAACTCGAAAGATTGGATCGGCCTAACCGTTTCCCACTGCTTGCAGCTCGGGCAGTGCCAGATGAAACGCTGAGTGCTATAGCCACAGTTGGTGCAACGGTAGCGGGCACTGGTGAACGCCAGCTGCCTGAGGCCCTCAGCCACCCGGGCGATGGTACGCTGGCGCCGCTCCGGGTCGGCACGTCGCAGCTCGTCGGAATCAACCAGGCCGGCAAGCAGCTCGTTCTCCATGATGAAACGCTCAACGCACTCGGACAACGCAACCGAATGAGTAAGATTGCCGATAATGGCAGCATGTGCCAGATCCTTGGCCCACGCGTCATCTCGGGCCAGGAGCTCGTGCATATAGCGGTCGAACTCACCAGGATCGCCTGATTGCTCATAGCAGTGCAGCAGCGGCGCCAGAGTCTCGGCGATCAGGCGACGATCCTTGCTGATGATGTCTTTGTAAAGTTGTACAGCGCGGTTGAACTCCTGCTCTTCAACAGCAATCGCGGCTCGAATCAGCATTCCGCGCAGCGCGCTGTCCTTGTTGCCGGCAGCCTGCTTCAGGAATTGACGAGCATCTTTCAGGTCACCGGCTTCACGTGCCTGCTGCGCGAGTTCGCAGTAGTAGTGTGCAATGCGTCCGGATTTTTCGCCGCTCAGAAGCTCCAGCTGTTTGTGCGTCTCGATGGCGCGCTGCCACTCCCGCTCGCGCTCATAGATGTAGATAAGGCTTTCCAGCGCAGCCTTGGCCAGCGTCGGGCTCGCCGTCAGTTCGGCGAACAGCTTTTCAGCCCTATCGTACAAGCCCGCGCTCAGGTAGTCCTCTGCCAGTGAAAACAGCGCCTGATGGCGCTGCGCTTCACTGAGGTTCGGCCGTGCGAGCAGATTCTGGTGCACACGGATGGCGCGTTCGATTTCACCTCGCCGACGAAACAGGTGGCCAAGCGCGAAGTGCGTTTCCAGCGTGTCGTCATCGACCTTGGCCATCTGCACGAACAGTTCCAGTGCTTCGTCCGTCTTGCGATTCAACACCAGGTTCAGGCCGCGCATATAGTCGGCACTGATGCGTGACTTGGACGGATTTTCCCGGTCGTAGTCGAGATAGATCTTGAATGCCCAGCCGATAGCCGCGAACAGGATGAACGCGCCGGCAAGGAGAAATGTGCTTTCAGTCGGCATCTTTGAGCGGTTGGCTTTCTATCTGCTGGAGGCGAGACCTGGCGCTGTTCAGGTCTTTCCTCAACCGCCGGCGTTGCAGCACGGCTTTCAAGGCACCGAAGCCTGCGGCCCCGGATCCGAGTACCCAACCCAGCGCAAAGGCGATCGACAAAGCCAACGCAACAGACACGCGATCGAAACGCATTACGCCGATATCGATGCTGATGGGCTCCGGATTTGCATAGGAAATGATCGCGGCGATCGCCACAAAGGCGATCAACACCGCGATCAACACCATCTTACGGAGCAAAGACACCGATGCGCCCGTCGATCAGGCGCGTCAGTCGCGCACGGGCATGTGGCGCGAATCGTTTACGCGCTCACGCAACTCCTTGCCCGGCTTGAAGTGCGGAACGTATTTACCGGCGAGCGCAACAGGCTCGCCGGTTTTCGGATTACGTCCCATACGAGGTGGCCGGAAATGCAGCGAGAAACTGCCGAAGCCCCGGATTTCGATCCGCTCTCCACTCGCCAGCGCTTCACTCATCAGCTCGAGAATATGCTTGACCGCCAGTTCCACGTCCTTTGCGGCCAGATGCTTCTGGTTTCGAGCGATGGATTCGATCAACTCGGACTTAGTCATGAGTACGGACCTTTCTCCCAGGCTACGGCAGCCCTGCAGCCAAACGAGCCTCGCCTGATCCTCAGTTATCCGGCGTCATCTGTTCCTTGAGCAGGTCACCCAGTGTCGTACCTGCCGCAGGCTTACCGGAATCTGACTTGTAGCTCTGGACGGCCTGAGCCTCGTCGTGCGCTTCCTTGGCCTTGATTGACAGCGAGATGATGCGGTTCTTGCGATCGATGCCGGTGACCTTGGCTTCAACCTCGTCACCCACCTTCAGGACCATCCGTGCGTCCTCGACGCGGTCGCGCGCAATTTCAGATGCACGCAGATGGCCGATGGTCCCGTCCGGCAATTCGATCGTCGCCAGCTTGGCATCCAGTTCCTGCACAACGCCCTTGACGATGCTGCCCTTGGGATGGTCGGAGAGGAAATGCGACAGTGGATCCTTATCCAGCTGCTTCACACCCAGCGAAATCCGTTCACGTTCGGGATCAATGACCAGCACCGTGGCTTCAAGGTCTTCGCCCTTCTTGTAATTGCGGACGGCATCTTCGCCAGCCACATCCCAGGAAAGATCCGACAGATGCACCAGACCATCGATACCACCGGACAGGCCGATGAAGATACCGAAATCGGTGATCGACTTGATCTGACCGGAGACCTTGTCACCCTTCTTGAAGTTCTCCGCGAACTCATTCCAGGGGTTGGGCTTGCACTGCTTCAGTCCCAGGGAGATGCGGCGACGTTCTTCGTCGATGTCGAGCACCATGACCTCGACTTCGTCACCGATCTGCACCACCTTGTGCGGGTTGACGTTCTTGTTCGTCCAGTCCATCTCGGACACGTGAACCAGACCTTCAACGCCTTCCTCGATCTCAACGAAACAGCCGTAGTCCGCGATGTTCGTGACCTTGCCGAACAGCCGTGTGTTCGGCGGATAGCGCCTTGCCAGCGCCTCCCACGGATCCGCGCCAAGCTGCTTCAGACCGAGTGAGACCCGATTACGCTCCCGATCGAACTTCAGCACCTTCACCTGAAGCTCCTGACCGACGCTGACCACCTCGGATGGATGCTTGACGCGCTTCCACGCCATATCGGTGATATGCAGCAGGCCATCGATGCCACCCAGATCGACGAACGCACCGTAGTCGGTGAGGTTCTTCACGATGCCGGTGAGCGCCGAGCCTTCCTGGAGATTCTCGAGCAGCGCTTCACGCTCGGCGCTGTACTCTTCCTCGACGACCGCACGACGCGATACAACCACGTTGTTGCGCTTGGCGTCGAGCTTGATGACCTTGAATTCCAGCGGCGTGCCTTCCAGAGAAGTCGGATCGCGCACCGGGCGCACATCGACCAGCGATCCGGGCAGGAACGCACGAACCAGATCAATATCCACCGTGAATCCGCCGCGTACGCGGCCGCTGATCACACCGGTAACGATCTTTTCCTGCTGGAACGCTTCTTCCAGTCGAGTCCATGTACGCGTGCGCTTGGCCTTGTCGCGCGACAGCCGGGTTTCACCGAAGCCGTCTTCGACGGTATCCAGCGCCACCTCGACTTCGTCGCCGATGGCGACCTCGAGTTCACCACGTTCGTTCAGGAACTGTTCGGCGGGAATGACGGCCTCGGACTTGAGGCCTGCATGGACGATGACGACTTCGGAATTTACGTCAACGACCACGCCCTTGAGTATGGAACCCGGCTTGATCTGCTGGTTAGCCAGGCTCTCTTCAAAAAGTTGCGCAAAGGACTCACTCATATGGATCTTCTGTTACCTCGGCGCCAGTTCATCCTGAACCGACGGTCTGTTCGAAAATGTACCCGGCATCCTGCACTGGTACCCCAAATAAAAACTTCTGCCCTGCCTGACAACGTTCAGGAACGATGCATCCCGACGCAGGCGCTCTCAACTCCGGCATCGTTCAGCCACGTCAGTACAAGGACCACCACTTCCTCGGGTGTGATTCCGGTTGAGTCAACCACCCGCGCATCCTGCGCCGGCTTCAGCGGTGCCGTGGCCCGATTCCGGTCACGCAGGTCCCGCTGGGCCATATCCCGGGAAAGGTCGCGCAGGCTAACATCAATCCCCTTTTCTTTCAACTGCTTATGGCGCCTGTGTGCGCGCTCCTCGGCGGAGGCCGTGAGGAACACCTTGAGGACTGCACCCGGGAACACCATGCTGCCCATATCACGCCCATCGGCGACCAGCCCGGGCGGGCTGGCGAACTGCCGCTGGCGTTGCAGCAACGCGCTGCGGACCTGCGGGATGGCAGCGACGACGGAAGCCAGTTCGCCCGTCGTCTCGGCCCGCAATTCCCGCGTAACATCCTCATTATCAAGAAAAATCTTTTCAGAATCGCCTTCCGGACGAAAACTGCAGTCCAGATTGCCGGCCAGCGCCGCCAGCGCCTCCGGATCCGGATCCGGATCCGGATTTCCGCTGGCGCCGCGAAGCAGCCCCCTGCGCGCTGCGGCAAGGCCCACGAGCCGATACAGCGCCCCGCTGTCCAGCCGATGCCAGCCCAGGCGCGCAGCCAACAGGCGTGCCACCGTACCTTTGCCGGATCCGCTGGGCCCATCCACTGCAATCACCGGCACCGTACGGTCGACGGCTCGCGCGTCAGCCGCTGAACGCGCGCCTTCCGTCATTGCGCGTCCACCTCCACGCGGACGCGAAGGCCCGCGGCACGCGCCGTGGCGGCGAACTCCGGGAACGAGGTAGCGACCTGGGCGGTACTTTCGATCTCGATCTCATCGTCGGCGATCAGGCTGGCTACGGCGAACGACATCGCAATGCGGTGATCGCCACAGCTGTCCACACGCCCGCCCCCCAGCCGTCCGCCGCTGATGATCAGGCCATCGTCCAGTTCCCGAACGCTGCCACCCAGCGCTTTCATGCCCCGTGCCATCACTGCGATGCGGTCGCTTTCCTTGTGGCGCAATTCGTCCGCCCCGCGGATCCGCGTCTCGCCGTTCGCGGCCAGCGCCGCGATGAACAGCACGGGAAACTCGTCGATGGCCAGCGGTACCAGTTCCGGCGGCACATCGATGCCGCGCAGTTCGCTGCGCTGCACCAGGATGTCCGCCACCGGTTCGGCACCCTGTCGGCGAGGGTTACGCAGCTCGATTTTCGCCCCCATCGCATTGAGCACGGTCATCAGGCCGATGCGCGTCGGATTGACGCCGACACCGCGTATCAACAGGCCATCGGTTGCACCCAGGCACCCGGCAACGATGAAGAACGCCGCGGAAGAAAAGTCGCCCGGCACATCCAGTGTGAGCGACTTCAGCAGCGGCCGTGCACTGAGCGAAACGCCATGTTCATCGGCATGCTGCGTCAGGCCCGCGCCCATCGCGAGCAGCATTCTTTCGGTGTGGTCGCGCGATGGTCCCGGCGCACGCACCGTCGTGTCGCCGCTGGCGTAGAGCCCTGCCAACAGCAACGCCGACTTCACCTGGGCGCTGGCCACGGGCATCGAGTAGTCGATACCGCGCAGCGTGGCACCACCCGATACACGAATCGGTGCGCAGCCGTCCTGAGTCTGGATGCGCGCACCCATCATTCGCAATGGCTGCGCCACGCGTTCCATGGGCCGTGAACGCAGCGAATCATCACCGGTCAGCTCGCTATCGAAAGACTGGCCGGCCAGCAGCCCGGTCATCAGCCGGATCGCCGTACCGGAATTGCCCAGATCAAGTGGCGCATCGGGTGCCTTCAGGCCCTGCAGGCCCACGCCATGCACCGTCAGTTCGCCCGGCGCACTGTCGTCCACGTGCACGCCAAGCGCCTGCATCGCGGCGCGAGTCGCCAGGCAGTCCTCGCTGTTGAGAAAACCGGTGACCCGGGTCGCGCCCTCCGCCACCGCACCGAGCATCAGGGAGCGATGCGAGATCGACTTGTCGCCGGGCACACGCAGTTCGCCGCCGACTTCCTGCACCGGCTCCACCCTGAATCGTTCCGGCATCGTTACAGAACCGCTTTGGGATAGGAACCGAGCACGCGAAACAGATCCGCGTTGCTTTTGACCTGGTCGAGCGCACCGGCAACCGGCGGGTCGTCGGCATGGCCATCGATATCGACGAAGAAGACATAGTCCCACTTGCGCCGGCGTGATGGCCTGGATTCGATTCGTGTCATGTTGACACCGTGGTGCGCGAGCGGCCCCAGCAGCTGCAGCAGAATGCCAGGCCCTTCAGCACCAGATGCCGACAGCAGCATTGATGTCTTGTCCACGCCGCTGGGCGGGAAGGTCTTGCGCCCGATCACCAGAAAGCGCGTGGTGTTGTCGGCATGGTCTTCAACGTTGCGGAACAGGATGCGCAGGTCGTAGACCTCCGAAGCCGCCTCGCCCGCCAGTGCAGCCGTGCCATCCTCGTCACGGGCCCGGCGGGCCGCTTCGGCATTGCTGGCGACGGTGATCTTCTCGACGTTTGGCAGGTACTGTGCCAGCCACCCGCGACATTGCGCGAATGACTGCGAATGCGAGCAGATACGGCGAATCTGGCCGAGGTCTTTCATCCTCCCCATCAGGTGCTGATGAATGCGCAGCTCCACCTCACCACAGATCTTCAATGGCGATGTCAGGAACATGTCCAGCGTATGGTTCACCGTGCCTTCCGTGGAATTTTCCACCGGCGCCACACCGAAATCCGCAACGCCGCTCTCAACTTCCTGGAAGACTTCGTCGATCGTCGACAGCGACAATGCCCGTACCGAGTGCCCGAAGTGTTTCATCACGGCCGTCTGCGTGAACGTGCCTTCGGGACCGAGATACGCGACCTTGAGTGGTTCTTCCTGAGCCAGGCACGCAGACATCAGCTCTCGAAACAGCCGCACCATTTCTTCATCACGCAACGGACCACTATTGCGCTCGACCACGCCGCGCAATACCTGCGCTTCCCTTTCAGGACGGTAGAAATCGGCCGTGGCGGTGAGACCCTTCACGACCCCGATCTGCTGGGCGCAGTGCGCGCGCTCCGCAATCAGCGATTGCAGCTGCACATCGATCTCGTCGATCTTGCTGCGCAACGCTTCCAGCGTCTGGCCTTCGGAAGCCGGCTTGTCGGATTCGTTACTCATTCGGGCGACTAGGCTCCGCCATAGGCATCGACAGGCAACACACGCGCACCCAGCATGCCATTGATCGAACGGATGCGCTGCAGACAGGTCTCGCTGATCGCGTCGTCCAGATCAACAATGGTATAGGAGATCGTGCCACGCGAGTGATTGACCATGTCGGCGATATTCACGCCTTCGTCGGCCAGGCTGGTAAGAATCTGCGCAACCATATTCGGCTTGTTGGCATGCGGGATAGCCACACGATGAGGCCGGGTTCTGGGCAGCACGGCTTCCGGAAAGTTGACCGAGTTCCGCACGTTGCCGTGCTCCAGGAAGTCCTTGAGCGTATCGGCAACCATCACGGCGCAGTTGTCCTCCGCCTCTGCCGTGGACGCACCAAGGTGCGGCAGGCAGATCACCCTGGAGTGCCCCAGCAGCTTGCGTGAGGGAAAATCGGTGACATAGCCCTGCAACCGGTTTTCGTCCAGCGCCTGCAGCGCGGCATCGTCGTCAACTATGCCCGCGCGCGCGAAATTCAGCAGCACGGAGTCCTTGCCCATCAGACGCAACCGGTCGCGGTCGACCAGCCCCCGGGTCTCGTCGGTCAGGGGCACATGCAGCGTGATCACATCCGCACGACTGAACAGGTCATCGAGATTGGCTGCCTTTTCCACTGCGGAAGACAGCTGCCAGGCCTTGCTGACGGTGATCTGCGGATCAAAGCCGACGACGCGCATGCCAAGCGACAACGCTGCATTGGCGACCTGAACACCGATCGAGCCCAGGCCGATGACGCCGAGGGTGCGACGCGGCAGCTCGAAACCGACGAACTGCTTCTTGGCCGCTTCCACGGCCTTCGACAGTTCCTTGTCGGCGCCTTCGAGCTTGCGTGTGTAGTCCCAGGCCGCCGTGATGTTTCGCGCGCAGACCAGCAGCCCCGCCAGCACCAGTTCCTTCACGGCATTGGCATTGGCGCCTGGCGCGTTGAAGACCGGTACGCCTCGCTCGCTCAGTGTGTCGACCGGAATGTTGTTGGTGCCAGCCCCGGCACGACCCACCGCCAGCACACTGGCCGGGATGTCCATGTCATGCATGTTTGCAGAACGCACCATGATCCCGTCTGGCGACGATATGTCCGAGGACACTTCGTAGATGGCCCGCGGCAGGCGACGCAAGCCTTCCAGCGAAATATTGTTGAGTGTACGGATCTTGAACCGCATGCCGCCGTTCCCGTTGTCTGAATCAGCCATGTCGCACCTCGAAGTCAGCCATGAAAGCGATCAGATCGTCGACCGCCTTTTCCGACACGGCGTTGTACAGGCTGGCACGCATGCCGCCCACGAGCCGATGACCTTTCAGATTCGCGAGGCCGGCTTCACGCGATTCACTGAGAAAGACCTTGTCCAGCGCGGCATCCGCCAGCGTGAACGGGATATTCATCCAGGAACGGCAGTACTTTTCCACGGCGTTGTGATAGAAGCCCGATTGATCGATGGCTGCGTAGAGCTTTTCCGACTTGCGCCGATTGCGCTCGGCCATGGCTTCCAGCCCGCCCTCGTTGCGGATCCACCTGAACACAAGGCCCGCGACATACCACGGAAAGGTTGGCGGCGTGTTCCACATCGAATCGGAGTCGGCCATCGTGCGGTAATTCGTGATGCCGGGCGTTTCAGGACGGGCACGGTCGAGCAGATCCTCGCGCACGATCACGATGGCAAGACCGGCAGGCCCGATGTTCTTCTGCGCGCCGGCATAGATCAGGGCGTAGCGACTGACATCGATCGGACGTGACAGAATCGTCGACGACAGGTCTGCGACCAGCGGCGCATCCGAGACCTGCGGGACATCGTGGAACTCGACTCCGACGATGGTCTCATTCGGCGTGATATGCAGATAGGCGGCATCGTCGGTGAGCTTCCATGTGGCCGGGTCGGGGATGCTTGTGAAACCCTGCGCAGCGCTGTCCGCGGCAATATTCACCCGAGTGAAATTTTTCGCCTCACCAGCCGCCTTCTTGCCCCAGCTTCCGGTGATCACGTAGTCGGCGGTGTCGTCGGGTGACGCAAGGTTCAACGGCACGCCGGCGAATTGCAGCGTGGCGCCGCCCGCCAGAAACAGCACCTTGTAGTTCTCGGGGATCGCCAGCAGCGCCCGCAGATCCGCTTCGGCCTGGGCGGCGCAGGCTACGAACTCGGCACCGCGATGACTCACTTCCATCACTGACATGCCTGTGCCCTGCCAGTCCAGGACTTCTTCCCGGATCTGTTGCAGGACCGGTTCCGGCATTGCCGCCGGACCCGCGCTGAAATTGTGTACACGTTCCATATGTCGTCCTGACCCTCAAGCTAGTCTGTTGCGCCGACATCCTCGTCGGCCTCTTCATCCTGCAACGCCTCGACGCGTGCGATGCCGACCAGATGATCTTCCGCATCCAGCCGTATCAGACGCACGCCCTGCGCGCTCCTGCCCATCACCGACACGCCGGCCACCGAAGTGCGTACCAGCGTGCCCGCCATGGTAATCAGCATCAGCTCGTCGTCGTCCGATACCTGCAGGGCACCGACCACCCGACCGTTGCGCTCGGAGGTGCGTATCGAAATCACGCCCTGTCCACCGCGGCGATGCGCCGGAAACTCGCTGACCGGGGTGCGTTTGCCGTAGCCATGCTCGGTGGCGGCGATAACGGTGGCGCCATCCTGCAGGATGATCAGTGCGATCACTTCATCTTCAGGACGGCCAAGGCGGATGCCGCGCACGCCCGTCGCCGTGCGGCCCATCTCGCGCACTTCGCTTTCAGGAAAGCGGATGACCTTGCCGGCACTGGAGAACAGCATGATGTCCTGCCCGCCATCGGTGATGCCCGCAGCGATCAGGCGGTCGTCGTCACGCAGATCCAGCGCGATGATGCCGTTGCCGCGCGGGCGCGAGAACGCACTCAGCGGCGTCTTCTTGACCGTACCGCGGCTGGTTGCGAAGAACACGTAACTGCCTTCGTCGAACGTTCGTATCGGCACCACGGCATTGATGCGTTCATCCTGCTCCAGGGGCAGCAGGTTCACGAGCGGTCGTCCCCGGGCACCGGGGCCGGCCTGCGGCAGCTGGTATACCTTCAGCCAGTAAACCTTGCCACGGCTGGAGAAGCACAGCAGGGTATCGTGCGAATTCGCCACGAACAGCCGATCGACGAAGTCATCGTCCTTCACGCGCGTGGCCGCACGGCCGCGCCCGCCACGCCGCTGTGCCTGATAGTCGCCCACCGGCTGCGCCTTGGCGTAGCCGGCGTGCGAGAAGGTCACGACCAGATCAGCCTCGGGAATCAGGTCCTCGATTGTCAGGTCGTTGAAGTCCTCGACGATCTCGGTGCGGCGCGGATCGGCATAGCGCTCACGCACCTCCACGAGCTCGTCGCGAATCACCGACTGCAGCCTCTCGGGGTTCGCCAATATCTCAAAGAAACCCTGAATATTATTTACCACCTCATTGTATTCAGAGGATATTTTATCCTGCTCCAGGCTGGTCAAACGGTGCAACCGAAGCTCCAGAATCGCCTGCGCCTGAACGCTCGACAGCCGGTAGCCTTCCGCCGTCAGGCCGCACTCTTCAGTAAGGTCTTCCGGTCGGGTTGCCGACTCACCGGCGCGCTCGAGCAGGTCGACGACTGCACCGGGGCGCCAGACGCGGGTGCACAGTGCGGCCTTGGCATCGGAAGGTGATGCCGAGGCCTTGATCAGTGCGATCACCTCGTCGATGTTGGTCAGCGCCACCATCTGTCCTTCCAGCACATGAGCCCGGTCACGGGCCTTGCGCAGGTCGAACAGCGTGCGCCGCGTCACCACCTCGCGACGGTGGCGCAGGAAGGCTTCGAGCAGGTCCTTGAGCGCCAGCAGGCGCGGCTGGCCATCGACCAGCCCAACCATGTTGATACCGAAGACGCTCTGCAGCGGCGTCTGCTTGTACAGGTTGTTCAGCACCACATCGGACAGTTCGCCGCGGCGCAGCTCAATCACGACGCGCATGCCGTCCTTGTCGGATTCATCGCGCAGCTCGGTAATGCCTTCGAGGCGCTTCTCGCGCACCAGTTCGGCGATCTTCTCGATCAGTCGCGCCTTGTTGACCTGGTAGGGAAGCTCGGTGATGACGATGGCTTCGCGTCCGCGCTCGTCCACCTTCTCGATGTGGGTACGGGCGCGCACGTAGATGCGGCCGCGTCCGGTGGCGTAGGCGCTGACAATGCCCTGCACGCCGTGAATCTGCGCGGCGGTGGGGAAATCCGGTCCTGGCATCAGTTTGAGCAGCTCGGGCACCCCGAGGCTCGGATCGGCCTGCAGCGCCAGACAGGCGTCGATGACCTCGCCCAGATTGTGTGGCGGTATGTTCGTCGCCATGCCAACGGCGATGCCGGACGAGCCGTTGACCAGCAGGTTCGGAAATCTCGTCGGCAGCACCGAAGGCTCGGACTCGGTCTCATCGTAGTTCGGTACGAAATTGACCGTGTCCTTGTCGATGTCGGCCAGCAGCTCCTGCGTGATCCGCGCCATGCGGACTTCCGTGTAGCGCATGGCCGCCGGCGCGTCGCCATCCACGGAGCCGAAGTTGCCCTGACCGTCCACCAGCACGTAGCGCATGGAAAACGTCTGGGCCATGCGCACCATGGTGTCGTACGCGGCCGCATCGCTGTGCGGGTGGTACTTGCCGATAACGTCACCGACGACGCGTGCCGACTTCTTGTACGGCTTGTTGAAGTCGTTGCCGAGTTCGCGCATCGCATACAGCACGCGACGATGAACCGGCTTCAGCCCGTCGCGCACATCGGGCAATGCGCGCCCCACGATCACGCTCATGGCGTAATCGAGGTAGGACTGCTTCATCTCGTCTTCGAGACTGACGGGAATAATTTCTTTTGCGGCTTCGGCCATCTGGTCTGCTCTTGTCACGCGTCGGATGCGGACCCGCTAAGGACCCGCGTGAAGCACACAGGCAACGCTCCGGAGGGAGCTTCCCCGCCAGGCTTCACCGACGAATGAGGTGTGGGTCCGTAGCGCCGTACAGGCGCGCCACGGGCGGCCTGAATGGTCGTCACGAACAGGTTCCAAGTGCTCGAAAAACAGCCGCAAATTCTACCACAACGCGCTCGTTGCGGCCTTGTGGTGGTATTCCCCGACCAGGCCACGACCACCGACTGCTTCAGCCGCAGGCCTTGACGATATACTCCGGCCGTCGCCGGATGGCACCGAGATGATCCGATGAAGCAGCGCATCGACGCGTTGATCCTGCCGCGCTGGACTGTGGATGTTGACCCGCAGGTCACCGTACGCGAAGGACTCGCGCTGGCAGTGGACAACGGCCGCATACTGGACCTGCTGCCCCACGCGCAGGCGCAGGCACGCTACGAACCGGACGCCTGGCATCAGCGTCCCGACCATGTGCTGATGCCGGGGCTGATCAATGCCCACTGCCATGCCGGCATGAGTCTGATGCGCGGCTATGCCGATGACATCCCGCTCAGGCAGTGGCTGGAGCAGCGCATCTGGCCGGCCGAGGCGCGACTGGTGTCGCCGCGCTTCGCGGCCGACGGAACGCGTCTGGCGATCGCCGAGATGCTGCGCGGTGGCATCACCTGCTTCGCCGACATGTACTACTTCCCCGATACGGTTGCCGAAACGGCGCTGGAATCCGGCATCCGCGTGGCGATCGGCATGATCGTGCTGGAATTCCCGACGCCCTGGGCCGCGTCGGCCGAGGAGTACATGACCAAAGGCCTGGCGGTCCACGATCGCTTCAAGGCCGATGCACTCGTGACAACCACTTTTGCGCCCCACGCACCCTACACCGTGGCCGATGAGACATTCGGCCGCATTCGTCGCCTGGCCGACGAACTGGATGTCCCGATCCACATGCATGTCCACGAAACCGCCGACGAAGTGGCCGACGCCGTTCGCCTGCACGGGGAACGCCCCCTCGCCCGGCTGGACAGGCTGGGCATCGTCACGCCCTCGCTGATGGCGGTGCACGCCACGCAGCTGGATACGGACGAAATCGCGATGCTGGCGGAAGCCGGCGCCAGTGTCGTGCATTGCCCGCGGTCAAACCTGAAACTGGCCAGTGGCGCCTGCCCCGCAGCTGCACTGCTGGCTGCCGGTGTCAATGTCGCGCTGGGCACGGACGGTGCAGCCAGCAACAATCGGCTCGACCTGTTCTCTGAAATGCAGCAGGCGGCGCTGCTGGGCAAGCTCGTGGCTGACGACGCGCGTGCCATCCCGGCCAGCACCGCGCTGCGCATGGCCACCATCAACGGCGCGCGGGCGCTGGGACTGGCTGATGAAACAGGCTCTTTGACACCCGGCAAATCGGCGGACATGATCTGCGTGCGCTTCGACCCGCTATTCGATGAGCCGATCCTCGATCCCCTTTCGGCTCTGGTTTACTCTGCATCCCGTGACTCGGTCACCGACGTGTGGATCGCCGGTGAGCACCTGGTCGCAGGCAGCCGCCTGCAGCGCATCGATCAGGATGAAATCCGTGCAGTTACCAGCACATGGACATCAAAGCTGATGGACAACTGAACTCATGCAGACACACCAGACAGATTCAGCCAATGCCGATCGCGGTGAACTGGACAAGTTCGCCGCGCTCGCCTCGCAGTGGTGGGATCCGGCAGGCCCGCTCCGAACCCTGCACGATATCAACCCCCTGCGCGTCGACTATATCTGCCGACACGCCCCGGTGGACGGCGCTCGAGTCCTCGACGTTGGCTGCGGCGGCGGACTGCTGAGCGAAGCACTGGCCAGGCGCGGCGCACAGGTCACAGGGATCGATCTCGCCGCCGACAGCATTGCCGTGGCAACGGAACATGCGCTCGCGGGCGGACTGCGGATCGACTACCAAACCACCAGCGCCGAATCCATGGCCGAACAGGCCCCGGGCGGATTCGATGTCGTCACATGCCTCGAGCTTCTGGAACATGTGCCCGATCCCGCTCAGGTCGTTACCGCGTGCGCACGTGCCGTGCGGCCGGGCGGTGCGGTCTTCTTCTCGACGATCAACCGCAACCTGAAGAGCTTCCTGCTGGCCATCGTTGCCGCCGAACACGTGCTGCAGCTGATACCCAAAGGCACGCACGAATACCTGAAGCTGATCCGTCCGCACGAACTGGACCGCTGGTGCCGCGAAGGCGGACTGGCGCTGCGGGACCTCAGTGGCCTGCATCTGAATCCGCTCACCCGCACCTACAGTCTGGGCGGCAACGTCGACGTCAACTACCTGGCCTGGACGCAGCGGGTCGACGAGTCATGAGGCCGAAAGCGGTGCTGTTCGACCTGGACGGCACCCTCGTCGATACGGCGCCAGATCTGGTCGCCGTGCTCAATCAGCTGCTGCGCGAGGAGGGGCAACGGCTCATGCCCTACGCGATCGCACGCAATGAAGTCTCGAACGGCGCACAGGGGCTGATACGGCTGGGCTTTGGAAGCCATCTGACAGATGCCCGCAGCGAAGCGCTGCGTGACCGGTTTCTTGAGATTTACCGAAACTGTGTATGTAACAATTCCATATTATTCAATGGATTTAATAATCTTTTTAATATTTTACTTGATAATGGAATTCGCTGGGGCATCGTTACCAACAAGCCCAAGGCATTCACCGAGCCGTTGATCGCGATGCTGGGGTTGCGCCCCGATCACGGCTGCGTCGTCAGTGGCGACAGTCTGCCGCAGCGCAAGCCCCACCCCGCCCCGCTGCAGCTCGCAGCCGACATGCTGGATTGCCCTGCCGAACAATGCGCTTATGTCGGCGACGCCCTCCGCGACATCGAAGCCGGTCGTGCTGCGGGCATGGTCACCCTGGCGGCGCTCTGGGGCTATATTCGTCCGGACGAGGCGCCTGCCGACTGGGGCGCCGACATCGTGGTCCGTCGCCCCGCCGACATCAGCGAACTGATCCCGCGCTGGCCGGCACGGCAGACTGGCCGACGCACGACCGTTGCGGCGTCATGAACGCCCTCCGCAACCTGCTACTGGAGACTGACCGTTGAACAATGCTTCGCTACCGGCCGGGTTTGCCCCTTCCTCCGAGATACTCGCCGACCGCGTCATCCTGGTGACCGGGGCAACGTCCGGCATCGGCCGTGCCGTGGCTACGGATCTCGTGCGCCATGGTGCCACCGTGGTGCTTCATGGACGCAGCGAAAAGAAGCTCCAGGCACTCTACGAGGAGCTGTGCACGCTGGGACCGGAACCGGCGGTTGCCCAGCTTGATCTTGAGCGGGCGCAGGGACCGGAATACCAGGCGCTGGTCGATGCGCTGGAAGAGCGTTTCGGCCGGCTGGACGGGCTGCTTCACAACGCCGGCATACTCGGCGACCGCAGCCCCGTGGAACACTACGACATCGGCCTGTGGCAGCGTGTCATGCACGTGAATCTGAACACTGTGTTCATCCTGACCCGATGCCTCCTGCCCCTGCTGCGCGCATCCGCCGATGCATCACTGCTGTTGACCACCAGCGGTGTTGGCAGCGAGGGACGGGCCTTCTGGGGCGCGTACTCGGTCTCCAAGTTCGGCACCGAGGCACTGACCCAGATACTGGCGCAGGAACTGGAGAACACGACGGTGCGGGTCAACTGCATCAATCCGGGCGCGACCCGGACGAACATGCGCCGCAAGGCCTACCCTGCGGAGGATCCGCGAACGCTGAGGGCGCCCGAGGACATTACGCCCACTTACCTGTATCTGCTCAGTGCCGCCAGCCGCGGCGTGTCCGGTGAACGATTCAACGCCCAGGCCGCGGCTTCCTCCTGACACCTGGACCAGAACCTGGACCTAAACCTGGACCTAAACCTGGACCTGGACGCGCTTTTGGCCGGGACGGTGGCTTGTTCGTGGGGACGGACAAGCCGACCGACGCATATAACGCGGGTAGTTCCTCAGCGCTGAGCAGTCGACTCTCGCCGCGACGCATTCTGCCCAGGACCACCGGGCCATAGCGCACACGTATCAGACGCCCGACCGTCACGCCAACGCTCTCGAACACCCGGCGCACTTCCCGGTTGCGGCCTTCACGAAGTGTCACGCGGTACCAGACATTGCGTCCGGTTCCGCCTTCGGGCACAACATTCTCGAACCGAGCCAGGCCGTCATCCAGCTGCACTCCCTCCGTCACGCGCTGCAGCTGCGACTCGTCCGGCTGTGACATCAGGCGCACCGCGTACTCGCGCTCGATCTCGTAGGACGGGTGCATGAGGCGGTGAGCCAGTTCACCGTCCGTGGTAAACAGCAGAAGTCCGTGGGTGTTGACGTCCAGGCGACCGACATTGATCCATCGGCCCTGCAGCAGAGCCGGCAGCGATTCGAAGACCGTCGGGCGGCCTTCCGGATCATGGCGCGTGGTGACTTCTCCCCCCGGCTTGTTGTACAGCAGAACGCGTTCTCGCTGCTTTTCTGCAGACGGGCCGGAGAGCCGCACGGCGCGCCCGTTGACGAGCACATTCTCGGTCCCACTGATTCGATCGCCCAGCGTCGCCCTGCGTCCGTTCACGGAAATACGGCCTTCCGCAATCCAGCGCTCTATCTCGCGTCGCGATGCAATGCCGGCATTCGCCAGGACTTTCTGGATTCTCTCGGCCAGCTTAATGTGACTCCGTGCGTGGTTGCGTTTCGGCATCTGAGTCGGAGTCGGAGTCGGACCGGGTCTCCAACTCGGACTCGGATTCGGATTCGGTGTCCGGCTCGGACTGGCTTTCGGGTTCGGGTTCGGGTTCGGGTTCGGTCGTATGTTCTGTTTCCGGTTCAGGCAAAGCTTCGGAATCTACAGCCACAGACGCTTCCTCCGCGGCACCTTCGAGCGCCTCGCGTGCTTCTCGCAACGAATCGACCAGGTCGGCCTGCGGGCTTTCTTCCGGCGTCCAGTCCTTGATGTCGGCCAGCGGCGGCAACTCATCGAGGCGCTTCAGTCCGAAGTAATCCAGGAATTCCCGCGTGGTGCCGAACATCGCCGGTTTGCCCGGGACATCCCTGTGTCCCACAACCCGGACCCAGCCTCGCTCCATCAGAGTGCGCATGATGTTCGTACTGACGGCAACACCGCGCACTTCCTCGATCTCGCCACGCGTGATCGGCTGACGATACGCAACCAGTGCCAGCGTCTCGAGCAGGGCTCTGGTGTAGCGCGGAGCACGTTCCTCCCATAAGGGCATCAGCCAGTCACCCATCGTGCGCTTGACCTGCACGCGGAAACCACTGGCGACTTCCTTCAGCTCGATACCGCGACCTGCGTAGTCGGCACCCAGTGCTTCCAGTGCATCACGCAGCTCCTGGCGCTCGAGTTTCGCTCCCCGCGCGGCGAACAGTTCCCCCAGCTTTTCCAACGGCAACGGCCGTCGCGCTGCGAGAAGGGCCGCTTCGATCACATGCTTGATTTCTGATGTATCCATTGCGTCAATTGATCTCGGAGTTGTCCTGCGGTAGCCGGTGCTCGGCTGCCCGCACGTGAATCGGACCGTATGGCTCGGCCTGAACGACATCGATCAGGCCTTCCTTGAGCAATTCGAGAATCGCGAGGAAGGTAACTGTCACTCCCATCCGTCCCTCGGTGATGTCGAACAGCTTCACGAAATCCAGATAGCGTGCCTGTACAAGGTTCAACAGCACTGCCGACATCCGTTCCCGAACGGACAGCGGCTCCATTTGCACATGGTGATGCGCAAACATCTCGGAGCGCACGAAGACATCCTTGAGAACCAGCAACAGTTCCTTCAGCGTCACGTCGGGCAATTTCGTAACGACCTGCCGCTCCGGCGGCTCGGCATCGGCAACATTGACGTCCCGCTCCAGGCGCTCAAGCGAATCCAGATCTTCAGCGGCCTTCTTGTACCGTTCATACTCCTGCAGGCGGCGTACAAGTTCGGCGCGCGGATCGTCTTCCTCCTCGGCCTCTTCCTGGGCACGAGGCAGCAGCATGCGAGACTTGATCTCCGCCAGTGTTGCAGCCATCACCAGGTACTCGCCGGCCAGTTCGAACTGCATGTCCTTCATCAGTTCGATGTACTGAACGTACTGTCGGGAAATTTCGGCGATCGGAATATCGAGGATATCCAGATTCTGACGGCGGATCAGATACAGCAACAGATCCAGCGGACCCTCAAAAGCCTCCAGAAACACTTTCAGTGCGTACGGGGGGATATACAGGTCGCGCGGCAACTGGGTGAGCGGCTCGCCCTCCACGATGGCGAACGGCATCTCGGCCTGCGTGGGCACATTCGGGATCGCCGCAGCCATTGATGCTGTGACCAGCGTCAGGTTCGGCTTGCCATCCGAGTCGTCGGCGATCGTTTCTTCCGAACTCGCGTTGTCAGGGTTCACGTCGCCGGTACCGTTCATGAAGGGACGCTCACAAGCCCGCAATCGCCGCAGCGATCGACAGGAAAATGCTTCGGAAATAAGCCAGGAACGGCGACAGAATCGTCCACAGCACACCCGTGATCAACAGACCGATCACAATGAAAAAGCCGAATGGCTCGATTCGATCCACGATATCGGAAGCCTTGGGTGGCAGAAGGCCTGCCAGAACCCGCCCGCCATCCAGCGGCGGGATCGGCAGGAGGTTGAATAGCGCCAGCAACACGTTGATCGTTACGCCAAAGGCGCACATGAGCTCCAGCCATCGGCCAGCGTCACCACCAACACCCAGCAGAAAAACCAGACCGAGCAGAACGGCCCAGATCAGCGCCATGATGAAGTTGGCCGCCGGACCGCCAGCAGCGACGAGAATCATGTCGCGCCGCGGATTGTTCAGGTTATTGAACGCCACCGGCACAGGTTTCGCCCAACCGAAAGTCATCTGACCACCCGAGAAGTAGAGCAATGCGATCGGTACAAGCAGTGTGCCTATGGGATCTATGTGCTTGATGGGATTCAATGTGAGACGGCCGGCGAACATGGCGGTAGGATCGCCATAGCGCT
The DNA here is from genome assembly GCA_050485545.1 of Gammaproteobacteria bacterium. Lineage (GTDB taxonomy): Bacteria > Pseudomonadota > Gammaproteobacteria > Steroidobacterales > Rariloculaceae > JBJHBP01. The sequence goes on from JBJHBP010000017.1 coordinate 80,886, forward strand.
TGGCAACCCAGCCGTGCGCCACCTCATGCAAGGTAATCGCAAACAGCAGGGGAATCAGCGCGTACGAGAGTACGTACAGTACGGTGTCGACGGTCATTCCGGGCATCGCGGCATTATACGTGCTCAGCCGGCTGGCCGCGCCTCCATGAGACAGCGGGACAGGCCGGGTACCCGAAGCGGCCGAGCCTCAAAGGCCGAGATTCTGTACGCTCCCCTTGCCCTTGCGCACCAGCTCCACCGAGCCACCACTCAAGTCCAGCACCGTCGTGGGCTCCACCCCACAGGCGCCGCCATCGATCACCATATCCACCTGTCGCGACAGCCGGTCGAGAATCACGTCCGGCTCCGTTAACGGGAGATCATCGCCCGGTAGCTGGAGCGTTGTGCTCATCAGCGGCTCGTTCAACACGTCCAGCAGCGCCTGGGCAATAGTATGGTCGGGAACCCGTATCCCGATAGTCCGGCGCTTGGGGTGCTGGAGACGCTTCGGCACCTCATGTGTCGCTCGAAGGACGAACGTATACGGACCCGGGGTAAGCGACCGAAGCAATCGATAGGCCCAGTTATCCACTTTCGCGTAAACGGCAATCTCCGACAGGTCGCGGCATACCAGCGTCAGTTCGTGCTCCGCCTCGCGTCCGCGAAGCTGTCGAATCCGTTCTACGGCCGCCTTGTCGCCCAGATGACACGCCAGCGCATAGCAGGAGTCGGTGGGATAAGTCACCACACCGCCGTCACGGATGACCTCCGCCGCCTGCTCCAGCAGTCGACGTTGGGGATTCTGTGGGTGAACGGAGAGATATTGGGTCATACCCGCATTCTAATGGGTTCGCCATCGTTTCGGCGTCTGTCGTGGTCGTCCTGACCCGGCGTCTGAGTCAACCGACCGTGCGTTCCAACGCGATACTGGCCCAGATCTGGTCGCGAGATCCGATGCCGCGGCGTAACTCGGGTGTCTGATACCTTATCGTGTAGCTGACACGAAGTGCGCCGATGCTGCGTACGACCCCAAGCCAGGCGTCTGCAACGAAAGGGCGCGTATCGGCAATGCTCAACGCGCTCTCGGTGGCGCGAAACTGACCATGTACCAATACATTGTAGAGTCTGGCACGAACCTGGACGCCAAGAGCAAGAAAGAAATCTCCATTGCCAGATGAACGGCCTTTCGACACGGGACGCGAGGCGAATTCACCGTAGCCGGAAGGATCGCTCCACCATGGTGAGGTACGGCGGCCCCAGCGAAAGAGCACGCCTGCAACGCCTTCCGTTGTGAATCCGATGTTGCCTTCCAGGCTCAGCCGGAGGTCGTGTCCGGACAATTTGTCCCCGTGCGCTTGCAACAGCGAACGTCTTGCGACAGCGTATTGCGCAGACAGCTCACCGCCATTGCTGATCTGCCGCTCGTACCCGGCCGGAACACGAAGACCCAGAGCCGAGTGAAGCTTGCGCTGAAGCTGCTCCGCCAGGCTGCTGCCAATCAGAGCCAGTGTGATTGACGACTGATAGGCAAGTGTCTGGGCGTCATTCACTCGAAAGCGGCTCTCGGTCACATAGGCCATGCTGGCATAGGGACGATCGCCTGGTTCGGGAAGTGCGCTGTCGGAAAATTCCGGTGTCAGTGCCAGCACACCGAATTGCAGTGCCCGGCCCACGGGCTCGCCCGCTCCAACTCTCTGCTGGTGGCCGGCCAGACCGCTCCAGCGCTCCAGGCGGTCCAAGACCCGTTGTCCTGGCCGGCGATGGGCATTCTCAAAGGGATGACCAATTGTTAGTGAGATGCCTCCCGTGTAATCCCTGTCGAGTCCCCCGGCTACAAAGAGATCGTTATCAATATTGAGTACCCAGCTTCGGCCGACCAGGCGCGGCATGGTAGCGCTGTGATCTGCCCCGTGCGCCATCGCTTCCTGCGAACGCGCTGCCACTCGGCCTTCAGCAGCAACCACCGGTGAAAGCAGGCAGCCGAAGAGCAGAACCATCAGCCGCAGTGCAGGGACACGCGCCATCGAGGGCGCAGTCCAGTTTGGGACCGCCGGGCAGCTCCCGTACAATGAGCGAAAACCTTTGGAGACCATGAATGAATTCATCAATAAAGTTTGCGGCCGTCGCCGCCTCGGCACTAATGGTCGCAGCATGCAGCCCGTCTGACGACGGTACCGCAACCGAGACCGAAGCCGCCGCGCCAGCGGTGGAGGCCGTCGGCCCGCCAACGGAGCTGGTGATCCAGACTCTCAGCCAGGGCCAGGGGCAAGCCATCATGTCCGGTGAAACCGCAGTCGTGCACTATACCGGCTGGCTGTATGACGAAGATGCTCACGAGAATAAGGGCGCTCAGTTCGACAGTTCACGGCCAAGCGGACGGGCATTGCGCTTCCAGCTTGGCGAAGGCAGAGTCATTCAAGGCTGGGAAACAGGTGTTGACGGCATGCTGATCGGCGAAACGCGCCGCCTCGTCATCCCTCCAGACCTCGGCTATGGCGACAGCGGGGCCGGCCAGGGTGTGATTCCTCCGGGCGCAACTCTGGTATTCGATGTCGAACTGATCGACATCGAGTAACCCGCCATCCAGAACGCCAACACAACTGGCATTCAGCCAAAGGCATCCTGAGCGTCGCTCGCCGCCCTCCGGACGCGGCGAGCGACCGATCGACCATAGGTGTTCCGCGCGATCACGCCGGTAACAAACCCGTTCACCGCACGCGGCATCGAGGGCAGTGGCCGCAGGATATCAATAATCAGCACGGCGCGTGAC
>JBJHBP010000018.1:0-80443 GCA_050485545.1 Gammaproteobacteria bacterium
GGCCGGGCCGGGCCGGGCCGGGCCGGCCCGCGCCGCGGTGCGGTCGTCCGCGGCGGGGCGGTGCCCGGTGTGTAGCCCGCCGCGACGGCCGATGCACCGGTGCCGGTTGCCAGCGGTTACAGATACAACAGCGGCAGGGCAATCGACAGTGCAATCCACAACAGCAGCTGCAGCGGAATACCAACACGGAAGAAGTCCGAGAACCGGTATCCGCCCGCACTGAACACCAGCACATTGGTCTGGTAACCGATTGGCGTCATGTAGCTCATGTTGGCGCCAAACAGCACCGCCAGCACGAAGGCGATTTCCGACACCCCAAGCTGCTGCGCCACGGCGACCGCAATCGGTGTTGCGATGACGGCCACGGCATTGTTGGTTACCACCTCGGTGAGCAGTGCGGTAAGCAGCAGCAGCGCGCTGAGCACCAGTGGTGGCGGCAGCCCCGCGGTAAGTGCTACAAAACTGTGTGCGATGAATGCCGCGGCGCCGGTGGTGGTCAGTGCCGTACCGAGCGCCAGCGCCGTAACGATCACCAGGATCAGGCGTACGTCCAGCGCCGACCAGGCTTCCTCGAGCGCGACACAGCGGGTGAACAGCATGACGGTGACACCCAGCAGCGCGCTGGCCAGGATCGGCAGCAGTCCGAACGCGGCCATCGCCACCACGCCGACGAGGATGGTCAGCGACAGCGGTGCCTTGCTGCTGCGCGGCACATGGATCGTGCGATCGAGGATCAGCAGCTGGTGCTGATCCTTGAGCTTGCGCACTTCCTCGCGGGCACCCTGCATGAGGAGGACGTCGCCGCTGCGCAGCAGCGGATCAGTCGCCTGGTCCAGGTCTTCGGGCACGCTGGCGCCGGCTCTGAAAATCGCGATCGGCGCCAGCCGGCCGAGCAGAGATTCGGATACCGCGCTCAGCCGTTTGCCGTACAGCGGCGACGCCTGCGTGACCACGACTTCGACCAGCACCTGGTCGCGCAGGCGTCGCAGACTGGCGGTATGCACGGCGGCGCCAAACAACTCCTGAACCTCGCGGATGGCAGCCGCGGTGCCGCGAATCATCAGCCGATCGCCGGCGCGCACCGTTAGCGAAGGCAGCCGCATCAGTTCCAGGCCGTTGCCGCGTATCACCCGTTCCAGGCGTACGCGGCTGCGGATCAGGGCGCGCAGTTCCGCCAGCGTGCGTCCGGCTGTCGGACTGTCGTCAACGACTTCGATCACCGCTTCGAAGACGCGCGGCGAGTTGCTGGTCAGCGGTGGTGTTCGGTCCGGCAACAGACGCGGCGCGATCGCCCACAGATAGATGATCGCAACGGCCGCCGCGATCGCGGCGGGCACGATGAAATCGAACATGCCGATGCGCGGCACGCCGAGACTGGCCGCCACCGATACCACGAGCAGATTGGTCGATGTGCCGATGGTGGTGCTCATGCCGCCGACGATTGTCGCAAAGCCGGCCGGCATCAGGATCCTCGACGGTGGGATGCGCGAGGCGTGCGCAACACCGACGAGCAGCGGCAGCAGCATCACGACAACGGGCGTGTTGTTCATGAAGGCGCTGATCGTGGCAGCCGCAATCAGCGTGGCGAGAAACGCCAACGAGCGGTTCATGCGCCACAGCCGCGCCAGCCCCCGACCCAGTGGCCGGAGCGCACCGGTGACTTCGATGCCCTTGGCCAGGATCAGCAGCAGGCAGATCGTGATCAGCGCTTCGTTGCCGAATCCGGACAGAAAGTCGCCTGCGCCGATGCGGCGTCCCGCGTGCTGGTAGGGCCAGGTTTCGACCATCAGCACGATGGCGAGCAGGATCGCGATGCACGAGTGTTCCAGCGGGATGCGCTCCCGCGTAAACAGGTACAGGGCGAACACGGTCACCAGCATGGCAACCGCCGCCTGCGTTTCCAGTCCGCTGAACACCTGCGCAACGCCCCGTACACAGATCAGGACCGCGCAATATAGGGGCTTCCCGGCGCTTTGCACAGCGGCGGATGGCGATCCGGAGGTGGCGGGGGTGTGACCTGGCGCCGTCGTATTGGGCTTCCGGGGCAACTGAACGGTAGAATACCGGCCACGTCTGAAGGGCAGGAGCGCGGCCAGCCGCGGGTCCACGCCCGGCAACGGTCAGGAAACTTGAATGAATTACACGAACCTGGGCCGCACTGGCGTCAAGGTCAGTCCGCTTTGTCTGGGCACAATGATGTTCGGCCGCAGTACGCATGAGCGTGACGCCGCTGTCATTATCGACCATGCACTGGAGCAGGGCATCAATTTCGTCGATACCGCCAATGCCTATTCGGCGGGCGAGTGCGAGAACATCGTCGGGCGCGCGCTGGCCAGTGGCAACCGTCGCGAGCGTGTGGTGCTCGCCACCAAGGCCTTCCTGCCGGTCAACACTCTCGATCCGAACGGACGCGGACTGAGCCGCCGGCATCTGATACAGGCCTGCGAGGCATCGTTGCGCCGCCTGCAGACCGACTGGATCGATCTGTATCAGCTGCACCGTCCGCAGGCCGACATTCCCATCGACGAAACGCTGCGCGCGCTGGACGACCTGATCCGCGCCGGCAAGATCCGCTATATCGGCACCAGCATGTTTCCGGCGTGGAAGCTCGTCGAAGCGCTGTGGGTGTCGAAGGAACTGGGATTGAACCGCTTCGTCTGCGATCAGTCCACCTATCACCTGCTCGATCGCACCGCCGAGCGTGAACTGCTGCCGGCGGCCATCAGCTTCGGCGTTGCGATGATCCCGTGGGGGCCGCTGTGCGGCGGGCTGCTCACCGGCAAGTATCGTCGCAACGACATGGATGTGGAGGGGCGCTGGCAGGGCGGCCACGACAATTTCGATCGACCCGTCGCGCCCGGAGCCTTCGATGTCATCGAGCGCCTGGTCGCGCTGGCCGCCGACAAGGGCTGCACGCCGGCGCAGCTGGCGCTGGCCTGGAATGCGGCGCAGCCGGGCGTCACCGCACCCATCATCGGACCGCGCACGCTGGAGCAGCTCATCGATAATCTCGGTGCGCTGTCAGTCAGTGTGAGCGACGAAGATCGCGCTCGACTGGACGAGGTTGCGCCGCCGATGAGCGCGACCATGCGCTACTACGACGCCGCCATGTCCGTGGACTTCCGCCCCAACACCGCCCGCGTTTTCTGACGCGTGCCCAACTCATCAGGAAACGCCAGTATGACCCGTCTGTCGCGACTCAGCTCGACCCGTCCAATCGATCCGACCATGCCGCGCTACGAAAGCGTGGTGCACATGTTTGATGCGGCAGTTCAGCAGACACCTGACATCACCGCGATCATTTTCGAGGATCGCAGCATCACCTACCGGCAGTTCGGTCATGCAGTGGCCGGGCTCGCCGCGCTGCTGCGCCGGCACGAAGTGGCCGGCCACCGCGTTGCGCTGATGATGGCGAACTCCATCGAAATCGATGTCGCCCTCATGGCCGTCATGGCCGCGAACGCACAGGTGGCACCGATCAACCCGTTCTTCACCGAACACGAACTGGTCCGTGTGCTCACCACCGTGGCGCCGAAGCTGATCATCTGCGACCCGGCATTGGAGGAGAAGGCCAGAGCGGTGGCCGGCAGGCTGGGCGTGGACGAGGTGATCGTTCTGGGCGCCGGCGGCGTGGAGCTCGATCCGTGGCTGAATGACGACAGCCTGGTGCTCGACGAAAGCACATTTCCGCGCGCCGACGATCTGGCGCTGATGATTTTCACCGGCGGCTCCACCGGCGTGCCCAAGGGCGTGAACCACACGCATCGCACGCTGGACTGGCAGTGCCTGCAGCACTGCACGGTGTGGCCGCCGGCGTTCGAGCAGGAGCGATTCCTCAATGTGGCGCCGATGTTCCACATCTGGGGGCTGACATATGCCACCTGGGTGCCGATCTACGCACGCAGCACCCTGGTGATCCTGCCGCGCTATGAGCCCGATCGCGTCGTCGAGGCGCTGGGTCGCTACCGGATCACGATCTTCAGCGGTGGGCCGGCACCGATCTACATGGGTCTGCTGTCAAGCCCGGAATTCGAACGGGCGGATCTGTCGGCGCTGAAATACTGTCCGTCCGGCGGGGCGCCGTGTCCGGCGGATCTGCACCGTGAATGGCTTGAGCGTACCGGCTGTCCGCTGCTGGAAGGCTGGGGGATGTCGGAGGGTGCACCGTTCTGCATCAATCCGCTGTCGGCGAAGCGCAAGGTGCTGTCGGTGGGTCATCCGGTGCCCGAAACCACCATCGAGGTGGTGGATCTGCAGGAGGGCACGCAGGTGCTGCCGATCGGGGAGGCCGGTGAGGTACGGGTGCGCGGCCCGCAGCTGATGATCGGTTATCACGGGAATCCGGAGGAGACGCGGGTCGCGTTGCGCGATGGATGGATGTATACCGGAGACATCGGCTACGTGGACGAGGACGGCTTCCTGTTTCTTGTCGACCGCAAGAAGGATATGGTGATCGTCGGCGGCTACAACGTGTATCCGCGCGAAATCGACGAAGTGCTGTTCAATCATCCGAAGATTCGCGAGGCGGCCACGGTGGGCAGGCCCGATCCGCGACTGGGTGAGGTGCTCGTGGCGTTCGTGGTGCTGAATCGCGACGCGACACTGAGCGAAGAGGAATTTTTCGCCTACTGCAAGAGTCAGATGGTGAAGTACAAGCGGCCGGTGGAAGTGCGGTTCGTCGATGCACTGCCCAAGAGCGGCGCGAACAAGATCAACCGTCTGGCGCTGCGCGATCAGCTGGCGGAAGAAGCGAACTCAAAAATATCTGCGTGAAGGAGCAGTCCTGATGAAGAAGCGTTTACTGGGGGGAGCGGCCGCGCTGGCAGCCGCATTGACAATCGGCCATGGCGCACTGGCGCAGCCGCCGGGGCCACAGACACTGCTGCCCACCTACGACGAGCCGCTGGAGCTGAATGTCGGTGGCGGCAATCGGATCCGCCTGGTGCTGGTGGCCGATCAGCTTGTGGGTCCATGGGACATGGCCTTCCTGCCGGGCGGTGACATGCTGGTGACGGAGATGAACGGTCGCCTGCGTATCATCCGTGACGGCACGCTGGTGCCTGAGCCGGTGTGGGAGTCACCGTCGCCCGCCGGCAACGACGTGCTGCACGGCGTGGTGATCCATCCGGATTTCGAGAACAACGGCTTTGTCTACGCCGCGTATGCCAAGGGCCGGGAAGACGGTGAGCGCACCGTGGCCGTGTCGCGCGGCCGGCTGCAGGGCAATCAGCTGGTGGACGTGCAGGAGATTTTCGTGGCCGATGCGTGGGAGAACGCCGCCAACGCCATCGCCGGGCGAATGATCTTCGATACGCCCAATACCCTGCTGCTGACCATCGGTGATCGCGACCGTCTGTGCTGCGGCGCGGTGGATGACAACAGCATCCGCATCCAGGCCCAGGATCTGTCCAACCATGTGGGCAAGATTCTGCGCATCCACGACGACGGCAGCATTCCGTCGGACAACCCGTTCGTGGGTACCGAGGGTGCGAGTCCGGCGATCTATTCGTACGGACATCGCAATGCCTACGGCTTTGCGCGTCATCCTGAGAGCGACGAGCTGTGGGTGGTCGACATCGGTCCGATGGGGGGCGACAAGGTCGACATCCTCAAGCCGGGCGCCAACTATGGCTGGCCGCTGACGAACATGGGCCGCAACTACACCGGCACGCTGGTTTCCGACCAGCCGTATCACCGCCCGGGCATGGAACTGCCGCGCATCTACTGGGTACCGGCGATCACGCCCGCCAGCATCGAGTTCTATACGGGTGACCAGTTCCCGCAATGGCAGGGCAGCCTGTTCGTCGGCGCGCTCAGTGGCCAGCAGCTGCAGCGCATCGACTTCGGAGGCGGACAGTCCGAGCGCCGCACACCGATGCTCACGGAGCTGGGCGTGCGCTTCCGTGACGTGCAGCAGGGACCGGATGGTTACATCTATCTGGCCACCGAAGTGCGTTATGGCAGCGGTCAGCCGGACGGCACCATCATGCGTATGGAGCCGCTGCCCAGAACCGGAGGCGGTCCTGGCGGGCCGCGATAACGCGCCAACCATCAAGGGCCAACCATCAAGTCATGGGCCAAGGGCGGATCGCCGGCAGCCGATGGCTGACGGCAGCGCAAGGATGATGGCGCCTCACGGCGCCCGATGAAACAACAGGCCGGTCAGCCGCTCGCGATGCGAGTCGTGCTGGCCGGCCTGTTTCGTTCAGGTCAGGACTGTCCGGGCCAGCGCGTATCGATGGGCTGCTCCGGATCGGCGCTGATGCGCAGGTCCGCGCAGTGGTAGTACGAGAAGGTGCCTTCGCGCGTGCCGGGGTGGTTCAGCATGAACTGGAGCACCTGCAGCGAGCAGCGGTCGCAGTTGATGTTCGGCAGGTCTACGAAAGTCTCCAGCGTCTGCACCGGTCCTTCGGTGCGCGGCAGCAGGCCGTCGGCCAGCACCGGAATTTCCGGCGGGTCCTGAATCGGCGCCGACAGCGAGCGCGGCCCCCGTTCCGTCTCGGTCATCGTTGCCGGTGGTTCCGGCGGCAGCTCGTCGCGCGAGTTCACCGCGAGCGCAATCCGGTAGTGGCCGGGGTGGAACACCGTCTCCTGCACGACAATGCGCAAGGGCTGACCGCCCTGCACCGCCGTGACGATGCCACTGGGCGTGCCAGGATCTGCCGTCGTGCCGCCGCAGGGCGCGAGCTTCTGCGGATCACCGAGGTTGTTGGTGATCAGTGAGGCGGGCGGCTCGACGAGCCGGAAGTGAGCGCTGGCGAGCGGAATCGCCACTGCGGCGCAGCCGAAAGCCACGATTAGACGAGCAGTACGGTTCATCGATATCCCCCTTGAGTTGAATCGTTCAATAAGTTGACGACCAGCTGAACCGGTCCGTAGAGTCTGCTGATCATAGCTGATTACCGAGACAGCTCGCGCCATATGCGTTGGTCAGGGGTGGATCCGATGAAGCGCTTGATTGTTCTGATGCTGGTGTCGCCCGTGGCATTCGGTCAGCCCGAGACTGACACGGCTTCCACGGCCGAAGTTCATGTCAGTGGCGCCCCCCAGTACCGGTCTGCAGAAGAGATCATTCTGAAGTACAGCATTCCGGACCCGGTAGGGTCGATCGAGCTTGCGATGAGGACTGCCCGGCAACCCGGGCCTTACAGCCGCGAGCGCATCGCCGATCCGGTTCGGTTGGTTTCCGGAAGCATCAGCTACAGCGATAGAGATACCATTCAGTTGCAGACCTCGCTGCTCGGCTGTCTGCCATCGCCCAAACTCAGTGAGATTGCGCTGACAACCCTGTATATCGCCCCTGAGACCAACCAGACGGACTGGTTCGACCTGTTCACCAGCTACGTCACCGTGCCATACGGACCGCCTCGTCTGGTTGCCGCTGCAGAAGGCATTGGCCGGCACGTGGGGTACGCGAGCGTGGAGATCGCGGTGACGGGCGCGACGGTACGCCGCGCAGTGTTCAGACGGGCAACCGGCGAAGTGCGGGCGCTGAGTGAGCTGCCAGACTCCTGCCCCGGTGAACTGGTTGAATGGGCATTGGAACAGTGAAGTCTTCCAGAAGATAAAGGGCGTCGCGCCAACTCCGCTTTGCCTGTAGCGCGTCGAGTACGCCCGTAATCGTCATCGCCACCCGTCAATCCGCCACCTCCTGCGTTTCTGCGCGCATCGTCGCAAAGTGCGCGGTCCCCCCATTGGTATGCCTGGGGCGCGGGCCCTTCTGTCTGCTGCGCACGGGTTTCGCGCTTCGTCATCCTTGAGCCAGAAGCGGGCAGGGTTGTAGCATTTTTGATACACCGAGGTTGCCCAAGGCCTTGGGGGCCGGTCCGCGTGTCCCTGGAGAAGGGCCGATTGTCCGTGCACACGTCACCCGCCCTGTACGGCACCTTCTGTCGGGAAAGTGCAATCCCAGTCGGATGCAAACGGTTGGTGAAAAGGTTCCAGTAAAAAATAACGGGCGTAAAATCAATAGGATAAAAGAATGCATACGTTTGTATTGCGCCGCGAAAGGTTCCGATGTATTTTCCACACACTGCACAGGGCCGGACATCGGTCGATGCAGAGGGGTAACAGACAACAATTGGTCTCTCGAATAGCGAGGGATGGGGGATTACGATGCAGCTCGCAGACAACATTCAAAGCCGGCCCCGAAAGGCGCTGTCGGCCGCGATAGCGGCGATATTGCTATGTTCGGGTCAGTCGGTTCTGGCGCAGCAGTCTTCCCAGGTGGAGGCCGCAGCGGGTGTGGACGAAGTGATCGTCACCGGTACGCGTATCCGGCGTACCGATTTCGACCAGCCCAACGCGGTTGCCACGCTGACGGCCGAAGACATCGATGCGCTGGGCATCATCAGCGTGTCGGACATGCTGATGCAGATGACGGCCAACGTGGCCGAATACTCGATCGACACGGCGGGCGATGATTCGTTCTTCGTCGGTTCGACACTGCCGAACCTGCGCGGTATGAACCCCGCCTTCGGTGTGTCGCGTACCCTGACGCTGGTCGACGGCCGGCGCATGCCGGGCACGACCAATGGCGGCGCGGTGGATCTGAGCATGGTCCCGTCGGTGCTCGTCGGTCGTATGGAGACGGTGACCGGCGGTGCCGGTGCGACCTACGGCTCCGACGCTGTAGCCGGTGTGGTGAACATCGTGCTGAACCGCGAGATCGAAGGCACGCGCATGAGCGCCGGCTTCTATCAGACGGGTGCCGGCGATGGTGACCAGTACAACTTCAGTATCGCCAACGGCACCCGTATGATGAACGGGCGCGGGCATCTGACGCTTGGCTTCGAACGCCAGTACATCGACTCCATCCTGAACTGCGAAACCGCCCGCGACTGGTGCGGTCGCAGCTGGAACTTCATCGACAGCGCCGTGGGCGGAATGAACCCTGCACCGAGTCCGAGCGATCCGCGACTCTGGGAAGAGCTGCCGCCAATCGCCAACCCCAGACTGCCGGGCAATCCGCGCTATGGGATATACGAGGACGTCCGCCGTCTGCACAGCAGCCGCACCGGGTCGGTGCATGTGCACAATAACCAGCCGCTGGACGATCCCTATCTCAACACACTCATCCAGTTCACGCCGGACGGGCGCAGCATCGTCCCGTATCAGACGAGTCTGAGTCCTGAGTGGTATAACTATGCGCTGGTCGCCGGTGCCGGCGCGCGCGTGGTCGGCGGTGAAGGCGATCTGTTCTCGCAGGGCGCCCCGCTGCGCCAGGGTTCGGATCGGGACAACTTTTACGGCCGCTTCATCTATGCGTTCAACGACCACACGTCGTTCACGGCGGAGGTGACCTGGGGCCGCAATGAGGCTTCGGTGGCGCAGAACAGCGCCGGGCGCCATCAGCAGGATGTCTGCGTAACGCAAGACAACGCATTCCGCGATCCGATGTTCATGGATGCGGAGGCGAATCAGGCGCTGCTGAACCGGGGCACGGCAACCGCGTGCAGCTTTATCTACTATGACTACCGTCTGGGCGCCTTCTTCGGTGGACCGCCTTCAGCCCCGGGTACGCTGCTGCGCAAGAACTGGGCGGACCAGATGAGCGAAGCCCGTACCGAGTCGAAGACGGACACCTGGCGCGTGACCCTGAGTGGTCAGGGCGGGCTGTTCGGTGGCCGCAACTGGCAGTACGACGCGTATCTGGCATTCGGCGGATCCGATCGGTACCAGGGGATGATCAACAACCCGACCAATCGCCGGCGCAAGATGGCGCTGGACTCGATCATCGATCCGGTCAGCGGCGAGGCTGTGTGCCGCGTCAACGCTTCCAACGGCATTGGCGCAGCCAACCGGGCCCAGTGGCGCGACGGGCTGATTGTAGGCGCGGGTGAAGACACGCCGGATTCGGGACGGGTCATGGCGATGATCAACGCGCTGGCCGAAGGCTGTGTGCCGCTGAATCCGTTCGGTCTGGCGGCCTCGGCTGAGGCGATCGACTATGCCTGGGGTGATCTGATCGAGTACACGAAGCAGCCGAACACCAGTGCGTCGGTGTCGTTCTCGGGCGCGATCTGGGACGGCATCGGTGCCGGTGCGTTCCAGTTGGCCACCGGTATCGACTATCGCGAGACCGAGACCAACAACTGGACGGGTGGTGATCCGAACGAGTATCGGCGCACCGACTTCTCCGCGCAGTACGGTGATCCGTGGCGTGGTGGTACGAAGAACGCCGACATCTTTGCCGAGCTGGAGCTGCCGCTGCTGCGTGGACTGCCGGGTGCCGACTACATGATGCTCAACCTGTCCAGCCGGCGGGCGCGTCAGGAGTCCTACCGGGTCGATCCGGAAGAAAGCCTGACGGCCATTCGCTATTCGGATTCGCACAAGGTCTCGTTTGTGTATAACCCGATCAACTGGATGCGCATCCGCACCACGCGTTCGATGGACATTCGTCAGCCGAGCGTGCGTGAGCTGTTCTATCGCCAGACTTTCTCGTCCAGCGTGCTGCCCTCGACGGTACAGAATCCGTGGCGTGATGTGGCGGATCCTCAGGACGTCTACACGTCAGTCATTGGTTCGAATCCGGGCCTGCGCAATGAGTTGTCGGTCACGAACACACTGGGCTTTGTGTTTACGCCCAGTGGATGGGGTCGTGGTCTGCAGTTCTCGGTCGACTACTACAAGATCTTCGTGAAGGATGGCATCAGCTACGCCAACCCGAGTGATCCGGATAACGAGGACAACCTGCCTTACGCGGTGTTCCGGTGCTATCAGTACGATGATCCGTACTACTGTGCCTTGATCAGGTTCGGTGAACCCGATGCCCTGGAACCCGGTAATCCGCGCAGCAACATCGAGGAGATCTGGACCTCCCAGGAGAACTCCGAGCCATTCTGGTCGCGCGGGTTCGACATCTCGGCCGCCTATAGCAAGCGGTTGAGCGGTGGCGGCAGCTACTCGGTGCGGTTGATGGGTACGCGTTCGCTGGAGCAGAGCATCTGCACCGATATCACGCGGATAAGCGCCACAGAGACGCAGTGCAATACGCGTGACAACGTGGTGGGTCAGACTGGTGGCCTGCGCGGTGGCGGCATCTTCTCGAACTACACGCCCACGCCGACCTGGTCGGGCAATCTGTTCGGTACGTATCGCAAGAACGCGTTCTCGTTCACGGCGCAGGCTCGATTCACGGGCAGCGCCCTGGGGTCGGTGTTCTGGGTCGGACCGGAAGATCCGCGCTGGGAGCCGGATACGTGGTTTACGATTTCGCAGAATCGTATGCCGAGCTGGACGACCTGGAACTCGACGATCAGCTACGACTTCAACCAGTCGCGGTTCGCCGTCGATCGTCTGAACCAGCTCAGCGTGTCACTGAACATCGACAATATGTTCGACAAGCAGCCGAACTTCTGGTCCGGCGGCCGCATTGCCGGTGTGAATACGCGGTTCTACAACGGTATCGGTCGGGCCTACCGGCTGAACGTGACGATGGGCTTCTGATGAGAAGATAGCTGCGATTGAGGTTCGGGCCAGTTGCCGTGCGTGGCGCTGGCCCGACCAAGACCCTGACAGAATCGTTCTGATTGACGCCGTGTCTCCTTGCAGGGGCACGGCGTTTTTTATTTCCGCGGCGTGTTGTATCGGGAAGCACACTGTCCGTTACAATGGCGGCACAACAACGACAGGTTGCGTCAACATGCCGATGCGATTCGCAGCGGGTTTCTGCGGGCTTTTCCTGCTCATCAGTGCGCCGCTGCCGGCGCTCGCGATGTGCCGCAACAGGCTGTAAAGTGCAACGCCTGATCGGCACGCCAGGCAAGACATGACAGCAAGAACGTACAGTCTGAGGAAAAGAGTGCTGGTGACCGGCGGTGCCGGGTTCATCGGCTCGCATCTGTGTCGGCGGCTGGTGGAGCGCGGCGAAGAGGTGCTCTGCGTCGACAATTTCTTCACCGGCAGCAAGGAGAATCTGGCCGGATTGCTGCGTCACGACGCTTTCGAGCTGATGCGGCACGACGTCACCTTCCCGCTCTACGTCGAGGTTGACCAGATCTACAATCTGGCCTGCCCGGCATCACCGATTCACTACCAGTTCGATCCGGTGCAGACCACGAAAACCAGCGTGCACGGCGCGATCAACATGCTGGGGCTCGCCAAGCGTGTTCGCGCGCGAATACTGCAGGCGTCCACCAGCGAGGTCTATGGCGACCCGACGGTGCATCCGCAGACCGAGGAGTACTGGGGCAACGTCAATCCGCTGGGCGTGCGCGCCTGCTACGACGAAGGCAAGCGCTGCGCGGAGACGCTGTTCTTCGACTATCACCGTCAGCACCGCCTCGATATCAAGGTGGCGCGGATTTTCAACACCTATGGCCCGCACATGCATCCGAACGACGGTCGCGTCGTCAGCACCTTCATCATGCAGGCACTGCGCAACGAAGCGATCACGCTGTACGGCGATGGTGAACAGACGCGGTCGTTCTGCTATGTGGATGAGCTGGTCGAAGGGCTGATACGGCTGATGAACAGCGACGCGACGGTGACCGGCCCGATCAATCTCGGCAACCCGACCGAGTTCACGATCCGCGAGCTGGCGACGCTGGTGCTGGAGCTCACCGGCTCGAAATCCGAACTGGTGTTCCGGCCGCTGCCGCAGGACGATCCGCTGCGGCGCCAGCCCGACATCCGCCGTGCCCGTGAAGTGCTGGGTTGGGAGCCGGAGGTGTCGCTGCGTGAGGGGCTGCTGAAGACCATCGCCTACTTCGACGGGTTGCTGAAGCGTGGCCTGTCCGCCTGACGCCGTTCACCGCGCGCCGCAGCCATGAGTGGGCTCAACGTTCTCGTGACGGGCGGCGCGGGCTATATCGGTTCGCACACGGCGAAAGCGCTGGCCGCCGAAGGGCATGGTCCGGTGGTGCTGGACGACCTCAGCGCAGGTCATACGGAAGCGGTGCGCTGGGGGCATTTCGTCCACGCCGGGATTGGTGATCGCGACGCGGTTGAGGCAGTGCTGCGCGATCACCGCATCGATGCCGTGATCCACTTTGCCGCCAACGCCTATGTTGGCGAGTCAATGCACGATCCGGGCAAGTACTTCCGCAATAATGTCACCGGGACTCTGGGACTGCTCGAAGCGATGCAGGCCTGTGATGTGCGCACCATCGTGTTTTCATCGAGCTGCGCCACCTACGGCATCCCCGATCAGGTGCCGATTACCGAGTCGACACCGCAGGCACCGATCAATCCCTATGGCGAATCCAAGCTGATCTGCGAGCGGTTCCTGCGCTGGTTCGGCGAGTGCCACGGCTTCCGCTGGGCGGCACTGCGCTATTTCAATGCGGCAGGGGCTGATCCGGACGGGGAGATCGGCGAAGACCATGACCCCGAGACGCATCTGATACCGCTTGTGATCGGCGCGGCGCTCGGCTTTCGCCCTGATGTGCGGGTGTTCGGGACGGACTATCCCACCGATGACGGAACGGCCGTGCGTGACTATGTCCACGTGACGGATCTGGCCGAAGCACATGTTCGGGCACTGGGTTATCTGCATGGCGGCGGTGAATCCGTCGCGCTCAATCTGGGCACCGGCCGCGGCTGGAGTGTTCGCGAGGTGATCGATTCGGTGGCGCGGGTTGCCGCAAGGCCGGTGCCCGTCGTCGACAGTCCGCGACGACCCGGAGACCCACCGGTGCTGATCGCCGATGTTGGCCTCGCGGCACAGCGGCTGGGCTGGCATGCGCGTTTCACCGAGATCGATGACATCGTTGCCACTGCGGTGCGCTGGCAGCGTCGCCTCGGCCGATAGCGGCTGTCGATCGCGGCTGCCCGTCAGTCGCCCGCGGATTCCTCGGGCTGTCTGGGCATGACAACCTTGTCGTAGAGCGTGGGCGTGCGCCCCTCCGGATCGTAGCGGCGCTTGAGATCGGCATAGGCGGCGCCGTTGAAACGCCGGTCGAATTCTTCCCGGTCGAGGAAGGTCGACGAGTAAAGCATCTTGATGCCATCAAGCTCGAAGCACTTGTCGTCCATGATTTTCGTGTAGTGGTAGGGCTCCCTGCCCTGCGGGCGACGCACCTGGCAGTAACAGCCCAGATTGAAGTACAGCTCACCGGCTTCAAGCGGGTACAGCGTCGGCTGACGCGGCGTGCGTATCGGCACCGCGGCCCACGGACGGCCGTCGAGATCCACGTGCTTCAGGCAGAAATCGATCAGCTCCCCGGCATGTTGCCAGGGCACTTCCCAGTCCTGAATCAGTGGTTCCATGTTGCTGCGGTCGCCCCCCAGGTACTTCTTCATCAGCCGCTTTTTCGTGGCCGCGTAGCGTGTGTAGAAGCCAGAGTTTCGGTAGCGCAGCGGTGCATGGCGGCGGAACAGGCGATAGAACCACGTGTCCGGAAGGTTCCAGAACCACTCCGGGTCGTAGCGGAAGACATAGTCTTCAGTGGAGAGATTGATCTCGTCGCGGCTTTCGACCAGTTTGTAGAAGATGTGGTCTCGAACGATGTCATCCCGCTGCGGTACGCTGTCGGCGAAAACGCCGGTCATCAGGAAGAAACGGCTGTCCTCGAAAAACAGCCCTTCAACGAACGCGGCATCCGTTCGCGTGGCTTCTTCCATGGCGGCCAGGTAGCTGTGCGCATCGTCGAAGCGACGGATGCCGAGTCTGACGTAGGGCCCGGCACGATGCAGGCGCACTCTGGCACGCAGGATGTAGCCCAGCGTGCCGTAGGAATTGGCGAGCGCGTGAAACAGATCGGCGTGTGCGTTGTCGGCGCGCGCGGTGACGATACGCCCATCCGGCAGCAGCACGTCGGCCTCGATCACGCTGTCGTGCACGAAGCCATAGCGGAAGCAGGTGGATTCGATGCCGATGCCGACCGTTGCCCCGCCGATGGTGATGTGCCGGAGTTCGGGGGCGACCAGCGGCAGATAGCCGTGCTTCAGCGAGTAGCGGACGATGGTCTCGAAGGTTGCAAGACCCTCGACCTCAATCGTCGCGGGGCGATGGTCGTCGCCCGGATCGATGCCTATGACTTCGTTGAAGTCGGCCAGTGACAGGCGCTGCGCAGGGCGATCCGCGCCTTCGTAGCGGAAAAGATTGGAGATGGTCCGCTTTTCCAGGCGCAGCGGCGAACCGTCATTGCGCCACGCGTGTTCAAGGCGTGCGCGCTTGGCCGCGTAGTCACTCACCCTGGTAGATGTCGGCGCGCGACCAGCGCAGCGTGTTGCGTCCGGTGCGTGCGAACAGCACCTGGAACAGCTGCAGTGTGCCCACTTCAAATGCGGCGATGGAGCCGGCCAGATACAGCCGCCAGGCTCTCACGAAGGCTTCGTCGAACATGGCGCTGACCTGGTCGACGCTCTCTTCGTAGCGTTCGAGCCAGGCCGCGCAGGTGCGTGCGTAGTGCATGCGCAGATTCTCGACATCGAGCACGGAGAGGTCCACCGGCTCGAACATGTCCATCATCTGGCGCAGTGTCGGTGGATAGGCGCCCGGGAAAATGCGTTTGTCGATCCATGCATTCAGCGGTGCCGGGCGGTCGCGGCCGATGGTGTGCACCAGCCCGCGTCCGTCACGCTTGATGGATCGACTTATCAGCCGACCCAGATCCCGATAGTTGCCGACGCCGACGTGTTCGAGCATGCCGATCGAGACGAAGGCATCATACTCGCCCGTCATGTTGCGATAGTCGTCCTCGACGAACTCCACCAGGGTGTCTAGGCCACGATTCGCTGCCCATCCGCGCGCATGGGCGACCTGCTCGCGAGAGATATTGAAGCTGCGCACCTTCACGCCGTAGTTCTGCGCCATGAACAGAGCGAAGCCACCCCAGCCGCCGCCGGCCTCGACGACGGTCTCGCCCGGCTGAAGCTTCAGCTTGCGGCACACCAGGTGCATCTTGGCCTGCTGTGCCTGCTCGATGGTCATGGTCGGGTGCGGGTAGTACGCGCAGGTGTACTGCAACGCTTCCCGATCCAGCCACAGGTGGTAGAACTCGTTGCCGATGTCGTAGTGGTGGTGGATGTTGCGCTTGGAATCGGAGAGGTCGGGCGCCGCACGGCGCCTGCCGTTCAGCAGCATCCGCCGGAACGGGCTGAGCTGCTGCGTGTAATCGTACGAGGCGCGCAGCACGGCCAGCAGGTCGCCGTTCACTTCCAGCCGCCCGGCGCTGTACAGGTCGCCGAAGTGCAGTTCCGCATTGACCAGCAGCTGGTAGAGGGCGCGACGGTCCCTGATGCGCACATGCACCCGGTCGTCGGCAGGCGGGTTGCGCGCCGCATCCCAAAGGTCGACGGCCACCGGGGAGCCCGCCAGCCGGTCGGCCAGACGAGCATGTACCCAACGGTCCAGCGCGCTTGGGCCTGCGCGCTGCGCGGGCCCCTCGCTGTCGTCGTAGTCTTGTCCCCCGGCGGGTACGCCGAGCGGTTCTAGGCGGCTTCTGGTCATTGATTATTGTCTCCGCGCGGTATTGTGCCACCCGTTGTTGCAGGATGTAACTGTCAGGCGGAACGGATTGTCCAGCCGGTTGTCTTCCGGTTGCTATAATCGGCTGTTCGCAAGCCGGGCGCGGGTAGTCCGCGGCCACCAGGAGCACCACATGCCCGTCACTCAGTGGCAGACACGCAATGCGGTTTCGGACCGCTGGCAGCGGCCGCTCCGGGATCTGCGGATCTCGGTGATCGACCGTTGCAATTATCGCTGTCCGTACTGCATGCCAGCCGAGATCTTCGGCGACGCCCACCAGTTCCTGCCGAAAGCCCATTGGCTGACGGCCGGCGAGATCAAGCGCCTGGCCGGGCTGTTCGTGCAGCTGGGCGTGTCCAAGCTGCGCGTGACCGGCGGCGAGCCGCTGCTGCGCCGCGACATCGTGGACGTGGTTGCCGGATTATCGGAACTGGCCGGCGTTGAGGATCTTGCCCTGACCACCAACGGTACCCGTCTTGCCGACATGGCCGGCGAACTCAAAGGCGCCGGCCTGAAACGCGTCACCGTGAGCCTGGACAGCCTGGACGACGCCGTGTTTCGCGAGATGAACGGCAATCGCGGTGACGTCGCGCGCGTGCTGACCGGCGTGGAGGCGGCCGTGGCCCAGGCCTTTTCACCGATCAAGCTGAATGTGGTCGTACAGAAGGGAAAGAACGACCACACGGTACTCGACCTGCTGCAGCGCTTCCGCGGCACCGGCGTCATCGTGCGCTTCATTGAATACATGGATGTGGGCACTCTGAACGGCTGGCAGCGCGATCAGGTGCTCACGTCGCGGGAACTGCTGCATCGCATCGCCGAGCGCTGGCCGCTGGAACCACTGGACCGCAATTACCGCGGCGAGGTGGCCAGGCGATACCGTTTCACCGACGGTCAGGGTGAGATCGGATTCATATCGTCGGTCAGCGAGCCGTTCTGCGGTGACTGTCACCGTGCGAGGCTGTCTGCCGACGGCAGCCTCTACACCTGCCTGTTCGCGGCCCGGGGCACGGACCTTCGCGGCCCGCTGCGCGCCGGCGCCAGCGATGCCGATCTGGTGGGCCTGCTGCAGAACGTTTGGCGCAGCCGCGACGACCGCTACAGCGAGCAGCGTGGTCGTGCGCAGCCGGCTGATGAAGCGGCGCGAATAGAAATGTACAGGATGGGTGGATGAAGCTTTCGCATGTCGATGCCGCGAACCGACCGACCATGGTCAACGTGGGGGACAAGGCCATCACCACGCGCACCGCAGTTGCGCGTGCAGTCGTGAGCTTTCCGCCGGAGGCGCGTCTGGCCACGGGTGAGGAACTGCGCACGAAAAAGGGCCCGGTGTTTGACACCGCGATCGTTGCCGGCGTCATGGCCGCCAAGCGAACCCATGAACTGATTCCCTTCTGTCATCCGATTGCGCTGGAGGACTGCCGCATCTCGGTGAACTGGGGTGCCGAAGGCGAGATCGTCATCGAGTGTGCGGTGCGGGCGACGCACAAGACCGGCGTCGAAATGGAAGCGCTCACCGGTGCCACCGCTGCGGCGCTGACGGTCTACGACATGTGCAAGGCGATGACGCATGCCATACGCATCAGCGATGTCATGCTGGTGAGCAAGACCGGTGGCAAGCGGGACTACGCACTGGATGCAGCGGCACTTGACGGTGCCGTGCCGCCGGGGTCTGTCGATGCCGGGGTAGCCGCGCAGGCGGGGAGCGCGGCCGCTGATGCTCGGGGGCGTCGTGATTAAGGTTACCGCAAGGTATTTCGCCGCGTTTCGCGAGCATGCGGGAATCGGCACCGAGCGGTTCGCGACCGATGCCGGCACGGCCGCCGAGCTCTACGACGAAGTGGCGGGCCGTCATGGTTTTGCCGACGCCATGCCGCGCTGCAAGGTTGCGATCAACAACGAACTGGCTGACTGGGACTCCAGACTCGGCGACGGCGACGTGGTGCTGTTCTTTCCGCCGGTGGCCGGTGGCTGACTGCTGGATTGTTCATGAACGGGAATCCGGCTGGGGTGGCCGGGCTTGTGCGGGGCATCCCCCTTCCCGGGGAAGGCGGAAGAGCGTCCATGCGCCTCGGCCGCGGCCATCCATGGCCGCGGACGCCCCGGGAAGGGGATGCCCCGCACAAGCCCGGCATTGACGTTGTCGTGGTTCAGGAAGAATCCGGCTGAATGGCCGGTGTGAAGCGAAGTAGTATGACTTTTCAGATTATTGAAGAGGTGATTGACGCGGATGCCCTGCGGCGCGAACTGGCTGATCGCCGGGCGGGTGCGTTTATCGCTTTCGAAGGCTGGGTGCGCGATCACAATGAAGGTGAGGCCGTCACGGCGCTCGACTACGAATCGCATGCGGAGATCGCCAACAGGGAAGGAGCACGCATCCTGGCTGAAGCGACGCAGAAGTTTCCGATCATCGCTGCGCATTGCCGGCACCGGGTCGGTGCATTGCAGATCGGCGATTGCGCGGTGTGGGTTGGCGTCAGCGCCGCACACCGCGGTGCCGCATTCGAGGCCGCACGCTTTATTATCGATGAGGTGAAGCTGCGTGTGCCGATCTGGAAGAAAGAACACTATCGCAATGGCAGCGCCGGTTGGGTGAACTGTGCGACAGGTGCGTCATCCGGAAGTCCGCAAGGGAACGGAGATTGACGATGGACACGCCTGCCAATGGCAAGCGCAGAATTCTGCTCGTCGACGACGACCCCGGACTGCTGCGCGTTCTGTCCCTGCGTCTGCAGCGCGAAGGCTATGAAGTCTCCGCGGCCGATAGCGGCCGGCATGCGCTGGCGGTCCTGTCGGGCTTTCGTCCGGACGTGGTGATCACCGACATGCGTATGGATGGCATGGACGGACTCATGCTGTTCGACGCCATCCGCGAGAGGCAGCCGACGCTGCCGGTGATTCTGCTGACCGCGCACGGAACGATACCGGATGCCGTGGATGCCACCGAACGCGGCGTGTTCGCCTACCTGACGAAACCCTTCGACAAGGAACAGCTGATCAAGGTGCTGGAACGGGCAGCGGGTCTGTTCAGCCACGACCAAGACGAGTCCGATGACAGCGAATGGCGTCGCGAGATCGTCACGCGCAGCACGTCAATGGAGAAACTGCTCAAGGAGGCCTGGCTGGTTGCACAGAGCGATGCCAGCGTGCTCATTCAGGGCGAAAGCGGCACCGGCAAGGAACTGCTCACACGGGCCATTCACCGCGCCAGTGCCCGCAGTGAACACCCGCTGGTCGCGGTGAACTGTACGGCGATTCCCGAGCACCTGCTCGAGGCGGAGCTGTTCGGCCACAAGAAGGGCGCATTCACTGGTGCAACGCAGGCCAACGCCGGTCTGATCCAGGCTGCCGATCAGGGAACGCTGTTCCTGGACGAAATCGGCGACATGCCGCTGCACCTTCAGGCCAAGCTGCTGCGCACCCTCGAGGAGCGCGAGATCCGTCCGGTGGGCTCGTCGGAGACGATCGGGGTGGATGTGCGCGTCGTGTCGGCAACGCATCAGAATCTGGAAGAGGCGATTGCCGAAAAGCGGTTCCGTGAAGACCTGTACTATCGTCTGAACGTGGTGTCACTGGAAATACCGCCGCTATCGGAGCGGCGCCAGGACATACCGCTGCTGGTGGATCACTTTCTCGCCGGCGTGAAGAAGCGCGGGCGCAATTCGGGTGTCGACGTGCAGTCGTTCTCCAAGGAGGCGATTGAACTGCTGCTTGCCTCGGACTGGCCCGGAAACGTGCGCCAGTTGCGCAACGTTGTCGAACAGTGCGTGGCGCTGGCCACCACACCGGTCATACCGGCCGGACCGGTGGAGCGGGCGCTCAAGCGCAACACCAAGGCGTTGCTGCCGTTCTCCGAGGCCCGGGATCTGTTCGAACTGGAGTACCTGACCGATCTGCTGGAGATGACGAACGGCCAGGTGGCCCAGGCGGCACGCCTGGCGGGGCGCAATCGATCACAGTTCTACAAGCTGCTGGGCAAGCATTCCCTCGAGCCTGAACTGTTCCGCGACCGGGGCGACGAGGAGTGAACGGCCCGGCGAGGCCGGATGCCTTTCAGCGTCGGCAGCACCGTGCTGTTGCCGGTGTGACAGACGCGGATTGATCGATGCGGTATCGCCCGCGCTCCATCGTGCGACTGATGCTGGTTGGGCTCCCGATCGTGCTCGCACCGCTGATCGCCGCCATCGTCACGGCAATCGTTCAGGTAGACCGACTGGCTGTCAGCAGTCAGTCGGCGATGCTTGAAGCCGAAGCGGCTACTCACCAGAGTCGCCGTCTGCTGGAGCGCCTCAGTGAAATGCGTCGGCCCTACATGCAGTATCGCGTGACCGGCGATCGGGACTTCTTCGACATCTATGCCGACCGTCGCGAGCGATTTCTCGATGCGGTACGCAACCTGAGCGACCTGCCATTGACGGAACCCGTCAGGGAGCATCTGCAGTCGCTCAGCGCCGAAGAGGCGAAACTGGCCGATCTGATCGGCGCGAATGCGTCTGAGTTCGTGCCGGATGAGCCCTCTGAGGACGTCGAGCGGATCTGGGCCGAGCTGATCGACAGTGCCCGCGCCATTCTGTCCGAAGGCAGTGCCCTGATCGAGGCGCAGGCCAACGAAATGACCGAAACTGCGTCAGAACTGCAGCGCATGCTCCTGATGCAGGCCATGGCGATCATACCGGCCAGTATGCTGCTGGCCATTGTTTTCGTACTGCTGATCAACCGGCCCATGCGTGCACTGGGCAAGGCTATCCGCGGTCTGGGTGCGGGCAATTTCACGGACCCCATTGCCGTGCACGGATCCCGGGACGTCGAAGAGCTCGGCGATCAGCTGGATTGGCTGCGTCGCCGGATCCATGAGCTGGAGCAGCAGAAGCTGACGTTTCTGCGCCACGTGTCGCATGAGCTGAAGACGCCGCTGACGACGATTCGCGAGGGATCCGGGCTGCTGGCCGAAGCGCTGGTGGATGCCGCGCCGGAAGAATCGGAAATAGCCCGTATAATGAACAATAGCAGCGTTCAGCTTCAGAAACTCATAGAAGATCTGCTGTTATTCGGTAAGATGCAGGATACCGTTGCCGATCTGCACCTGGTGGACGGGGTAGACGTGAGCGTCCTGCTGACGAGCGTGGTCGAGAGTCACGCCGTCGCGATTGGCGCCAGGCAGATAGACGTGGAAACCCATGTCACTCCGGTGCGTATTCGCGCCGATGAGAACAGATTGCGGATCATTTTCGACAATCTGCTTTCCAATGCAGTGAAGTACACGCCGGAAATGGGCCGTATCCGTTGTTCGCTCAGCGTCGCTGACGGATTCGCGCTGATCGATGTCGAAGACACCGGCCCCGGTGTGGCGAAGTCGGAAACCGAGCTGATCTTCGAGCCCTTCCGACAGGGGCGGGCTCTGTACAGGTCCAGTGTCAAGGGTACGGGTCTGGGGTTGTCGATAGCGAAGGAATACGCGGAGGCCCATCATGGTTTCATCGAAGTGGTTGAGTCTGACAGCGGCGCGCATTTTCGCGTCGGGCTGCCGGTGGCTGGTCCCGGCTAGGGGATGCGTCAGGTTGCGCCTTCCTGGATTGCTGAGCCTTGCGGTGCTGGCTGGAGGCTGTAGCAGCTCGGTCACGGCACCCGACGAGGCTGATGTGATGTCCGACGTGCCGTCGCAGGATGGGGGTAACGCGATCCATATCGATGAACAGCGCATGACTGACGACCTCACGGAACTGTTTGCTGAGCGGGTGCAGGATGCGCAGCAGGACTGGCCGCAGCCGGATGAAGGCGCTCGCTACCAGGAATTCCGGCTTGGCCTGATGCTGGCCGGTTGTGAAAGCACCACTGAGGCGCTGCAGGCGGAACTCGCTGAGCTGGGCGCGGCGCTCGCGTCAGAACGCGAACAGCGACAGCTTCTCGAAGCGCAGCTGGCCGCCCTCAAGGAGATCGAGCAGCAGACCTCGATTGACGACGAGATCAGCGTCCTGTGAGAGTCTGCTGACCATCGTTACGGGAGTGCTGACGCCGGCGGAAGTCCTGCTGTGATGAGAAACTGGCGTGCATCGCGAATCGGTGTGCCGTCCGAACCGTTGTTCAGCGCCGCCTCGATGGCTTCTCTGCGGTTGTCCGGCAGTAACCTCAGTAGCTGTTCGTCGAGCTGCTCGTCGGGATTCGCGGGCCAGGGTGTTGCCGTGTACAGCTCGAAAGCGATCGCGGCAAGCGCGCGTACGTCTTCCAGCTGTTCCGGCATGAACCGGTCGCGTCGTTTCAGCTGCCCCCAGAGGAACCCGGTCAGCCGATAGCGACCCCGCGCCGTGACGAGGACACACTCTGCGCGGACATCGCCATGGGCGATGCCGCGGTCGTGGGCGTACGCCAGTGCATTGCCCACGGCGGCGACGATCCTGTCAGCTTCGGCGACGGGGAGCGGTTTCGGCTGCTCCGGGTCATCAATGGTGTCGCGCAGCGTTGTGCCATCCACGAACTCCGTCGCCACGTAGACCGTATCGTCATCCCTGCCGATGTCCAGCATGCGGACGATGTCCGGGTGGCTCAGCGACCGTACGCGCTGGAAGCAGCGCTGCAGCTCGCCGTAGATCGTGTGGCTGGCAGTCATTCCCTGCGGCAGCAGCCAGATGGCAACCTGCCGGTGACCCGCCGTTGAACGCGTGTCCGCGGCACGATACGCATGGCCGACGGCGCCGCTGGTGTGCAGTTCCGACTCTATCGTGTAGCGTCCGTTGATCACCGTTGGTACTTCGCTGTCCGTCGTCCCACCCATCACATCGCTCCGTTGCGGGTCGACCGCTGCGGTGGCACTGGCGATATTTCGCTCCCGCCTGCTTAAGGCAAGCAAGTTGCGTACCAGATCGGGTTGGCTGGCCGGTTCAGCGTCTTCGTAGCAACCGGGTTGGTATTGATAGCGCGCAGAGGAAGAGGCAGGAGGCATGGAGAAGGGGCGTAGAGGAGGACCACAGACGGAGTACAGCGGGAGAGGGGGTCGGGAAGCGCCGAGCGACAGCGAAGCGGCCCGGTGACGGTGGTGCCGGCCAACCTGTCGTGAATGGCCAACATGGCCGTGGCCTCCTCCGATGGTCGGCTCACCGCTGTGTCGTGACGACGCGTCAGCGTCGGCGTCAGCGGACGCGCAGCAGGTCGCTGTCCGCCGGCGAGTCGATATCGATGGCTGCCTCGGGCACGTTCACCGGGTTGATGCGCGCCATGCCACGCAGCATGGCGCGTGCGCCGTTATCGCCCTGTGCGCGCGCTGCCTCGGTCCAGACGCTGCGCGGCAGGACGGCGGGTACGCCGACCCGATCGTCCCAGCAGGCCGCGGCCGGTGTGCGTGGTTCGCGAAGCCAGACAGCGCGCAGGCGCCGCATGGCATGGCGATCGACGAAGGGCTGGTCGCTGAGCAGGACCATCGCGGCGCTGGCTGTTGTCGGCAGCGCACGCAGTCCGGCGCGCAGCGAGGTGGACAGGCCGGTGCGCCACCGCGGATTGACGACAACCGCGGTACGCAGGCGATGGCGTCTCAACATGGTACTGATTCGCTGTCGATAGGCGCCAACCACGACCAGTACGCGTCCCGGTGCGATGTCCAGAGCGGCCGCCACGGTGTGGGCCAGCAGCGGTCGGCCCTGATGCCGCAGCAGCTGTTTCGGTCTGCCAAGGCGCCGCGAGCCGCCGGCTGCGAGCACCACGCACCACAGGCGGCTGCCCTGGCCGGTATTGCGTTGCCGGAATCGCTTCATGGACGCCACTATACTCACCTGCATGGCAGCAGGATTGATCGCGGATGTGATACTGGTATTCCACTTCCTGTGGATACTGTTTGCGATTTTCGGTGCGCTGACGATTTTCCGCTGGCCGCGTCTGATCTGGGTGCATCCGGTGGTGCTGGCCTGGTCGGTGCTGGTGATGCTGACCGGCTGGCTGTGCCCGCTGACCCCCGCCGAGTTGCACTTCCGGGAGCTTGCCGGCCAGCAGGGATTTGATGGCGGATTCATAGATCACTACATCACCGCCGCCATCTACCCGTCCGGTCTGACACGCGGCGTACAGGTCGGTCTCGGTGTGGCGCTGGCGGTGTTCAATGTGCTGGCGTACGCGGCGTTGTTTAAGTATCGTCGGCCCGAATGACAGCAGCCGACAAGCCGCAGGGAAGGATCCGGCGCGATGAGTCTCCGAATCACGCTTGCACGACGTGAAGACACGCTGCCGATCGCGCAGATGTCGCGGCGTCTGATCGAGTACGGGTTGCCATGGTCCTGGGATGAGGAACGCGTCGGCCGTGCGATCGCACATCGCGATACCGCGGCGGTCACGGCCCGCGACGGTCGCAGGATGGCCGGATTCGCGATCATGCAGTTCTACGACAGCCACGCGCACCTGAACCTGCTGGCGGTGCATCCGGGCTACCAGCGCCGTGGTGCCGGTCGGCAACTGGTCGAATGGCTGGAGGCGTCTGCCCGGGTGGCAGGCACGTTTCTGATCCGCCTCGAATTGCGCGCCAGCAATGACAGCGCCCGGCTGTTCTACGAGCGCCTGGGATTCCACGAGACCGGAAGACGGCGCGCCTACTATGCCGGGCGCGAGGATGCATTGTGCATGGCGCACGACCTGGCAGTGGTTCCGACTTCAAGGGCATAGGCCTACGCTAATGACCGAATCGAAACCGTTCCTGCCGCTGTCCATCGCGGTCCTCACCGTATCGGACACCCGCAACGACAGTAACGATCGCTCCGGTGCACTGCTGGCCGATCGCGTCCGTGAAGCCGGTCACCGGCTGGTGGAGAAGCTGATCGTGCGCGATGACGTGTATGCGATCCGGGCGGCGGTTTCGCGCTGGGTTGCCGATCCGGCCGTCGACGTGATCCTGACCACCGGCGGAACGGGCCTGACCGGTCGGGACGGCACGCCTGAGGCCGTGCAGGTACTGCTGGACAAGCAGATAGAAGGCTTCGGCGAGCTGTTCAGGTCGCTGTCGTTCGAGGCCATCGGCACGTCCAGTCTGCAATCCCGCTGCCTGGCCGGGGTCGCCAACAGTACCTTCGTGTTCTGCCTGCCGGGTTCGGCCCACGCCTGTGAAACCGGCTGGGACCGGCTGATCGCGGCGCAGCTGGATCAGCGCACCCGGCCCTGCAATCTGGCCGAGCTGATTCCCCGGCTGCGGGAATAGGCCGGGTGCGCACTTGGCAACCGGGCGCAACTGGACTAAAGTGGCTGTAATCATGGCTTACAAGCGCACAAACCGTGACCTTTTCTCCGCAACCGCCGGCCGGCGGCTGCGCACTTCCGCGCATCGGTTTCTGCCTGCCGTCCTGCCGCTTCTGCCAGTTCTGCTTCTGCCCTCGGGGCAGAAATAAAGACACGGCTTCACGGGGCCTCACACCGTGACAGACATCGAGCAGACAATCCGTTACCAGACCGCGGTGACGACCCTGGCGAATTCGTTCCAG
The DNA here is from genome assembly GCA_050485545.1 of Gammaproteobacteria bacterium. GTDB lineage: Bacteria > Pseudomonadota > Gammaproteobacteria > Steroidobacterales > Rariloculaceae > JBJHBP01. Next base: position 25,867 of record JBJHBP010000018.1, read on the forward strand.
GCGACACCGCGCCAAGCGAGAAGAGAACCGCCATGACAATGCTCAGGGATCCTTCCAGCAAGTACCGCGCGTTCGCGCCGGTCCGGTTGCACGACCGCACCTGGCCCGATGCGGTGATCACCAAACCACCGATCTGGTGCAGTGTCGATCTGCGTGACGGCAATCAGGCACTGATCGAACCGATGAACCATGAGCGCAAGCTCAGGATGTTCGAACAGCTGGTGGCCATCGGCTTCAAGGAGATCGAGGTTGGCTTTCCGTCCGCGTCGCAGACGGAGTTCGACTTCATCCGCAGGCTGATCGATGAGAACCGCATTCCGGAGGACGTCACGATCCAGGTGCTGACGCAGGCGCGTGAGCACCTGATCCGGCGCACGTTCGAGGCGCTGGAGAATGCGCGGCGCGCCATCGTTCATGTCTACAACGCCACCGCACCGGTGATGCGTCGTGTGGTGTTCGGCCTGGACAAGCAGCAGGTAATCGAGCAGCTCGCCGTGACGCATGCGCGTCTGATTCGGGAAATCGCTGCGGACTATCCGCAAACCGACTGGGTCTTCCAGTATTCCCCGGAAATGTACTCGGGCACCGAGCTCGAGTTCTCGCGCGACATCATCGATGCGGTGACCGAAGTGTGGGCGCCGACGCCCGAAAGGCCGTGCATCATCAACCTGCCGGCAACGGTGGAGCACTCCACGCCCAACGTGTTCGCCGATATGGTCGAGTGGACACACCGCAGTATCGCGCGCCGTGATGCGGTGGTGCTGAGTGTGCATCCGCACAACGATCGTGGCACGGGCACTGCGGCAGCCGAGCTTGCGATGATGGCCGGCGCCGATCGCGTCGAGGGCTGTCTGTTCGGCAACGGTGAACGCACCGGCAATGTCGATGTCGTGAATCTGGCGCTGAACATGTACACGCAGGGTGTGCATCCGGGCCTCGATTTCTCGACGATGGACGCGATTCGTCAGTGCGTGGAGTACTGCAATCAGTTGCCCGTGCATCCGCGGCATCCGTATGTGGGCGACCTGGTCTATACGTCGTTTTCCGGTTCGCATCAGGATGCGATTCGCAAGGCCTTCGCGGCGCGGCGCGAGGATGAAATCTGGGACATGCCTTATCTGCCCATCGACCCGAAGGATCTGGGGCGCAGTTACGAGGCGGTGATCCGCGTGAACTCGCAGTCCGGCAAGGGCGGCATCAGCTACCTGCTGGAAAGCGAGTACGGCCTGGCAATGCCCAGGCGTCTGCAGATCGAGTTCAGCGGCGTTGTACAGGAAGTGACCGATACCACGGGCAAGGAGGTCTCCGCCGGGGAGATCTGGCAGATCTTTCAGCGTGAATACCTGGATGCGTCGTCGCCGTTCGGCTATGTCGCGCATCATCTGGTCGAGGATTCGCGTGACAACGTGGTGGAGCTCAGCGCCGAGATCTCTGTCGATGGTCGCCGCCGACGTGTGAAGGGGCGCGGCAACGGGCCGATCGACGCGTTTGTCGGCGCGCTGGCCGATATCGCGGGTGTTGCCATCAATGTCGTGGACTATCACGAACACGCGGTCGGGGAAGGCGCCAGCGCCAGCGCCGCCACCTATATCGAACTGCGCGTGGCCGACGGTCGCCCGCTGTTCGGGGTCGGTGTGGATTCGAACATCCTTACGGCTTCGCTGAAAGCGATCCTGTCGGCGTTGAACCGGGCGGTGCGTCAGCAGGGCCTTGCGCTGCCCACGCACTGGCCGGCGGAGGCGGCGTCAGGCAGCGGCTGACGTTTCCGTTGATCCCTTGACGTGAAGTGGCCGGTTGGGCGACGCTCCCGTATCCGCCGGAATAAAAAAGCGAGACTACAAGTCAGGGCCGGCGAGGATCGACAGAGGCGATTGACAGAGGGGATTACCTTGTGACGAGCAGACGTGAGTTTCTTCAGACCGCCGCCGTGCTCTCGGCCGCGCCACTGGCCGGCGGTGCTGCGTTCGCCAGGAACGGAGCGCCGGCATCGCCGCACGCCCGGCGGACGATGACCTTCGATGCCGTGCTGTTCGATACGCGCTTTCCATCGTCACGTGACTTCAGCCTGCGCGCCAACATTCTCGGTGCGCCGCTGCGCGTGATCGAAGGCGACATCACCGAGCTGTGGCAACGAGAGTTCAATCGACGCTGGAAGCAGGGACCTGTGGTGGTAGCCGGGCTTACAGACCGGCACGCATTGTTTCTGCTCGAGCACCTGGCCTGGGAACACCGCCTGAGTGTCGTGTTCGAAGCCGAACATTCACCGGCCGCACACGGTGCGGTTGCGCATCGCATCCTGCGCTCGTCGGATGCATCACTGGCATCGCTGCTGGATACCGCCGGCACCGACTGGCCGCGTGCGCTGGCCGACGCCATGATCGGCGGTGATGCTGTTCCCGCCCGTGAATACGGCCCCACCGGTGCGGCGATGGCCGCGCATCCGGGTGAGGCCGACAAACTCTATTCGTGGATCATCGCGCCTCGCGGCGCAGCATAAGTACCAGACAGGGAGAACGCAGATGGCATTGCCGCCAGGCGTAAGCGAATCCGATTTTTCCGCCGCGCTGAGTGACTTTCGTGCAGCGGTCGGTGATGACTGGGTGTTTACCTCCGATGCGGATGTGGCACTGTATCGTGACGCGTATTCGCCGTACTGGGGCGAACCCGAAGAACGCGTGGCGTCGGCTGCGGTGGCGCCGTCTACCGTGGAGCAGGTGCAGGCCGTCGTTCGCGCCGCCAATGCCCGCGGCATCCCGATTTATCCGATATCCACCGGACGCAATCTCGCCTATGGCGGTTCGGCGCCCGTCTACTCGGGCAGCGTGGTGCTGGATCTCAAGCGCATGACACGCATCATCGAGGTGGACGAGCGCAATGCCTACGCACTGGTGGAGCCGGGCGTCAACTATTTCGATCTGTACAACCACATCGAGGAACGTGGCCTGGACCTGTGGATCGATCCGCCGGATCCGGGCTGGGGCAGCGTCATCGGCAATGCCCTGGATGGCGGTGCCGGCTGGACGGCCTATCCGTTTCGCGATCACTTCGGCGCGCACTGCGGCATGGAAGTGGTCATGGCGGACGGTGAAATCGTGCGTACCGGCATGGGTGCGCTGCCGGACTCCAACGCCTGGCAACAGAACAAGTGGGGCTATGGTCCGTGGGTGGACGGCCTGTTCCGCCAGGGCAACATGGGCGTGGTGACGAAGATGGGCTTCTGGCTCATGCCGAGGCCCGAGGCTTACATTTCCGGTCAGGTTCAGGTGTTCAACGAGCGCGACATCATCCCGATGATGGACACGCTGAACCTGCTCGAGAACCAGCACGTAGTGAACGGTTCCACCCAGCTGGGCGGCGGCGGTGCTTTTGGTGGTGGTGGCGGCGGCGGTGGGCCCGCCTGGACGCTGACGTTGCCGATCTACGGCCCCGAGGGCGTGATTCGCGCACAACTGGACTACGCGCGTGAGAAATTCTCCGCCATCGAAGGCAGCCGGTTCGTCGAAAACGATCTGATCCGCATCCCGTTGTCGGAGGAGGACCGCGCACGCGTGCAGCTGGTGAATTTCGGTATCCCGAATCTGGCGACGTTCTCGCTGCTCGGGCGCAGCCAGATGCAGCCGAATCCGCCGGGCGGACATGTCGGCTTTTCGCCGATCATTCCGCGCACCGGCGAGGAGCTGCTGCGGTTCCGGGATTTTTATCGATCCAATCTCGCTGAAGTCTCTGGTGGCGAAAACCTCGGCATCATCGGGCCGGTGTTCATGACCAATTGGGAACGGTCACTGGTGGCCCTGATCATGATGCCGATCTCCAAGGATGCTGCTGCAAACCGTCGGATTCGCGCGGCATTCGAACGCTGGGTGCACCTGGCGGCGGAACAGGGATGGGCCGAGTATCGCGCCCCGGCCGTGTTCCAGGATGTGGTTGCCGATACCTACTCGTATAACAACCACGCGTTGCGCAGGCTGCGCGAGAAAATCAAGGATGCGGTGGATCCCAATGGCATCATTGCCGCTGGTCGCTATGGCGTATGGCCGCGGCATCTGCGGGAGGATGTCTGATGAACCGCCTGGTGTTCACGGTCGCCACCATCGCCGTGTTCGGCGCCCTGTTCGCCGCGTTGTCGATCTTCAGCACCGACGCCGCGGCGCAGCGCTCCGGCCAGAGTGCTGCAGCCGACCTGGAACATGGCGCTGCACTGTATGAATACTGGTGCACGCCGTGTCATGGCGTCGGACCCGGTCATCCGGGAACTCAGTCGCTGCAGGTGAAGTATCGCGGCGATCCGCCGGCGGTACTGCAACAGCGTTCCGACCTTACGCCGGAAGTCATCAAGGTGTTCGTGCGCCAGGGTGTGTTGTCGATGCCCCCGTACCGCAAGACCGAGATCACCGATGCCGAACTGGATGATCTGGCGGCGTATCTGGCTCAGGCGCACCGGGGGCAATAGCGGCCGCTGATGACCGGGGGTTGTCGTGGCCTGGCCGTTGCGCGGCCTCCCCCTTTGCCCGGGGACGGCGGAAGAGCGTCCATGCGCCTCGGCCGCGGCCATTCATGGCCGCGGACGCCCCGGGAAAGGGGGAGGCCGCGCAACGGCCAGGCTTTGACGTTGTCGTTGTTGGTGTGTAGTCAGTGCAGTGCACTGCAGTGATGTGATACGCACGGCGTCGGCGTCGTGCGTCGTGCGTCGTGCGTCAGTGTAGCGTCGTGATCACGACGCCATCTTCGACGATGAATTCGAAAGAGATGCGCTGCCCGGGCTGGAGCTGATCGGCGAGGTTCGGGTCGGCGAGCCGGAAGGTCATGGTCATTTCCGGCATGCCGATGGACAGCACCGGATCATGGTGGACAACGGCGGTGGCGGCCGCGCGATCAACGGACCGCACGATGCCGGTGGCTGCGTGCGCCACGCCCAGTTCGATCGCGTGCGCGCGTTCGGGGTCGTGTTCGTGGTCGGCATGAGCCTCTGTAGCCGCCTCTGTAGTCGCCGCTGTAGTCTGATCACCGCCCGGGCCTGCGGAGTCGACGGCCGACTCGCTGGCGTCCTGCGAATGCTCGCTGCAGGCTGCGAGCAGCAGCAGGCAGGCGACCGCCAGGGCGCGGCAGGCCGTTTCAGCGTGCGGCATGGGTCGTGACGATGTGCGCCACGCAGGCGGTGACACGCCTGGCGGTTTCCAGGTGCAGGAATTCGTTCGGGCCGTGGGCGTTGGAATGCGGGCCCAGTACACCGGTTACCAGAAACTGCGTATCGGGGAACTGCCGGCTGAGCATGTTCATGAACGGAATCGTGCCGCCGGTACCCATATACATCGCGTCACGGCCGAAGAAAGTCCGCGACGCCTCTGTCATCGCTTCTGCCAGCCAGGTCGCAACCGGCGGCGCATCCCAGCCGGCCATGCTCGCCTCCACATGGAACCGCACGCGTGCACCGTACGGGGGGGCGGACTCGAGAGCGGATTTCACCGCGTCGGCGGCGTGTGTCGCATCGATGCCCGGGGGCAGTCGGAATGACAGCTTCAGGCTGGTGCCGGGCCGCATCACATTGCCGGCACTGTTCAGGGCGGGCAGGCCATCCGCGCCGGTGACGCACAGCGTCGGTCGCCAGGTGCCGTTCAACAGCAGTTCCGCGGGGTCGGCGACGACGGGTTGCATGTCATCGATGACCGGCAGCTTGCGATAGACACTGTCGCCCAGCACAGCGGCAGCCGCATGCGCCTGCTCCAGTCGCTGGCGCGGTATCTGCGTGTGCAGCGCGGACAGCAGCACTTCGCCGCTTGCTGCGTCTTCGACGCGATCCAGGCATTGCCGCAGGATGCGGAAGCTCGAAGCCACCAGTCCGCTGGCCATGCCCGAATGCACGCCTTCGGTGAGCACGTCGACGCGCAGCGTGCCGGTGAGATTGCCGCGCAGCGACGTTGTGCACCACAGCTGGTCGTAATTGCCACACTCGGCATCCAGGCACACGACAAGGGCCGGTTCGCCGATGCGTGCACCGAGCATGTCCATGTAGGCCGGCAGGTCGGGGCTGCCGCTTTCCTCGCTGGCTTCTATCAGGATCACGCAGCGCGGGCGTGGCGCCTCCTGCTCGGCCAGGGCGCGCAGCGCCACCAGCGATGCGAAGACCGCATAGCCATCGTCCGCGCCTCCACGCCCGTACAGGCGTCCGTCGCGTACGATGGGCGTCCACGGGGCCAGGCCCTCGGTCCAGCCGGTGAACTCCGGCTGTTTGTCGAGATGGCCGTACAGCAGCACGGTGCCCGCTCGGGGTTGCGTACCGGGTACCTCGATCAGCAGCACGGGCGTGCGGCCTGGCAGCGATACGATTTCGGTTGTCATGCCGGGAAGCGCATGCCGTTCGCACCATTCGCGCATCAGTTCGGCTGCCCGATCCATGTGTCCGTGTGCGGCCCAGTCGGGATCGAATGCCGGTGATTTGTTGGGAATGCGGATGTAGTCGAACAGCGCAGGCAGGACGGCGTTGTCCCACGCGGTGTCGATGGTGCGTTTCAGCAGTTCTGGATCAGGCATGGCGGCAACGTAGCAGCAGCGGTGGATCCACTGCAAATAACCGACAATGTCTGCCACGCAGACCATGGTCCTGTTGATCTGCCGGGGCAGCCGCCTATAATCCTTGCCCAAATCACAACCATGAAGGAGCCTCATGTCTATCCACAATAAGATTGTCGGGTGCGCAGCCGCCGTGGCGCTGGGCGCGGCTGTGGCCAGTGACCAGGATATCGCCACCGCGACGGCTGACATGCAGAACCTGGAGGGCCAGTCGATCGGCCAGGTGCAGGTGCGGGACACGCCCAACGGGCTGATCGTGACTGCCAGATTCACCGGGCTGCCGGAAGGGGTGCGGGCGTTCCATATCCATGCCGTCGGCGCCTGTGAGCCACCTTTCCAGTCGGCCGGCGGGCACTTCAACCCCAATGGCCATGAACACGGAATTGAGAACCCGAGGGGCATGCATGCCGGCGATCTCCTCAATCTCCATGTTCCGGCTTCCGGTGAGATTACCGTGGAGTATTTTGTCGGCGGCCTGAGCCTCGACGATCTGTTCGGGAACCAGGGCACGTCATTCGTGGTGCACGACGGGCCCGACGACTATGCGACCGACCCGGCTGGCGATGCCGGTGCGCGGATCGCCTGCGGGGTGGTTTCGAGGTCGACACGCAGATAGTGCGTAGAAGCGGCCTTCTGTGAGTACTGGAATCCATCGGGCCGGGTTGAAACCCGGCCTCATTCCCAGCCCGATGTGCTGCCCGCCGGCACAACCTCCATGTAGGCTTCCACGGCGGTGATCTGTCCGTCGTAGATCTTGAACATCTCCCACACCGTCAGTTCGCCTTCGCCGCGCATCACTGAGCCGGGGCCGAAGTTCATGCGCAGCCAGACGATACCCAGTTCCTCATCCACACCGGCCACATGCGAACGGATGCCGGACAGCGTCGGCAGACGCTGTTCGCGTAGGTTGTCGCAGCCGGGAATGAAAGTGCAGCCGGGCCCGGCCATCAGCTGGCCGTTTTCGAAGCGGTAGGCGTCGGCGGAGAAGCGCGCATCGGCTTCGACAAAACTGCCAATGCGCAGGCCTTCGGGATAGCGCATGGCCAGTTCGATCATTTCCTCGCGCGTATTGCGCTGTTCGGGGCGCGGCGTGACGTTCATGGCACTGCTCGCCTCGATGATGGCGCCAGGGCGAAAGATCATGCCCTCTTCCTGGTTGCGGACCACGGTGGTTTCCACTTCAGTGATGGATCCCGTTCTCGCTGGCCCGACCGCCTGCTCCGTCTCGCCGGACTGGCCGGCGTCGATCTTCAGGCGAATCGCCACAAGGACGGGATTGCCTGCTTCCATCGCCACCACATGTGTGCCGGCTGTGGCATTGCGCACATCCAGCACGTCCTGGCGAAAAGTGCCCAGTCCTTCGATTGCCCGCCACAGGCCTTCGCCGAGGTCGAGGTCCTCGTTGTCTTCGGTAAAGCGCACCTCCGGCGCCAGCGGCAACAGCCCCGAATCGTGCTTGATCATCGCATCCAGGTAGTGGGTGATGTGACTGCGCAGGCAGTCGCGATCGCAGTTCTGGGCGAGAGCCGGTTGCGCGGCGACCAGCGCCAACGACAGCAGGAGGAGGATTTTCTTCATGGCTTGACTCTGTGATGTGGATTGTCAACTGCTAGGCAGTTGCTGAAGATGCCGATTGCCGCTCAAGATGGCAAATCGTATCCCGACAGTCGGCCGGGATACGTCCATCTCACAGCCTACCACCCTGCCGCGGGCAGTGCAGTGAGTGGCTTGCGGCACAGGGTGATCTGTAAGGTAGGCGGTCGGTGGCGCGGTGCGATAGTATCCGCGCGTCATACCCCTTGCGGAAAATGTGCCGCAGGCGGTGCATTCGGGAGAACGAGGATGATACTGAAGGGTCTGTACGTAACGGTGCGCAGTGCATCGATGTCGAGGGTGGCTCGGAAAGTGACATCGGATTGGCGAGCATCCGCACCACCTGCGTATTCGGCGTTCGCGCTCGCGCTGTCCGTGTGTCTGTCTGCTGCGGCCGTCGCGCAGCCGTCCGCGCCTGGCGCGGCTTCGGCCGGGCCGGTGGATGAAATCGTGGTGTTCGGACGCGGGCTGGAGATGATCGGAGGCGCCAACGCCGCCAGCGAAGGCACGGTAAGCGGCGCGGATCTTGCGGTGAGGCCGTTGCTGCGCGTGGCCGAAGTGCTCGAAGCGGTGCCGGGATTCATCGCCGTGCAGCACTCCGGCAGCGGCAAGGCGAACCAGTATTTTCTGCGTGGATTCAACCTCGATCACGGCACGGATTTCACGGTGCTGGTCGATGGCGTGCCGTTGAACCTGCGCTCGCATGGCCACGGGCAGGGCTACCTCGATGTGAACGGCCTGATGCCGGAAGTCATCGACCGCATGCAGTTCCGCAAGGGGACCTATGCCGCTGACGCGGGTGATTTTTCGATGGCCGGTTCGGCGTTGATCAGAACGATCGACCGATTCGATGCACCGTTTGCATCCGCCGAGGCGGGTGCGTACGGCTGGGGCCGCATCTCTGGCGGGACCACGGTGGATCTCTCGGCAGGTGTGCTGTCGCTGTTCGGTGAAGCCAAGACTTATGAAGGCCCCTGGGAGCTTGACGAGGATCTTGGCCACCTGTCGCTGTGGGGCAAGTATCTGCGCCCCACCAACTTCGGTACGCTGTCGCTGACCTGGACCGGATACCACGCCTCCTGGCGTCCCACCGAGCAGATTCCCGAGCGCGTCATTGGCAGCGACATCTGCCCCGACCGGTTCTGTGTGCTCGATCCAACGGCGAAGGGAGAGACTTCGCGCTGGATCGCCGCTGCCGGCCTGCAGGGCGATGCGTGGGAAGCATCCGCGTATCTGCAGTACTACGACTGGGCCATGCTGTCCGACCCCACCTACGACTTCCAGATCAACCAGTTCGACCAGCGCACAACGGTCGGCGGAAGGGTTCGGCATTTCCTGATCGAGGGCGCGGCGCTGGATTTCAGCGTCGGTGCCGAATTGCGTCACGACATGATCAGCAAGGTGGGCCTGGATCATACCGATGGCGGGGTTCTGGTTGAGAACATCAGCAACAATGAGATCGATCAGACCTCCCTGGGTGCATTCGTTGAAGCAGCCTGGCGGCCGACCGACCGGATGCGTCTGACGGCCGGTGCGCGCGGTGATATCTACCGCTTCGATGTCGACGCGATCAACCCCGAAAGTTTCGCCGGCAGGAGCACCGCAAGCCGCGTTTCACCGAAGCTTGGTATTGCGTATGCCTTGAGTCGACGCGTGGAGCTCTACGGCAACTGGGGGCGCGGTTTCCACTCGAACGATGCACGCGGCGTCGTCAATGACGAAGAGCCGGTACCCGGGCTCGTCAGGGGCACCGGGTACGAGACCGGGTTGCGCTATGAGCTGGGCCCACTGCGCCTGACCACAACCTACTGGTGGCTGGATTCGTCCAGCGAGCTGGTGTTCGTGGGCGATACCAATTCCGTGGAGCCGATGGGCGCATCGAATCGCCGGGGGTATGAGCTGGTGGCGTTCTGGCGGCCGGTGTCGTGGCTGGGCGTGGATGCGGTGTATACCGGCAGCCGCGCCAGATTCGTTGAGGACGACGAAGGCCGTTACATCGATGGCGCGGTCGAGAATGCCGGCTCTCTGGGGCTCGCTGCCGTGCGCGGCCCCTGGGAGGCGAGCATGAGAGTGCGCTATCTGGGTTCGTACCCGCTGCTGCCGGACAATTCACGGCGCGCTAGCGCCGAAACCACGCTCAACCTGCGCGGTGCCTACACGTTCCAGCGTACGACGGTTTACGCAGACCTGTTCAACGCGCTGAACCGCAGGGGGAAGGACATCGTCTACTGGTACGAGGCACACGTGGAAGGCTTCGACCCGCCGGGTCTGGGTGCCGACGACATCGACTGTGACATCGTCAACTGCCGGATGAGTCGCGCGATGGAGCCGCGTACCGTGCGTGTGGGTGTGAGGGTCGCGTTCTGAACGACAGGCGCCGTCGACACGTGGAGCCTGTCCCGGTGCGGTTGCGCACCGGTGCGGGTTCCTCTCGTCGCGCCGTTCCATTATGATGGCGCCCGCAATCTGACACCGAGGGGTGGCCCGGCAGGGCCTGAGAGACTGGTGCAACCAGTCAACCCTTTGAACCTGATCCGGTTAGTACCGGCGAAGGGACGGGAGCTTCCTCTGTTTCCGCACTCGCTAGACGGACCGGATCTCTTCTTTACAGGGAGATCCGCCATGTATCGCATCCGCAGAACCGCAGTCGCGCTGGCCACCGCCGCGCTGATGCCGGCCTACGCACAGTCCATCGGTCCCATCGACGAGATCATCGTCACCGCTGATTTTCGCGCAGCGACCGCCCGCGAGCTGCCGCTCAGCGTGACGGTGTTCGATGCCGACACGCTGCGCACCGCCAGCGTTCAGCACTGGGAAGAAATGGTGGCGCATGTGCCGAACCTGAACCTGTCGGGCGAGGGTTCGCGCGCAAGGTACTTTCAGCTGCGTGGCATCGGCGAGCTCGAACAGTACGACGGTGCACCGAACCCGTCGGTCGGCTTCGTGATCGACGACATCGATTTCTCGGCACTGGGTGCCGCGGCGACGCTGTTCGATGTCGACCGCATCGAGGTGCTGCGCGGTCCGCAGGGCACGCGGTACGGCGCCAACGCGCTGGGTGGGTTGATCTACATGCGGTCGGCCGCGCCCACCGACGAATTCTCCACGCGTTTCGAAGTCACCGCCGGCAATGACGGTACGCGTGCGTTGGGTGCCGCCGTGGGCGGGCCGGCCAGCAACAACCTTGCGTACCGGCTTTCGGTTCATCAATACGAGTCAGACGGCTTCCGGCACAACGCCTGGCTCGATCGCAGCGACACCTACAATCGCGACGAGCTCACATCGCGTGCAAAACTGGCATGGATGCCCTCCGATCGTGTCAGCGTCGACGTGACCGGTGTGTACATCGATGTGGACAACGGCTACGACGCCTGGGCCATCGACAACAGCTTCACCACGCAGTCCGACCAGCCCGGGCGCGATGCACAGACCTCCACCGCCGGATCCGTGCGCGTCACCGCCGACCTCGATGACTTTCAGCTGGTCAGCATCACCGGTGCCGCGCGTTCCGAAGTCGTATTCAGTTTCGATGCCGACTGGGGCAATGCAGCACTCTGGGATCCGTTCGTCTACGACTACTTCTCCGAGACGCTGCGCGAACGGCGCACGCTGAATCAGGAGGTTCGTCTGGTCTCCGGTGACGGCGCGATCGCCGGCGGGCGCGGCCAGTGGCTGATCGGTGCCTATCTGCTGCAACTGGATGAATCCAACGATCAGCGCATGGCGGGCATCTATGTTGACGGAGACTGGTGCGATCCCTGTGAGCTGGACCTGCACACGCTGAGCGAGTACGACGCGCGCAACACCGCGCTGTTCGGTCAGTTCGAGGTGGCCCTGTCGGATCGCATCGACCTGACGGCCGGACTGCGTGCGGAACGGCGTTCGGCGCGCTATGAAGACACGGCCGGCAATGGCTTTCGCCCCACCGACAACATGCTCGGCGGCGATGTTGCCATCGGCCTGCGTGTCAGCGATGAAGTGGGTGCCTACGTCCGCCTTGCACGTGGCTACAAGGCCGGTGGCTTCAACCTCGACTTTGCCGGCGTGGACTTCGACGAGTTCGACAACCTGACCCCTGATCAGATCACCTACGATGCCGAGACGCTGTGGAACGTGGAGCTCGGTGTGAAGGGGCTGTGGCTGAATGGCCGGCTGGCTGCCGAACTCGGCCTGTTCGAATCGCGCTGGCATGACCAGCAGGTGAAGATTCCGCTGCAACTGCAGCTCGGCGACCCGACTTCGTTCCAGTTCCTCACCCAGAACGCCGGCAGAAGCGTGCACCGTGGTCTGGAAAGCGCGCTGCGCTATCAGGCGCATGATCGCGTGACGCTGTTCGCAACGCTTGGTCTGCTGCGCACGCGCATACGATCCTTCGACGTGTATCCGCAATTGGAAGGTCGGGCCCAGGCGCATGCGCCGTCCTACACCTATGCCGCTGGCGCCGACTATCGTGCTCCGGGCGGCTGGCTGGCGCGACTGGAAGTCACCGGACGCGGCTCGTATTACTTCGACTACAGTCACGACCAGAAGTCCGAATCCCACACACTGCTCAACCTGCGTGCGGGGCGCGACTTCGGTGCGTGGAATGTGTCGCTGTGGGCGCGCAATCTGCTGGATCGGGAGTACTACGTGCGCGGCTTCTTTTTCGGAAACGAGCCGCCCGATTTCCCCGATACGCTGTACACCCGTCTGGGTGACCCGCGACACTATGGTGTCACCCTGCGCTACAGCCTTTAGCCGGAGATCGTCATGCCTCGAATAACCGCGGAACTGAGCCTGTACCCGATGGGTGGGGATCCGATCGCCAAAGTCATTGCATTCATCGGTGAGCTGGAAGGGGGCAGAGACATTGAGATCACCGTCAATCAGCTCAGTACCCAGCTGCGTGGTGAACTCGCCGAGGTGCTGGCACTGGTTGGCAGGGCCACCGAGCGCGCGTTTGCGGCCGGTGGCCCGGATGCGCTGGTGGTGAAGATCCTGAACGCCGATCTTCCGATCAGCGAGCCGCCCGATCTCAGCCCGCGTTCCTGAGCACGGTCCGGTGTCACCGCTCGAGGTTGCTGCGGTCGCATTCGCAATCGCGTATCTGGTACTGGCGATACGCCAGAACGTGCTGTGCTGGCCGGCTGCACTGATCAGCGTGGCGCTTTCGCTGGTGGTGCTGTTCGACGCAAAGCTCTACATGGACTCGGCACTGCAGCTCTTCTACGCTGCGATGGCCGTGTACGGCTGGTATCTGTGGCTGCACGGCGGGCGAGATCGCAGCGGCGTCCGCGTGGGTACATGGCCCCTGCGGCGACACATGATCACCATCGCATCGATCATTGTGCTCGGGCTGTCGCTGGGCTGGGTCATGAGCCTGACTGACGCGGCATTTCCGTACACGGATTCCCTGACCACGGTGGCTGCCATCGTTACCACCTATATGGTTGCGAAGAAAGTACTGGAAAACTGGATCTACTGGTTTGTTATCGATGCGGTGTCGGTGTACATCTACTACGCACGGGATCTGTACCTGTTTGCGGGGCTGTTTGTGTTCTATCTGGTTCTGATCGTCGTCGGGTTTCGCGCCTGGCTGGCCGACATGCGCCGCCAGCAGTCTGAGGATGTACCCGTTGCCGCCTGATCCGGCGGTTGTCGATGCCGGCGTAGGTCGGGCCATACGTACGGCGGTTGCCGAACTGCTCCGACAACGGGATGCACAGCTGTCGATCCGTCCGCTTGCCGGCGGCATCGGCAATCGAAGCTATCTGGTAGCGGCCGAGGGTCAGCGCTGGGTGGTGCGTCTGCCGAAGCCGGCGTCCGCCGGCAGTACGCTGGATGTGCGCACCGAGCACAGGGTGATGTCGCAGGCAGCGGCAGCCGGCTTCGCACCGCCGGCCGTCGCCAGCGAACCGGACACCGGTGTGCTGGTGACCCGGTATGTTCCGCATGCCCGCGCATGGACGGCCGGCGATGCGCGCTGGACCGACAACATCGTGCGCCTTGCCGTACTGCTGCGCGGTCTGCACCGCCTGCGTACCGACCTGCCGCCGTTCGATGCGCCGTCCGCGGCGATCAGCTACCTGGAACGCGCCGAGGGCGTGGATCCGCTGGCTCCCGAACAGTCCGACTGGGCAGGTGAACTGGAGCAACTGGCGCGCGCCTACGACGGGCAGCAACGCGATACCGTGCTGTGCCACAACGATCTGGTCGCCGCGAATGTGCTCGACGACGGGCGTCTGTGGCTGGTGGACTTCGAGTACGCGGTATCGGGATCGCCGGTGCTGGACCTTGCTGGTGTCGCGGGAATGAATGATTACGATGACGCGCGTCGACGCCGTCTGATCGAGGCGTACTTCGGCGGCGCTGAACCGTCATTCGGACCGGAACTGCTCGAACGCACCATCCGCATGGTCCGGTTGCTGGCCTACTTCTGGGCCGTGGCCTGTCGGGCTCGGGCCGATGACCCGGAGCCTTTCGAACTGTTCGCTCAGCATACGGCGGTGGTGCTCCGAAACTGAGGTACGATTGAGGCATGGCGAAAAGGGCGAGGCTTGCGTTTATCGGGCTCGGTGTCATGGGGTTCCCGATGGCCGGCTGGTTGTCGCGGGCCGGTCACGATGTAACCGTATTCAATCGCACGCGCGCGCGCGCCGAGCGCTGGTGCGGTACCTATGCCGGCACCATCGCGGAGTCGCCTGCCGCGGCAGCTGCCGGGGCGGATGTCGTGTTCAGCTGTGTCGGCGACGATCCCGATCTGCGTCAGATCGTGCTGGGATCCGGGGGCGTACTCGAGGGCATGTCCGCCGATAGCGTGTTCTGTGATCACACCACGGCATCCGCGGCCGTGGCGCGTGAAGTGGCCGCGGCCGTGCGCGATCGCGGAGGTTTCGCGCTGGATGCGCCGGTATCGGGCGGACAGGCCGGCGCAGAGAACGGGCAGTTGACCATCATGGTCGGTGGCGACACGCGGGCATTCGAGCGCGCCGAACCATTCATGACTGCCTATGCGAAGCAGACTCGGCTGCTGGGTCCGGCAGGGGCCGGGCAGCTTGCCAAGATGGTCAACCAGATCGCGATAGCCGGCCTTGTGCAGGGGTTGGCCGAGGCACTGAACTTCGCCAGGCGTGCAGGACTGGATCCGGCCACCGTCGTTGATGTGATCTCCAAAGGCGCGGCGCAGTCGTGGCAGATGGACAACCGCTGGAAAAGCATGGTTGGCGGGGAGTTCGAGTTCGGCTTTGCCGTCGAGTGGATGCGCAAGGATCTGCGCATCTGTCTGGAGGAGGCGCGTCGCAACGGCTCCGAGTTGCCGGTCACCGCACTGGTGGACCAGTTCTACGCCGATGTTGTCGGCATGGGCGGTCGACGCTGGGACACCTCCAGTCTGATCGCGCGCCTGAACCGTAGCGAGGACCACAATGCATCCGGTGCTGACTGATCTGCTGCAACTGCTCGAGCTCGAACGCATCGAGGAGAATATTTTTCGCGGCGAAAGCCGGGATATCGGCAGCACGCGCGTCTTTGGCGGCCAGGTGCTGGGCCAGGCGCTGACGGCCGCCAGTTACACCGTGGACGGCCGCGAGGTGCATTCGCTGCACGCCTACTTTCTGCGTGCCGGCGACGTGGACGCGCCCATCGTCTACGAAGTCGATCGTGCTCGCGATGGCAGCAGCTTCAGCAACAGGCGTGTGGTGGCCATTCAGCACGGTCGCCCGATATTCAACATGGCCGCATCCTTCCAGGTGCCGGAGCAGGGGCTCGAGCATCAGGCTGCCATTCCCGATGTCACGCCACCGGAGTCGCTGACCGATCTGCGTGAACTGCCTGAAGAACTGCTGACGGGGCTGTCCGGCCCGATGCGCCGTTTCCTGACGCACGAAAGACCTTTCGAGATGCGACCGGTGGACCCCGTGCTGCTGCTGACGCCCGAGCCCACGGCGCCGCGCCGCGAGGTCTGGATCCGAACGCGCGATCGCGTTGCCGATGCACCGGAACTGCACCGCAATCTGCTGGCCTACATCTCGGACTATCAGCTGCTGGGTACATCGATACTGCCGCACGGTGTTCGCTTCGGCGACCCGCGAATGCAGATTGCGAGTCTGGATCACGCCCTGTGGTTTCACCGGCCATTCAGGGTGGATGACTGGCTGCTGTACTCGATGGACAGTCCCAGCGCGTCCGGGGCACGGGGGCTGGCGCTGGGGCGCTTCTACGCCCGCGACGGCGCACTGGTGGCGTCGACGGCGCAGGAGGGGCTGATCCGCCTGTGGCCGCAAGCCGAAGGCGCCACCTGAGTCAGGGATTCGGCGCCGAACTCAACCTGCTGTTCGTCTACGGGCGCATTTCAGAGGTGCTCTGCAGCGGCGTTCTGCGGTTTCTTGTCAACGCCGACGTCGGCGCGCCTTGCCCGCTGCGCGGAAAAATCGTTTGCGCAGCCTCCGATCGTTAACAGACGAGCATTGGGTTTCGGTTGCCCGGCAACCCGGCCGCGCTGAAGTTCTGCGTGCGCGTTACCACAGTTTTTAGACCGGAAGCACCTGTCCCACCCCTCCCTGACGGGTCGCCGGCGCGTTTGATCAAAGCAACGCGTGTCTGTCCACGGGCCGGGTGCCGATACGCCCAGGACCCTGAAACGACGGGTTGTCGCACGAGTGCCACATTCTTCCCGGGCCGCCAAATGCAGCGTAGATGCTTCAATAATGGCATTTCAGGCTGTCGCGACCATCGCCGTCCGACTGCATGTTGCGCACAATCATCGGTTGACTGGGGCGTTTCGGTATTGTATACAATGCGCACTGGATCGTTGTTGGTATGCAAAATTCAAAATCACGACGATGCTCAGGGGACATTCTTCTATCGGATTCTTCCTTAACTTGGGGGTAAAAACATGTACAGGTCAGAGAGCTTAGCCGGGTTGCCCCGGCGTGTGCTGTCGTCGGCCATTGCGGCGATTCTTCTTTGTTCGGCGCAAACGGTTGCGATCGCGCAGGAGGCTGCCGATGAGTCTGCTGAAAACGTCGACGAAATTACTGTTACCGGCACAAGGATTCGTCGCAACGATTTCGCGGCACCCAACTCGATGCAGACACTCACTTCGGAAGACATAGAGGCGCTTGGCCTCGTCAGTGTCGAAGAAATGATGATGCAGATGACGTCGAATATTGCGACCGTGGGCCTTGAGACTTCCGGCGACCAGGCCTTTTTCGTCGGTGCCAGCATGGCGAATCTTCGTGGCATGAACACCGGATTCGGCACGCGTACACTCACTCTGGTCGACGGACGCCGGATGCCACCAACCACCAATGGCGGTGCGGTGGATCTGTCCATGGTGCCTTCCGTACTGGTCGGGCGAGTGGAAACCGTCACCGGCGGCGCCAGCGCAACCTACGGCACGGACGCGATGTCCGGCGTCGTGAACATTGTGCTCAACCGTGAGCTGGAAGGCACGCGCGTACAGGCGGGCTGGGGACAGTCCCATGAGGGTGACGGCACGCAGTACAACTTCAGCATTGCCAACGGCACACGACTGTTGAACGGCCGGGGCAATTTTACAGTCGGGTTTGAGCACAGAACGGTGGACCCCATTCTGGACTGCCACACCGCACGTGACTGGTGTTCGCGCAGCTGGAACTACATAGACAACGGCGCCGCGGGCGGGCAGGGTGCGCCAAACCCGAACAATCCGCACTTCTACGATGAGCTGTTCCCGTTGCTGAACCCGGCGTTCCCCGGTGCAGGTTACGCACGCTTCCAGGTCTTCGAGGATGTGCGTTACATCCACAGCAGTGGCTACGCTTCGGTACACACGAACAATAACGTTGGTGCCGATCCACTGAACGGCCAGTTCATTCAGTTCACGCCGGACGGCCTGGGCATCATGCCGTACCAGGAGAGCCTCAGCGACGAGATGCGGCAGTACGCCTACGGCGGTGCGCAGCGACGTGTGGCCGGCGGTGAAGGCAAGCTGCTGTCTCACGGTTTTGCATTGCGACAGGGCTCGGAGCGCAACAACCTGTATTCGCGCTTCGTCTTCGCAGTCAATGACCACACGTCCATCAGCGCCGAGCTGTCCATGAACCGCAATGATGGCTTTTCGGATGAACGCCGGCCGGGACGCCACAGGCAGACACACTGCCTGTATACCGACAATCCGTTCCGCCAGCAGATCACCGATCCGCTTGCGGTGGAGGTGCTGAACGCGCGTGCCAGCGCCCCAGGAACCGCGTGTTCGGTTGACGGCGGCCCCGGCGGCATCTTCTTCAGTCAGGCCACCGGGCTTCTCGCGGAGAAGGACTGGTCCGAGCAGCTCAACGCCTGGACCGCGACCCGCACCGAGATGAACCGGCTTCTGCTCAGCGTGAACGGAGGACTGTTCGGCGGCCGCAACTGGACCTACGACGCCTACCTGCAGTTCGGCGAGACGGACCGATCCCAGCACAGGCACAACCAGCGCACGAACCGCCGTTGGGGCATGGCCATGGACGCCGTGGTCGACGCAAACACCGGTGAAATCGTGTGCCGAGCCAATGAATCAGGCGCGGTCGGTGCGGCGGCCCGCGATCAGTACCTGGTGTGGTTCGGCGAAGGCACGCTGGGTAATCCCCAGGGCAACAATCCCCAGGCGGCGGCGGAAGCCCAGCTCAGGCTGGATACGCTGCGCGAGGGCTGCGTGCCGCTCAATCCACTCGGTTATGCTGCCGATCAGGCCGCCATCGACTACGCCTGGGATGACCTCATCGAGTTCACCGATACCCGGCAGAAGATGCTGTCGGCGACGTTCTCCGGATCATTCTGGCAGGGACTGCCGGCCGGACCTGCGCAGCTGGCGACAGGAATCGACTGGCGAGAAGACACCACGAACAATGTGAATGGTGGTGAGGATCCGATCCGCCGCATCGACTTCGGATCCCTGTATGGCGACGGCTGGTACGGCGGTACGGAGATCGGGGACATCTTCGCCGAACTGGAGATTCCGCTGCTGCGCGGGATGACCGGCGCCGAGTACATGATGGTGAACGTCTCGCAGCGACGTTCTCGTGCCGAATCGTTCCGTGACTACGCCGAGGAAGAAGAACGGCGTCAGGTGACACGCTACTCGGATTCATTCAAGTTCTCGTGGGTTTACGATCCGGTCAGCTGGATGCGGATCAGGACCACGCGTTCGAGGGACATCCGGCAGCCGTCCGGTCGCGAGCTGTTTTTCCGGTCGCAACGCCTAACTGGAGGACTCAGTGGCCGACCGAATCCGTGGCGGGAGATCGATGAGACCCAGGACAACTATGACGTGAACATCGGTTCGAACCCGAACCTGCGCAACGAGGAATCCATCACCAACACGCTGGGTTTCGTGTTCACGCCCCGCGGCTGGGCACGAGGACTGCAGTTCTCCGTGGACTATTACAAGCTGGCGGTATCGGGCGGCATCACCTACTCCGGAGCCAATGATCCGGACAACGATGGTTCGGAACTGGGGTATACGCTGCCGTTCGAGATCTATCGCTGCTGGGCACACGAAGACCCGTTATTCTGCGATCAGATTACCTTCGGCCCGCCGTCGGAACAGGAGCCGAACAATCCGCGCAGCAACATCGAGCAGTACACGTCAATGCCGTACAACGCGCAGCCGTTCTACTCGCGCGGTTACGACATCTCGGCCGCGTACAGCAAGCGCCTGAGCGGCGGCGGCAGCTTTTCGGTCAGGCTGATGGGGACGCGAGCTGTCGAGCAGCGTGTGTGCCTGAGTCAGGCGCGTGAAGCAGGGTCGGACGAGCTGTTCTGCACGGGCTGGGCCAACGTCGCCGGGCAGACCGGTGGCGGGCTGGGCAGCACCAACGTACTGTCCAACTACACGCCCACGCCGATCTGGTCCGGTAATCTGTTCGGCACCTACCGCAAGGGACCGCTGTCGTTCACCGCGCAGGCACGCTTCGTCGGCGAGGCCCAGGGGTCGACAAACTGGGTCGGACCCGACGATCCGCGCTTTCAGCCCGAAAGTCACTGGACGGTCTCGCAGAATCGCATGCCAGCCTGGACGACATGGAATACCAGCGTCGGTTACAACTTCGGTCAGTCCCGCTTTGCGCCACAGCGCTTCAGCGAGCTGAACGTGTCGTTGAATATCGACAACGTGTTCGACAAGCAGCCGAACTTCTGGTCCGGCGGACATGTGGCCGGTGTCAATACGCGGTTCTACAGCGGCATGGGTCGTACGTATCGCCTGGGTCTGCGCATGGGCTTCTGACAGGTAAAGACGGCAATGGTGCGGCCGGGGACTCTCCGGCCGCACCGGGTCCGAAGGTTCTCGATTGAATTTTTGCCCCAATACCGATTTCTGGCTCAGGCCGTACCCCCTCGAAGGGGTGCGGCTTTTTTTTCGACCGTTGATGCTGGCCGGGAGGGGGGCTGGTACCGGCCTCTGGTGCAAGCCGGTGGCGTTGCGGCTTGCCGGCCGCAGCAGGCATAACGGGTACTTTCGTCAGGAATAGCAGGCAGGTGCCCGCGGGTGGGGTGTCGCAGTGAGGAAGCAGGACGGATGCGTGACGAGAAAATTACCGGTATGCTAAATGCCGTCACAGTAGCTACATCGAATACAACAAGAAGACTGGTTGGCGCACGTGACGACCAGGGAGCACACAGGGGATCAGCGTACATGACGCATGTCAGCGGCCGCCACTTCTTGCAGATACCCGGCCCAACGAACATTCCCGAACGCATACTTCACGCCGTCGGCCGTCCCACCATTGATCATCGCGGTCCTGAGTTTGCGTCGCTGGCCGCGGATGTGGCTCAGGGTACGAGTGGGCTGCTGAATACGCGCCACCCCGTGGTGTTCTATCCGTCATCCGGGCACGGCGCCTGGGAAGCGGCACTGGCGAACGCGCTGTCGCCAGGTGACGGGGTAGTGATTTGTGAAACCGGATACTTCGCCTCGCTCTGGGGAGGTGTCGCGGAGCGAATCGGACTGAAGGTTCAGACCATAGCCAGTGACTGGCGGCAACGGGCCGACACGGAGCAGATCCAGGCGTGTCTGGAGGCTGATCGCGGCGGACATATCAAGGCCGTCTGTGTGGTGCACAGTGAAACGTCCACGGGCGTTGTTACCTGCGTCGACAGCGTCCGTCGCGCGATGGACGCGGCCCGACATCCCGCGCTGCTGATGGTCGACACCATCTCATCGCTTGGCTGCATGGATTACCAGATGGACGAGTGGGGCGTCGACGTGACGGTGGGCGCATCGCAGAAGGGTCTGATGCTCCCTCCGGGGCTGGCGTTCAACGCCGTGTCCGATCGGGCGCTGATGGCCAGCCGTCGCGCCAGGACGCCGCGTTCGTACTGGGACTGGCAGCACATGCTTGCCGGGTCACGGCACGGAGACTTTCCGTACACGCCGGCCACCAATCTGATGTTCGGGCTGCGTGAAGCACTGGCCATGCTGAACGAGGAAGGGCTGGACGCCGTGTTTGCCAGACATGATCGTCATGCAGCCGCAACAAGGACGGCGGTGGATGCCTGGGGACTGGAAGTCTGGTGCCAGGATCCGCTGGCTCACAGCTCGTCAGTGACTGCGGTCGGCACGCCACCTGGCTGCGATGCGGACGAACTTCGGGACATCATACTGCAGCGGTACGACATGTCCCTGGGCTCCGGGCTTGGTTCCTCGGCCGGAAAGCTGTTCCGAATCGGTCACCTTGGCAGCTTCAATGATCTGATGCTGGCCGGTGCCCTGGCTGGTGTGGAGATGGGACTGCGGGTGGCTGGCGTTGCCCATCGCGCTGGCGGCGTTCAGGCGGCACTGGACTACCTGACCGACTGCGCGGCGCCGTCGCGTCAGCAGGTGGTGATCGGGTAGGTTGGGCCGCGGGCGGGTGGCGCCCCGAGTATTGGATTATTGTTAAATAGTGCCGTCTGTGCGAGACATACCCTCAGTTTTGTATACAATGAATCCTTAATTGCCGGTGTGCGGATCGAGGTCGGTCCGTTGTTCAATACCAGAACCCCGGCGGAGTCGCCGGGACTGAAGTACCGGTCGGGCCTGTGCAGCCAGAGGCTGAGGGAGTTATCTGACGTGTCGTCTTTGCCCGTTGTTGACGTACTCAATCGCAGTCTGCTGCATACCCAGGTCGCCGATCGTTTGCGTGACCTCATCGTTACCGGCGAACTGGAACCCGGCGCACGCCTCAACGAGAGGCTGCTGTGCGAGCGTTTCAGCATATCCCGTACGCCACTGCGTGAAGCGCTGAAAATACTCTCGGCGGAAGGACTGATCACGCTGCTCCCGAATCGTGGCGCCGTGGTGACGAAGCTCACCATGGAAGAAGCCGAAGACATGTTTCAGGTGATGGCCGTCCTCGAAGGTCTGGCGGGTGAACTCGCCGGGAAGCGCGCCACCGATGCGGATATCAGGAAAATTCGCGGGTTGCATGATGACATGCAGTCACATTTCGAAAAGGGAAAGCTGAAGCAGTACTTTGCGGCCAATCAGAAAATTCATCAGTGCATCGTCGATGCGGCACGCAATACCGAACTTACGAATCTTTACGGCAAGCTGTCGGTACGTCTGCGACGTGCCCGGTTCGTTGCGAATATCTCACGCGAGCGCTGGCAGCACGCGATGCAGGAGCATGAGGAAATCATGGCCGCTCTGGAGCAGCGTGACAGCGACAGACTCAAAGCCATTCTTCGCTCTCATCTTGAGAACAAGTTCGATGCCATTCGAATGGGTGTTGCCGCGAAGGATGAACCGGACACAGGTCGAACCATCTGATCGATGATGCGCCGCGGCATGCTGGCGTGAGCGCGCTTGCTGATCGGTTGAAGCAGTCGCTGCGTGGCGAAGTGCTGTTCGACGCCTGGTCACGTGGCCGCTACGCAACCGACGCCTCCATCTACCAGATCAACCCGATTGGTGTTGTCGTGCCGCGCGACGACGAGGATGCGCTCACCGCGCTGGAGATCGCCGCCGAGTACGGCGTGCCCGTTCTGCCGCGAGGCGCAGGCAGTTCGCAGTGCGGACAGGCCGTTGGCGAGGCGCTGGTGGTCGACGTCAGCCGTCATCTGTGTGGCATCCACGAGCTGGATACGGAGGCACGCACGGTGTGGGTTGAGCCCGGTGTCGTGCTCGATCAGCTCAATGCCACGCTCAGGCCGCACGGCCTGTGGTTTCCCGTTGATGTGTCCACTTCCGCGCAGGCGACCCTGGGCGGGATGGCCGGCAACAACAGTTGCGGTGCCCGCTCGCTGCGCTACGGGAACATGGTGCACAACGTGTTCGCGATCGACGGTTGGCTGAGCGGCGGCGAACGCATCGGATTCGCATCAGTCGAGCAGCACGATGCCGGTACCGATGCCGGTGCGGGCCGATCGGACCGCTATCGCGAACTCGTGTCGTTCGTGCGTACGCAGTACCGCCTCGAACACGACGAAATCGTGGCAAAAGTGCCTGCCGTACAGAGGCGGGTGGCCGGCTACAACCTGGACATGGTGTCCGATGGTGCGTTCAACATGGCGCATCTGCTGGTCGGATCCGAAGGCACACTGGCGTACTCGCGGCGCATCGGGTTGCAACTGGCGCCGCTGCCCGGCCACGTTGCGCTGGGTATCGTGCGTTTCCCGCGTTTTCAGGCGGCTATGGAAGCCGCAAGGCATATCGTGACGCTTGCACCGGATGCCGTGGAGCTCGTTGACCGCAATATGATCGATCTGTCCCGGCGTATCGATGCTTTCCGTCCGGTGGTGGACGCGGTAGCTCACGGCGACCCCGACGCCATACTGCTGGTGGAATTCAGTGGTGATGATGCGCGGCAGCTGGACCGGAAGCTGCGCGACCTGGACACACTGATAGCCGATCTTGGCCTGCCCGGCAGCGTGGTTGCCATACCCGATCGACCGCGGCAGAAGGCCATCTGGGAGTTCCGCAAGGCCGGACTCAATATCATGATGTCGATGAAGGGTGATGGTAAGCCCGTGTCCTTCATCGAGGACTGTGCGGTGCCGCTGGAACATCTGCCCGAGTACACGGCCCGGTTGACGGAGATCTTTTCCCAACACGGCACACGCGGTACTTTCTACGCACACGCTTCGGTGGGCTGTCTGCATGTGCGGCCGGTGCTGGACATGCGCAAATCCGAAGACGTGTCACGCATGCGCTCCATTGCCGAACAGGCCTGCGCGCTGGTCAGGGAACTGAAAGGATCCTACTCCGGAGAACATGGCGACGGCATTGTACGGTCGGAGTGGATCGCGCCGATGTACGGTGCCCGACTCGCCGAGGCCTTCGCGAGGATCAAGCAGGCATTCGATCCGCGCGGACTCATGAACCCCGGCAAGATCGTCGCGGCCCCGAAGATGGATGATCGGTCGCTGTTCCGCTATCGGCCCGGCTACGCCACGATTCCACTGGCTACCGTACTGGACTGGTCGGGTCACGAAGTGGGCGAGGGCAATGTCGGCAGGGGCTTCGCCGCCGCGGTCGAGATGTGCAACAACAACGGCTTCTGTCGAAAGATCGACGCCGGCACGCTTTGCCCCTCCTACCAGGTGACGCGCGATGAACGTGACGTCACGCGCGGAAGAGCGAATTCCCTGCGTCTGGCGCTGTCCGGACAGCTGGGGAAGGACGCCATCACCTCCGCGGAAATGCATCGCACGATGGCGCTGTGCGTTTCCTGCAAGGCGTGCAGGCGTGAGTGTCCCACTGGCGTTGACATGGCCAGGATGAAAATCGAGTTCCTGCATCACTTCCATCAGCGTCATCCCCGAACACGCTTTGATCGACTGCTTGCCCATCTGCCGGCCTATGCACCGACTGCGGCCCGTTTCGCGCCGCTCGTCAGTCTTCGCAATCGCCTGCCCGGCCTGCGGTGGCTGACCGGGAAAATGTTCGGTATCGCGCCGCAACGCCCGCTTCCGGCGTTTCGGCGCGACTGGTTTCGCGGCACCGCCGAGCTGGCCTCTCTGGCCGTCGGGATGGAATCGACGGAACGTGAGGTGCTGTTGATGCCCGACACGTTCAATCGCTTTTTCGAACCGGAGAACCTGCGGGCGGCGGTTCGTGTGTTGTCCGCGGCCGGCTATCGGATACGGGTTGTGGAATCCGACGGTGGGCGGCCAGTGTGCTGTGGCAGGACCCTGCTGGCGGCCGGTATGGTTGATGAGGCGCGGGCAGCTGCCGGCAGGCTGATTGCCGTTACGCGCAGCGCCATCGCCCGCGGGCTGCCTCTGGTAGGCCTGGAGCCGGCCTGCGTGCTGGGTCTGCGCGACGAGTATCGGGTGCTGCTGCCTGGCGACGATACAGAGGCGCTGGCAGGTGCCGCGCTGACCTTCGGCGAGTTCGTACAGCGGGAGCGCGAAGCCGGGCGTTTCTCGCCGGATCTGTCCGACTACACCGGGCCGCGACATGCGATGCTGCATGGCCACTGTCACGAAAAGGCGTTCGGTGTAGCCGGCTCGGTTGCCGGCGCACTGGCGATGATCCCGGGCATGCAGGTGGATGCCATTGCTTCGGGCTGTTGTGGCATGGCGGGTGGGTTCGGATACGACCAGCGCTACTTCGATGTGTCCATGCGCATGGGCGAGAAGACGCTGCTGCCGGCAGTGCGTGCCGCCGATGCGAATACCCTGATCGTGGCGGATGGCACCAGCTGCCGGCAGCAGATCCGTGATGGCACCGGTCGCGATGCCCGACACAGTGTGATGGTGCTGGCGAATGCAATCAGTGGTCGTTAGCGATTCGACTGACCTGCGGTCGGGCTGATCCGCGACGCGTGGCGGGCCGGTGATAAACTCAAGGCCATGGTGTCCATCGCCTCCATCAGGAATCGTGTCCAGCAGCTGACGCCGGTACCAGTCCGTTACTGGCTGGGTATTTTCGTTGCCGCCGGACGCAACTGGCTGCGCAGCCAGGCATTCATCTATGCTGCGGCGCTCGCCTTCTTCACCGTGTTCTCGATTGCGCCGGTCATGATCGTCGTTGTTGCGATGGTCGGGCTGGTGTTCGGCGAACGTGCCGCCACCGGCGAGCTCATGGAACAGCTCGAGGCGGTACTTGGGCCCGACGCGGCTTCGTTTGTCGAAACGGCAGTGGTCAATTCGCAGATCGACGGTGGCGGCCTGTGGGCGACCGTGCTGGGACTCACTGCAATAGTGATCGGGGCAACAACCGTGTTCGCGCAGATGCAGAATTCGCTGAACGCGATCTGGGACGTTGCTGCGCGGCCATCACGCAGCGGTCTGTGGATATTTCTCAAGGCGCGCGTACTCTCCCTCACGATCGTGCTGGCGATCGGATTCGTCATGCTGGTTTCCCTGCTCGTGAGCGTGGCGATGCGTGCTGCCATGGCATTCGCCGATCAGTGGCTGCCGGCGCCGCCGTGGGCGTTGGTTGGAATCGAGATCCTCGCGTCGCTGACGTTGATCTCGATGCTGTTCGCCGCGATTTTCAGGATTCTGCCCGATGTGATCCTGTCGTGGCGCGATGTGCTCGCCGGAGCGTTGATCACGGCACTGCTTTTCACCGCCGGCCGGTCGCTCATCGCGATGTATCTGGCCAATACCGCCACCACCTCGACCTACGGCGCAGCCGGGTCGCTGGTGCTGCTGCTGCTTTGGGTCAACTATTCATCGCTGATTCTTCTGTATGGCGCTGCAGTGACGCGTGCGCACCTTGAGGCGCGTGGCCGGCCGATACGCCCTCGCAGCACCGCAGTCTGCGTTCACCACGAGTTGATCGAGGACACATGACGAGGGACTCCGGAAGACTATCCTGCCGCTGCAATCATCGGTTCGTGAAAGTACTCTGACCTCGGATACTGAGACAGGTCTCTCATCACGGTCACGCAAGCGAACGTTATCATCGGCTGTGCCCCCGGGGATGGGGCGAGTAGCCCGATGAAGATTGCACTACAGGAAGCCGGCTTTGCCGTGAAAGCAGAAGCCGATGGTCCCCTGCACGCGCTGAGTGAGAGCGAGCAGCGCCTGCAGTGCGTAATCGAGCTGTCCGCGGACTACTACTGGGAACAGGACGCAAAGTTCCGATTCTCGCAGTTGCGTCATCGTATGCCGGCCGCGCTGGAGAAAGCGCCACACATGTTTCTGGGAAAGACCCGCTGGGAGCTGGGCGGTACGCCGATCAACGGTAGCTGGGAGCAGCACAAGGCCACGCTGCGCGCCCACAATCCATTCAGTGATTTCGTTGTCCAGCGCTGTGACTTCGAGGGGCGTGATCGCTACCTGAGCATCAGTGGCCAGCCGGTGTTCGATGTCGACGGCAGATTCGCCGGCTATCGCGGTATCGCCAAGGATGTGACCGCGCAGAAGCGTGATCAGCGCCTGCTCAGACTGGAGGCGACCCTGACGCGTCTGCTGGCTGATGCCGAAGATCCTGTTGACACGATCCAGCGTGCGATTCGCGAGATCTGCGAGTCGGAGAACTGGGATTGTGGCCGCTACTGGAAGGTTGATGAACACAGCCGCGTCATGCGCCCGAACGGTGGGTGGTGCATTGCCAGCCCGAAGATCCGCCAGATCTATGATAGGGCGCAGGGCATGGGCGTGAGCCCCGGTGCGGGACTGATCGGCACGGTGTGGGAGAGCGGCGAGCCGCTCTGGTGTGAAGACCTGAGTCGCGACCCGCGGGTCCTGCGGGCCGACGTCGCCAGCCAGAAGGGCTGGAGTGCCTTCCTGTTTCCGGTAGCCGTGCAGTCCAGACTCGTCGGCGTACTGGATTTTAATGGACGCAATATCCACGAACCGGACGAGCGACTGTTTCAGCTGCTGCGTGTGCTTGCTACCGGCATTGGCAATCTGCAGCAGCGCGCGGATGCGCTGGAACAGTTGCGTGACAGTGAGGAACGCTACGCGAGCACCGTGGAACTTGCGGCGGTCGGCATCAGTCACGTTGCGGAGGACGGCAGATTCGTTCACGTCAATCAGAAGCTGTGCGACATGCTCGGTTACAGCCGCGACGAGCTGCTCGCACTGACGGTCAGACATATTTCCCACCCCGATGACATCGCTGCCACCGATGAAGGCCGGGCTCGCCTGCGTTGCGGTGAAGTCGGTTCTTTCAAAACCGAAAAGCGCTATCTGCGCAAGGACGGCCTGGCAATCTGGGTGCGAATCACCATTGCGCTGAAGCGTTCTGTCAGCGGAGAGCCCCAGTACGACATTTCGATCGTCGAAGACATTTCCGAGCGCAAGCGTGCTGAAGAGCGGATCCAGTATCTGGCAACGCATGACGAGATGACGGGTCTGCCGAACCGATCGATGTTCGGTCAGCTGCTTGGCCATGCGATCGATTCGGCCCGGCGGAATGACACTCGACTTGCAGTGCTGTTCATCGACCTTGACCGGTTCAAGGTCGTTAATGATTCCCTTGGCCATGAGGCGGGCGATCAGCTGCTGACGGAAATGGCGATACGCCTGAAAAGCTGTCTCAGGGGCAACGATGTGATTGCCAGACTGGGTGGTGACGAGTTCGTCGTGCTCTCGGAAGGTGTCCGCAGACACGAAGACGCCGGGCATATCGCCCGCAAACTGCTCTCTGCCGCCATTCAACCTGTACATATCGAGGGGCACGAATGTCGTGTCACGGCAAGCGTGGGCATTGCGCAGTTCCCGTCGGACGCCGATGACGCCCAGTCGCTGATGAAGAACGCCGATATGGCCATGTATCTGGCCAAGGAAGAAGGCAAAAACAACTTCCAGTTCTTTACGCGAACGGCCAGTGCGCTTTCGATCGGGCGGCTGAAGCTGGAAAGCAACCTGCGTCGGGCAATGGAGCGCGGGGAGTTCACCCTGCACTATCAGGCGAGAATGGATTTTCGCACCGGGGCCATCTGCGGCGCCGAGGCGCTGATCCGCTGGTGGAACAGGGATCTCGGATCGGTGCCGCCCGCGCAGTTCATACCGCTGGCGGAGGAATCCAGCCTGATCGTGCCGATCGGACGCTGGGTGCTGGAAGCGGCATGCCAACAGAGTGTCACGTGGCAGCGGCAGGGCCTGCCGCCGGTACGGATCGGCGTGAATCTCTCACTGAGTCAGTTCCGTGACCCGAGCCTGCTCGATGACATCGCCGATGTATTGCAGCGTACCGGTCTGCATCCTGATCTCCTGGAACTGGAAATCACCGAAGGCGTGATACTGCACGACGCCGAAAGGGTGATCGGCAAGCTGCGTGCGATTCGTGAAATGGGCGTACGGCTCGCCATCGACGATTTCGGCACCGGCTACTCCTCGCTTGCCCAGTTGAAAAACTTTCCCATCAACACCATCAAGATCGATCGTTCGTTCATTCGCGAGATTCCGCACGACAAGGATGACAAGGCGATCACCGAGGCCATTGTTGCGATGGCGCGCACGCTGGGCGTTGGTGTCGTTGCCGAGGGCGTTGAGAATGAACAGCAGGAACTCTTCCTGCGCCATCTGGGCTGTGACGAGATGCAGGGCTACTATTTCAGCAAACCCTGCTCGGCCGCCAGGTTCGCCAGCCTGCTGCGGCGCGGTGGAACCCAGGCCCCGATTGCAGAATCGGCCCGCTGAGGCGTCCGGCACACTATAATCGCGCCTGCCCGGGCGTTTCCTGACCCGCGCACCCGACGGATCGCGGTACCATGGAACGGATACGCAACTTCTCCATCATTGCCCATATCGATCACGGCAAGTCCACGCTGGCAGACCGTCTGATCCAGATCTGCGGTGGCCTGACTGCCCGTGAAATGGCTGAACAGGTCCTGGACTCCATGGACCTGGAGCGCGAACGCGGCATCACCATCAAGGCGCAGAGCGTGTCGCTGGTCTACAAGGCCAGAGATGGACACGATTATCAGCTGAACTTCATCGATACCCCCGGGCACGTCGACTTCTCCTACGAAGTGTCGCGCTCGCTCGCCGCCTGCGAGGGGGCGCTGCTGGTCGTCGACGCCGGACAGGGCGTGGAGGCGCAGAGCGTTGCGAACTGCTACACGGCGATCGAGCAGGGCCTGGAGGTCGTGCCGGTCATCAACAAGATCGACCTGCCCGCGGCTGATCCGGAGCGCGTCATCGGCGAGATCGAGGACATCATCGGCATCGAGGCGCAGGATGCGGTGCGTATCAGTGCCAAGACCGGACAGGGCGTCGACGAACTGCTGGAATGCATCGTCAAGCGGATACCCGCGCCGAAGGGTGATCCGGATGCCCCGCTGCAGGCACTGATCATCGATTCCTGGTACGACAGCTATGTGGGCGTTGTGTCACTGGTGCGGGTAGTTAACGGCACGATCGCCAGAGGCGACAAGATCACCGTCTTTTCGACGCAGCGCAGCTATCCGGTGGATCGGCTGGGTGTATTCACACCACGCATGACCGACAGGGATACGCTGCGTCCGGGTGAAGTGGGGTTCCTGATGGCGGCGATTCGCGAAATCGATGCCGCGCCGGTCGGCGACACCATTGTCGGTGCCCGAATGGCCGATGCCAGGCCGCTTCCCGGCTTCAAGCGCGTGCAGCCACGGGTGTTCGCCGGGCTGTTTTCAGTCAGCTCGGAAGACTTCGAGGCGTTCCGCGAAGCACTCCAGAAGCTGTCGCTGAATGATGCCGCACTCACCTATGAACCCGAGGTCAGCGCCGCACTGGGCTTCGGCTTTCGCTGTGGGTTTCTTGGATTGCTGCATATGGAAATCGTCCAGGAACGCCTGGAACGTGAACATCAGCTGGCGCTGATTTCCACCGCGCCCACCGTCGTCTACGAGGTGTTGACCACCGAGGGCGAGGTGCTGCATATCGAGAACCCGGCACAGCTGCCGGAGCCAAGCCGCATCAATGAAGTTCGCGAACCCATCATTCTCGCCAGCATACTCACACCGCAGCCTTACCTTGGCGCGGTGATGAAACTGTGTACGGAAAAGCGCGGTGTGCAGCGCAAGATGCTCTACCGCGGAACCCAGGTCACGCTTGAGTATGAACTGCCGATGGCCGAAGTGGTTCTGGACTTCTTCGACAAGCTGAAGTCATGCAGCCGTGGTTACGCGTCCTTCGACTATCAGTTTGTGCGCTTCCAGACGGCGCCGCTCGTGAAGCTCGACATCCTGATCAACAGGGAGCGAGTCGACGCGATGGCCATGATCGTCCATCGTGAGGGCGTCGAGCGCAAGGGCCGTCAGCTGGTTGAGAAACTCGCCGAGGTCATTCCGCGTCAGCAGTTCGAGGTGGCGATCCAGGCGGCGATCGGCGGGCATATCGTGTCGCGCGCCACGGTCAAGGCGTATCGCAAGGATGTCACCGCCAAGTTGTATGGTGGCGACATTTCGCGCAAGCGCAAACTGCTGGAGAAACAGAAGGCGGGCAAACGTCGCATGAAGCAGCTGGGTTCGGTGGAAATTCCACAGGAAGCGTTCCTCGCCGTGCTGCGCAGCGACAAGAAGTAGTCGCCATCTCGGCAATCTCGGACGCCCGGTTCCTGAGCTACATACCGGGTGCAACGTCTGGCGGCGCACCGCCGCGGTTCAGGTCGTCCGTCAGTTCGTCTGCCAGCCAGTGGTGACCGATTTCCCTTGCATACGCGATCAGGGTCGCGGCTGACGCATCGTTCAGCATGAACGCCGGCGATCTGCGCCGAAACTGTTCGGCCAGCTCGAGTGCATCCTGGGTTCGACCCAGTTCCACCAGTCGTGCGACGAAGCGCGCGGCCACGGCGCGTACATGGCTGTGGTCCTGCCATTCGAACATGCGGTTGAGCAGCCACTGGTACAGAGCCGGGTCCTCGCCTTCCTCGGTCAGCATGGTCTTCAGGGTGCGGTACCCCTCATTGACCAGGCCGCTGCGCAAGGACGCGTAGGCCCGATCAAGTACGTTCATGTGATCGCGGTGCCATCGGCGTTCGTCGCTTTCCTCGGACTGCTCCCGGTCACTGCGCAGGTCCAGTTCAGCGCGGTAGCCGCCCACGGCATCGCCGGTCAGTGCGAATACCGCCAGCCACATCCACACGAACAGACAGGTGGAGAACAGCTGCGCAACCCAGCCGAGATCCCGGGTCAGGACAATCAATCCGGTAGCGGCCGCCAGCAGTGCCGCGCAGGACGCGAGCAGACGCAGATAGCTCAGACCCATCGTGCGTATCAACGTGGCCAGGTGCATCGGGTGCACGGCCGCGCTCAGGCTGCCGGAGATCCCCGCGATCGCGCAGGATGCGGGAAATATCGCCGCCAGCGCGAGCAGCGCCAGCCACCAGACCGCTGTCGATGCCGGCGTTGCCGTGCCCGAGTACACACCCAGCAGGATGAAGAGGCCGGCAAACAGCATGAAATGCGCGACCAGACGACCTTCACCGACCGGATGCAGCGTCTCCACATCGGGCGCCGGCAGGTGGCGTCGATCCAGTGCGACGGCCCTGAGCACCTCGTAGCCATAACGCCACAGCGACAGCATCAGCAGCATCATCAGTGGCCAGCCAAACGGGCCAGCCAGCCCGGCAAGCATGAGTCCGGTGCCGTAGCTGACGCTGACGACCGACAGTGTCGGGTCCGCAAGGCGTCTGATCGTCATGGCCTGGTGATGACCGGGTGATGACCTGGCCGTTGAATCCGACCCGGCGGCCCGTCAGCCGACCTTCTCGGGTCTGTGCGATGCCGCGGAGCGGACGATGGCTTCGGTGACAGCCGCACCGTGTACCATTTCGCCTGGCGTGATCGGGAAATCACCCTCGCCGTCAGCTGCCTGCGCAAACGACTCCAGTGTATCGCGCGTGACGTCGGCGCGTGCCGCCTCCCAGACCTGCACGTCCCCCTTGATGGGCTGAAAGATGCAGCGGCCGAACAGTCGCGTGCGCCGTTCTTCGGAGGACGCGCCGGCAACATGGGTCATGCCTTCCAGGCGTACATAGCCCTTCGAACCATACACCTGGAAACTGAAGCCGCCACCGGTGGCGGTCATGGTGCCCAGGTAGCCGGACATGCCTTCTTTCATGCGAAACAGCACCGATGTGGTGTCGTCGGCGTCGATGGCGACCACGCGCCGGAAACTCTGGCAGTACACCTCGTCGACTTCTCCACAGAGATCGATCATGCCATCCACGGCATGCACACCCATCGGCGTCAGGCCGCCGCAGGGGGTTTCGTCGGGATTCGCCCGCCACTGTTCGGGCTTCAGCAGCAGCGCGTTCGGAAAGGTCATGGTGGCCTCCACATGCAGGATGACGCCAAGATCACCGGAGCGGATGCGCTCGCGCAGACTGTTCATTTCCGGATGCCAGCGGCGGTTGTAGCCAAGGCCCAGCGTGACGCCGGCGTCCCTGACCGCGGCAACCGCGCGGCGTGCACCGTCGGCCGTGAGCGCGAACGGTTTTTCGCAGAACACATGCTTGCCATGGGCCGCTGCCGCAATCACCTGGTCCACATGCATCGAATGCGGTGTGGCCAGTACCACGGCGTCGATGCCGTCGTCTTTGAGGATCGCTTCGTAGCTTTCGTGCAGCCTGAGGTCGTGCGTGGCCGCAAACTCACGGGTTTCCGGCTTGTGCGTGGCGGTGGTGCCGGCTACGAACTTCATGTGTCGGCTCTGTCCGGCGATGCCTTCCACCAGCGTACGTCCCCACCAGCCCATTCCTACGATTGCCGCATTGATCATGGTTTTTCCTCGATAGCTTTTTTGTTGGTTGATGTATATTCGTCTGTCTACAAGACGAAAACACCGCACACGATCAGTCCGATGTCTGCGATTATCGTAGCAGGCCGTCGGTCCATGGGCAGACAGCCTTGATCGTGTGACTTCATAAAGACCTGCTGATGGGGAGACGAACTATGCTGCGAGCAACGGCCGATCTGATTTTTCCGACGACTATAACGGGTTCGCTGCCGCGGCCAAGCTGGTATACCGAAAACCTCGGGTTGAGGACTTTTCTGGAGGCCATGGTGGAAACCCGCTTCCGTGAGCAGTATGAGGATGCGCTGTCGGTGTACCTCACCGAGCAGACCATCGCGGGGCTGGATATTCTTACAGACGGTGACGCACGTTTCAGTGCCGACGTGGGCGGGCAGAGCTGGACCAGCTACCCGCCTGCGCATATGTCCGGGTTCGATCGGGTTCCCAAGGCGGCGCCGGTTGGGGGCGGCGGCATTGCGTTCCCCCGCGGTCACATACTGCATGACTACATCGAGGCGCGCGTGATGCCGAGTATCGTCGGGCCGGTCGGTCGCGGCGATCTTCAGTATGCGGCGATGTGGAAGTCGGCACAGCGCATGACCACCCGGCCGGTGAAGTTCGGCACGGTAACCCCGGAGCTGGTCGCATTCGCGGTGCAGGATTTCCACTACAAGGACATCCGCGAGCGCATCTGGGCAATCAGCGATGCGTTCAACGAGGAGCTGCATACCCTGGCGGACGCCGGCTGCCCGGTCATCCAGATGGAGGAGCCCCAGGTGCATCTGCTGGCGGCACGCGGCATCGTCGACAAGGTCATCAATCCGGAATACATGCTCGAGGTGTTCAACAACACGGTACGCGGTCTTCGCGACAAGACCGAAGTGTGGTGTCACACCTGCTGGGGCAACCCGTCACAGCAGCGCATGTTTGCCGAGGTGCAGACCTATAAGCCGGCGCTGGAGATTCTCAACAGGATCGATGCCGATGTGATCACCTTCGAATCAGTCAGTTCGCATGGCATGGACCTGGAGGCCATCGGCCAGTACATCACCGACATGAAGATCGCCATCGGCGTCATCGACCATCATTCGCTGCAGGTCGAGCGCAAGGAAGAGGTGGCCGATCACATCCGCGCGGCACTGAAGCATATTCCACTGGAGCGGCTGATCGTGTCCTCGGACTGCGGGATGGGTCGCGAAGGCATGAGCCGTCGTCACGCGCTGTACAAGATGGCAGCGCTGGTGCAGGGCGCGAACGTCATCCGCAAGGAACAGGGTCTGGCCGAGGCGCGGTGTCTGCTGGCCGAATCACAGTATTCGCTGGTGCCCGGCGCCTAGCGCGCCTGGCGCCCAGCGCGTCACCAAACGGGCCGGCGGAATGTTCCCGCCGGCCCGGACCCCCCGAGCTGGGGCACTTGCTTGACAGCGCTGCCTCGTCCGACAGGCTGCTAGAAGTGCTTCGTGAAGTCCACGCCGTAGCGGCGCGGCATGCCCTTGAACACGAATCCGCCGGGTGAGAACTCGGCGTTGTAGCGCGTGTTGTTGTTGTTGCGCTGCCAGGCGACGACAGACCAGTCGTCGGCTTCGATGCCGATGCGCACATCGAGCAGGTTGACCGGATCGCGCACTGTCATGTTGGCCGGCTCCCACCAGGTCTTGCCGATGCGCTGGTAGTCGGTGCGCAGCAGCAGTCCGACGCCCGACTGTCCGAGCGGTGTGCGGTACTGCAGGCCGACGTTGACCGTATCCCGCGATACCAGTGGTGCCTGGTTGCCGACCTGTGACGGATCGCCGTCGAAGCGGCGGATTTCACTGTCGGTGTAGCCGTAGCCGACATTCAGGCGCAGGCCGTCCGTCAGCCGTGCCGCGATGTCGATCTCATAGCCCTGGAAACGCGTTTCATCGAGACTGCCAAGGTTCTGGGTTGAACTGTTGGGCAGGAACACGAAGAAATACGAGCCCTCGGCTTTCGTATCGAACACGCTGAAGTTGGCGCCTAACCGGCCGCTATCGGACAGGTACTTGATGCCGAATTCCGCGGTGTCGGCCACCTCGGCACCGAACAGGTCGCCGACTCCGGCTATGCCTGCCGCGGCCGCCTCGGCGCCCACGCCGGTCTGGTTGAAGCCGCCGCTGCGAAAGCCGCGGCTCCATCCGCCGTAGACGGTGGTGCGGGTGGACGGCTGGTAGCGCAGCGTCAGTTTCGGCTGCAGTTCGCTCCAGGTGTTCTTGCGTACCTCGCCGAACGACGCGTCGGGAATGGCGCCCAGCCACGCGTCCGGTGTCATCGTGGTGTTTTCGCGCGTGTCGCGGTCGTAGCGGGCGGCGAGGTTCAGCTCCAGTCGGTCGGTGAGGTCAAAGCCCAGATCGGCGAATACCGCCCAGGCGAAGTTGTCCTGCTCGTCGGCGAGGAATGTGCGCTGCGGGTTGGCCGGATTGGTGCTGGGCGTGTGGTAGACAGGAAACACGCCGGCACCGGTATCGTGCATGTTGCCCGTGGAGATGAACCGATCGGTGGCAATCATGTACGTGCCGGCGATCCAGCGCACGCTGGAGTCATCTCTGGACGTGATCCTGAACTCCTGGCTCCAGGTGCTGACATCCAGGAACTGGCTCTGGTTCCAGTCCTCGCCGAACAGATTGAAGAAGAGCGATTCTTCGATCGGTAAAAAGTCGAACTGATCGCCGGTCAGGATTTCTTCGATTGTGTCATACGACGTGATCGACGTGAATGTGCCGAAGTCGCCGTGGTAATCCACCTTGAAAGCGACCTGAGTCAGATCCCGATCGTTCTGGCCGCTGTTGTTGACGCGAACCGGCAGGCTGGTGTCGTTGACGTCGTCCACGATGTTGAAGTACAGCGCCTGCGTGTTCACTTTCGACTGGAAAAACCGCGCGTCGGTCGTCAGCCGGTCGCTGGCATCCCAGATCAGCCGGGTGCGGATCGAGCGGTCCTTGAACGGGTCGGCGTTCTCCTGCAGGTAGGGGTTGAAGATGAAGCCATCCGTATCGTAGTAGTTGAGCGCAGCGTGGTAGCGCAGATTTTCGGTGTTGCCGAGCGGGCCGCTGCCGCTGATCTGGAAGCGCCGTCCGATGCCCGAATCGGCGCCGACGCGCACCCGGCCTCGGAACTGGTCGCCCGGTTCTCGGGTGGTGATCACCATGGCGCCACCGATGGCGTTGCGGCCGTATACGGCGCCCTGCGCACCCTTCAGCACTTCGATCTGCTGCACATCGAACAGCTCCTGATTGAACTGCGATGGATTGGACATCAGCACGCCGTCCACCAGCACGGCGACTGACGGTTCGCTGTTGCGGGCCTGTGATATGCCGCGCACCGTGACGAACGAGGTGCCCTGGTTCTGGGTCTGCACCAGCGTCACATTCGGCGTCAGCGCAATGAAATCCTGCGGCCTGTCGATACCGGCGCGCTCGATCTCCGCTTCGTTGAACACCGTGATCGTGACCGGCGCATCCTGAAATGTCTCGAAGCGCCTGCGGGCGGTGACGACGATTTCGTCGATTTCACCGGGTTGCGCAGCGGGCTGTGCGTGGCCGGTCTGCGCCGCGCCGACAGCAAAAGCGCTGCCTATCGCGACCGCGAGGGCCGAGTAACGAAATTGGGTAGTCATAAGTCTGCCTTCTCCCGGAAAGAGTTGAATGAGCCAACGGCATTCCTTTCCATCCCACAGAAATCCGCCGTTGACGGAATAAACTAGCTCATGCGTTGCTTGTAGAGAAGTCTAACCAGTGATACTAGTATGAGCACTACCAGCCTGAAACGGGTCGAGGGGGACGAATTGGGTATTCAGCGCGGGCAGTTGTCGGAGTTCCTGAAAGGCTGCCGGGCGCGCCTGTCGCCGCAGGAAATGGGTCTGCCGGAGGCCGACAAGCGGCGTACCCCGGGGCTGCGACGCGAGGACGTTGCGGCGCTCGCCGGGGTCAGCGTCACATGGTACACATGGCTGGAGCAGGGACGCGACATTCGCGTGTCGGTGGATGTGCTGGAGCGTGTCAGTGCCACGCTGCGCATGACACGCGATGAACGCGACTATCTGTTTGCGCTGGTTCACGGCCGTTCGGCGCCGGTCATCCATGCCGCGGATGAGCCGGTCACGCCGCGACTGCAGCGTATGCTGGATGCGATGTGCATCCCGGCGCTGGTCATGACGCATCGCTGGGATGTGGTGGCCTGGAACCTGCTGGTGACGAGGATTTTTCGCGACTATTCGCGGCGCCCGCCGGAGGACCGGAACCTGCTCAGGATCCTGCTCACGAGCCCGGAATACCAGCGGGATCCGGAGGAGTACGAAACCACCGCGCGGCGGGTGCTGGCCAGGTTTCGGGTCGACTACAGTCAGGCTGTAGGCGATCCGGCATTCGAGGCGCTGATCACTGAGCTCAACGGCAGCTGTGAAGCCTTCAGGCGATTGTGGCCGAGCCCGGAGGTAACAACCGTGGCCGGCGGCATCACCGTCGTCCGCCACATTCATCTGGGCGGTATTACCTTCGAGCACTCATCGTACGTGCCGGAGGGCAGCCGCAATCTGCGGGTGCTGGTGTTCGTGCCGCATGACGAACAGAGCGTGGCCAAAGTTGCGAGGCTCAGCGGCTGTTCACGCACTGCTGTTCGCACATGAAGCAGACCCTGGCGCCGCAGACCGATCGGCGAGTGCGGGTGGCGGTCAGCAGCGTCAAGCCCTGAATGTGTTATCTTTTTCCTCGGGCTGCGATGGGGCGGGAACCGATGAATCTGGATGGACTGGCCGCATGGCTGGATGACTATGGCCGCGCATGGGAACAGCGCGATGCCGACGCCGTGGCGGCGATTTTTTCCGCCGATGCGCAGTACTACGAGACGCCTTATTCGGATCCGTTTCAGGGCCGCGACGGGATTTCCGCCTACTGGACCCGGGTGACCCTCGACCAGCGCGACATTGGATTCAGCAGCGATCCGATCGGTATGATTGGTGCCACTGGCGTTGCCCGCTGGTCGGCGCGGTTCACCGCGATCTCCAGTGGCGCTGGCGTGGAACTGAACGGAGTATTCCTGCTTCAGTTCGATGACCAGGGGCTTTGTTCCTGCCTCAGGGAATGGTGGCATCTGAAATGAAAGTGAGTCCGCTGCATCCGGTTTTCGCTGCCGAGCTGACTGGCGCCGATCTCTCCGTGCCCCCGGGTGATGAACTCGTCGGCGTGGTCGAGCAGGCGATGGATCAGTATGCGGTGCTCGCGATTCGTGGTCAGCCTATCGGCGACGACGAACATATCCGCTTCAGCCGCGCCTTCGGCCCCCTGGAACTACCGCCAAACCTTGGTCTGCGCAGCTACAGGCGCAGACTGCGCGATGAACTCTACGATGCTTCCAATCTGGATTCCGACGGACAGATCCTCGCCGAGGATTCGCTGCGCCGCACTTACAACCGCGGCAACGAGCTGTTTCACACCGACAGTTCTTTCAACGACCTGCCGACCAAGTGGTCGCTGCTGCTCGCGCACGAACTGCCGCCCGAGGGTGGCAACACCGATTTCATCGACACCCGTGCCGTCTACGACGCGCTTCCCCATGACATGAAGGAAACGCTCGACGGGCTGGTCGCCGAACACGTTCTGTGGCGTTCGCGTGAGCGAAGTGGTCTGACTGAAGTCACCGAAGAGATGAAGCGACTGATGCCGCCGGTGCAGCATCCTGTTGTGCGTACGATGCCCTACGGGCGCAAGGCCCTGTATATCGGTGCACACGCCTCGCACATCGTCGGTTGGCCGGTGGACGAGGGCCGTGAACTGCTTGATCACCTGTATGAGATTGCCACCCGCCCGGCGTACATGTACAGCCATGTGTGGCATCCCGGAGACATGGTGATCTGGGACAACCGCTGCACCATGCACCGTGCCGGCAGTTTCGACGACCTGCGCTATCGGCGCGATATGCGCCGCACCACCGTCAATGAGTACGGCGAGGAGTGCCGGACAACCGACCGTGTCATGGCGGCAGAGGCCAACTGATCCCCGCCAACGGATCCCGCGGCCAGCTTATCCAGTCAGCCTGTCCGGTCAGCCTGTCCAGTCAGTGCTGAAGACCGGCCGGCGGTGGTAGCGGGCAGGGTAGCGGACTCCCTTCTGATGATTCCGGATCGGCTGAGGCGAGGATATTCGCCAGCGGCTCGGGTGAGAATCGGGCGCCGTTGCAGCGCAGCGATGCGAAGGTGGGGCTGTTGTGCAAGGCGACCGGCTCAATGACATCGGCGCGCAGCTGCAGGTGGGCGAAGACGGTTCTGGAGGCCGGCACCGGAATCAGCTCGCCGCGACCGTCTCGGGCCGCCGGCAGCAGTTTCATGCCGACCGTGCCGCGAACATTGCCACCAATCGCCAGAATGCGTTCGTTGGCCGTATCCAGATGCACGACCAGGTCGCAGTGCGTGCTGGCGCCATCACCCATCTGGCGACGGCGTTCAGCCAGTGAGCGATACACCGGTCTTCGTGCCGTGCACAGCATGTCGCCCGGCGCGATCCGGGCTTCGCCAACGTCGTAGGCCGCATAGGCGGCAGAGCGGTCGCCGTTGTCACGGGCGTTGATGGCCTGGTCGATGTAGACGTGATGGGCAATGGCGCGTCTGAATGCGGTGACTTCACCCAGCCCGGCCTCGCACATCACCCACGAGATGAATGCGGCCGACCACGGCTGCACCCAGCGTGACTGGCGGCCGTTCGAACTGGTCCAGGCATCGTTCTGGCTGCTGATGACCCAGCTGCCGTCGGGTGTGGCCGCCCAGTAGCCGGCGATCGAGTCCGCGACGCGCTGCGCTTCGATGATGCGGGCTTCGGACGCGGCGCGCAGTGCCTGCAGCTCCTCGTCGCTGAGTGAACCTGCCGGACGGCGATTGCGCATCCAGTTGCTCTCGTCGGTTTCGTCGACGATCGAGAAGCCGAAGTAGGCCCACTCCTGTACGGCGATGTCGACGATGCGGCGCCTGAGCTGCGAAGTGTCCGAGCGCATGCAGGGCTGCGATTGCACGGCGAGCCGCCCCGGCTGTCCGCTGATACGTGCCGACGGCGGCAGTACGTCGAACAGGTCGATGGGCAGGCGGTCGGCGAAGTCCTGCTGGAGGGAGGGCAATTGCGCATGCAAGGACTGTATGGACGGCACCGCTACCGCGATCGCCAGGGTGAGCAGTGTCAGGAGTCGTTGCATGGATCAGCCTCCGGTTCCCGTGTTCGTGTATGCAGGCGGTTGCCAGTCGTATCGATTGCGCAGACGCCAGCCGCCTCAGCCGTGGCTGCGGGAACGCAGGTATAATGCTGGCTCGCGCCGCATCAATGCAACCATCAGCCGCACCGACCGCGCCGTTGTATGCAAGTGGACCGACGGCTGGCGTACGAGTTCACGCCGCGCCTTCGGCATCGGGCGGCACCCGCGGCCTGGAGGGGGCTGAAGCAGATGAGAAAATCCGAAAACGCCAGCTTCACGGAGCCTGCGCGTCAGACCCCGATCTACGGTGACTGCGATGTGCTCGTCATTGGTGGCGGGCCGGCCGGTACCGCGGCATCGGTTGCCGCCGCGCGCGAAGGCGCCAATGTGGTGCTGATCGAACGCTATGGTCACCTCGGTGGGCTGTCGACCGGCGGTCTGGTGTCGTGGATCGACCGCATGGCCGACTGGCAGGGCAGGCTGGTGGTTGCCGGCATCGGCCAGGAACTGATGGACCGCTGCGGACCGGACGCCACGCTGGGCCCGCCGCAGTATCTGTGGGGCTCGAAAGATCAGACCGCGGCAGCCTACTGGCGGGTGCGTACCGCGGCGCTGCTGGGTACCGTGCAATGGTCACCCACCGTCGATCCCGAAGTATTGAAGCTGGTGACACACGATATCGTCCGAGAAGCCGGCGTCCACGTGCTGATGCACTGCTGGGTGGTCGGTGCGATCAGCGAAGATCGCACCGTGAAAGGCGTGATTTTCGAAAGCAAACAGGGTCGCTACGCGATGACCGCCCGCACGGTCATCGACTGCACCGGGGATGGCGACGTATTCGCGCTGGCCGGCGCCGCCTACGATGACGATTTCGATGCCGAGAGTGCTCACGCGC
Organism: Gammaproteobacteria bacterium; assembly: GCA_050485545.1. Classification (GTDB taxonomy): domain Bacteria; phylum Pseudomonadota; class Gammaproteobacteria; order Steroidobacterales; family Rariloculaceae; genus JBJHBP01. The sequence continues at coordinate 67,709 of JBJHBP010000018.1, forward strand.
GACTGAACACCAGCTTCCGGATCGGCAACGTCAATATGCGGCGCTACCTGGATTTCCGCATGTTGTGGGAGAACGAATACAAGGAAGTGATGCGGCTGGCTGCCGCCGAGGGCCTGAAGCTGCTGGCGCACCCCACGCCCTACGAATCCGTTGCACTGTTCCTGACGCCGAAGATGGCAGGGTACTCGGCGCTGAACGTGGCGGACCTCACCGAGGTTGAATTCATTTCACGCGACATCGCCCGCCAGGGGCTGGCGTTCTACCGCCGCCATGTGCCCGGGTTCGAGCAGGCCTGGATACACGACACGGCCTCGCAGATCGGTACCCGCCACGCCCGGCGTCTGACAGGCGTGGAACGCATTACGATCGACCACTGGCGTAGCGACGGGACCTGCCCGGACAGTATCGGTCTGTGTCCGGGGTTCACCGAGGCTTTCCCCACGCTGCAGATTCCCTACCGCAGCCTGGTGCCGCGCGAAGTCGAAGGCGTGCTCGCGGCCGGCCGCAATCTGTCCGCGGATACCAAGTCGCATGCGGCGCTGCGTGAAATTCCGGAGTGCTGGGTGATGGGCGAAGCGGCGGGCATTGCGGCGACGCTGGCGGTGTCCGCCGGCACCCGCCTGCGCGACGTCGCCATCCCCGAGCTGCAGAAGAAGCTGCAGGCCTGCGGTGCGATCATCGACCCGCCGGGCGGCGAAGCGTCCGACCGTGAGACCGATGCCCGGCAGCAGGCGGAGGCTGCCGGTCAGGGTGAGTCCAGGGCAGCTGATGGTCTGCAGGACGCCATCCACTGGCGCGCCGTTGACGACGTTCACGCTCACGACTGACGGGCGCCAGGCTGCGGATACCGGAAATAAGTGAGCCCGGCAAGGCCGGGCTCGTGGGATTGTCCACCAGACTGACGGGGGGAACCGGACATCTGGGAACGGCGAAATTCTCCGGGACGCAACCAGCGTGCGCCAGACCATGCCCGATACTAGTACTGCCACTACCAGTCTGCGTGCGTCCGTTTCGGGACACACCGGCCAGGCCTGGCCTGCTGCCACCTGCGAATCTGGCTTTTGCCCCGCGCCCGATGTACCTATAGATTGTGTTCCTGAGCGGATGTATCGGAGGGGGATGTCGGTAATGTGGAGTCGATTTGCGCAGTCGCGGCGCCGGGAGCAGATGCCGGTGCTGCTGCTGATGGCCGGCTTGTTGGCTTTGCCGGCCGCTGCCCGGTCCCAGTCGCCCTCGCCTGAACTCAGACCGCCCCGCCTCGCCGTGGGCATCGTGGTCGACCAGATGCAGTTCGAGATGCTGTACCGCTTTCTGGACGAATTCGGTGACGGCGGCTTCCGGCGCCTGCTGAATGAAGGCTTTTCGTTCGAGAATGCGCAGTTCGACTACGCGCCGACATTCACCGGTCCGGGCCATGCGTCGGTCTACACCGGCACCACGCCGGCGGTACACGGCATCATAGGCAATTCCTGGTACGTGCGTGAGTTGCAGGGCACAACCTACGTGACCGCGGATGATCGGGTCCGCACGGTCGGCTCGGACACCGATGCGGGATTGATGTCGCCTCGCTGGATGCTGTCGACCACCGTTGGCGACGAGCTGTGGATGCACAGCAACGAGCGCTCGCGCGTGGTCGCAATTTCACTGAAGGATCGCGGCGCCATCCTGCCCGGCGGGCACACCGGTCAGGCCTACTGGTTCGACTACGACACAGGCGATTTCATCAGCAGTACGCACTATCACCAGGAACTGCCGTCCTGGGTGCGCGGCTTCAACGAGCGCGGATTGGTCGCCGAATACCTGACCCGCCAGTGGACGCCGCTGCTGCCCGAATCCCGCTATGTGGCCAGCCTGCCGGACGACAATCCCTATGAAGCCCCTTTTGCCGGCATGGCCAGGCCGGAGTTTCCCTATGACCTGAGTGCGCTGGCCGAAAGCGGCGGCCCGGGCATTGTCGCCTACACGCCATTCGGGGACGAACTGCTGGTGGAACTGGCCATCGCCGCGCTCGACGGGGAGTCGCTGGGCAGTCGCGACACGCCCGACCTGCTGGCGATCTCGTTTTCGTCTCCCGACCATGTCGGTCATCGTTTTGGCCCGATGTCGATGGAAATCCAGGATCTGTATCTGCGTCTGGACCGTCAGCTGGAGCGCCTGCTGGAGCAGATCGATCAGCGCGTGGGGCTGGATGACACCCTCATTTTTCTGACGTCCGATCACGGCGTGGCGCATGTGCCCGATTACCTGCGCGATCGCAATGTGCCGGTGGGTCAGATGTCCGGCCGCGTGTTGACCACTGCGTTGCGCGCGTATCTGGCAGAACTGTACGACGAGGATTTCGTGCTGACGCTGAACAACGAGCAGGTGTTTTTCGATCGCGACCGTGTGCGCAGGGCTGGCGTCAGCCTCAGCGAGCTGCAGCAGACCACCGCGCGGTTCCTGATCTCACGTGACGGAATCGCCGGTGCGTTGACCGCCGACGCACTCACGTTCAGCGAATTCAGCCAGGGCCACCGCGCAAGGATCCAGCGCGGCTTTCATCCCGGGCGTTCCGGCGACGTCGTCTACTGGATGGAGCCGCACTGGATGGCTTTCTTCGGCCCCGCCGCGCGCACCACGCACGGATCGGTCTACAGTTACGACACGCGCGCGCCGCTGATCTGGTTCGGCGGCCAGGTGCCCGCGGGCCGCTCCGCACATCCGGTGGCCATCTCCGACATCGCTTCGACGCTGGCGGTGTTTCTGCGCTCGCCGTTTCCCAGCGGCAACACCGGCAACCCGATGAATGAACTGATGCGCTAGCGTGTCGGCGCGCCGTCCTGCTCGAACCCGGAGTACCGCGCCAGCTCTTCGGGTGTGAGCACGCCTTCCATGCGCTGTCCGCCGACAATCCATGTGGGATAACTGCGGATGTCGGCTACCACGCAGGCGGTGGCCACTGGTCCGTTGCGGCCGGCCGGCGAGCATTCCACATAGGGCAGGCGGTCTGCCGATGCGCCGAACAGGCGGCGCTGTTCCTGGCAGCTGCTGCACCAGAACGCGCCGTAGTAGCGCGCGCCGGAATCCTCCAGATGCTGCGCCAGCGCCTGCAGGGTCGGATGCTCACGTGCCTGCAGCAGGCCGCTGTAGTACACATGCAGCACCGCAACGGCCGCGACCACCAGTACCGCGCTGTGCATGGCCCACTGCGGCCAGGGCATGCCGGGCGCACTGTGCGGGCGTCGGTAGGCAACCCACACGCACATCGCCGTGATCGTGCCCTGTGAGGCAAGACACCATGCACACACGGCATCCAGGGCGACGATGCCGGTAATCGTCAGATAGGTGCTGATGACGGTGCCGAGCAGGGCGAGGTGCCACAGTCGCCGCCAGCGTTTCAGGCCGGCGCGGGCACGCCATGCGATCAGGCCGATCAGCGCATACAGCGCGAAGCCCCACAGCGCCACCGGCAGACCGAGCACCACGGACCAGCGGCTGCCCTGCACGATGTCGCAGCCTGAGCCGTCCGCGCAGAAAGCCGGTTGGTCGCCCCAGAAGGCGATGGCTGTCAGATACGCGGTGATGAGCATGCCCAGGGCGGCAAGCACCATCACTACGCGGTCCGGTGCACTCGGCGTGCGCGCGACGGCGGTCTGTTTTCCGCCGTGGCGGGATGTCTGGCGTTTTCGGCTCATGTTCCTGACTGCGTCATCTGTCCTTCAATGGGTCATCGCATATACCACGAAGTTGATGCCCATGCGCAATGCCGGTACCGCAAAGTCGGCCGGATAGCAGGGCAGATCGAGATACTCCCATGCGTCACCGAGATCGGAATTGTAGGTGATGAGCACCATCAGCCGACCGGCATCGTCCGCGATCCCGAGGATCTGCGGGTCACGATCGTCCGCCGACTCCCAGGTCTGTCCACCCCGGCAGCCATTGCCGCGATTCGGAATCTGCACGACTTCGTCGATCACGAAAAACGAACGGAACACGGGGTGGGTGAGTGGCAGCTGTTCCATGCGGCGGTCGGGGAACACCTTGCGCAGCTGTGACTCAAGATTCGCCTTCTCGCGCAGCCCCCAGAAATCGTCGATGTGCAGGAAGCCTCCGCGCAGCAGGTAGCTGCGCAGCCGCTCGGCTTCCTGGGTGCTCAGGTACATGCGGCCGGGCTCGACGATGTAGGCATACGGGAATTCGAACAGATCGTCATCCAGAATGGCGCGGATGTTGGGGTCCGGATGCACGCGTACGCCGGTCAGACGATTCACGCCATCCATGAACTTGCAGTCCGCACCGGGGTAGTCGATCGCCCAGCCGCGGCCCTGCGGTGGGAAGAAATCGCCGCGTCCGCCCAGCTCCGGGCAGGTATAAGGAGCCGGACGCGCCATCATGCCGCCGTTCAGGTCGGTGTACATCAGGCGTGTGAAAACGAAGTCCGGTGAGTCGTCGCGCCGGTCATTGGCGCTGGCCACGACCGCAACAATGCCGGCGATGGTGGCGATGACCGCAGCGAGCATCACAAACCGGACGGTGCGCAACTCGATCCCCATATCAGTCGCAGGCCATATCTGTCGCAGATGCCAATTCTGTCGTCGATGAATCCGTCCCCGAACGATACCATGGGTTGTCGGCTACCGGGCGGCGGGCTTGTGCATCAGCGCGACGTCCTTGACCGGGATCTCGCACAGCCAGCCGCGCTGTCGGGCCACGTGACGCAGCGTGGCCTCGCGATAGAAAACCACGTGTGTCGGATCGCGACGATAGTGCCAGTCGGCGAAACGCGCGTCGTCCGTCTGGAAACAGGTCATGATGGCCAGCCAGCCGTCATCGGCCAGCAGGCTGTCGAGACGGTCGAACTCTGCTGCCGGACTGTGGAAGTGTTCCACGGTCTCGGTGCAGGTGATGAACGCGTAGCGTCGTTGCAGCACGTCGACATCGGGAAAGAACAGCGGATCGTAGACAGCCATCTCGTGCCCCGCATCGCGCAGCATCGCGGCCAGTGCGGGCCCCGGGCCGCAGCCGAAATCAAGACCCCGTAATTGCGGCCGCAGTCTGTGCAGCAGCGGGTCGGCCAGGCGGGCAAGAAACGACCGATAGTGCGGATCGTTCACATCGTTCCGGTGCAGACGATAGTGGGCGAGCTCAACGTCGGGCGGTGGCAGGTCGCGGGCGTCCAGATAGCGTGCTTCACAGCAGGCACAGCGCCGGTAGCGACGCTGTTCCACGGTCATCAGCGCCTGCGTATCCGGTGCGCCACAAACCGGACACGGCGGGTTCATCGGTCAGGCACCTTCCGGAATCAGCTCCGCGGCATACCGGCGACCCAGTTCAGCGTAGTGACTGGCGGACCACTCCAGCGCGCGGATCTCCTCGTCGGTGACTTCGCGCACGCGTTTGCCGGGTACGCCGACGATCAGCGACCGGTCGGGAAATGCCTTGTGCTCGGTGATCAGGGCGTGCGCACCGATGATGCAGTGACGGCCGATAACCGCATGGCTGAGGATGGTTGCGCCAATCCCGATCAGCGACCCCTCGCCGATCGTGCAGCCGTGCACGGTTGCGCCGTGGCCGATCGTGACGCGTGGCCCGATGGTGGCCGGTGCGTCATCGTCGACATGCACGACGGCATTGTCCTGCACGTTCGTCTGTTCGCCGATATCGATCAGTGCGACGTCGCCGCGTACCGTGGCGTTGAACCACACGCTGGCGTCGCGACCGAGCCGTACGCGGCCGATGACGGCCGCATTGGGCGCCACGAAGCAGCGTCCGGTTTCCAGTGTTACGCGGTGTTCGCCGAGTCTGTACAGCATCGTTGGCTCCGTCGGTGTCAGTTCTTTGCGGCTTGCCCGCTGGCCTGATTGGCAACCGCCTGCGCGGCGGCGGCGATGGCGTCGGCGTCGCCAAGATAGCGTCCCGGTCCGGGCGTCAGGTTCGCGGTGAACTCATACACGCGCGGTACGCCGGTGGGAATGTTGAACTCCGTGATGGCGTCGTCGCTGATGACTTCCAGCATCTTCACCAGCGCTCGCAGACTGTTGCCGTGCGCGGCCACCAGCACATCGCGTCCGCTCATCAGGTCGGGCACGATGTGGTCTTCCCAGTAGGGCAGCACGCGATCCAGCGTCGTCTTCAGCGACTCGGTGGCCGGCAATGCGCCGGGCGCGACACCTGCGTAGCGCCGGTCATGACGTGGATGGCGCTGATCGTCGGCGGCCAGCGGCGGCGGCGGGATGTCGTAGCTGCGGCGCCAGACCTTCACCTGTTCCGCGCCATGACGTTCGGTGGTTTCGGCCTTGTCCAGGCCCTGCAGCGCACCATAGTGGCGTTCATTGAGTCGCCAGTGACGATGAACCGGCACCCAGCTCAGTTGCATCTCATCCATGATCAGCCACAGCGTACGGATTGCGCGCACCAGTACCGATGTATGCGCAACATCGAAGCTGAAGCCTTCAGCAGACAGCACGCGGGCGGCATCACGCGCTTCGCGTATGCCCTGCTCGGTGAGATCCACATCGGTCCAGCCGGTGAACAGGTTCTTGAGATTCCATTCGCTCTGGCCGTGGCGAACGAGTATCAGGCGTCCGGGGCGGACGGCGCGTTGATCGGGCATGGTGCGGGCGTCTCCTGTGTGTGTGGCAGCAGTCTACGCTGTCAATTCAATCTGTCGAGTTCCCTGAGGGCCACCGACAACGCGGCAAAGTCGGGTGGTCCCGCGCTGCCGATCTCATCGAGCAGACGCCTGACGCGAACGATACGTTCGCGGGCGCTGCCCAGCCATTGTGCGAGTGCCGCCCTGGGCTGGCTGCGACCGCGATTTGCGAGGATGCCCGTCAGCAGTCGGCGCTGTTCCCGTGCCAGCGTTTCGCGCAGGGCGCTGCGCGCGACCGCGCTCCAGCGGCCGTCCACTTTCAGTGCTTCGATCTGATCACGCAGCCAGTCCAGTTTCAGACCGCGGGCCAGCTCAAAGTGCAGCTCGGCCACGGCCCGTACCGGCAGTCTGAGTTCGCGTGCCACTTCGGCGATGTCCAGAACCCGGGTTGTCACGGTGAGCGCGGCGACGCGCTGCGCCAGTGTTTCGGGCAGGCCCAGCTGCATCAGATCCGCGGTTGCGCGCTGCAGCTGGCGGCGTGTTCTGCCACTGGCGAGCTCGGGCATGGCGGTCAGCACCTCATCGACCGCCGGTGCGAAGCGTCGCACCACGGAAGTGATCGTGAGGTCCGCGCGATGTCGTTCCAGCAGCCAGTGGACACTGCGTCTGAGCATGCGGCTGATCTGAAAGATCGCGTCGTACTGGGTTGAAGTCTCGATCCTGCCATCCAGGTTTTCCACGTCCTGCCAGAGCCTGCGTACGCCGAATATTTCGCGGGCGATGGCATAGGCCCTGGCAATCTCGGCCACCGATGCGCCGGTCTCTTCGGCGACGCGCAGCACGAAGAATGGTCCCATGCGATTGATCATGCTGCTTGCGATCCGCATCGCGATGATTTCGCGGCGCAGCGGATGACGTTCCAGAAGGTCGGGAAAGCGACGCACGACGCGCGCCGGGAAGTAGCCGCGCAGCTCGGAGACGACGAACCGGTCTTCGGGAATGTCGCTGTCCACCAGGCTCGCGGTCAGCTGTATCTTCGAGTAGCTGAAGATCACCGCCAGCTCCGGGCGCGTCAGGCCGCGCTGCTCGGCCCGTCGTTCCTCCATCTGTTCGTCGGTCGGCAACTGCTCGACGTGGCGGTCCAGCAGCCCCTCTCTCTCCAGCAGGCGGATCACGCGCGCGTGTTCGCCCAGACGCTCGCGCGCACGAGACTCAAGAACCGACAGCGCCTGCGTCTGTGCATGATTGCTGGCCAGTACCGCCGAGGCGATCTGATCGGTCATCGCCGCCAGCAGGCGGTTGCGATTGTGCAGGCGCAGGCGGCCGTCGTTCAGCGCCGGGTTGAGCAGGACTTTAAGATTGACTTCCCGGTCGGAAGAGTCGACGCCGCCGGAGTTGTCGATGAAGTCGGTGTTGATGCGTCCGCCGCGACGTGCGAACTCGATGCGCCCGGGCTGCGTGAAGCCGAGGTTGCCGCCTTCGGCAACGATCCGGCAGCGAAGCTCGCTGCCGTTGACGCGCACATTGTCGTTGGCCGGGTCGCCGGCATCGGCATGCGATTCATGCGTTGATTTCACATAGGTGCCGATGCCGCCGTTCCAGAGCAGGTCCGCGGGCGCGCGCAGGATGGCGCGTATCAGCTCCGGCGGTGTCACGGCTTCCGCAGTCACTTCGAGCAGTTGGCGCACCTCGGCGCTGAGCTGTATCGACTTGCTGCTGCGAGCGTAGATGCCGCCGCCGGGCGACAGTGTGGCAACGTCGTAGTCGTCCCAGCCTGAGCGCGGCAACTGCGCAAGCCGCTGCCTTTCGCGGAAGCTGGCCTGCAGATCCGGTGCCGGATCGATGAATATGTGACGGTGATTGAAGGCCGCCACCAGTCGTATCGAGCGCGACAGCAACATGCCGTTGCCGAACACATCGCCGCTCATGTCGCCGATGCCGATGACGGTGATCGGATCGCTTTCGGCATCGACGCCGATTTCGCGGCAATGGCGCTTGGTGGCTTCCCATGCGCCACGCGCCGTGATGGCCATCTTCTTGTGGTCGTAGCCCGTTGAGCCGCCGGATGCGAACGCGTCGCCCAGCCAGAAGCCATATTCGTCCGCGATGCGGTTGGCCCGATCGGAAAACGTCGCCGTGCCCTTGTCGGCGGCGACCACCAGGTAGCTGTCGTCTCCATCACGCGCCAGCACGCGCTGCGGCCGCACCGTGCGGCCGTCGACGATGTTGTCGGTCACGTCCAGCAGGCCGCGGATGAAATTCTCGTAGCAGGCGGCCACTTCGCGCCGCGACGCTTCCGCGTCATGCGCAGGCAGTCGCTTGCAGACGAAGCCACCCTTGGCGCCGCGCGGCACGATCACCACATTCTTGACCTGCTGCGCCTTCATCAGTCCGAGTACTTCGGTGCGGAAGTCCTCGCGCCGGTCCGACCAGCGTATTCCGCCTCTGGCGACACGTCCGCAGCGCAGATGAATGCCCTCCATCAGCCGCGAACAGACGAATATCTCGAACATGGGCCAGGGCCGGGGCAGTTCCGGCACTTTGGAGGAGTCGAGCTTGAACGACAGATACGGCTTGGCCCTGCCATCGACAAGCTGGAAGAAGTTGGTGCGCATCGTGGCATCGATAACGGCCAGGAACGCACGCAGGATCCGATCCTCATCCAGAGTGCTGACCTCATCCAGTTCCGCACGCAGCCGGTCGTTGCTGGCGTCCAGTCGCCGCCGCCGCAGCGATGCCGACGCGTCGGGGTCGAAGTGGGCATGGAAGCGGTCCACCAGAGCGCGACAGAAGCGCGGATAGCGGGCCAGCACCTGCTGCATGTAGTCCTGACTGAAGGGCAGGCCGGTCTGCAGAATGTAGCGGCTGTAGGCGCGAATCAGCGCCGTCTCGCGCCATGTCAGGCCCGCGTTGAGGACGAAGCTGTTGAAACGGTCGTTGTCGGTGTCGCCGGCAACCACGCGCGCGAAGCAGTCATTGAATCGCTGCGTGGTGCTGTCGTCGGCGGTCGTTGTGTCCGCCGCCTGCAGGATGAAGTCCTGGATCAGCAGTCCATCAGCTGCCGGCTCCAGGGCGAAGGACTGTTCGCTGACCACCTTCATGCCCATGTTTTCGAGTATCGGCAATGCCTGATACAACGGGATGGCACCATGGTGTCGATAGATGCTGAAGCGCCACGTGACATCGGCTGCGACATCGGGAGTAACGTCAGCGGCGGCGTTGCGAGCGGCATCGGATTCGATGTCGCGACTGGCGCGCGACTCCAGATGCGTCATCAGTGCCTTCTGCTCATCCTGCATCGCCGCCAGCAGTACGATGTCGTCCGCTGCACGCCCGGCACCGGCTTCATGGCGGTAGATCGCCGGAAACAGCTCCGCATAGCGGTGCAGTAGCCGCAGCGCGACATCCTCGGGCAACCGGTTGAGCAGCGCTTCGCGCACCCGCTCGTTCCAGCCGCGAACAGCCTCGCCGATGCGGTTCTGCAGTGCTGCGGTGTCCGGTGCTGCGTCGATGCTGTCAGGCGCCTTGCGAATGGTCACTGCAAGGCGCGCCAGCGTGGATTCGGACAGCGTGACTTCCGTCTCCGCTTCGACACCCGCGAAGCCCTCCTGAAGGATCTGCTCGACCTGACTGCGCGCTGCAACGCTGTACAGATCGCGCGGCATGTAGACGAGGCACGAGTAGAAGCGTCCGAACGGGTCGCGTCGCCAGAACAGACGCACCCGGTGTCGCTCCTGCAGGCCCAGAATGCCGAAACTGATGCGTGTCAGGTCTTCGATGCTGATCTGGAACAGGTCGTCGCGCGGAAACGTGTCCAATATATGCTGCAGTCGCTTGCCGCGATGGCTGCGGTGATCGATGGCGAATCGCGCGAACACCTCATCGACCTTGCGTCTGATCAGCGGCACGTTGCGCGGACGCCGATGGTAGGCGTCCGATGTGAACAACCCGAGAAAGCGGCGTTCCGCCACCGGTCGGCCGTTGCGCCCGAACACCTTGACGCCGATGTAGTCCAGTCGTGCCGGCCGGTGCACCGTGGAGCGCATCGCGATCTTGGTGACCACCAGCGGATTGTCGGAACGGGCCTCGTCGCGCGCCACGCCGGTCAGCGTCAGGCTTTCCGGATCGCGCAGTGACGGTCGCAGGATGCCCAGTCCTGTGTCCGGGCGCGGCACCAGCCTGTCCGATCGCGCACCGCGAACCAGTGACTGCTCGCGATAACCCAGCACTGTGAAGTGATCGTCCGCCAGCCAGTCAAGAAACGCGCAGCTCTCTTCGCGCAGCGCATCGTCGAGCAGCGCATCGGCTTTCGTAGTCCGGGCACGCAGCTGGCGACTGCTGTCGCGCAGTCTGGCGAGCATTTCTGCCCAGTCTTCGACGGCGCTGCGCACGTCGTTCAGCGTGCTGTGCAGTGCTTCTTCAAGGTCCTTGAGCACCGTCGGGTCAGTCTCGCGTGCCACCTCGATGTGGATCAGGGATTCACGCAGGTGGTCGTCCGCGGCTGTTGCCCGCCAGTTCGTCAGGCGGCCGCGGCCGTCGCGGGCGACATGGATGATGGGATGCAGTGTCAGGTGAATGGCATGCCCGAGTGCGTTCATCCGCATCGTGATGGAGTCGATGAGAAAGGGCATGTCGTCGTTGACCACCTGAACGACGGTGTGCGGTGAATGCCAGCCGTGCGTCTGCTCATCGGGATTGAATGCCCGCACCAGCGCACGGCCCGGCTTGCGTGTACGTGCCCAGACCAGGTGGTTGAGCGCCGCGGCGGCCCGGGTGCGCGGGTCTTCGCCCAGGTCTTCCTCGGAAACGTGGGCGAAGTACTGCTCGAGAAATCGCGCCCGGTTCAGTGGCAGTTTCGCCGGCAGGCGCAGGCCTCGCGCCGCACCGGTGATGTTGCTGATCAGTTCGTCACGCACCGCCAGTCTCCCCCTGATGTCGGACACCGTTCATGGCCGATGTTCGGTAGCCAGATACTCACGGCTCTGCATTTCCCGCAGGCGGCTGTCCGTGCGCTGGAACTCGTGCGTCAGTCGCGTGCCGCCGTACAGGTTGTGTGCCGGTTCAGCCGCAGTGAGGATCAGTTTGACGCGCCTGTCGTAAAACTCATCCACCAGCGCGATGAATCGCCGTGCCTCGTTCTCCAGTGTCGCATCGAAACGTGGCACGCCGGAAACCAGCACGGTCTGGTAGAGCCTGGAGAGCTCCACGTAGTCAGTATGGCTGCGGGGGCCGGCACAGATTTCGGCGAAATCGAACCAGATGACACCGTCTGCCGCCTTGCGGCACGCGATCTGGCGGCCCAGCACGTCGATGTGGCCGTTCCAGGCGCCCGCATCGGGTGCGATCGCATCGAAATACGCATTCATTCGCTGCTCGGCCGCATCGCTCAGCGGCGTCTGGTAGACATCGGTCTTTTCCAGTACGCGCAGCCGATAGTCCGTCGGTCCGTCCAGATGCACGACACGGGTGTGTTTTTCGATCAACGCGATGGCCGGAACGAAGCGCGCACGCTGGAGGCCATCGCGATACAGCTCCCCTGGCGCGAGATTGGACGTGGCGGTCAGCGTCACGCCGCGTTCGAACAGCGCCGCGAACAGATTGCCGATGATCATGGCGTCGGCAATGTCGGTGACCGCCAGTTCGTCGAAGCAGATGATGCGGGTGTCCCGTGCCAGTTGCGCGGCCACGAGCGTCAACGGATCACGGTGGTCGCGGACCTGCTGCAACAGCGCGTGAGCGGTGCCCATGAAGCGATGAAAATGCAGCCGCCGTTTGTTGCGGAACGGCAGGCAGTCGAAGAACATGTCCATCAGCAGTGTCTTGCCGCGACCAACACCGCCCCACAGATAGACGCCGCATTCGGGTTCGCGCGCTTTCCCCGACCAGCGCGCCAGCGCGCGTGACCATACGGATCGACGCGGTTGCACCGCGACCAGATCGTCGTACAGGCGCTGCAGTTCCGCAACGGCGCGTTCCTGGTTCGGGTCGGGGTGGAGCAGGCCGCTATCGAGCCGTTCACGATAGGCGGCAAGCGGATTGGTCGATGACATCGTCGTTATTCCGCCCGATGCTGCATCCTGCGCCCGCCATCGCCATCACCATAGCCATCGCCATCGCCGTTGCCGATACCGTAGTCAGCAACAGGCTCATCGGGTGTCGGAAAA
>JBJHBP010000019.1:0-63183 GCA_050485545.1 Gammaproteobacteria bacterium
TCTCCACCAAACTTGTCCGCCATCACCTTCGTCAACGCCGCCGTCAGCGTCGTCTTCCCATGATCCACGTGACCGATCGTCCCCACATTCACATGTGGCTTCTTACGCTCAAACTTTGCTTTGGACATAGGAAATACTCCTGCCGCACCCGCTACCGGTCTGTCTTCCGGCGAACACTATCAGCGCGGGCTGCGCGTTGGTTGATGTTAACTAGTTGTTATTCAATACCGTCCGGAACAATCATTGCCCCGAATAACCTGGAGCCCACAACCGGACTTGAACCGGTGACCTCTTCCTTACCAAGGAAGTGCTCTACCACTGAGCTATGTGGGCGGGAAGCCTGTGGCCGTGGTCCCGAGCATTAACTCCGAGCAAAGCGCCAGGAGACCCCTTTGAAATCTCCCCAGTCATCTTGCGCACGCCAGTTTCCATTAATTCTGGAGCGGGTGAGCGGACTCGAACCGCCATCATCAGCTTGGAAGGCTGAGGTTCTACCGTTGAACTACACCCGCCTTCAGCAAGCCCTCAGCAGTAAACCCAGCGCCCCGTCCGAATGGTGGAGGGGGTAGGATTCGAACCTACGAAGGCATAGCCAGCAGATTTACAGTCTGCCCCCGTTGACCGCTTGGGTACCCCTCCGCGGACATAAGCGGCGTATTGTCTGGCCTGTCCCCGACAGTGTCAACAGCAATACGCCCCGCAGCGGGCGCGATTGTGCAGGTAGTGCGCCGCGTGCGCAACATAATCGGACTGCGCCCTGCAAATCCGGCCTCACAGACCCGACACCGGCACGAAAGTCCCGCCCGCGTCCATCTCGTAAAGTCGCGGCCGCGCCTGAACATTTGTCCATTACCAGACCACAACGCATGTTCCACGCGGAAATTCAAGGCTTGATTTTGATCCGGGCGCGGGCATGCTTTGCCATCGTCACGGTTGTTGGATTCACCCACAAAGAGGTGCTGGCAGATGGAAAGACGTCTGCTGGAAAGAAGCAAAGTATCGACCACGGTCTACCTGTCGCTGCCAGGAGGCCGGTATTTTCGTTGTCGGGCGAGAAATCTGTCGGCCATGGGCGTATTTCTCGAAATCGAGGCCCTCGGGCTGCCGGCGGGGACCGTGGTCAACCTCGTGTTCGCGGTCAACCTCGGCCATGTCGTGCGCCTGCACCGCCGCAAGGCCGTTGTCGCGCACGTCGGCGATCGGGGTGCCGGGCTGATGATGCAGGCACGTTCCGGCCTGCGACCCAGCGCCTGACGGGCAACAGCTGGCTGGCCGCGCGCACGCGTTGTCGTACAATGCGCAGCCTTGACGCGCCTTACCCAGCAGCAGGTCCATGCCCGCCATTACTTTACCCGACGGTTCCACGCGAACCTTCAACGCCGCCGTTGACGGCCTGGCGATCGCCCGTGACATAGGTTCACGCCTGGAAAAATCGGCGGTTGCCGTGCGCGTGAACGGACGCCTGACCGATCTCACCGCCACGCTGACCGACGACGCCAGCGTGGAAATCGTGACGCGCGATTCCGCGGACGGCCTGGAGCTGCTGCGCCACGATGCCGCCCACGTGATGGCCGAGGCGGTCAAGGAACTGTACCCGGATGCGCAGGTCACCATCGGACCGGCCATAGAGAACGGTTTCTACTACGATTTCGCGCGTGACGAGCCGTTCACACCGGAAGACCTCGAGCATATTGAAGCGCGCATGCGCGACATCGTTGCCCGCGACGAGCCGATCGTGCGTGAGATCTGGAACAGGGACGATGCGGTGGCGTTCTTCCGTGACCAGGGCGAGCACTACAAGGCGGAGATCGTTGCGGCCATTCCGGCCGACGAACCGATCTCCGTCTACCGCCAGGGTGAGTTCATCGACCTGTGCCGCGGCCCGCACCTGCCATCCACCGGCCGCCTGGGCCTCGCGTTCAAGCTGACCAGGCTGGCCGGCGCCTACTGGCGCGGCGATTCGCGCAACCCGATGCTGCAACGCATCTACGGCACCGCATGGGCGGACCAGAAGCAGCTGAATGCGTATCTGGACAGGCTGGCCGAAGCCGAGCGCCGCGACCACCGCAAGCTGGGGCGGCAGATGGACCTGTTCCATTTCCAGGAAGAGGCGGTGGGCGCTGTATTCTGGCACCCGCACGGCTGGACGCTGTTCAGTACGCTGGTGGGCTACCTGCGCCGGCGTCAGCAGCTGGCCGGCTATCGCGAAATCAATACCCCGGAACTGATGGATCGCTCCCTTTGGGAGGCCTCCGGGCACTGGCAGTCATTCGGCGAGCACATGTTCACCAGCCAGACCGAAGACGAACGCATCTTTGCGATCAAGCCCATGAACTGCCCCGGGCATGTACAGATCTACAACAGTGCTCTGCGCAGCTACCGCGAACTGCCGCTGCGGCTGGCCGAGTTCGGCAAGGTGCACCGCTACGAGCCGTCCGGCGCACTGCACGGCCTGATGCGGGTGCGCGCTTTCACTCAGGACGATGCGCACATCTTCTGCACCGAGGCGCAGATCACTGATGAAACCCGCAAGGTCTGCGATCTGCTGCTGGGCATCTATCGCGACCTTGGCTTCGACGATGTTGTCGTGAAATTCTCAGATCGCCCCGACAATCGCATTGGCGATGACGGCGTCTGGGACAGAGCGGAAGGCGCATTGCTTGCGGCCATGGAAACCCTGGGACTGGCGTACGAGCACAATCGCGGTGAAGGCGCCTTCTACGGCCCGAAAATCGAATTCGTGCTGCGCGACGCGATCGGTCGTGACTGGCAATGCGGCACACTGCAGGTGGACTTCAACCTGCCGGCACGGCTTGGCGCCGGCTATATCGGTGAGGACGGCGCCCGCCATACGCCGGTGATGCTGCACCGTGCGATCTTCGGTTCGCTGGAGCGCTTCATCGGCATTCTCCTCGAACACCACGCCGGCACACTGCCGCTTTGGCTTGCGCCGCTGCAGGTCGTGGTCGCGACCATCACCTCCGATGGCGATGCCTATGCCATCGAGGTGCGTGACGAACTGGCCAGGGCCGGCCTGCGCGCCGAGACGGACCTGCGCAACGAAAAGATCAACTACAAGGTGCGCGAGCACAGCCTGGCGAAGGTCCCGGTGATCATTGCCGTGGGCAAGCGCGAGGTGGCCGAGCGTACGGTATCACTGCGCCGGCTGGGTGCGCAGGGTCAGCAGCTGCTGCCATTGACGACGGCGCTGGAGCAGCTCCGCGCGCAGGCCGGCGCCGATACGCAGGACAGCTGAGTGCGTCTGGTCAGCTTCCAACAGAGCGGCCACGCCAGCTTTGGATGGATCGAAGGCAACGGCATTGTCGATGCCGGGCAGCAGCTGGGCGCCAGATTCGCGGACCTGCGTGCCCTGCTCGCTGCCGACGCGCTGCATGAAGTGAAGTCGCTGCCAGCCAGCACCCCGGACTTCTATCTGGACGAGGTACATCTTCTGCCGGTCATGCCGGGCCCGGCCACGCGGTTTCTGTGCGTGGGCGTGAACTACCTGCCGCATATTCTCGAGATGGGCCACGAGCCACCCGATCATCCGGTGATTTTCGTACGTTTCCCGTCCAGCGTGACCGGGCATGGTGCGCCGCTGTGCCGTCCCCGGGTATCGGAACAGTTCGACTATGAAGGCGAACTCGCCGTCATCATCGGCAAGCGCGCGCGTCACGTCTCGCGCGAGCGCGCGCTGGACTTCGTCGCCGGCTACAGCATCTTCAATGACGGCAGCATCCGCGACTTCCAGCGTCACAGCTCGCAGTTCACGGCGGGCAAGAACTTCCCCGGCAGCGGCGCCTTCGGCCCGTGGCTGGTGACCACCGACGAGATTCCCGATCCCGCCGCACTCCATCTGAGCACCCGGCTGAATGGCGAAGTGGTGCAGAATTCTCCAGTCAGCGACCTGTGCTTCGATGTGCCCGCGCTGATTGCCTACTGTTCAACCTGGACGGAGCTGCTGCCCGGCGACGTGATCGTCACCGGCACCCCCGGCGGCGTCGGTGCGGCCCGTACGCCGCCTCTGTGGCTGAAGCCAGGCGACACGGTCGAGGTCCACATCAGCAGGATAGGCGTGCTGCGCAATACGGTAGCCGATGAAACCACTGCCTGAATCTGCCGCGATCGTCATCATCGCGACGCTGCTGGGCGTCTGGCCGACACCGTCCGTGGCGCAGTTGCAGGACGTCGACTGGCTCGACCACGAACTGCTGGCCACTGGCGCCATGCAGGTGGAGACCGAGAGTACCGGGCCGCTCGGGGAAGTCACGGCACGCGTTGCGCTGATCATCGACGCACCGGCGCAGACCATCTGGGATGTGCTGACGGCCTGCGAGATCGCTCCGGAGTACGTCCCCAACGTCCACAGCTGCGAACTGCTGGAAACGCTTGATGATGGCCGCGCGCAGATCTTCATGCAGCAGATCCGCGCCGTGTTCTTTCTGCCACGCTTCGAGCACGTTTTCAGGCTCGACTACCAACCCTACGAACGCGTCGATGTGACCCGGATCAGTGGACCGCTGGGTTCGCTGGAGGGCTTCTGGGTACTGCTGCCGCAGCCCGACGGCCGCATCCTGCTCGCGCACCAGCTGCAACTGGATCCGGGCACGCCTATCCCCAGATTTCTGGTGCGCGGCCGCCTGCGCCGAGACCTGCCTACGGCTCTCAACGCGCTGCGCGACATTTCCGAAGCCCGCCGCTGAGCGGCGGCGCTTGACCCCGCCCCGTCGTTCGAAGGCGGGCTGTGAAGGCGGTCACTTTCTTGCGCAGCGATCTTTGCTAGCGTGAGAATGCCATGCATGACGAACATTCTGCACCACCCCGGATCCTGATCCTGGAACGCGACCCCAGGGCGCTGGCCATGCTGCGCGGCTACACCGTCAAGGGCTGGCGCAACGCGGCGGTGCAGACCATGAACAGCGACCTGGCCCGCATCGCTGCCGAGCCGCAGCGGATCCGCAGCTTCGACGTCATACTGGCCTCCTGCGACTTCAGCGATGGTGCCGACAGTGCCGCGGAGGTGCTGCGAGCCCTGACCACACTGACCGCCGACCCGTCCGCGCCTGCCGTGGTCCTTCTCACCCACGGGGGTAGCGAATACACCGCCGTGCAGGCGCTCAGGTCCGGCGCAGCCGACTGCGTTCCCATGGGACTGGCTGGCCGCGAACAGGTGGTGAGCGCCATCGGGCGCGCCTTCGATCGGGCGCGGGTCCAGGTCAGCGGATCGAGCGCAGAACCGGCCCCGTTCGGGTATCAGTTGCTGCAACGACTCGCGAATCACGACAATGTCACCGTGCATCGGGCCTTCAGCGCCGAACGATGTGAGGAGGTCGTCCTGAAAGTGTTGCACCGCGGACGCCGCTCGATGTCTCGTGACGAGCACTTTCAGCAGTTCGTCGATGAGCTCAAGCTGCTGTACGAAGTCGATGATCCTGCCGTCGCCGTAATCCACGAGTTTCGTGCAACACGCGAGCACTGTTACATCGTGATGGAGTACTTTCCACTGGGTCACATGGGCACAAGGCTCGGTCATGCGCTACCGATGCGGGAAGCGCTGCAACTGGCTGCCCAGATTGCCGACTCACTGGCCATCGTCCACTCTGCCGGCATCGTGCACAGGGACCTCAAGCCCGGCAACATCATGCTGCGTGAGAACGGCAGCATCGCGCTGATCGATTTTGGCATCTCCACCACACTGCAGGATGGCAGGAAGCCCGAATCCAACGCTGACGAACCGATTCGTGGCACACCTTACTACATGAGCCCGGAACAGGCGGATGGACGCCAGTCCGATGAGCGTTGCGATCTGTACGCGCTGGGCGTAATCCTGTTTCAGATGCTCACCGGCCACAAGCCGTTCACAGGTGATTCACCGCTGGAAATTCTGCAGCAGCACCGCGAAACACCGCTGCCGGATCTTGCCGATTCGCTCACCGCCGTGGGCCTGTTCCCGGAAGACGACACGGCACTTTGTATTCCGGCGCTGCAGGCATTGCTGGACAAGCTGTTGGCAAAGGATCCGGAGCAGAGAATCGCGCGCGCTCGGGAAGTCGCCGAAGCGCTCAGGGACCTCGGGACGCGGCTGGAAGTGAGTGCGGCCGCTTACCGAGAATCATCTGCCGCCGGCTGATCCTCCGCGAGTCGCTCAAGACCAGCGAAATCAAACAGAGCGGCATCGGCCAGATGCGATGCCGTCACGTTCTGCAGGGCGCGGAACAGTCTGTCGGTGCGACCCGGATCGTCGCGCTCCCAGTCGGCGAGCATGGCCTTGATCCTGCGGCGCTGCATGTTCTCCTGGGAACCGCACAGATTGCACGGAATGATAGGAAACTCGCGCATCGCGGCATAGCGGGCGATTTCACCTTCCGGACAGTAGGCCAGCGGTCGGATCAGCACATGACGGCCGTCGTCGCTGCGCAGTTTGGGCGGCATCGCCTTCAGGCGCGCGCCGTGAAACAGGTTCAGGAACAGGGTTTCGACGATGTCGTCACGATGGTGACCCAGTGCAATCCGGGTGGCCCCGACTTCATCGGCAACCCGATACAGGATCCCGCGCCTGAGTCTGGAGCACAGCCCGCACATCGTCCTGCCCACAGGAATCACGCGGGTGACGATCGAGTAGGTGTCTTCCTCGACGATGCGATACGGGACGCCAAGGCCCTCCAGATAGGCCGGCAGCACCTCCGGCGGGAAACCCGGCTGTTTCTGATCCAGGTTCACCGCGATCAGCTCGAAACTGACCGGCGCGCGACGCCGCAGACTGATGAGCATGTCGAGCAGCGTATAGGAATCCTTGCCACCGGAAAGACAGACCATTACACGGTCGCCGTCTGCGATCATGTTGTAGTCGGCTATCGCGCGACCGACATGCCCGCGCAGGCTGGCTTCGAGCTTCCTCGAGCGTGCCGAGCGGGGACGCAGTGCGTCGCCGCCCGGCTCCGACTGTTGCGTTGCGGAATTCAGGACTGACAATGCGATCTACATCAGCCGCCTGAGATCGGCCAGCACTTCGGTGGCATGTGTTTCCGGATTGACGCGCTCGTAGTGTTTGGCGATGCGTCCATCCGGAGCGATCAGGAACGTCTGGCGACTGGCTATCGCCATGCTGCCCATGCGGGTCAGCACGCCATAGCGGGATGCAACTTCCTGTTGTGCATCGGACAACAACGGGAACGGCAGCGAGTATTTCTCCGCAAACTCAGCCTGTGATTCGACATCATCGAGGCTGACACCGACCACCGCGGCGCCCAGGGCCTCATAGGCGAATATGTTGTCGCGGAACTCGCAGGCTTCGGTCGTGCATCCGGGCGTATCGGCCTTGGGATAGAAATACAGAACCAGCCAGCGGCCGCCGAAGTCCTCCAGCGCGTGCCAATCGTGATTCTGATCCTGGAGTCGGAACTCCGGCGCCGGCTCACCCTCACTGGGCGTGGCCAGCGCGACTGCCGCCAGCGCAACCGCGACAACCGCGGTTACAGTACTCAGGACGATTCTCATGACAAATTCCCCTTTTCCGGACATGCGTGACTTGTCAAACATACTTATCTGAAACCTCGGCCATCATAGCCCAAAGACCGGCCACGGGGGCGACCGCCACGGGGTCCCTGCGATGTGACCGCCTTCACTGCGCCGAAGCCCTGATTTGCCTAGGGTTGCCGGATAACTGTCAGAATCGAGCCGCCAATGAAGCGTTCCGCTGCCGTGATTGCACTGGCTGTTGCCGCGATGGTGTTGCTTGCCATGCTCATTGTGCAGTCTCGAGGGATACCGATCGAGCACCACGTTGCGCACAGTGCAGCGCTGTTGGAGCTCGAGCGCATCACCGCCGACCACGCGGACTTTGTAGCTGGTCTGCAGGGCGCCTGGGCCGTTCGCCAGACTGCTTCCGGGAATTCCGCGGCCCTGCGGGCCCGTCTGGCGGAGGGGCCTGCCCGTCTGGAATCGCTCTTGCCGCCGCTGCGTGCCGGCGCAGCCCGGCAGACCCGTCTCCAGGGCGCTACGCAGACACTCACGAATTCGTTGCAGGAGACCCTGCAGCTCAGCGATGAACTCGCGGGCAACCTGACACTTTTCGCGAACGGCCTGACCGAAGTCCGCGAGGCGGGCCCGGAGCTGGTTCAGCGCATGCGTGAAATCCGCCTCGATGCCGCTGCCGCCGATACCTTCGCGCTGGTCGCCGGCACACTGGACTACGCTGCGGGTCCAGCCGCTGCGCCACCCCCCGAGCTCAGACGGCTGATGGCCAGTCTGCAACGCGATCAGCGTATCGATGCGAACATGCCGGCCGACATGCAACGGCTGCGCCGGGAGATCGAGCAGCTGTTCGCCACCAGGCCGGTCATAGAGAATCGTCTGCGCCAGCTGTCGGCCATACCGGTAGAGCAGCTCAGCGCGGCCGTGCACCAGGCGGCTCGGGAGCTGTACGCCGGCGCTGCGGCACGCACCGACCAGGCACGCACCATACTATCGGTCTACGCGATGCTGTTGCTGGCAGCGGCGGGGCTGGCCGGCTGGCGGCTGCATCAGAGCTACCGGGAACTCAATCTCGCCAACGGCCATCTGGCCGAACTCAATGAAACGCTGGAAGCGAGGGTGACCCATCGCACCACGGAACTTCAGGGCGCCCTGCGTGACCTGCAGGAGTCCCAGGTGCAGCTGGTGCAGGCCGAGAAGATGTCGTCGCTGGGACAGCTGGTTGCCGGCATCAGCCACGAGATCAACACGCCGCTGCTGTATCTGTCGAACAACGCCGAACTGATTCAGGAACGACTCTCGCTACTTTCAGCGTTTGTTGCACGCTGCAGTCACGCGTTCAGTCTCCGTCCCGAACAGTTCGGCAGCCGAACCGAATACCAGACCCGCTTCGTTGCCGAGCTCAAGGCGCTGAAAGCCTCCCTGCACGACGAGGAACTTGCCGCAAGCCTCGAAGAAGCCGAGCAGCTTGCGCAGGACAGCAGCGAAGGCCTGGTGCAGTTGACGGAGATCGCGCAGAGCCTCAAGGATTTCAGCCGACTGGACCGTGCGCCAGTGGCGAGCTTCGACGTCAACGCCGGACTGGACAAGACGCTGCTGATCGCCAACAACATCGTCAGGCACAAGGCCACGGTGCACAGGCACTTCGGCGAACTTCCCGCGGTGCAGTGCTCGCCGTCGCAGATCAACCAGGTATTCCTGAATCTGGTTACGAACGCGGCCCAGGCGATCGAGCAGCAGGGCGAAATCGTGATCACCACAGCGTTGCGCGACGCCGAACACGTCGGGATCACAATTTCCGATACCGGCTGCGGCATCCCCGCCGAAAATCTGGAACGCATACGTGATCCCTTCTTTACGACCAAGGACGTGGGCTCCGGCACCGGCCTGGGACTGTCGATTGTCGACGAAATCGTCCGCAAGCATGGCGGACAACTGCTGATCGAATCACAACCGGGCAAGGGCTCGGCGTTCACGGTGGTACTGCCGATCAGGGGCATACGGACGGACGATTCACAGCCCGCCCAGCTGTCAATGCAGGACATCGACCAGCTGCTGGACGACTCTGAAGCGCCCGAGCCGCAGGGCCTGACACCACTGAGCGCTGCGGTGTAACCCGGATGGCTGAAGCGTTGCGACAGACCGAATCCGATGGTGAGCGCACCAGCCTGCTCTTTGTTGATGACGAGGAGCGCGTCCTCAACTCCATGCGCATCATGTTCCGGCGCCGCTACGACCTGCATACCGCTTCCGATGGCAGTGAAGCGCTCCGCATCATCCGCGAGCGCGAAATCGACGTCATCGTCGCCGACCATCGCATGCCACAGATGACCGGCGTCGAGGTCCTGACCGCGGTACGTCATCTGTCGCCCCGAACGGTCCGTATTCTGCTCACCGGATACGCCGATCTGGATGCCGTCGAGCGTTCAATCAATGAAGGCGAGGTCTTCCGCTTTCTGACCAAACCATGTGCGCCGCAGCAACTGCGCGACACTATCGAGATGGCCTCGAAGCTGGCCCGCGATGATGCCGCCGTGCCACGCGCGGAAACGGAGCTGGAGTACCCTCTGAGCGGTGAATCGCCGGCCGCGCCGTTCGCCGCGGCGGACAATGACAACGACAACGACAACGACAACGAAGCTGAGAGCATCGAAATCGTCCTCGAGAGTGACCGCGTCACCGAACTGAGGCCGACGTCGGATCATGTCGATGCAACCGCCGACGACACCCCATCGTTCACCGCCACGGCCGTGATTCCGCGAACCGTCGGCGAATCCGCCGTGGCGGGCGGCCCGCCGCGCCGTCAGCTCGCACAGGGACTGGGCATCATCGTGTTTTCCGCCGATGACGAGGTGACCAACACCATTCAGCAGGCCGTGCGCGGTCGCGTACCGGTCTACCGTGCCACCAATGTCGTGCAGGTCGTCAGGCACCTCAACGAACACAGGCCCGGCGTGCTGCTCACCGATATTTCGGTGGACCGGACGACGATCCAGGCCATGACCGCCCGACTGAAGCAGCATCTGCCCGAGCTTGTGACCGTTGCGGTGTCCGAGCACCGCGATGTGATGGACATGGTCTGGCTGATCAACCACGGACAGATCTTCCGCTTTCTGCGCAAGCCGCTGTCCCCCGGCCGTTGCGCGGTCAGCCTTCAGGCCGCACTCCAATACCACCGTGCCCTGCTCAGGAACCCGTCGCTGGCACGGCGACACGAAGTCGACAGCAGTGAAGCGTCGGGACTGGTGGACGGCCTGCTGACGAAGCTGCGTAATGTGAAGAGACTCTGGGCATCGGTATGAGCGATTCCGGCAGCAGACGCACGGCGGCTCAGGGCGATCTGCTTCTGTGGGGCGGAGTCGCGCTGCTGGGGCTGGTTGTGTTGACCTGGCTGCTGCTCGCGCGCCCGTGGTCACAGGCGACGGCCTGGACGCCATCTTCGTCCGCCGTGACGCCGGGCGACAACCGCACGCCGCCGGCTGCCTCCGCGACGGCGGATGGCGTCAGTCACGCCGACGACATCGCCAACCCGCTACGCATGGCCGATCTGGCCTATCAGGCCGGCATGCTGCTCGAACCGGAGGGCTACAGCGCCTGGGACCTCTACCAGCGGGCCGGACAACGCAATCCCGACGACGAGTCCGCAGCCACCGGGCTGCTGCGGGTGGCCGATGACATCACTGCCCGAGGCCTCGTCGCGGCCGAGCAGGGACGGACCGACGACGCCACTGCCCTGGCCACGCGTGTGCTGGCGGTGATGCCGGGCCACGAAGGCGCACAGGGCCTGATGCACGCCATCGAGGCCATCGAGGCCCGTGATCGCGCAGCCATGGAGCGGGCAAGGGAGCGGGCGAGCATGCGGCCACCGGAGCCGCCCGACACCGCAGCCGACTCCGGCCCGGCACCAGCCGGCCGCGACGACGGGCTGCTCTTCGGCGGCGGGATCGACGGCGCCGGCTACCCGACCTTCGCTCGGGTGGAAGCTCAGACGTCCAGAACTGCGCTGGAGGTCTCGTTCAGCGAAGCCCTGGCGGCTAACCGGCTGCTGACTCCGGAAACCCGGAGTGCGAAACACTATCTGCACCAGCTGCTCACTGTGGCCCCTGAACACGTTGCGTCACTCACAGCGCGCCAGCAGCTGCTCGACGCGCTGCTGGATCGTGCCGCCGATGCCATCGCCAGCCTCGATGCCGACGCCGCCATGTCCTGGCTGGACGAGGCGCAGGCGCTGACCGACGACCCGTCGCGTCTGACAGCCATGCGTGACGAGCTGACGTCACGGCTGATCGCCGCGGAGTCCGAACGTCTGCTGCCGACATCGGCGTTGACCCTGATCAACTATGTCGTGCCGGCCTACCCCGCACGCGCCCTCGACAGACGGGTGGAAGGCTGGGTGGACATCGAGTTCATCGTGGATACCGAAGGCCGCCCGCGTGATCTGGTCGTCACCGACGGTTCCGACGAATACTACTTTCGCGGCGAAGCCAGGCGCGCCGTCGAACAGTGGCGCTTCGAGCCCCGTCAGTTCATGGGCCACACCATCAGCCAGCGCAGCTATACGCGAATCCGGTTCGCGCTCGAGGACTGAGCCTGCAGCGCGCGGTCGCTTGCGGCTACCCCCTTCCGCAGCAGCCCATCTGTGGTACCCCTTCTGCCGCACCCCTTCTGCGGTAAGATACCGGCCATATTCCGGCCACCACCGGCGGGGGACAGCAATGACCAGCAACTCTTCCCGAACACGGTCGCGCCTGACGCGAACAGGCCGGCGCGTGCTGTATGCAGCCACGATGCTTTGCGTGGCTCTGATGAGTGCGCAGGGCTGGGCACAGCAGAATGAGGGGAATGGTGAGGCGGCATCATCGCTGTCACCGATCCTCGAGGTACATCCCGGCTACCCGGATGCTGCTGCCCGCGGCCTGTCCGGCGAGGTCCGTCTCGCCCTCACGGTTACGCCCTACGGCACGGTGGAGGCCGTTCGCGTTCTGGCGGCCGAACCTGCCGGCATCTTCGAACAGGCCGCGATCGAGGCAGTGAATCGCTGGCGCTATCCGCAGGATCTGGAACGGCCGGCGCAGGACGTGACGGTGACGCTCCGTTTTCAGCCGCCGCACTCGGCAACGGCGCAGGTCGCGGCACGCGCCGTCGCGCTGGATCGACCTGCCAGCGGCCCGCGAAACCAGTGCATCCGCGAGAGCGCGGTCTACAACTATGGCGACTCGATTCAGGTCGATCTGATGAGTGCCTGCGGTGAACCGCTGCTGGTGTTCGGCTGCGCGCAGGGCACCGGCCGCCACACCGGCCGCTGGGTCTGCGTCGACGGCGAGCAGCAGAGGGTCCTGCTCGTGCCCCCCGGCGACGCACGTCTCGGCTCGAACGCGCCGGTGCCGACGCTGGACGGCGATCGCGCCTTCACGCACAACGATACGCTGCACGTCACACGTGCGCCGAACAGCCAGTACTGGTGGGTCGCCTGCCCGACCAGCGATGCCGAATGCCGGGACATCGCTCGTCACTGGACGCGCTCGGTCAATCAGCAACCGACACGCGTGAACCCCCAGCACCGAACCGCCCTCGCACTGGCCCGCTCGCATTGAACCGGCAATCTGAAGGAACCACGTGCCCAGACAAACCCTACGCCGCCACCTCGAGCAACTCCGTCATGAACTGGACGCGCGCGAGCAGCTTGATGATCGCACGCGCGAACTGCTGGCCACGCTCGCCGACGAGGTCGAGGAGATCGCGGATGAGCCGGAAGAGCGGCCCGATTCACCGCGCGAGCGCATAGAGTCCGCGGCGCTGGAGTTCGAGGCCGAGCACCCCACGCTGGCGCGCATACTGCGCGAGGTCGGCGACACGCTCGCGAAACTGGGCGTGTGATCGGGGAAACCGCGTTCGTCGGACACCGCGGATGAGCGTTCCTCCCCCCCGCCTCCCCACAGTCAAGCAGCTCCGCTATTTCGTCGCGTTGGCGGAGGAAAAGCACTTCGGCCGCGCGGCCGCGCAATGCTTCGTGTCGCAGTCCGCTTTCAGTGTGGCGATCCGCGAGCTGGAGACGCTGCTGGGTGTGGATCTGGTCGATCGCACCAACCGTCAGGTCACGATCACCGCCACCGGCAGGGAGGTGGCGACACTGGCGCGGCTGTGTCTGCGGGATCTGACCGCGCTGGCTGAAGCCGCGCGCGGACAGTCACAGCCACTGCACGGTCCGCTGCATATGGGCGTGATCCCGACCATCGCACCCTTCCTGCTGCCCAGGGTTCTGCCACAGCTGCGGCGGGCATTTCCCGAACTCCAGCTCTACCTCCAGGAGGACGTGACGCGGCGCCTGTACGACCGCCTCATGGACGGCCAGCTCGACATCGTGCTGCTCGCCCTGCCGTACGAACTGCCCGGCGTGGAAGTGATGGAGCTGTTCGCCGACCGCTTCATGCTGGCGGCGAAGGAAGGCACTACACTGGTCGACCCGACACACTACCGGTTCAATCGCCTCAACGCCGGCAGCGTCCTGCTGCTACGCGAAGGGCACTGTCTGCGCGATCATGCCATCGAGGCCTGCCGCATTCGCGATACCCGGAAGGTGAGCCGCTTCTCGGCCACCAGCCTGCTGACGCTGATCGAAATGGTGGACGCGGATCTGGGCGTGACCTTTCTGCCGGAGATGGCTGTGGGCGCGGCCATGCTGCAGCGCACCAGCGTAAGGACCTACCCGCTGGACGAAAAAAATCACCGCCTGATCGGTGCCGCCTGGCGCCGTGGCAGCGCGCGCGATGCCGAATTCCGCACACTCGGGCAGTTCATCGCCGAGCACCGCGCCAGTTGAATTGGCGCGCACCGCAGCGAACTCGCACAGCGAGTCCGGCAGCTAGTCCGGCAGCGGAATGAATTCGCTGTCGCCCGGCACCGGGTCGAAGCGTCCTTCCTTCCAATCGCTCTTGGCCTGCTCGATTCTCCGCGACGAACTGGAGACGAAATTCCACCAGACGTGGCGTTCACCTTCCAGCGCCTGCCCGCCGAACAGCATCACCACGGCCGGCTCCAGCGCGCGGATGGTTATCGGCGCCCCGTCGCTGAACACGACCATCGTGCCTTCTCCGTGACTGGCGCCATCCACGCCGAGGACACCGCTCACGACATAGGCCGCCCGCTCACCCAGGTCCGCCGGCAGCGTCAGTTCCGCATCCGCCTGCATCCGTGCATGCAGATAGAACAGCGGCGAGAACGTGGCAACCGGCGACACCAGGCCCAGCGCTTCGCCGGCGATCAGCCGGATCGACAGACCGGGCTGTTCCAGCGCCGGCAGGTGATCGGCGCCATAGTGAACGAACGCGGGCTCGGCTTCCTCATGCGCGACGGGCAGCGCGACCCAGGTCTGTATGCCGTGCAGCCGTGCGTGTGCCGCGCGCTCGGTCTCTCCGCTGCGCTCGGAGTGGACGATACCGCGCCCGGCCGTCATCCAGTTCACGGCGCCCGGCCGGATGGCCTGTTCGATGCCCAGGCTGTCTTTGTGCAGGATTTCGCCTTCGAACAGATAGGTGACGGTGGCCAGTCCGATATGCGGATGCGGGCGAACGTCCAGCCCCTGACCCGGCGGCAGGTCGGCCGGTCCCAGATGGTCGAAGAACACGAACGGTCCGACCATGCGCCGCTTCGCGAACGGCAGCAGCCGTCGCACGGTAAATCCGCCCAGATCTCTCGGACGGGAATCGATCACCAGATCCACCGCACCGCGTTCGGTGTGCCAGTCCGGTGCGGGACAATCCTGCCAGCTCAATGCAAACCCCCAATGACCCGTAGCAGCAAAACGCTGCGCACAATGTGCCACATCGTACGCGTCCTGCGCGATGCAACCAAATGGCCGCAATGTACGGCCATTCAACGCCGCCAGAACGCGGGCGTCAGCAACACCAGAAACGTGAATATCTCCAGGCGGCCGAGCAGCATTGCCGCCACCATCACGAATTTGGTCTGCGCGGTGGTGGCCGCAAAGTTGGTTGCCACCTCGCCGAGGGCGGGTCCCAGGTTGTTCAGCCCGGTGGCCACGGCACCGAAGGCGGTCACCTGGTCCATGCCATCGAGCATCAGGATCACCATGAACGCCACGAACAGTCCGATGTAGATTGCGAAGAAGCCCCAGATCCCGTCGATCACGGACTCAGGCACAACACGTCCGTCAACGCTGATCGGGCGGACGGAATGCGGATGAATCAGCTTGTGCACATGCACGGCCGCCTGCTTGCCGAGCACGACGAAGCGGATCACCTTGATGCCACCGGATGTCGAACCCGCGCAACCGCCGACGAAGCTTGCGAAGATCAGAATCACCGGCAACGCGAGCGGCCAGATCGAGAAGTCCTCGGAGATATAGCCGGTTGTCGTCACCACCGAGACCACCTGAAATGCGGCGTGACGCAGCGCTTCCAGCGGCGACCCTTTGGCATCGGTGATGAACAGCAGAAAGGTGGCGGCAACGATCAGGCCGCCGACGGTATACAGGAAGGCGCGCACCTGCGCATCGTCGCGATATCGCTTCAGACTCATCGTTCGCCAGGCAATGAAGTGCACACTGAAGCTGATGCCGCCGATCAGCATGAACACCATGGCAACCGTCTCGATCAGCGGACTGTCGAAATGCGCCAGGCTTGCGTCGTAGGTCGAATAGCCGCCGGTGGCAATGGTGGTCATGGAATGCGCAATCGCATCGAACCCGTTCATGCCCGCCAGCCAGTAACACAGCGCACAGACCACCGTCAGCGCCAGATAGATCAGATACAGGTTGCGGGCGGTCGAGGCGATCCGCGGCGTGATCTTTTCTTCCTTGAACGGGCCGGGGGTTTCTGCCTTGTAAAGCTGCATACCGCCGACACGCAGCATCGGCAGCAGTGCCACGGCCATGACGATCACGCCGGCACCACCCAGCCACTGCAGCTGCTGGCGATAGAACAGAATGGATGGCGACATCGTATCCAGCCCGACCAGCACGGTGGCGCCCGTCGTGGTATATCCGGACGCTGACTCGAACAGCGCGTCCGGAAAGCTCAGGCCCAGTGTGAACATGAACGGCACGCTGCCGAACAGGCTCATCGCCGCCCATAGCAGCGCGACGATCACGAAGCCGTCGCGATTTCTGATCGGCAGTGATTTGCGTCGCAGCGGCAGCCACAGGGCGATGCCGGCGATCACCGAGATGGCAAAGGTCAGGAAAAAGTGCGCCAGCTCACCGTCATGGTAGAGCAATGACACCAACATAGGCAGAATCAGCGTTGCACTGAAAAACAGCAGCAGGATCCCGAGGGTCCGTACTATGACGCCCAATCGCATGCCCGACTACCGCCTGCCCAACGAACGCGGCATTTTAGGGCAGGCGGGCATGGTTCTCCATCGAATAGCGGTATTGCTTCATCTGCAACCGCGCCGGTCCGACGCTTTCGGACCGGGTCCGGACAGGGTGCGCAGGGCGGTATCCTGGCTGGCCGTGGCGCTGCTGGCCGTTCACGGTGGCGTGCACGCCGCCCCGGAGACCCGGACGCACGCCACTGTCGTGGCCGCCTGCGCCGCCGCCGATCGACCGGCGGAATCGGTCACAGCCGCGATCCGCCGCGACGCGGCCACATCGCTGGCCGGCGTGATCCTCTACCTGCGCGATACGGCGCTGAAGCTGGGTACGCAGCCGATGCCGCGCAATATTCGCGCACAGCTGGAGGGGTTCGTGCCTGACGATGTGCTCGACGCTGTCCGCTGGCGCGGCACCAACGGCATTGCACCGGCGAGCCTGGCAATGGTCGTGTCCATGGGGCTGGTGGCCGTCACCGTGGACCATGTGGTGCTGTTCATGGACGAAGATGCCGCGCGGAACAATGCCGGCCTGTGGGCACACGAATTGCGTCACGTGATGCAGTACTCCGATTGCGGTGTTGCTCCCTTCGCGTTCGCCTACCTGTACGAACACGCCATGCTGGAGCGGGACGCGCATCGCTATGCGCTGGACTGGCATCAGTGGACGCTGGACAACTGGCTGAAGCGGATCAGCGAGGACGGCCAGACACAGCCGTTCAGTTCAGATCCACCGCGAACTCCCTGAGCAGCTTCAGCGACACGACGTCCAGCGCCCGCTGATGGGTGCACCTGAGCAGTACGCGAGGAGCGGCTCCCGCCTCATAAGCTTCCAGCCAGCGCGCGGCGCACAGACACCAGCGATCGCCGGGACGCAGCCCGGGGAACCCGAATTCCGGTCGCGGCGTACTCAGATCATTGCCACGGGCCGAAGAGAACTCCAGAAACCCGCTCGTCACAGCCACGCATACGGTGTGCGAGCCGACATCCTGATCGCTGGTGTTGCAGCAGCCGTCCCGGAAAAAGCCGGTCATCGGTCGGTTACTGCAGATATCCAGCGGTTCACCAAACACATTCAATGAGTCATCCATCAGCGCTTCCGGGTCAGTCCATGGGCGCAGGCAGAATAGCGCCCCCTGTCGACGTCTGGCTAGCGTCGCTGCGTACACGGCCACGGATGTCGGAACTGCACGACGTCCTATAGAATCAGAAGGACTGACACGGAGACCTTCATGCAGCAACGATGCCGAGCGCCACTGGTCGGAATTGCCTGCCTGATCGTCACCTCGGGCTACACGGGCAGCGTCGTCGGTGAAGACGCACCCGAGGGCGATCCCTACGCGGGCATACGCGAACAGTTTCTGCTGACCTATACGGCCGTGCAGGCCGGTATTCCCGCACCCGCCTCGATCGACGGCGAAGGTTTGCGCGCCTATCCGCTGTATCCCTACCTTCAGTCCGCCCGCCACACCCGCGCCCTGCGCAACCCGAACGCCGACACCGACAACGCCGTGCGCGAGTTCATCACCGCACACCAGGACGAGCCGGTGGGACGCGCGCTGCACCGGGTCTGGCTGCGTTCGCTGGCCAGTCGTGAGCGCTGGGGGGATTTCGTCACGAACTACAGTGACGATCTCGCCGACGACGAACTGCGCTGCAACCATCTGCGTGCACGGGTCGTACTCGACATGACCGAAGGCCTCAGCGCCGACCTGATCGAGCAGTGGCGCACGCCGCGCCAGCTTCCAACGGCGTGTGAACCCGCGTTCCAGTGGCTGCGCGACCGGGGCCTGATGACGGACGAACTGATCGAGCAGCGTGTGCGACTGCTGCTCGAGAGTGGCCAGGCCGCCTTCGCCCGTGTCATCGCGCGCCGTCTGCCGAACGACAGGGCGGCACCACTGCTGCACTGGGCAGACCTGATTGAACAGCCGCGCCAGGGCATCGATGCGGTCATAGTCACACCCGACAGACCGATCGAATCACTCGCCCTGCAGGACGGCTGGATGAGGCTGGCGAGGAACAGTCCGCAACCTGCGATGGAGCGCTTTCCACGCCTGGTGGCTGCGCGCGGTTATGACGAGACGGCGGCCAGCCCGTACGCCCTGCGCCTCGCACTGGGCCTGGCCTGGGACCGACGGCCGGAAGCGCTGGATTACTTCGAGCGCGCGCGCGACACGGACCTGGACGACTATGCGCTGGAGTGGCAGGCGCGCGCCGCGTTGTGGTCCGGTGACTGGCCGCGGGTCGAGCGCAGCATTGCGCGGATGTCGGACGGCAGCCGCGGCCATACGCGCTGGCGCTACTGGTCCGCGCGGGCAGCCCAGGCACAGGGGCGGGAACACGAGGCGCGCGAGCGCTTTGAAGCAATCCTGCCCACTGACAACTTCTATGCCGCGCTGGCTGCCGCGCACCTGGGCCGCGAGGCCGTGCCGCACCCCGATCCGGTACGCGTAGATACCGGCACGCTGCGTCAGGTCAACGCAACCCTGCCGCTGGTGCGCGCCCGCGAGCTGCAGCTGATCGGCCTGCGGTCGCAGGCGATTACCGAGTGGTACCACGGCCTGGGCCAACTGACCGACGCGCAGCGCCCGCTCGCGATCGCCATCGCCGTCGAATGGGGCTGGTACGACGTTGCCGTCGCCACCGCCACACGCGAGCGCATATTCAATGACTACCTGCTGCTCTACCCGCGTCCGTATCCGGAGCTGGTGGCCGCGGCAGCACAACTGGGCGAACTGCCCCCTCAGCTGCTGTACGGCGTCGTTCGCCAGGAAAGCCTGTTCCGTGCCGACGCCGTATCTTCCGCAGGCGCGGTCGGCCTTGCGCAGCTGCTGCCCGAAACCGCCCGGCGCACCGCCAATCGCTGGAACATGCCCGAACCAAGGCGCGCGGATCTGTTTGATCCGGCCACCAACCTGCGCATCAGCGCCGCGCATCTGCGCGACCTGATGTCCGAGTTCGACAACCAGATCGCGGTTGCGCTGGCAGGCTACAACGCCGGCCCCAACGCGGCGCGCCGCTGGCTGCCGGACGATTCGCTGGACATGGACATCTGGATAGAAAACATCCCGTTCAACGAAACGCGCGAATACGTGCAGCGGGTGCTGTGGCACAGCGTCGTGTTCGGCTGGCTGGCCGACGGCTCCGCGCAGAACACCTCCGAATGGCAGGGCAGGGTCGTGAATCCGCGCCGCTGACGGCGTTTTTTTGCCTGCGACGGTCGCCGACCGGTATCGTAGGCGCTTTGAAGCGACAGAATTTCACCCATGGCCGCCCCGGCTGCACCCAATCTGCTCGATGCCCGTGACCTGTTCTCCTACCGCAGGCACTGGGCGCACCGGCTCACGCCGGCACCCTTCCTGCCGATGTCACGACAGGAAATGGATGCGCTTGGCTGGGATCAATGCGATGTGATCCTCGTGACGGGCGATGCCTATGTGGATCACCCCAGCTTCGGCATGGCGCTGGTCGGGCGCATGCTGGAGTCGCAGGGCTTCCGCGTGGGCATCATTGCGCAGCCGGACTGGCGCACCACGACGGATTTCGAGCAGCTGGGCGTACCGACGCTGTTTTTCGGCATCACGGCCGGCAACATGGACTCGATGGTCAACCGCTACACGGCGGACCGCAAGATCCGTCGCGACGACGCGTATACCGCCAACGGCGAGGGCGGTAAACGGCCGGATCGCAGCGTGGTGGTCTATTCACAGCGGGTGCGCGAGGCGTTTCCGGGTACGCCGATCGTGGTCGGCGGCATCGAGGCCAGCCTGCGGCGCATTGCGCACTTCGACTACTGGCAGGAAAAGGTCCGCCGCTCCCTGCTGCTGGATGCGCGAGCCGATCTGCTGGTCTACGGCAACGCCGAACGGCAGATCGTCGACCTGGCGCACCGCCTCGCCGCCGGCGAGCCCATCAACACGATCCGCGATCTGCGCGGCACCGCATTCGCCGGCAACCGGGCGGGTCCGGGCTGGACCGAAATCGACTCCACGCATCTGGATACCCCGGGCCATGTGGATCCGCACCCGGACCCGTATGCGATGGAGCCCTCGCCGTCGCCCTCACCCGCGGGGTCCGGCGCTGCGGAACCGCAGGCACCGCCCTGCAAGACCGGCGGCACCACACCGCCGGGCGTTCACGTCGTGAAATTCACGCGGCGCGTGCCCAAGGCCGACCGCGAGACGAGCTATATCAGGCTGCCCGACTACGAAATGGTGCGCGATGACCCGGTGCTGTATGCCCACACGTCACGCATCGTCCACGTGGAGTCAAACCCCGGCAACGCGCGGGCGCTGGTGCAGCGTCACGGCAAGAAGGACGTGTGGATCAATCCGCCGCCGCTGCCGCTGACCAGCACGGAAATGGACAGGATCTACGAACTGCCCTATCAGCGTCGTCCGCATCCGGCCTACGGCGATGCACGGATTCCGGCCTACGAAATGATCCGCTTCTCGGTGACGATACAGCGCGGCTGTTTCGGCGGCTGCACATTCTGCTCGATCACCGAGCACGAGGGCCGCATCATCCAGAACCGCAGCGAGGAATCGATACTGCGCGAGGTGGAAACGATTCGTGACTCCGTGCCCGGCTTCACCGGCGTGATCTCGGACCTGGGCGGGCCCACGGCCAACATGTACCGGCT
Organism: Gammaproteobacteria bacterium; assembly: GCA_050485545.1. Taxonomy (GTDB): domain Bacteria; phylum Pseudomonadota; class Gammaproteobacteria; order Steroidobacterales; family Rariloculaceae; genus JBJHBP01. Next base: position 21,449 of record JBJHBP010000019.1, read on the forward strand.
GGCCTGCAAGAGCCGCGAGATCGAGGCCGCGTGCCGGCGCCCGTCCTGCGTGTATCCGGGCATCTGCTCGAATCTGAACACCGATCATGCACCGCTGATCCGGCTCTACCAGCGCGCGCGCGAACTGCCGGGCATCAAGAAGGTGCTGATCGCGTCCGGCGTGCGCTACGACCTCGCGGTCGAGTCGCCCGAGTACGTGAAGGAACTGGCGCAGCATCACACCGGCGGCTACCTGAAGATTGCACCCGAGGCGATCTCCGACGGACCGCTGTCGAAGATGATGAAGCCGGGTATCGGCGCCTACCACCGCTTCAAGACGCTGTTCGACCGCTATTCGAAGGCGGCCGGCAAGGAGCAGTATCTGATTCCGTACTTCATCGCCGCGCATCCGGGCACCACCGATGAAGACATGCTGGAGCTGGCGCTGTGGCTGAAGCAGAACGGCTTTCGTGCCGATCAGGTGCAGGCCTTTCTGCCCGGCCCGATGGCCACGGCCACGGCGATGTACCACTCCGGCAAGAACCCGCTGCATCGCGTGACCCGCGACTCCGAAGAGGTGCCGATACCGAAGGGACTGAAGGTGCGACGGCTGCACAAGGCGTTCCTGCGTTATCACGACGCCAACAACTGGCCGGTGCTGCGCGCGGCGCTGAAGCGCATGGGCCGCGAGGACCTGATCGGCAACGGCAAGCAGCACCTGGTGCCGCGCTGGCAGCCGAAGGGTACCGGCGAAGCCACGGAAGGCCGGCGTAGCAAAGGCAAGGCCAAAACGTTCCGAACGCAGCACGTGCGCTGACGCGGTAGGGGCTCCGGTGTCCGCGTCAATCCGGAGTCAGCGAACAGCCGCTGCCTTCGCTGAGCCATGGCGTCATCTGGCGGGAAGGCTGATGTTCACCACTTCAAGCCCCGCGATGTCCGCGAAGTCTCCGGCGTTCCGGGTGACCAGGCTAAGGCCGTGCTGGATCGCCTGACTCGCCAGCCACAGGTCCTGAACCCTGGTGCGGCGGGAGCGACCTGCGGTCCTGGCCAGCAGGCCGGCGATCTCACCGAACACGTCGGCGGTATCGGCGTCTATCGTGAGCAGCGGTTTACGGGTCATGCGGCGATAGGTTGCCAGTCGCTTCTGGCGCACGCCGGGGTCGACTGCCATCTCGATACCCAGTCGCAGCTCGGCGAGCGTGACGGGCGACAGATATACCGGTTCGTTCCCGGTACGGGCAGACACGTCTGCCGGGCCCAACCGGCCCTGCTCGACATCGACCCAGATGCAGGTATCGATCAGGAATCCCACGGGTCACGCGGTTCGTCATCAAGCAGGGTGCTGCCCCGACGTGCGTCTTCCAGCCAGCCTTCGGCGGCCTCGTGAGGCAGCGTGCGATACAGATCGGCCAGTGCCTGCTCTGCGCTCTGCTCGCCCGGCGTGGGCGACACCTGAACGACCGGCTGCCCGCCGCGCTCGACGATATACGACTCGCCCGATTCGCGGACCTGGTCCAGTACTGCGCGGAGGTTGCGCGCCAGTTCGGTGGCAGTAATCTTTCGCATGAGCTTATGTATTTTTCAGATAGTGTCTGATTTTATGTAACCAGACTGCCAGGCGCAATGTTCAGGCAACTGTACGATGCGCGAACACCAGGAACTGGAAGCACGTCATGACCACGGCAACCATCTACGGCATCAGAAACTGCGACACGATGAAGAAGGCACGTGCATGGCTGGATCAGCATGACATTGCCTACACGTTCCACGACTACAGGTCGGCCGGCATCACGCGAGATCGCCTGCTGGCGTGGTCCGCGCAGGCGGGCTGGGAAAAGCTGCTCAACCGCGCCGGAACAACCTTCCGCAAACTGCCCGAAGCCGACAGAGCCAGCCTTGATCAGGACAAGGCGATTCGACTGATGCTGGCGCAGCCGGCGATGATCAAGCGGCCGGTGCTGGAGCTGGATGACCGGGTGCTGGTGGGCTTCCAAGCGGAGGCATACGCTGCGGCGTTGCGCTGATTGCTGCGGCGCAAACCATGGCACTGTGCGGCCCGGGCATTCACGACATTCACGGCAGAAGCGTCCTGCTGGGTGAACCTGCGCTGCTCACTGTTGGTATTCGGTTCTCAGCCACTCGTCCACGTAGCTCTGCACTGCCTGAAGGTGTTCGGGCGAGCCGCCACGGGCGATCACCATCTGATTGATGGCTTCGTCGCGCATTCCGCGATCGAGATACTCGCTCGCCAGGGCGTTCGCTATGTCCCGGTTTCCAGGAAACCGTGCCGAGCCACGTTGCAATGTCTCCAGACGGGCATCGGGATCCTGCAGCTCCATGTGGAAGTACGCACGGTAAAGGCTTGGCGTTTCCACGCCACGGGACAATAAGCTTTGCGACAGTTCCGCAAATCGCTCCCGCCAGTCCGCGTAATCGGCTTCAACTCCGAATTCGTCCATTGCCAGCGACATCATCGACGACGCAACTGCATCAGCCAATCGCAGCCCGGTCCCTGTGTCACCCGACGACATCATCGCATCGGCTACCGTAGCGACCGACTCGATACAATCCCCCGCCCCGAAAGTCGCCCTGGCGTGACGGTCACAGAGGAATGAAAGCGTGGCTGTCGTTCGCTCCGGGGCACTCGCGGGCTCCTGGAGGGCCTCCGACAATCGGGATTCCCAATGCAAGTCTTCGCGTGCCTGATCAAGAAAACTCGCCAATCGTGACTGTACGGCGGTAATTTGCACCGAGTCCGCAGGCGGGTCCGAAGACTCGAGCTGTGCAATCAGCACGCGATAGCTCAATCCGAGGCTAAACGCCAGATTCAAATGATCCCGCTCGCTAGACAGATCCGCCTCGCTGTATGCCCGCTCCTGAACGGCAACGCGTTCGAGTGTGCTTGCGACGCTACCAACGTTGAGCAACGCTCGCGACAGATCGTGGACTGCTACCAGATTGGTCGGGTCGATCTCTACGGCCTGCCTCAGATACTCCGCTCGTCCCAGAGGCGTTGTGGCCGTCGACGAAAGCCGCCGCAGTATCCGCACATCGGCAGGATTCTCAATCAGGATTTGAAGGTACGTGGCTTCGGCTTGATCAAGATACGATTGACCAAGTTGGCGGTCAGCCGTGAGGTGCGCCAATGCGACATATGTGCTTCCGACAAGGGACTGCACATCAGGCGACCCGATATCCGGGCGCTGTAGCACCTCCGTCAGCCAGGCCGAACAGGTCTCGGCATCGGCCCCAGCCGAAACAGCAACGCAGGCGGCTCCAAACCGTTGATCCAGGCATAGATGGTCTTCAAAAGGACACTCTGCCTGCTGGCTTAAGGCCAAGGCCGCGAATCCCACATAGAGTGCCGCGCAACAGGACCACACAGAAAACGATCTGGTGTTCATAACTCACTCCTACTGTGACCATACCTCAACCGGACTTCCACTTCCCGGGGGGTCCAGCCTGAGAATCTTGCCAACATATGGGATCACGTCGACAAGTGGAGTTCGCATGTACAGCGGGACCCCATGTTGAGCAACCCACTGCTGGTCCTCTGGGCTGAACTCCGTATTGACATTCACGTTCAAATGGCTCAATTCACTCCAGGTTATATTTGGCTCTGGATTGCCTGTGCAACCAATGCCCGCGTTGTACTGCGCGGCACTCTCAAAGTATGGATGGCTGTGCACCCCCGCTAGCGCGCTGGTGGCGAGGACAACTGCGCGACAAGGGTCGAGCGTGTTCGGGGTGGTGACGGTCCCCTGGTACGGGCCCACCGGGTCGTCGCCTGGGCCGAATGATGAAGCCCTGTTGCCTACGGCAACCTGGCCATTGTGGCAAAAAATACGTGCGCCTCGCTCAAAGGGCTCTGGTCGTGGTTGCTAGCCCAGCATTTCGGCAATCGCTGCTGAGTTGATCGCGGAAATTGATTCACACGGCGGCGGCGGCGGATCGACTATGGCAAAGTCAGATGTCTGCCCCAGGTATTGCCATTGAAAAATAGATCCGCAGGGATAGGGAAAGCCCGACGGGCAGCTGCACGCAAATCCCGGCGCAAGGCACCACTCCTGATACATCTCCGCGTGGATGTAGTGATCACTCTCGGCCCACCACCATCCCCACCACTGGCCACCGGCCGCTGGGGGATAGTAGGCAAAGCTCGCTTCAGCGTAACTGGAATCGATGCTCTGACTGTTCTGGACCGGCCAGGCGCCGGGGGCAAGCAGAAGGGTGTCCACTCGTACGGCAGGGTATCTGGTGCCGTAACAGATATAGCCCTCGCCGAAGTACGGCTCGCAGTACGGCCCTATCTCGCTGGACGTCAACTCGGTCACGCCGCTGACATGCAGATTCACGCCATCGTCATACAACCAGGTATCAATGAAGTTCGCCAGGGATCGCGATGGAAGGAGTGCCGCAAACATCAAACTCACGATTGCGACCAGTACCCCGTAACGGAAGGTGCGACTCGGCTGATCGCGGCAGGCGCGCCACGTCGACGTAGCGGCTACGCGTGGACCAAAATCAGGAAGAGTCCGGGCAACAGGACACGAGGACACGAGTCATTTGGCATCTCCCCCAGAAGGCGGAGCCACAAAATTGGACTCTTCGAGAGCTTCGATGTCCAGATATTTCCTTAGTCTGTCTTATCTGTCAAGCACCAACACTGCGCAATCTACATTTAACATCAGCACTAACCAGAACTAATCAGCACCAATAGCGCTACATCGAGAACCACCTTTGGCGATCACCGCCCCTGACGTCAGCGACCAAACATCGCACGCAGATGATCGGCGAACTCCACCACGCGCTCACGCAGCGTCTTGCGCAGCTTCACGTCCAGTCCGCCGAAGATCACCATGCCGTCGATGATCAGCATTGGCGCCTCCGGATCGCCGGTGCTCGGCGCCTTGTTATCGGCGCCGCCGAGAATGCAGGCCACGTTCAGCGTCGTGTTTCCGTAACGTGCACCACCGTGGTGCAGCGGCGCTTCAGCTGAAGCGCCGCCTGAATCCAGCGGCATGAAGCGATGCGATCTACAGCCTTTCGAGTTCCGCTATGGCCCGGTCCATTGTTTCCAGGGTCATCCTGTCGTTACCAAGGATGCGCACCGATCGATCGAGCACAGGAAGCAGCGATTGGGCCTGCAACTCACCGCGCAGTACCCTGAGCTCATCCAGATGGGCTGCTGCCGGAGGTCCGAACTTCGGCAGGCTCTGCGTGAGGCTAGGGTGACAGAAGTAGTCCGGACTGCGAATGATCTCCATCACGTCAGGCAACAGAAACTGGGGTGGTGGTTCTGGCGCATTGATCGAGCTGACCAGCGCACGGATCGCTTCAACTCTCGTTACCCGGTCGGTAGTGGTCTGAATGACCGACAACAGCCAGTCTCTCGCACTGTGGCTCGAGTACTGGTACAGCAAGCCCACATAATCAATGTTCGCCAAGGGGCCACCACCCATCAACGCTCTCTGCACGACGGCTGATTCGTATTCCTCCGCGTCTTCGACCAGGTGCGAGTATGTCCAGAACGCCGTACGCACAACGGCCGCTTCCTGATCGTAGAAGTGCTCGCGTATCGTGCGTGGCTGAAACACTGACCTGGCAAAATCGGAGTCCGCGATAATCAGCCAGACAACGCCTGCGAGCGCGTTCTGTCGCACTTCAGCATGCTCAGATGAAAACCCCTCCGCAACGATCGCGACTCTTTCCGCATTCGAATACTGGTTCCAGATTTCGCGTTTGAATACATCTCGTAGCACTTCCTGCCCAAGAGCCGGCACCACATAGAGCAGCGTCAACAATAGAAACACGAGACCACGGTTACAGAAGCCGTTGCCGAATCTGGGAGTCGTACTTGTTTCTCGCATCACGGTAATGCTCCGTTGACTGTGTCCTGAATATCGGGGGAGGTTCCCAGATCAAAAGGTGTATAGCCCGGACTGTCGAATGGATCGTGAGCATAGACCAGCACCCCGTTGATCCGCACTTCATGCATAGGGAACCCGTCGTGATCCATGTTCAGCGTATATGTTGGCGATCCATTGGACCACGATATCGTGATCGTGTTCTGCCACGTGATGCCCGGTGAGCCGGACACGCACGCGTTGTTGGGGTCTCCGGTGAACTCCACCGTTACGCTCGTGGGCGACTGACCGGTGACGTTCTCCAACAGCGTGTTCATCTGTCCGGCTGGCGCACTACAACTCATACCAATGAACACATCCTGGCAGTTCCCATCGAACACGATCAGCGATGCATTGGGGTACTGCGGGCAGTTCGGACACATCTTCCTGTAACAGAAGGCGGCTGGGCTCAGGAAATACTCGGCGGGCGTAAAGCTGTTGGTTGTGCCTGGAGAATGGACGGGATTCTGAATCTGCCCGGTCACTGTATTGATCGTGAATGCCTGTAGAACACGGTATGAAGCACCAGACGAATAGGTCGGCTGATTGTCTCCGGAATACGTCATACCGGATTGGAAGGTCGTGCCCGGCAAGCGAATGTGGTCGAACGGGATAAACATCACGTATTCAACCTCTACGAGGCCGGGCGGCGGTGGCGGCAGCACATCAACCTCATCCATCGTCGTGCCGAGATTCTCGTCCCATATGTAGACGAACCCCTGACATTGCTGAAGCGGCGGAGGCGGGGTGAATCCCGGCGGAAAGCACGTTTCCTGATACCACCTTTCGCGCGCATGATGCTCCGCGACCGCGACCCATGTCCCGTAGTTCGTGCCTGGATCGTACAGGTAGCTGACTGACGCAAAGCCCGGATCCACGTCGGACAGCGACAGCACCGGCACTCCACCGGGCGCGTACAGCCAGGTATCAACGCGGAACTCTATGGTCTCCTGCCCTGAGCAGACCCAGAGATCTATCGGGAAATCGCCCCCATCCCAAGGCTCCCAGTAGCACTGCTCGTCATAAACGCCTCCCGACGTCTCCGAATACCGCTGTAGCGAACTCCCGTCATAGTCGAGCCAGGTATCGACCGTGTACTGCGCGAATGCCGGCAGGGACTGAACGCACAGCAGGGCCGCAGCCACAGAGGCGAGCAGAACCCGCCCCATCCTCGCGCCACATTTTCTGGCGTAGGACCTGAGGGGCAATCGGGCATGGTAATCGTGAAGAACTACGAACGGGCGATCCGCGCAAACAGATGGAGACCGAAGACCGAAGACCGAAGACCGAAGACCGGGAAGAAGTGAAACCGCATTCACTCATAAATGGCCCCTCCCACGAAATGCTATTGGAGATTATTAGTGTGGTTCAATACTCCTACTATCGATCTGATATGTCAAACGACTCGAATGAATTCTCCGTAACAATGCAGATTTCGCATCGATCCAAAGACAAACAACTCTGCCGTGCGCCTGACTGGCGCGTTCACGCCACGCCATACAACTCCGCTTGCCCTGCAGAACCGGATCCTGCAACATTACACATGCAGCACCATTGATCGAAAACAATGTGGCTGAAGGAGCCGCTGTGGCCAGACACGGACAATCCCGGTGCGCTGTACCGGATACGGTGTGGCGTAGATTCGGAGAAGCCACAACACATGCGCGCCGCCGGAGACCCCTGCTGTCGATCTGCCTGGCAATTCTCACACTCTCGGCAGACCAAGCATCCAGCCAGCGGGATCCAGCTCCAACAGACAGCCGGACCGGTCTGACCACACTTCCGCAACCTGGTTCCGCGCCCTTCTCTGTGGTGCGCAACCAAGTGCGCGATTTCGTGCGCAACGAGATGGCCTCAGGATCGACCCGGTTCGATGTCCGCACCTACCGCTTTCTGCCGACCGGCGATGATCTCCAGTATGCGCTGCATGTACCGCGCAGGGCGCAAGGTGACGGCCCCGGTGCGCTTGTCGTTGTTCTCCACCAACCTTATCCGACCAACGCACTGGACAGACTGTATGCGGAGGCATGGTCACGCGGATACAGCACGCTTGTGCCGATGGGCTACCGGCTGGGGGGCTGGCACAGCTTCAGCCGGCATGAACGTGGATCCCCTTTCGGTCACAGCGTCAGCGAGCTCAGTGAGCTTGAAGCCCTCACCGCACTAGCGCTGGTACGCAATGAGTTCGACTTTGACCCTGGGCGCATCTACCTGGTCGGCAGCTCCGAGGGTGCCGCAGGTGCGCTGCATCTTGGCATGAGACATTCACAGATATGGTCGGCGGTCGTCGCCATCTGGCCCGACCTGCCGGATCAGGTTCCGGTCGACGTGAACAACCTGAGCAACCTTCCGGTACTCGTTCTGCATCGCAGAATCGACGGATCTGACACGCCGGCGAATCTCAGCGAGTGGATGCAGCGTCTGGGCGAAGCTGATGTACCAGTAGAATACCTTGAGGTACGGCGCATTCCGCTGGTGCGCGCCGTACGCGATATCTTCGATTTTCTCGACCGGCACGATTAGTCTGAATCCGATGCGCTGCCGCGTTCTGCCCGCGGCTTGCCCGACGAGCCGTCAACCAATCATCGCGCGCCCGCCACCGATCAGTCAGAACACTTTGACCTGCGGCGTGCACCATCGCGGTGCGACGACGCTTCAGCTGAAGCGTCGCTGACGGGCCCTGCGGTCTGCGTCAGCTCTCGCAGTGACTACCTGCTCAGCCACTCATCGACATAGGCCGCAGCTTCCTGCATGCGCTCAGGACCATCACCCCAGACGATACGGGCCTGCTCCAACGCCTCGTCGCGTAATCCGCGCTCAAGATACTCCCCCATCAAGACCACGGCGATGTCAGGATCCTCCGGAAAGCGTGCCGAGCCGCGCTGCAGAGTTGTCAGCATCTCATCCGGGTCCAGATTCCGCATGTAGGGCTTCATGTAGGAGTACGCAAAGTACAGACCCGGCGTTTCCGCACCGCTGGCCATCATTCGTTGCGTCGCCGCCGCGAAGCGTTCGGTCCAGTCCGCATCATGGGCATCAACTCCGAACTCATCGAGTGCGACCGACCTGATCGATGACGCGACGGCATCAGCCAGACGCAACCCGGTGTCCGTGCCGCCGAGGACGGTCGCCGCATCGGCGACTGAGGTCACAGAGTCGATACAATCCGTAGCCCCGAACGTCGACCTGGCATGTCGGTCACAAATGAACGAAAGAATGGCTGCCGTTTGCTCCGGGTCACTCTCAGGCTCCCGGCGGATCTCCGATAATCGGGATTCCCAATGCAAGTCTTCGCGTGCCTGATCAAGAAAACTCGCCAATCGTGACTGTACGGCGGTAATCTGCACCGAGTCCGCAGGCGGGTCTGAAGAATCGAGCTGTGCAATCAGTACGCGATAGCTCAGTCCGAGGCTAAACGCCAGATTCAAATGGTCCCGCTCGATAGACAGGTCCGCCTCGTTGTATGCCCGCTCCTGAACGGCAACGCGTTCGAGTGTGCTTGCGACGCTACCAACGTTGAGCAACGCTCGCGACAGATCGTGGACTGCTACCAGATTGGTCGGGTCGATCTCTACGGCCTGCCTCAGATACTCCGCTCGTCCCAGAGGCGTTGTGGCCGTCGACGAAAGCCGCCGCAGTATCCGCACATCGGCAGGATTCTCAATCAGGATTTGAAGGTACGTGGCTTCGGCTTGATCAAGATACGATTGACCAAGTTGGCGGTCAGCCGTGAGGTGCGCCAATGCGACATATGTGCTTCCGACAAGGGACTGCACATCAGGCGACCCGATATCCGGGCGCTGAAGCACCTCCGTCAGCCAGGCCGAACAGGTCTCGGCATCGGCCCCAGCCGAAACAGCAACGCAGGCGGCTCCAAACCGTTGATCCAGGCATTGATGGTCTTCAAAAGGACACTCTGCCTGCTGGCTTAAGGCCAAGGCCGCAAATCCCACATAGAGTGCCGCGCAACAGGACCACACAGGAAGCGATCTGGTGTTCATAGCCAACTCCTATTGTGACCATACCTCAACCGGACTTCCACTTCCCGGGGGGTCTAGTCTGAGAATCTTGCCGATATATGGGATCACGCCGACAAGTGGAGTCCGCATATACAGCGGGACTCCATGTTGAGCGACCCATTGCCTATCTTCTTCACTGAACTCCGTATTGACATTTACATTCAAATGGCTCAATTCGCTCCAGGTTATATTTGGCTCCGGATTGCCTGTGCAACCAACGCCCGCGTTGTACTGCGCGGCAGTCTCAAAGTATGGATGACTGTGAACTGCGGCCAGAGCATCAACATGGTTGATGGTTACGCGACATGGATCATTAGTGGTATTCGGTATCCATGGGCCAGTTGGAGGCGGGAATGAAGAGTAGCGGCTATCAACGGCGACCTGTCCGAAGTTGCAATATATTCGCGCTCCTCTCTCGAATGGCTCAGGCTGCGGTTGCCAACTGAGCATTTCGGTAATTGCTACTGAGTCGATGACGGAAATCGATTCACACGGCGGCGGCGGCGGATCGACTATGGCAAAGTCAGATGTCTGCCCCAGGTATTGCCATTGAAAAATAGATCCGCAGGGATAGGGAAAGCCCGACGGGCAGCTGCACGCAAATCCCGGCGCAAGGCACCACTCCTGATACATCTCCACGTGGATGTAGTGATCACTCTCGGCCCACCACCATCCCCACCACTGGCCACCGGCCGCTGGGGGATAGTAGGCAAAGCTCGCTTCAGCGTAACTGGAATCGATGCTCTGACTGTTCTGGACCGGCCAGGCGCCGGGGGCAAGCAGAAGGGTGTCCACTCGTACGGCAGGGTATCTGGTGCCGTAACAGATATAGCCCTCGCCGAAGTACGGCTCGCAGTACGGCCCTATCTCGCTGGACGTCAACTCGGTCACGCCGCTGACATGCAGATTCACGCCATCGTCATACAACCAGGTATCAATGAAATTCGCCAGGGATCGCGATGGAAGGAGTGCCGCAAACATCAAACTCACGATTGCGACCAGTACCCCGTAACGGAAGTTGCGACTCGGCTGGTCGCGGCAGGCGCGCCACGTCGACGTAGCGGCTACGCGTGGACCAAAATCAGGAAGAGTCCGGGCAACAGGACACGAGGACACGAGGACACGAGGACACGAGGACACGAGGACACGAGTCATTTGGCATCTCCCCCAGAAGCCGGAGCCACAAAATTGGACTCTTCGAGAGCTTCGATGTCCAGATATTTCCTTAGTCTGTCTTATCTGTCAAGCACCAACACTGCGCAATCTACATTTAACATCAGCACTAATCAGAACTAATCTGCAGAAGTTTCGATCTGATCTGACACTGGCTTGAAAAAGCGAGGGTTACCGGTTTTGATGGAGGTGCTTTGGGCCTTCATGCAAAACCAAGAAAGGTAACCCTCATGATTCATAGTACAGAGAATGTCATTCGACACAAGGTCGGGCTGTTGAACCTGGCTGAGGAGCTGCAGAACGTATCCCGAGCCTGCAAGGTGATGGGCGTCTCGCGGGACACTTTTTACCGGTACAGGCAGGCGGTGGAAGCCGGCGGCGTTGAATCGCTGATTGAGCAGACTCGGCGCAAACCCAATCTCAGGAACCGTATCGAGCCGGCGATCGAGCAGGCGGTGCTCGCTTATGCGTTGGAGCAGCCGGCACACGGGCAGGTCAGGGCCAGTAACGAGCTGAGGAAGCGAGGGATTTTCATATCCCCGACGGGTGTGAGAGGCGCCTGGCTGCGCAATGGGCTGCACACGTTCAAGCTGCGTCTGAAGGCGCTGGAGGTTAGGGCCGCCGCCGAGGGGCTGGTCTATACGGAAGCGCAAGTCGCTGCGCTGGAGAAGCGTGAGCAGGAGCGGGAGATCTCCGGTGAGATTGAGACACATCATCCGGGCTATCTTGGTTCTCAGGACACGTACTACGTCGGCACGTTGAAAGGCGTCGGCCGCATTTATCAGCAGACCTTCGTTGATACGTACAGCAAGGTCGCAGCAGCGAAGCTGTACACGACAAAGACGCCGATCACTTCTGCGGATCTGCTCAATGATCGCGTGTTGCCGCTGTTCGAGCAGCACGAGCTCCCGTTGCTGCGGATCCTGACAGATCGTGGGACCGAGTACTGCGGGAGGCCTGAGCAGCATGACTACCAGCTGTACCTGGCCATCAACGACATCGATCACACGAAGACAAAGGTGAAGTCACCGCAGACGAACGGCATTTGCGAGCGATTTCACAAGACCATTTTGGATGAGTTCTATAAGGTTGCGTTCCGGAAGACGATCTACGAAGATCTGGAAACGCTCCAGCGTGCCCTTGATCAGTGGCTCGAGTACTACAACAACGAACGTACTCATCAGGGCAAAATGTGTTGCGGCCGCACTCCGATGGAAACACTGGAGGACGGCAAACGAATCTGGAAGGAGAAGAAGTTGAACTAGACTTCTCCTGACAGTCGCCTCCTCAGAACCGGTGACTGTCAGATCGGGTTCGAACTTCTACAACTAATCAGCACCAATAGCGCTACATCGAGAACCACCTTTGGCGATCACCGCCCCTGACGTCAGCGACCAAACATCGCGCGCAGATGATCGGCGAACTCCACCACGCGCTCACGCAGCGTCTTGCGCAGCTTCACGTCCAGTCCGCCGAAGATCACCATGCCGTCGATGATCAGCATTGGCGCCTCCGGATCGCCGGTGCTCGGCGCTTTGTTGTCGGCGCCGCCGAGGACACACGCCACGTTCAGCGTCGTGTTCATGCCTTCGGGGACCTTGATGTCCACGCCACCGAACAGGCAGAACACCTTGATGCGCGTGGTCTTTGCTGCGAAGCGTGCTTCACTGAGGTCCAGATCGCTGCCGCCGAGCACGGTGATGACATTGAGAACGCGGGGCACGGTCCAGACGCCGCTGCGATCGTTGCCGCCAAGCACGGTTACGATGCTTTCGCTGTCCTTGTTCTCGCCGGCCGGAATGAACTGTCCGAACCGACTGTTCTTGCGCGTCAGATAGGCCTCGTCGATCTGACTGTCCAGATCGGTGGTGAGCGCGCTCAGCGTCGCGACGTCTTCGGCATCGAAAGCCTGATCGAGCCTGCGCTGGAATGCCTCCATCGAAAGGTGGCCATGACCATAGTTCACGATCAGCCGATCGATGGTTTCCTCACGAACGGCGTCCAGTGGTCGATCTTCTCTTGCTACCGGCATGGTCAGCGGCTCCTGCGGGTTCTATCCCCTTCACCTGATACCCCGCATTCAAAGCAAAGTCCATGCCATCGTGATAAAGGCCACCAGGGTGACCGCAACCGCCCTGTATCAGCGGGTTCACGCCCGGCCCGGGGTAGTGGTGAATCCACAGACACTGTGGATTCTCGCCATACATCGGCGCCCGACGTGAAGAAGTGGCGCCGGAGCGCGGTTGGGCGGGTCGGCACGCAGTGAGGCAGCAGTTGTCTCCTGTTAGAATTGGTGCTTCGCGCGGCTCGCCGCGCCCCTCGTCAATCACGAAACCACAAGGTCGCAGACCATGCAAAGACCCGTCATCCTCCCGTTCTCGCTGACCGCGCTGGCAGGCGCCATCCTCATGCTGACCGCCTGTGGCGGAGGAGATCCCCAGACCCAGGAAGCCGCGCGCCAGGCCACTCAGCCGCCTTCGCCGCGGATGACCTCGACTGCCGACGCAGGCCGCTACACGACATGGCGCCAGTACCAGGGCGGCGCGCACTCCACGCAGTTCACCGCGCTGGACCAGATCAACCGTTCCAACGTCGATCAGCTTGAGATTGCCTGGAGCTTTCCGCTGGGCCAGGGGACGATGACCTTCAGCCCGATCGTGGTCGACGACGTGCTGTACACGCGCGGCCCGAGCAACACGGTGGTCGCACTGAACGCCGCCACCGGCGAGCAGATCTGGAGCACACCGGTCAGCGGCATGGGCGCACGCGGCTTCAATTATTGGGAAAGCGACGACGGCACGGATCGCCGGCTGATCTTCCTGGCTGGCGGCATGGTCACCGCCATGAACGCCGACAACGGCGAGATCATCGCCAGCTTCGGCAGCGAGGGCCGGGTGGATCTGCGCGACGGGCTGGCGCAGTCGGGTCGTGAGGCACGCGGGCCGCTGTCGACCAGCAATCCGGGTCGCATCTACGATGACCTTTACATCATTTCACTGCCTGCCCAGGGCGCCCAGTACGAGGCCACACCGGGCAATGTGCACGCCTACGATGTGCGTACCGGCGAGCTGCAGTGGGTGTTCCACAGCATTCCGCATCCTGGCGAGTACGGCTATGACACCTGGCCCGAAGGCCACTACCAGACCGGCGGCGGTGTGCACAACTGGGCCGAGATGACCGTCGACGAGGATCGCGGCATCGTATTCATTCCTTTCGGCAGCCCGCGCTTCGACTTCTACGGCGGTGACCGCCATGGCGACAACCTGTTCGGCAACAGCCTGGTGGCGCTGAACGCGCGCACCGGTGAGCGCCTGTGGCACTTCCAGATCATCCGCCACGACCTGTGGGACTACGACCTGCCGAACTCACCCAAACTGATGACCCTGCAGCGTGACGGCCAGTCGGTGGATGTGGTGGCCCAGGTGGCCAAACAGGGGCTGGTGTTCGTATTCGATCGCGAAACCGGCGAGCCGTTCTGGCCGATCGAGGACCAGCCGGTGCCGCAGACCGACGTCCCCGGCGAATGGACGGCCGCCACACAGCCCATCCCGACGCTGCCGCCGCCGTTCGGGCGCATGACCTTCACGGCCGACGACATCAATCCGTTCCTGCCCGAGCCCGAACAGGAAGCGCTGCGACAGGGACTGGCCAACTGGCGCAACGAGGGCCTGTACACACCACCCAGCTTTGAGGGATCGGTGCAGATGCCAGGCCACAATGGCGGCGCGAACTGGGGCAGTGTGGGTGTCGACCCGCTGGCCGGCGAGATGTACGTGATCACCAAGAATCTGCCCACGCTGCTGCGTGTGACGCTGCCGGACCAGCAGGCAACGCAAACCGGCCTTTACGGCGCCATCGTGTCGCGCGAAGAAGCGGCCGAACTGCGCGCACAGGCGCAGCAGCTGCTGGAGGAAAGCGACGGCCCGCTGCAACTGGGTTCACCGTACGACTTCCTGCGCAGCCCGAGCACCGGCGCGTCGGCCGCCACAACGCCATGGGCGGAAATCACCGCCTACGACCTGAACACCGGACAGGTGAAGTGGACCCGGCCGCACGGCACCGTCGATGCACCGGCTGAAGTGGGGTTGCCCGAATACGCCGGTTCGCACCTGCCGCGCGGTGGTCCGCTGGTGACCGCCGGTGGCCTGGTGTTCTCGGCCACGGCGTCCGATCGCACGGTCCGCGCCTACGACCGCGACACCGGCGAGGTGGTGTGGAGCATGGATCTGCCGAATGGCTCTGAAGGCGTACCGGCTTCCTACGAAGTCAACGGCCGGCAGTTCATCGTGTTGCCGGTCGCATCGCCGAACGGCCTGTTCCCGGCCGATTTCGCCGCGACACTGGAGACGCCGCCACCGGCACCGGGCGGCGCCCCGCAGGGCGCGTACATCGCGCTGGCGCTGCCTGAGTAACGATACCGCCAGCACAGCGGGGTGGCGTTGCGCCGCAGCGTCGCAACGTCACTCCGTGCTGCCTCGGGAAGGCGTGGCAGCTACCCAGTGGTCCCTTCAGCTGCGGTCCCTTCCGCTGCTGCACACGGCATTCTGCTTCTCTCGTACAACTCTTCTGCCGGCCTGTTTCTCAAGGTCTCCGGGTCGTACTCGTGACGGTTTGAAGTGGACACCATCAATTCCGTGTGTTCCATGATGCGGAGATAGGCTGCGGATGACACACGCGTCGACAGTTCGTCGAGAAAAGTCAGATTCATCTCCACTTCACGGGCACGGCCAATTTGAACCAGCTCTATAATGCTGTCCACTACCGTCGCCGACATCCGCAGGTCACAGATCCTCCGCTGAATGGGCGCGCCGGCGGCAAGTCTTCGCGCGAACGCCTCATGAGCGAAGCTGACGAACGCCCGTGCATCGTTCGCGGAGATCGCATACTGCGACGCCACCCGCGCGACAGAATCCTCCGGCAGTTCGCCCCTCGACACGACTTGGATCATCCAACCGAAGAGCATTTCCGCGACCAATCTGCGATGGTCCTCGTCGACCTGTCGCAATGGCGCCTGCTGCAAGGCCGCGGGATCTTGCGCGTCAAGGCTGGCAGAGAGCAGCCACGCAAATGACAGCAAGACCGCGACAGTTCCTTTGCGGACACTTTGCATGTTTCCACCCTTCCGCTATTTCTTGTCAGAGCTTGCGGTTCGCGCCACACCAGCTGGCTGATTTCAGGCCTCAGGTAGCTGCGTGGAACCGCGTCAACAGGCATTCCCAAGTCAATTCGGGCCACCCATTCTCCGTGGTACAAGTCTCGTACCGATCGAGGATTGGCTGCCCTCCCGCATCACGTAGACAGTCGTCACTGGTGCACCCTGGTCCTGATCCATTTCCAATTCGATATGAACCGACTGCACGTCCGGACGGCCCGCTTCAACCATGCGATTGGTCATTGTCCTGACCTGCTGCAGACGGGGTTGCATGTCATCCCAGGTGCCCGGAGCGTCCAGGTGCCATAGAACGAGTCTGCACGTGCTCGTCCGGCACTCGACATCCAGTCCCACGACCTTTTCGATCGCAGTGTCAGCATCGATCTGACTGTCAGCCACATGCTGGTAGATCAAGGATTCGACTCTTGGGGCCCACGCCTCGTCAACGGACTCCGCGAGAAATGCGGCTTCGCGCCTTCCAGGCGTGAGCATCGGTTCCTGTGAAACCGGTTGCATCCGACTCACAGGAGGCGGGGCGTCGGAAGTCGGTGCAGGGACCTGCAGAACCTGCCGAACCGGCACGTGTTCAGTCTCACCGAACTCTGAAGTGTCGGTTTCGACAGCAGTCGACGGAGCGTCGGAGAACCAGGGCACCGGCGCGTGATCCGCTTGTGTGCCGTTGCCATCGAGCAGGAAAAGGCGATACAACGCAAGAGCCGACAAGCCCAGCACCGCGCCTGCAGCCAGGACAATTCCGTGGTTCCGGTTCACGGCCACCGTCGCGCACCAGGGCGTTGATCCGGCCCTGCCACGGGCCGCTCACTCGTCAGACCATCCTTCAAGCGCAAGATTCCACCCTCCACGGCACCAGCAGTCTACCGGTAATCGTACTGTCCGGTACACCCTGCTTCCGCAAGATAACCGGACGTCGTGGCATGAAGGCACTTCACCAAGCTGCGCTCGGACACAGGCCGGGCGTGTCGCCCGGCCGTTTGCATCATTCACCCTACTCTCGCCGACTTTCCGCAACAGGCGATGCCTCGGCACCGGTGTCATCCAGCACAATCTCCATGCCCTGACGCATGCGATGCGTTGCGATACCCACTTCGCTGAGAAAAAACACGAGTCCAATGACGATCAGCAGCATCGTGGAGACGAACAGCACCGCTATCGGCAGCGACAGATCCACGCGCACGTAGTCGGCCACGAACAGTCCCACGATCACCAGGCACACCATCAGCGCACCGCTGACACAGAACCTGATCGCCCAGTTGATCAGACGTATGCGCTTCCACAGCAGATTGGTTTCGGTCTGCAGCAGCTCCTTCTGATCGTCCCGCCCGGCGCGAGGGATGCGCCGTTCAACAGCACGCGCCCGATCGGTGATGCGCCCAAGCCGGGTGGACAGCACCGACAGCATGCCCGCAATGCCGGCCAGCAGAAACACCGGGGCAACCGCGAGCTGGATCACCTGCGCTACGGAATCAATCGGACTGATCGGATCCACGCGTCCTCCGGTGGCTGCGCTGACGGGCCATCACATGCGTTCCACTACGCGTATGCCGAGCAGGCCGAGTCCGCACTGCAGCGTACGTGCAACCAGTTCGCACAGTGCAAGGCGGCTGTCACGCGTCGCTTCATCGTCGGCGCGAAGCACCGGACAGCGTTCGAAAAAGTGATGGTATGCCGTCGCCAGTTCGAACAGATAGTTGCACAGACGGTGCGGCTCCAGGGAATCGCCCACGCCATCCACCACGCGGGCGAACTGCGCCAGCTGCAGCACCAGCCGGCGTTCTGCCGCATCGGCGATCACGAGGCGTGCGCCGGCCGTGTCACTGCGCAGGCCTTCCCGCGCGGCACGCCGCGCAATGGAGCGCGCGCGCACATACGAATAGATCATGTACGGCGCGGTGTTGCCCTCCAGCGCCAGCATGCGCTGCCAGTCGAACACGTAGTCCCTGACGCGATCACTGGACAGATCGGCGTACTTGAGTGAACCGATACCGACCACGCGCGCGACGTTGCGGCGTTCTTCCTCATCGAGCTCGGGGTTTCGTTCGGCAATCACCTGCAGGGCACGCAGCTCGGCTTCCTCCAGCAGCTCGGTGAGCTTGACCGAATCGCCGCTGCGCGACCTGAACATCTTGCGATCGCTGCCCAGCACGGATCCGAAGCCGACGAAGTCGATGCGCACGTCGTCGCTCACCCAGCCGCACTGACGCAGCGCCCGGGTGAACATCTCCACGTGCTGGCGCTGCGGCAGGCCGATCACATACACCAGACGCCTGGCGCCCAGTTCGTCGACCCGAAACAGCGCGGCGGCCAGATCGGTGGTTGCATACAGGTAACCGCCATCGGACTTGCGCACGATCAGCGGCAGCGGCTGGCCTTCCTTGCCGGTGAAGCCCTGCGGGTAGACCACTGCCGCGCCGTCGCTGGTCTTCAGGTGACCTTCGCGTTCCAGACGCTGCACCATGCCCGGCAGGCGATCGTTGTAGAAACTTTCACCGCGAATGTCGTCCTCGGTGAGGCGCACGTCCATGCGGTCATAGACGGACTGGAAGTAGCGCGCCGACACGGCCACCAGTGCCCGCCACACCGCCAGCGTGGTCTCGTCGCCGCGCTGCAGCGCTACCACACGCCGACGGGCGCGGTCGGCGAAGTCCGGCTCGGCATCGAAGCGCTGCCGCGCGCGCTGGTAGATGGCGGTGAGGTCGTCGGGCGGTGAGCCGCCTGATGGATCGTAGCCCTGGTCGAGCAGACTCTCGATCAGCATGCCGAACTGCGTGCCCCAGTCGCCGACGTGGTTCTGCCGGATCACGTCATGGCCGAGGAACTCCAGCACGCGCACGATGGCGTCGCCGATGATGGTCGAGCGCAGGTGCCCGACATGCATTTCCTTGGCCACGTTCGGCGCGGAGTAATCCACAACCACGCGCTGCGGCGTGGCAGCCGGCGGTACACCCAGCCGTTCATCCGAGCGCATCGCGTCCGCCACCTGTTCCAGCGCGGCGTCGGCGATGGTCAGATTCACGAATCCGGGGCCTGCGATGTCGGCCGAGGCGATCAACGGCCCGAGCTCCAGCGCCGCGATGATCCGCGCAGCGATGTCGCGCGGCTTTGCGCCCAGGCGCCTGGCCAGCCCCATCGCGAGATTGGCCTGATAGTCGCCAAACTCGGGCCGGGTGGCCGGCGTCACCATCGGATCGGCGTCCGCGCAGGCATCGCCCAGACTCCTGACCACAGCCGCGCGCAGCGCTGTTTCGATACGGGTCTGTAGATCGGTCATGGGCGTGCGGTCCGGGGGCAGGAGCGAAAGAGGTGTGCGAGCGAATACGCCACCGGGATCTGGCTGCGCCGTCCGGAGAACGAGTAACCGATGTCTCCGGGATGACGCGTCAACCATGCGCCCGGGTTGGACGTCTCGCGGAATTGGTGCCGGCTGAGGGATTCGAACCCCCGACCCCCTGATTACAAATCAGGTGCACTACCAGCTGTGCTAAGCCGGCACACGCCTCCGCGAGCGCGCATTATAGCGGGATAGAAGCCCGCAAGGGCCGCGCGGATCAGTCGCCCGGCTTGCGCGCACGCAGCAGAAAGCGGTCGCTATTGCGCTCCAGCGATGCATCCCGGATGGCGAGCGTGCGGTCGTCCGCCGGATTGGCGAGCAGATCCGACTCCGCTTCCACCACGAACCCGGCGCGGGTCAGCACATCGCGTGCCTGCGACACCTGCATCCGATGCAGGGCCTGATTGTCACGTCCCGCATCGCCGCGATGATCAATCAGCCCGAACACGCCGCCGGGCTTGAGCGCATCGTAGATGCCACGCACGAAAGCCACGGCCGCTTCCTCGCCCTGACCGTTGTAGGTATCGTGAAGATTCAGTGCCGATATCGCCGCATCCACGGTGCCGTCGATGCCCGCGGCGGCGATGTCGCCATGCACCGGACGCACGTTGCCCAGTTGCGCATGCCGTGCCTGCTCGGCCGCAACGAAACCTTCACGTTGCGTGAAGAATGACGGGTTGTGCGCCAGCACCTGGCCCTGCGGACCCACCGCGGCAGACAACACCTCGGTATACCAGCCCGCCGCCGCGATGACGTCCAGCACCGTCATGCCGTCTTCGATGCCCACGAACTGTATGACCTGTATCGGCCGACGCGCCGCGTCGCGTACGCGGTTCTCCTCTGCACGCTGCGGCGATTCGAGCGCGGCGCGCAGACGCGCTTCCTGACCGTCCTGCGCGGAAACCGGTGCCGCCAGCAGCAGGGCCGCGACAAGCGCGCCCGTGACATTCAGCAGTGCGGATGATTTCATGATCGTATCCCCCGTTTGAACTTCGCCCGTCATTGCGCGGGCTGACACCCACGATAGCCCAATGGTGCAGCCCTGCCTACTGCGGGACCGGCGGGCAGGCGGTTGAAACGCGCCGGGCTTTCAGTCGTTCGGACAGGCCCGCTGCTCCAGGCGGATGATGCGTCCGGGCGCCTGGAGAGCGTCAAAATCCAGCGGCTCGTCCGGGCCGAGGTTCACGTCCACCCAGTACACGGTCGCACGCTGGGTGCGATCGGCGATCTCCGGCTCCAGCCCCAGCGCGCGTACTTCCTCACGGCGGCGGCCGGCGCGACTGATCTCACTGAACACGCCGACGGACACGATGCTGCCTGTCTCCGTACCGGGGATCACGTACGAGTCGGAGACACCGCCCTCGCGTACGCGTGCAAGCACTTCGTTGGCCTCGGCCACGGTGGGGATGGCATCGAGATACACCCAGTAACCCACCCAGATATCGCCCTCGGCGACGCGCTGACTCGTCGTGTGGCCCGCGGTGCGCAGTCCGGATGCCGCTGCGGCAGCCTGGCCGAGTTCCCGGAACGGCCCGACACTGACGCAGCGCTGCGCGGGCAGGACGGGGACAAGCTCGGCAACGACATCGGGCGGCGTTTCGTCGCGCGTCTGATCGGGGCTGCCGACGTCTTCGGCCACCGCGTCGCCGGGCGGCGGAACGCCAGGCGTGTCAGGGTCGCCGGGCAGGCGCTGGCGCACCAGCGCCGGATCCACCTCACTGACCAGCGTGATGCCGGACGTACCATCGGCCACCACCGTACCGACTTGCGTGCGGTCGGCAAACCAGTGATGCCAGGCGGCAAACCCCAGGTTCGCAAGCAGCAGCGCGAGAAAGAGGTTACGCATCAGTCCTGTTCCGCCAGCAATGCCAGCCCTTCCAGCACCAAGTCTGCCCTGATTTCCACCGCGGTTTCCAGCCAGCCGTGCAGCTCACGGGCATCGCCGCCGCACAGCAGCACAGGCGGGGTGGCCGCGACCATGCGATTCACCGTTGCCACGGCACGATCCAGGCCGGCGGCCACGCCGAGCAGAGCTGCGTGGCTGACCCCCTCCTCGGTACTGCGCCCCAGCAGGTGTCGGTCGGCGGGCGCAGGCGCCTTGCCGGAAGTCCGTCCGATATAGCGCGTGCTGTTCAGCAATGCCTCGGCACAGAGCCTGGGACCTGCGAATATCAGCCCGCCCAGATGCTGGCCACGGTCGTCCAGCGCATCGAAGGTCACCGCCGTGCCGGCAGAAATCACACACACCGGACCACCGACAATCGCACGCGCCGCGAGCAGCGCAACCCAGCGATCCACGCCCATGCGCTCCGGTTCGCGGTAGGCGCAGCGCACACCCAGCGCTTCCGCTGTGGTGCGCACGAACAACGGCGCTCGACCGGTCACCCCGTGCACGACATCGCGAACGCCGGCGGCCACGGACTCCGCGGCCACATTGGCAATCAACACCTGTCGCGCATCGGATGGCACCGCCGCAGCCAGTTCGTGCAGCGCCTGCTTGGGACGTCCGGCATGCAACGCCGCACCCTGGTCACTGAGCCGGCGGTCAACGGCCCGCGCCCACTTTATGCGGGCGTTGCCCGTGTCGATGACGAAATCCATCTTCACCGTCATGTTCGCGCGACGCTCCCGGCCACAGGCGACGCCAACTCTCCCGCATCGGGGCGGACACTGACATCGCCGGCCACGACGCGCCTGATCGACCCGTCCGCCAGCCGCACCCGCAACGCACCGTCGTCGTCGACGCCGGCCGCCGTGCCATGCCACGCGCCATCGTGCTGCTGTATGCGCACGCTGCGTTCCCGCAGCACGTCCGCTGCCGACCACTGCGCAGGGATCGCGGCAAGGCACGCGGACGACTGTACGGACTCCACGGCACGCAACAGATTCCACAGCCCGTTAACGATCGCTGCCGCCAGTTCCGTGGTTGATGGCATCGTGCCGCCGGTCCCCTCGCGCAGATCAGCAGCGCCGCCGCGCCAGTCACTGACCATGCCCTTCACCGACGACGGCAGGTCCACGTTCAGACCCACGCCGATCACCAGATGACTGCTGCCATCCGTCATCGTGCGCTCAACCAGTATCCCGCCCAGTTTCCTGTCCTGCCAGACGAGGTCATTGGGCCATTTGAGTCCGATCTCCACGCCGGTGAGCGCGTGCAGCACCTGCCGGATGGTAACGCCGGCGGCCAGGGGCAGCAGCGACAGTGAATTCGCCAGCGCCTGCGATCGCCAGCCCACCGACAGGCACAGACAGCCGCCCAACGGCGCCTGCCAGCCCCGGCCGCGGCGGCCCTTTCCGGCACTCTGGAACGCCGCGATGCAGACATCGAGCTTGCCCGGCGGCGGTGCCTGCCTGAGCAGCTGACTGTTGCTGGAGTCGATGTCCAGATGAACCGACAGCCTGTTCAACGCCGCGGTCAACGAGGGATCCAGCAGCGCCAAAAGCCCGTGGTCGGCGACCAGGTCCACCGGTCGCCTCAGCCGACAGTAGCCGCCGCTACCGCGCTGATCCTGCGCCTTGAATTCCAGTACCAGGCCCCAGGCATCGAACCGCCGGCGATGTCGATGCACCGCTTCGTGCCCGCCAACGGCTTCCACGCGATGCCAGGCGCCATCCGCGAGCCGCCGGAGCATGGCCTCGGCAGTCGCATCGCTCGGACATGAGAAGTCACCCTTCATGTGTCGGCAGGCATGTGTCGGCAGGCGGGTGAACGTCACCGGCCCAGCAGGAACCGGCGCTGCCGGTTCTCGTTGCCGGCCAGCATGCGTGCGATGTTCGAGCGGTGCGTATAAATGAGCAGCGCCGTCACGCACAGCGCGAATGCGAACAGGGCGTGCTGCTCGGGCAGCCGCGTGACACCGACGACCAGTGCGGCACCGGCCGCGGCGGAAATCGTTGCCAGGCCAACGAATCCCGTGAAGCCGATCACCAGGATCCAGAACAGCAGCACCCAGATGGCCAGTGTCGGATCGATCAGAATCAGCACACCCGCCGCCGTTGCGCCGCCCTTGCCGCCCGCGAAATTGCAGAAGACCGGGAACACATGACCGAGTATGACTGCGAACCCCACTGCGAACGTGAGCAGCACCGGATCGAGGCCGGGATCGGCGAGTGCAGCCGGCAACGCCAGCCGCGGGATCAGCAGCAGGGCAACCACACCCTTGCCGACGTCGACTGCCAGCACGGCCAGCGCAAACCGCATGCCGCGGGTACGCAGTGCGTTGGTGCTGCCCGGGTTGCCGCTGCCGGACCGTCGCAGGTCCACGCCATAAAGCTTGCCCAGCAGTACGCCGCCGAGTACCGATCCGAGCAGGTACGCGAACGTGAATTTCAGGCCCAGTTCGATCATTGGTGGCTATGTTACCGCGTCATGCGCACAACGGTGCTGACGCGCCGATCCCGTGTCGAACGCGCTTCACGCGCCCAGCCACTGCCGTCTGCGCTCGGCCGCCTTCTGGTCGGGCTCACTGTCCAGCGCCAGGGAAACGTTGCCCGGCGGCGAGCCCTTCAGACGCAGTTCAAACTGCAGCAGCTCATCACCGCGAAACGCATGCGCACTGATGGCATCACCCACACGGTAGCGTGCCAGCCGCTTCGGCAGGCTGGCTTCGGTGACCCGCAGATCATCAAGCGCAATCAGCAGGTCGCCGGGCGCAAGGCCGGCCTGCTCGGCAACCGAATCGGCCAGTACGTTGACCAGCTCAAGCGCGCCATCGCGCGACCGCAGATTCACGCCGAGCACGAGCCGCGCGCCATCCACCGCACCCGAAGCGGCACCACTGTCCTGCGTGCCGGACGACGTCATCGACACGCCGAAGCGTTCCAGCAGGACGCCCAGTGGCAGGTCTTCGGTGCCACGCACCGCCTGGTCGAAGAACGCCCGCAGGGCGGCGGCATGCCGGTCACCGGCAAGCTCCAGCACCAGCGACTCGAAACCCTCCTCGGGGACGCCGCCGGCACCGCTGCCGAAGCGTCGCCACAGCGCCTGCACCACATCGTCCAGTGAAAGTACGCCGTCGGTCATTGCCCGCAGTGACAGGTCCAGCGCAAGCGCTGTCAGCGCACCCTTGCTGTAGTAGCTGACGCTGGCGTTGACCGTGTTGCTCTCAGCCTTGTACAGCACATCCCAGGCGTCGAAACTGGACTCCGCGAGACTGTGCCGCAAGCGGCCCGGTGTTCGATACACACGGCTGAGCATCTCCGCCAGCCGCCGCAGGTAGTCCTGCGCACTGATCAGGCCAGCGCGCAGCAGCATCAGATCCTGGTAGTACGTGGTGACACCTTCGAATACCCACAGCAGTCGGGTGTGATTGCGGCGATCGAGGCGGTAGGGCGTGAATGCCGCCGGCTTCACACGCTTCACGTGCCAGCTGTGGAAGTACTCGTGGCTGACCAGTCCGAGAAACCGCTGGTAGTCCGTTGTCATCCCGCTGTCGCCGGGCCGCGGCAGATCATCGCGACTGAAGATCAGGCTCGACGATGCGCGATGCTCCAGGCCGCCGTATCCATCGCCGGTGGCGACACCAAGAAACCAGTACTCGTGAAACGGTGGCGGCGCACCGAAGAAACCGATATGCGCCGCACACACGCGTGCCAGATCATCGGCTACGCGCTGCCAGTCGGTGTCGGTGCGGCCGGCGACGACCAGACGGTGCGGCACACCGCCGACATCGAAATCGATCCGCTCGTGGTAGCCGATCTCAACGGGATGGTCGATGAGTTCGTCGTAGTCATCGGCGCGGTAGGTGCCGAACCCGTGCCGGTCGGTGTCAACCGGTGTCATCGCGGTAGCCAGCCGCCAGTCGGCCGCGTACCCGGCCGCAGGCCGGATCAGCTCCACCTCCACGGCTTCGTGTTCGCGTCCATGAAACCAGACAAACACGCATGGGCCGTTGAAGTAGGCGCGACGCCTGTCCATATACGCGCCGCGTACCGACAGGTCGAACGCGAACACCGTCAGCCGCACCGTCAGCGTGCCGCTGGCATCCGCGCACTCCCAGGTGCCTTTCGCGATTCTGGTCGCGGTGATTGCACGCCGCTGACCGTTTTCGTCCGTGCAGTGCGCGTCGATCGCCACCACGTGACGGGCGTACTCGCGCAGCAGATAGCTGCCGGGAATCCACGACGGCAGGGAGAATCGCTGCCGTACGTCGGGCTGGTCGACGCTGCACTCGACGACGAACAGATGACGGTCCGGGTCCGCCGGCTCGAGGCGATAACGGATCAGGGCAGACTCCTTGCAGCCAGGCGACGGGCTGCTGCAACCGGTGGCACGGGCGCGCATTGTCGCACAGCTTGCAAATGCGGCGACGCCCTCCTAAGGTGGCGCGAGGCGGTGCCCCGAAATGGGGTTAAAAGGGAACGCAGTGCAATACTGCGGCTGTCCCCGCAACTGTAAGCGGCAAGGCTGCAACGTCGACGATGGCCACTGAAGCGACACGCTCCGGGAAGGCCTGTTGCAGCCGCCTGAACCGCGAGCCAGGAAACCTGCCGCCTCTGTCGTCCTTCCGCGCGCCGGGGTAGCGTTCGGAGCGATATACCGCCGTGGCGACAACTCTGTCTTATAGCGGAGCTGGATCGCGACGTCGTGCAGCGGCATCGCGAGCCTCTCCCTCAGCAGGAGATTGCGCCATGCCGCGAGTCGGCAGCCATTCGTTGACAGGTACCGCTGCGGCGGCCGTAGCCGTCACCCTCACACTGGCAACCACGGCGGCTTCCGTGCTGCTGCCCGCAGTGGCGTGGGCTCAGCACGAAACGTCCATGACGCCCGATGCAGGTGGCCCTGCCGATCGCCCGGCAGGGCACGATCGCCCGACAGGCCTGCCACGGGTGGCGTCCATCAATCTGTGCTCCGACCAGCTGCTGCTGGGGCTGGCCGATCCCGAACAGATTCTCACCGTCAGCTGGCTGGCGGCCGACCCGGATGAGTCCGTATTCGCCGAGGCCGCAGGCCGCTTCCCGCTGAACTACGGCACCGCCGAAGAACTGATCCGCTACCAGCCCGATGTCGTGCTGGCCGGCACGCTGACCGGGGACCATACCCGCTCACTGCTGCAGCGACTGGGTTACCCGGTAGTGGCCCTGCCGCCGGCGAACACGCTCGCCGAGGTGTTCGCCAACCTGCGCATCACCGCCGATGCCATAGGTCAGCAGGAACGGGGCCGTCAGACAGAGGCGCGCATGCGTACGCAGCTGGCGCACTTCCGGCAAACCCTGCCGGACGAGCGACGCGACACCGTCGTTGTCCGCCCCGGCGGCTTCACCGTGGGTGAATACGAACTGGCCGATGAACTGATGACGCTGGCCGGGCTGCGCAATGTCGCTGCGGCCGAGGGACTGGACCGCTGGGGCAGCCTGGCCATGGAAACCCTGCTACGCAGCGCGCCGCAACTCCTGATCTTCAACGGCTACCGAATCGATGAGCCGTCGCTGGCGAACTCCGTGCTGCAGCATCCGGCGCTGGCGCGCCTGCGCGAATCGGTGGCCGTCACCACCATACCCACCCGCTACTGGGCCTGCGGCCTGCCCCAGAGCCTGGACTCGGTTGCGCTGATGCGCAACTCAGCCGCGCCATGAGCGCCATCACGCCAACGCAACCGGCGGACACCACGCAGGCCCGCGGCGAACCCGCGGCGCGGCTGTCGCGCCTTTACTGGATACTGAGCATCGTTACGCTGGTACTGTTCGCGCTGTCGCTGCTGCTTGGCCGCACCAGCGCAGGACCGGCTTTCGGACTCGGCGATGCGAGCCTGGCTGATCTGATCCTGTTCGAAATCCGGCTGCCGCGCGCACTGCTGGCGGTACTCGTCGGCGGCACGCTGGGCCTGTGTGGCGCCGCGCTGCAGGGATTGCTGCGCAATCCACTGGCCGAGCCCGGGCTGCTTGGCGCTTCCAGTGGCGCAGCCTTCGGTGCGGTCGTGGTTTTCTACTTCGGTTTCGCCGGCGCTTACTCCATCGGCCTGCCGCTGGGCGCCGTGGCCGGTTCGCTGGCCGCACTGGCGGTGCTGTATGCGCTGGCCGGACGGCGCGGCAACTTCCTCACCATCATACTGGCCGGCATTGCCATCAATGCGCTCGCGGCGGCACTGACATCACTGGCGCTGAACTTTGCGCCCAGCCCGTACGCGGCGCTGGAGATCCTGTTCTGGATGCTCGGCTCACTGGCCGATCGCAGCCTCGCCCACGTGTGGGTGGCGCTGCCGCTGATGCTGCCCGGCTGGCTGATGATACTGGCGGCAGGTCGCGGCCTGGATGCGTTGACGCTGGGCGAAGACACGGCCCACAGCCTGGGCTTCGACCCGCAACGCACACAGTGGCTGGTGATCGGCGGCACGGCGCTCGCCGTCGGCAGCGCGGTGGCGGCCACCGGTGTGGTCGGTTTCGTCGGGCTGGTCGTGCCGCATCTGTTGCGGCCGTGGGTGGGCTTTCATCCCAGTCGCCTGCTGCTGCCGTGCTTTCTCGGCGGCGCGGCACTGACCCTCACGGCCGACATCGCGATACGCCTGATGCCACCTGGTCCGGAACTCAAGCTTGGCGTCGTGACCGCATTGCTCGGAGCGCCGTTCTTTCTTCATCTGATCATGCGCACGCGCGCTGGCGCGGTGCCTGGAGGCGTATCGGGATGAACAGTGCCAATGCAACACCGCACACAGGAGGCGCACCCGATTCCGGTCAATCAGGTCAAGACCGGCCGGATCACTGCGTCGCGGAGCCGGGCCTGGCGATCACCGAACTGTCCGTCAGCTACTCGGCCAGCGTTGTGCTGGGACCGCTATCGCTGACCATGGGACGCGGCGAACTGATTGCGCTCGTGGGACCCAATGGCGCCGGCAAGAGCAGTCTGCTCAAGGCGATTGCCGGCGTGGTCAGCCACCACGGCACCATGATCTGGGACGGCAGGCGGCTGGCGGATCTTTCATCGCGCGAACGCGCACTGCAGCTATCGTATCTGCCGCAGACACCGACGGCTCACTGGCCGATGCGTGCGCGCGACCTGGTCGCACTGGGTCGACTGCCGCATCGCCGCTACGGCACGTCCGGTGATGCTGCCGACAGCGAAGCCATTGACCGGGCGATGGCCTGCACGGATGTGACGGCACTTGCCGGGCGCAGCATCGATACGCTGTCCGGTGGTGAGCGCACCCGCGTACTGCTGGCACGCGCTCTGGCAGTGAACGCGCCGGTGTTGCTTGCGGATGAGCCGGTGGCGTCGCTGGATCCGTACCATCAGCTCAAGATCATGTCAGCGCTGGCCGGGTGTGCCGCGCAGGGCGCACTGGTCGTCGCCGTACTGCATGATCTGGCGCTCGCGGCACGTTTCTGTACGCGCATGATTCTGATCAGCGAAGGACGCCTGCGCGGCGACGGGGCACCCGAGTCGGTGCTCAGCGACGAAGCGCTGCACGATCACTATCGCGTGCTGCCCTATCTGGCGCGCCACGAGAACGAGCCGGTGATACTGCCCTGGCGGACCATCGGCTGATGCAGTCCACTTCAGCCCAGCTCGCTGAGGCGCCTTCGCAGGTAGCGCACTTCCGCCTCCTGCTTCGCCAGGCTCAGAGCACGCCCATAGGCTGCGCGGGCGTCGTCCCGGCGACCCGATCGCCGACACAGATCCGCCCTGACCGCATGCAGCAGGTGGTAGCTTTCCAGCACACCGCGTTGGTCGAGATCGTCGATGAGCACAAGCCCGGCCTGCGGGCCTTCGTGCATTGCCACGGCAACCGCCCGGTTCAACTCGATCACCGGTGACGGCTCGATACGCAGCAGCAGGTCATACAGCTGCACGATGTCGACCCAGCGGGTTTGTGCTGTATCCGGCGCATCCGCATGCGTTGCCGCAATCGCAGCCTGAAGCGCGTAGTTTCCGGCCTGACCGGATGCCAGTGCGCGTTGCAGCAGCGCACTGCCTTCGTCGACCAGTTCGCGATCCCACAGCGTCCTGTCCTGATGCTCAAGCGTCACCAGATTGCCCGCATCATCGAACCGTGCGGCACGGCGTGACTCCTGCAGCAGCAGCAGCGCCAGCAACCCCAGTACCTGAGGTTCCGGCAGCAGTTCTTCCATCAGACGCGCCAGGCGTATCGCCTCTGCGGAAAGATCCTGCCGCACGGGATCGGCGCCTGCGGTCGTGCTGTAGCCCTCGTTGAAAACCAGATAGATCACGCGCAGCACCGCGTCGAGTCGCTCCGTCAGCTGCGCGTGACCGGGCACCTGATAGGGAATCTGCTCGTCGCGGATTCTGGTCTTGGCGCGCACGATCCGCTGCGCGATGGTGGCCGCCGGTGTCAGGAAGGCACGCGCCACTTCCTCGGTGGTCAGTCCGCACACTTCGCGCAGGGTCAGCGCGATGCGCGCATCGGGCGGAATGGACGGATGACAGCAGGTGAAGATCAGCCGCAGGCGATCGTCTTCCAGACCTTCGCGATCGTCGATGCCGGGGTCGGCGCCGGAGTCGGCCTGTACACCATCGGGATCGGGCAGCGACTGCATGCGCTGATCGCGGCGTATTCTGTCGATGGCCTTGAAACGGCCCGCCGACACCAGCCAGGCGCGCGGGTTGTCCGGCACGCCGTCCCTGGGCCACTGTTCCAGTGCCGCACGGAATGCATCCTGAAGGGCCTCTTCGGCCAGCTGCATGTCGCCGAGCAGCCGCACCAGCGTGGCATACACGCGTCGCGACTCATCACGATAGATGGTCTCGATCCGGCGGTGGATGGCCGGCGCCACGCTCACTGCGCGACTCCGCATGGCATGGCTGTTACGACATAGTCGAGCATCAACGAACGGGCTGGTCGACCTGCGACAGCGGATGCAGCAGCACACGTACCCGGGTTCCCTGGCCCGGCGCGCTGTCGACGATGAAAGCGCCGTTGTGTGCGCGCACGACGCCCATGGCAACGGCAAGATCGAGTCCACGTCCGGCGCCACGCGTCGTATAGAACGGATCGAACATTCTGCCCACCGCCTCGCTTGTCATGCCGGCTCCGCTGTCCGCCACCTCGAACCAGACCAGCCTGCCGGGACGCATCGCACCCGGTGGCACCGTATCGCGCAACGCCGGCTCGTCTAGCTCGGAGGTGCCGCCACGCACTTCGATTGCAGCCTCGCTGCCTGATGACGCGTCCAGGGCATTCTCCAGCAGCGCCTGAACAAGGCAGGCGATCTGTTCCGGGTCGCCTTTCACAAGCGGCAGATCACCGGGCAGGTGACTGTGAAGCGTGACGCCGACCGGCAGAGTCGGGCGCAGATCCCGTACGGCGCGTGTCAGCAGCACGGCCAGATCCACCGGTTCCTCCGTGAAGGTGCCATGCCCGGACAGCAGCAGCATCCTGCGGCTGATGGCAGCCGCCCGTTCCGATGCCGTGATCGCTTCGCGCAGCGGCTCGGCGACGGGATCGTCCGAAGGCAGCTGGTCGGCCACGATTTCCAGATTGCCGATGATGGCCGTGAGCAGGTTGTCACATTCGTCGGCAACACCAGCCGCCAGCAGCCCCAGTGCCTCGGCGCGGCGCGAATCCTGCAGCTGCTTCTCGAGCTCATGCCGGCGCGCCTCGGCCTTGTAGCGCTCGGTGACGTCGCGGGCCACCACAGTCACGCCGGCATGACCACCGGCATGATCAACGATACGTGTAACCCTGGCCTCAAAATGCGCTGTGCCGTCCGGCAGTGGCAGGGCATAGTCTGCGGTCTGTGGTGCGCCGCTGGTCTCGACCGCCGCAATGGCCGCCTCCAGCCGCATCAGCGCTGGCTGCGGAAACTCGATCTGATAGATGGAGCGTCCGATGAAGTCTTCTGCCGGAACATACAGACCGCGGTCCGGCATCTGATGGTATTCGGTGAAGATACGCCGGTCATCGAGCACGAAAACCAGGTCGGTCATCGATTGGAGCAACGAGCGCAACCGCGACTCGCTGAACTGCGCGGCAGGCACTGAGCTGTTGGAAATCCCGGCCATGCGCTTCTGCCTCAGTTACTCGACCACCGTGTTTCGTCATTGCTGCCGGCAGCACAGACCGTGTCCGGCGGCTTGCAGGCAAGTATAACGTCTGCCACAGCCACCTCACCGGACCGGACCGTCCAGTACGTCACGGACCTTCAGAGCCAGCTCCTGGCGGCGGTAGGGCTTGCTCAGCAACTGTACGCCATGATCAAGGCGACCGTGGTGCACGATGGCGTTTTCGGAGTAGCCCGACGTAAACAGCACACGCATGCGAGGGGCGATCCGGCGTGCCTCGTCCACCAGCTGACGGCCATTCATGCCGGGCATGACGACATCGGTGAACAGCAGATCGTAGCGTTCCCCACGCTGCAGCAGCGCCAGGGCCTCCACACCACTGGCGGCTCCGGACACCTCATAGCCCAGATCCCGCAGCTGCGAAATGAGGTGTCCGCGCACCAGTTCATCGTCCTCGACAACAAGAATGGTTTCGCGGCCAGTGGCGATCAACGGTGGCTCCTCAGCCGTGTCGGTGGCGGGCATTTCATCGAAGTTGCGCGGGAAGTAGAGCTTCACCGTGGTGCCATGCTCAGGTTCGGCATAGATCTTCACGTGCCCGCCTGACTGCTTGACGAAGCCATACACCATGCTCAGACCCAGACCGCTGCCCTTGCCCACTTCCTTGGTTGTGAAGAACGGTTCGAATGCGCGCTGCACCACCTCCGACGGCATGCCGAAGCCGGTATCGGACACGGAAATCATCACGTACTGTCCAGCAGACACTTCATCATGTGCGCGCGCATAGGCATCGTCGAGTTTGGCGTTGGCGGTTTC
Source organism: Gammaproteobacteria bacterium (assembly GCA_050485545.1). Classification (GTDB taxonomy): domain Bacteria; phylum Pseudomonadota; class Gammaproteobacteria; order Steroidobacterales; family Rariloculaceae; genus JBJHBP01. The sequence goes on from JBJHBP010000019.1 coordinate 53,802, forward strand.
GATCGTGAGGCACCCGCCTCCGGGCATGGCATCGCGAGCATTGATCGCAAGGTTGAGCAACGCAACCTCCAGCTGACCGGGGTCGACACTGGTCACCCACAACCCGCCAGCCTGCACGATTTCAATGTCGATGTTCTCGGTGAGAGTACGCCGCAGCAAGCCATCCATGCCCTTCACGAGGCGATTGACGTTCACCGGTTGGGGCGCCAGCGCCTGGCGGCGCGCGAACGCCAGCAATCGCGCGGTCAGCTCGGCACCACGTTCGGCCGCGTTGGCCGTCATCTCCGCCATCAGGCGCAACTGCTGGCGATCCGTAAGCTGTTCCGCAAGCAGATCCGCATTGCCAAGAATCACGGTGAGCAGGTTGTTGAAATCATGCGCAACGCCACCTGTGATCTGCCCTATGGCCTCCAGCTTCTGCGACTGACGCAGGCGATCGTCCAGTTCTCGCCGTTCCGTCAGGTCGTTCATGCTGCCGATCATGCGAACCGCGTTGCCAGTCTCGTCGCGGATCACGTAACCACGATCCATGATGGTCAGTACCCGTCCGCTGGCATGCACGAAGCGGTATTCGTCCTGCCAGTTCGAGTCGCTGCCGTCGATGACGGCAAAGATTCCACGCAGTACGCGCTCGTGATCGTCCGGATGAATGCGTTCCGACCAGGATTCCGGGCCTGGCTCGAGGGTGTCGCGATCGTAGCCGAAAAGCGTGTTCATTCCCTCGTTCCACCACACCGACTGTGTCTTGAGGTCCCAGTCCCAGATGACGTCATTGGTGGCCTTGGCGACGATGCGGAAGCGCTCGTCGCTGATCCTCATCGCCTCTTCCGCAGCCTGCCGATCGGTGATGTCGCGGAAGTAGACGCCAAGCGATTCCGGAGCCGGATACGCGCTCACCTCGAACCACTTCGACAGCGGCGCAAAGTACTCAACGAAGCGAGCCGTTCGCCCACTGCGCATGGCGCTCTCGTACTGCAGCTGGAATCTGGATCCTGCCGCCTCCGGAAACTCGTCCCAGACCACCCTGCCCAGCACTTCGTCACGGGGTCGATTCAGCAGTTTCTCAGCCTGTGTATTCATGAACTCGACTCGCCAGTCACGATCCAGCGCCAGGAACCCGTCACTCATGTTCTCCAGCGTATCCATGAGCCGCCTCGAGAGGTGCTCGGTACGATCGCGCGCCTCGGTCAGGTCGGTGACATCCTGGACGACTCCACCAAGAACCCGACCGCCAGCGGTGTCGCGAAACTCCCCTGCGCCACGAACGAAGATCGTACGGCCGTTCCCGGCGACAACTCTGTGTTCAAAGGAAAACAACGCCTCACCGGAATCGATGAAGTTCCTGTAGCCCCCAAGCATTGCGTCGCGGTCGTCGGGATGAACGAGCTCCACGTAGGAGTCGAAATCGTTGCCGAATTTCTCTTTCGGCAATCCGTAGATGTCATAGACATTGTCCGACCAGTTCAGCGTGCCGGTAGACGGATCCAGTTGCCAGATACCCAGACCGATGAGTCGCTGAACCGCGCGCAGCAGCGACTCGCTCTCGGTCGGGGTCGTCAGCCCGTTCAGTTCGCGGGCAGACATAAGCACCAGAACCCGCCCCTCGTGTACGGCGACGCTGCAGCGAACATTGGCGTGAACGTACTCGCCCGACTTTCGTTTCAGGCGCCAGGTGCCGGACACGGAAGAACCCGGCTGCAGCTGACCGAAGGCGGTCAGGGACACAGGCATATCTTCGCCGGTCCCGAGACTTTCGATGGTGCTGGCAAGAAACTCTACGCGACTGAAGCCCAGCCAGCCCAACGCGGCTGCATTGACGTCGATGCAATACTGCGAGTCACGATCAAAAACAAAAACCGGATCAGGCGCATTCTCAAAAATGAATGCCGGATCCACGCGTGCGCCACGTATCATCGTGCTGGCTTCCCCACGGCAGAACCATCCGCCTGCGCAGACCATACGACATTGGTTCGACGAAGGAAAACCCGGCGACCGGCCGGCCGGCTCTTGATCCCCGTGCCCGAACATGGACACTGTGACGGCAGACTCATGAATGAACATGACCAACCCCTGATACGGCTATCCGGCGTCAGCAAGCGCTACGGCGAGCATTGCGTGCTGCAGGACACCAGTCTCGACATCCGGCGTGGCGAACTGGTGGTCATCGTGGGTCGCAGCGGGTCTGGCAAATCGACCCTGCTCAAACTGACGGGCGCAATGGATCGGCCCACGACGGGCACGATCTCGGTGCTGGGCGAAAGACTGGACACCATGACCGAACAGCAGCGATCACTGCTGCGACGGCGCAGACTCGGCTTCGTATTCCAGTTCTTCAACCTGCTGCCGACACTGACGGTGCTGGAGAACGTGGCTCTGCGCCTGTGCATGAACGGCATCGGCCTGCGCGCCGCTCGACAGCGCTCGCAGCGGCTGCTCGAGGAGCTGGACGTTGGCGAGCGCACTGATCGACTTCCCGATGAACTGTCTGGCGGAGAACAGCAGCGTGTGGCGATCGCACGCGCCATCGTGCACGAACCACCGCTGGTCATTGCCGACGAACCCACCGGCAATCTGGACCTCGATACGGCTCGCAGCGTTCTGGAGCTGCTGGATCGCGTCTGCCGCCGAAACGGCACAACGCTGCTGATGGCGACGCACAGCCGCGAAGTCATGGGCATTGCAGACCGTGTACTGACGATTCGCGACGCGCGCGTTTCGGAGGCGCCGTGAAGCGTCTGCTCGCGGCAGCGGCCTGGCGCTTTCATACCCGTCATCCGTGGCAGCTGGCGCTGGCCATCGCCGGCGTGTCGCTGGGCGTTGCGGTGTATGTGGGCGTGGACGTGGCCAATGACAGTGCCCGGCGCGCGTTCGCACAGTCTGCCGATATCGTGCTGGGAGCAACCACCCACCGCCTGCTGCCCGTGGGCGGCGACATGCCGGAGAGCATCTACACTGAACTGGTCACCGAACGGGGGCTGCACCGGGCTGCACCGGTGGTCGAAGCCGATCTGAGGCTCGCTGATGTATCGGCGCGCCGCTTCACGCTGCTCGGCATCGATTCACTGTCCGAAGGCGCGTTTCGTGGCTACGCCGGATTCATCCCCGATGCCAACGCCGATTTCGAGCGACTGATCACTGCACCGGGTACCGTGCTGGTACCGCGCACGCAGGGCCTCCAGTCGCTGCAGCGCGGCGCGGTGCTGACAGTGATGGTGGAACGGCGGACGGCTGCGCTGGAGGTCGCGGGCTTTATCGCCGACGGCGGATCCACAATCGATGGCGAGCCGCCGTTTGTCGCCGACATCGCAACCGTGCAGGAACTGACCGGTCGGATCGGCATGATCAGTCGTGTGGACCTGGTTCTGGATGCGCAATCGCTGGCTCGACTGGAGAACGATCTGCCGCCCGGCACCGTGCTGGTCGAAGCCACAACCGAGGCCGACGCGTTCGCCGATCTGAGACGGGCGTTCCATGTGAATCTTCAGGCGCTGGGACTGCTCGCGCTGCTGGTGGGCGTGTTCCTGATCTACGCAACCATGTCATTCGCGATCGTACAGCGACACGAGCAGTTCGGCGTCCTGCGCGCCATGGGCGCGGCACGGCGCGAGCTGCTCGGCGGTGTGCTGATCGAAGCCGCCGCCATCGGCGTCGTTGCGACCGGGATCGGTCTGGTGCTTGGCCATGTGCTGGCACGGAACCTGGTGGACCTCATGCTCGGCACCCTGACCGATCTGAATTTCAGCGCCGCGGTGGCACCAGCGGCGCCGTCCGCAGGCGCCTACCTGACCGGTGCCGCGCTGGGCATCGGCGCCACAATGCTGGCCACGCTGGCACCGGCCAGCGAAGCCGCCGCGGCACAACCGGCCAGCGCGATGAGCCGCGCCACCGTGGAACGCGGCGCGCAGAGGCGCAGCAACCTGGGTGTCGTGGCGGCGCTGCTGGCCGTGCTGATCGCCGCCGCACTGCTGACCCTGGCGCCCGGCACCCTGGAAGTCGGTTTCGCTGCGCTGTTCTTTGTGCTGATGGCCGGCGCGCTGGCAACACCCGCCGCCACCGCGGCACTGATGACGGCGCTTGCCGTACCCGCATACCGGATATTCGGTCTGAATGGACTGATGGCGGTGCGCGGTGTACGTGCATCGCTGAGCCGCACCGGGGTCGCCACCGCGGCGCTGGCGGTCGCCGTGGCTGCCGTGGTTGGCGTCGGGCTGATGATTTCAAGCTTTCGCGCCAGCCTGATCGCGTGGCTGGATGTCACGCTGACTGCCGACCAGTATGTCACGGTGCCGTCCGACACCCCCGGCGCCGGCTTCAGCGATACCGATATCGCCGGCCTCGGTGCGATTGCCGGCGTCGATGCCGTCAGCCTGTCGCGCTTTCTGCAGCTGCCCACATCCCACGGGGAGATCTCGGTACGGGCCGTGGCGCCGGGAGCCCGCGGCTGGGGGATCACACTGGTGGACGGCAACCACGACGCCGCCCTTGCCGCACTCGAGCGGGGAAACGCGGTGATCGTCACCGAACCGCTGGCATGGCGCTGGAATCTCGCGCCCGGCGACAATCTGGAACTGACCTTCCCCGACGGCCGGCACGACTTCCAGGTCGCCGGCGTTTCGCGTGACTACAACACCGGCGGCGGCATCGTCATGGTGTCGCTGGCCAGGCTGCAGCAGCACTGGGACGCATTGCCTGCGGCGACGGCCGGTCTGCATCTGCATGCTGACGCCGATCCCGACGTGGTGACTGCGGCCATTCGGCAACAGCTCCCCGCAGCGTCCGTACGCGCCACACACACGCTGCGCGAGATGTCGCTGGCGGTATTCGACCGCACGTTCACCATCACCGAGGTGTTGCGTATTCTGGCGGCACTGATTGCATTCCTGGGCGTACTCAGCGCGCTGCTGGCCCTGCAGCTGGAACGGGCGCGGGAGCTGGCCCTGATGGGATCGCTGGGCTTCAGCCCCGGAGAGCTGGCGCGGCAGGTGATGGCGCAGACCGGCCTGCTGGGCCTTGCGGCCGGACTGATCGCCATCCCCCTGGGCAGCGCGCTGACGCTGTTTCTGATCCAGGTGATCAATCGCCGCTCATTCGGCTGGACCATGGATCTGGTGATCACGCCGGGACCACTGCTGGGTGCGGTGGCGCTGGCGCTGCTGGCAGCCCTGCTGGCCGGGCTGTATCCGGCATGGCAGGCAGCGCAAACGCAACCCGGACAGTCCCTGCGCGATGAATGAGTTTCTGCACAGAATTGTGATGTGCGTTGGCATCGTGGCCGCGATGACCGCCTGTAACCCGGCAGGCGAACCGGGACCGGCTGCCGACACCCGCAGCGCCACCCGCTACCTGATCGGTGAAGGCGCACCGGGCTTTGCGCAGGTCACCGGGCCCACACCGTTCATCGTGCCGGACGATCATGGCCCGCATCCGGATCACCGCATCGAGTGGTGGTACTTCACGGGCAATCTGTTTACCGCCACACAGCGGCATTTCGGGTTCCAGCTGACGTTCTTTCGCCTCGCGCTGGCTGCCGATGCTCCGCCGCGCGAGTCGCACTGGGGCACCCGCCAGGCCTGGATGGCGCACTTCGCCCTCACGGACACGCAGAACGGTCGATTTCACGCCGCGGAGCGTTTCGGCCGTGGCGCGCTGGGTATCGCCGGCGCACAGGCACAGCCATTCCGGGTATGGGTCAAGGACTGGATGGCCGCAGGCGAAGGCGAGACTGAAGCGCTGCCCATGCGGCTGCGTGCCACCAGCGAGGCGTTCGCCCTGGATCTTCATCTCGATTCCCTCAAACCCATGATCGGTCATGGCGAGGACGGCTTCGATGCCAAGGGCGCCGAACCGGGTAATGCGTCGGCCTACTTTTCACACACCCGGTTGGCCGGTGAGGGTACGGTCCGTGTGGGCGACGAACAGCACACGGTGTCAGGGCTGGCGTGGAAGGACCGCGAATGGAGCACCAGTGTGCTCAGCGAGGACATCGACGGCTGGGACTGGTTCTCGATGCAGCTGGAAGATGGCCGCGACATCATGTATTACCGCCTGCGCCAGGCCGATGGGATGGCCAGCGACTTCAGCGGCGGCACAGTAGTCGCACCCGATGGCGATACAACGACGCTGGCCGCCGATGACGTGGTGCTGCTGGAGACCCGCCACTGGACGAGTCCGCACAGTGGCGTGCGCTACCCGGTGGCCTGGCAGCTGCGGCTGCCGGCACTGGACATGGCGCTGGACATGACGGCGATGCTGGATGATCAGGAAGTGAATCTGTCGGTGCGCTACTGGGAAGGGGCCGTGCACTTGAGCGGTAGCGACGGCGACGGACCGGTGTCAGGCCATGGCTACGCCGAGCTGGCCGGATACTGAACAGCGCATTGGAGCGTCAGCGGCGGCCGGGCGCTGCGCCGGGGCCAGCGCGCATACACAGCGACTGCGGAGCGCCGCCCTTGTCCGGCAGCGGATATTGCTAAGATGGTGCGTCACGACTGACGCCACCAGACGGAGGGGTAAATGGGCAGAATGCAGACATGCCGGGGGCCGGGCCGCACGGGTTGGCTGACACGACTGAACGTGGCGCTGGTTGCGGGGGCACTGGCCGTCGGGCTGCCGACGACCGTCGTGGCAGACGACCTGACGCAGATGCGCATCGGGGTTCTCCGCATCGCTTCTCAGGCGCCGTTTTTCCTTGGCGTGGAGCGAGGCTGGTTCCAAGAAGCCGGCGTCGATCCGCAGCTGGTGTTCTTCGACGCCGCGGTACCTTCAACGGTGGCCATCGTCTCACGCGACGTGGACCTGTCCGTCATCGGCTTTACGCCGGCGTTTTTCAATCTCGCCGCGCAGGGCGGCATCACCGTGATCGGTGGCCACAGTCGCGAGACACCCGGCTACCGCAACACCGGTGTGTTTGCGTCCAACCGCGCATGGGAAGCCGGAGTACGGTCGATGGCAGACATGGCAGGACGCAGCATCGGCCTGACCACCATAGGATCGACCAATCACTACGCGGTTGCGCGCATCGCCGAAAAGTACGGCTTCGACATCAACCGCAGCCGGCTCGTTCCGGCGCAGGGACTGGGCAATCTGGCGGCCATGCTCACCGGCAATCAGATCGACGTTGCATCCGGAGCCGGCACCGCATTCATGCCGCTGGTGGAAGCCGGCAATGCACATCTGATCGGCTGGGCCGGTGACGAGGTGTCATGGCAGCTGGGTGCGCTGGCGACGAGCCCCCGCGTCATCAGCGAAAAGCGCGCTGCTCTGGAGGCCATCCTCGCTGTCTACAGCCGCGGTGCCGAGGAATATCGGGAGTGGCTGCTGGAGCGTAATCCGGATGGCAGTTTCAAGGACAGGGCGCGTGCTGACGAACTGCTGGGCATCATCTCCCGATATACGTCAGTCCCGCCCGAGGCGCTGGAACTGTCGCTTGCTTACATAAGCCCCACGCTGGATATCGGCAGCATTTTCGAGATGGTGGACTGGTATGTGGCGCAGGATATGATCGAGCGGCGCACTGATCCGCATACCTTTATCGACCTGTCGTTCGTCGACGGTCACGAGAACGTGCCCGATTCGATGGCGGCGGATCGCTGAAGTGGAACTGGGGCTGACGCGGATCACGCACCGGTTCGGTGACCTCACGGCATTGGACGATGTATCCCTCGAAGTGCGCGAGGGCGAAATCATGGCCCTGATCGGTCCTTCCGGCTGCGGCAAGTCGACGCTGCTGGGTATCGCCGGGGGCATTCTGAAACCCACGGCCGGCGAAGTCGTTCTGCGCGGCGAGCCGCCCGACGACACGCTCAACGAAATCACCTTCATCTTCCAGGACTTCTCGCTGCTGCCGTGGCTGAACGTGGAGGACAACGTCGGGTTTGTGCTGCGTCATCATGGACTTGGTCGAGCCGAGCGTGACCGTCGGATCGCGAACGCGCTGGAACGCACCGGACTCAGCGATTTTCGCCATGCGGTGCCCAAGCAGCTGTCCGGCGGCATGCGTCAGCGGGTCGGCATTGCGCGCGCTCTGGCCGTGCGGCCGGCGATCTTTCTCATGGATGAACCGCTATCAGCACTGGACGCACAGACCCGCGAGCTTCTGCAGGAGGACATACTCGAGCTGTGGCGCCGCGACCGCCCGACCATCCTGTACGTGACGCACAACTTTCAGGAGGCGATCAAGCTGGCGGACCGCGTCTGCGTGCTGTCTCGACGGCCGGGACGGATCAAGGAGATCATCGAGGTTCCTGTCCCCAAGGAAGAGCGTAGCCGGCCGGAGCGACAGGCTGAGCTGGCGCTGCTCGGGGAGCGGCTGTGGTCGCTGATCCGGAACGAAGCGATCGTCGCTGACCGGGAGCTGTCGAATGTCTGAGCGGGTCGCTGAATCGGGTCACCGCCACAGCGGACCCGGGCTGCCACAGCGGCGGCTGACATTTCGCGGCGGCGGCTTCGAGATCGAGCGTCGAACCTGGATCAGCGTTATGGCGCTGGCGATCATCATCGGTGCCTGGCAGCTGGTGACTGCCACCGGCATGGTCAATCCGATTTTTCTGCCGTCACCGTGGCGGGTCATGGAAGCGCTGTGGGCACTCGCCGTCAGCGGCGATCTTTGGCGCCACCTGTCCGCATCTCTTGTCAGAATCGGTTACGGCTGGACCATCGGCTCGCTGTTCGGCATTGCTGCGGGGCTGATGATCGGCCTGTTCACGGTGGCGCGCGCCGTTGGACTGCCACTGGTGGCCGCCATTTATCCGATTCCGAAAATAGCTCTGCTACCGCTGCTGATCCTCTGGCTTGGGATTGGCGAGGCCTCGAAAGTGACGACCATAGCGCTGAGCGTGTTCTTCCCTACGGCCATCGCAACCTTCAGCGGCGTCGATTCGGTGCCAAGAAACCTGATCAGAATGGCCCAGAGTTTCAATGTGCCGCTCTGGCGCATCGTCTGGCAGGTTCTGATCCCCGGCGCGTTACCCGGGATACTGTCGGGCTTCCGGATTTCCATTGCCGCGGCGTTGCTGGTGCTGGTCGCCGCCGAGATGATCGGCGCCCAGTTCGGCCTGGGTGCCTTCCTGATTCTGACCGGCAACATGATGCAGACCGACCGGCTCATGGCCGGCGTGGTCGTGGTGTCGGCATTGGGCCTGACGATGAGCATCGTCGTCTCGCACCTGGAACGGCGACTCCTGCGCTGGCGGTAGACCGCCGCGCCAAGACTCACAGGCAATAAAAAACCCCGGACCATTACGATCCGGGGTTTCTCATTTAAAAGCCTGGCGATGACCTACTCTCGCGTGGAATAACTCCACACTACCATCGGCGCTGGACGTTTTCACTTCCGAGTTCGGGATGGGATCGGGTGGTTCCCGTCCGCTATGGCCGCCAGGCA
>JBJHBP010000020.1:0-57842 GCA_050485545.1 Gammaproteobacteria bacterium
GCCTGTGCCTGAGGCCGAGGCTGCTGAATGCGCGTCTGCGTCTGGGGCTGGGCCTGCTGCGGCTGGGTGCGCGGCTGTGGCGCCTGAGCCTGTCTTTCCTGAGCCTGCCTTTGTGGCGTCAGGGTCGGCCTCTGCGTTGTCTGCGGCGTCGATGTCTGACGTTGCGGAGCCGGCGCTGGCGCCGCCAGCCGACCCGTTGCCCGATCGGCCGCTCCGTCACCCCCGCGTTCACCCGTGGGCCTGGTACCCGTTGCCGGTGCGCGCTCTGTGGTCTGCGGTCGCTGCGGCTGCGATGCCAGCGGTCGCGTTGCCGGCGTCCTGGCTTCGCCGCTTTCCGTACGCGCCGAAGTGTTCGGACGGGCCGGTGCGGCGCGACCGGTTTCGGATCTGCGCGCATCGGCTGCCCGGGCATCCGTGGTTCGCGCAGCCGTGGTTCGCGTCGCGGCTGCGCGCTGTTCCGCGGCTGTTGCTTCGGTCACGCGCGTGTTCGTGGTACGTGCGTCAACACGCGTTTCGCGACCGGTGTCCCGCGTGGCTACACCGGTGTCCCGCGTGGCTACGCGAGCATCGAAACGCTCATTGATCCGGTCGCTGCCGGACGCGGTCCGGGCCGCTTCGGTTCGGCCGGTGGCGCGCGCATCGGTTCCGCGACCGGTTGCGTCTCGTCGTGAGTCGCTCTGGGTGTAGCGTCCGCTGTCTCCACGGGAATCAACAGTAAAGCGCGAGTCCGAATCACGGCGCGACGCGGTCTGCGGTCGCGAACCGCCACGACTGGCCGGTTGCCAGACATCGCCGCGGCGATTATCGATGCGGATGTTGATGTTGGTTACCGTCTGCGGCGTGCGAACGTAGTACGGCACATGGTATGGCCGGCCGAAAAACGGGTGGCCGGTGTAATGATGGTGGTGTACATGCACCACACGTGTCCGCCAGCCGATCGAGAACACCGTCGTGACACCCCAGAAGTGGCGCGTGGGGAACAGGTAGCCCACCGGATAGGGGTAGTAATACACGGGGTAGGCGCGCGGGTAGTACCAGATCACCGGTGCGGGCTGGTAGACCACGACACGTCGCGGTTCGTAGTAGGGCACATAGATGACTTCCGGCTGGACCGGCACAACTTCGATCACGGTGTCGTTGCGCCTGACCACCTGGCGATCGTCACTGCGCAGATTGCCAGCGGCATAGGCGCGGTCCCGGAACAGCTGGACCGCGTTCAGCACACCGTCCTGGTCGTAGAGCACTTCCTCGCCCAGCGTCCACGTCCAGTCGAGGTCCTCATTCATCATGGCGAGGACTTCCGGATAGTTCAGCAGCGCGATGACCGCATCGTCCCAGTCCGGGTTCGGTTGCAGACTCGAATCATATTCGTAGTCCTCGAGAAACCTGGCGGCCTGCACCACCTGAAGTGGATACGTGGACGCAGGCAGGACGATGGCGATCAGCGGATCCGGATACAGGGCGATCCGGCCAACCAGGTCGCTCAGATCGGCGGTGACCGGTTGGCTGGCTGCGGGACCGGCGGAAAATGCCAGAAGCAGCACCGCAAGCCAGCCGCAACGGCGTGGCCTGCGTGAAGTCGATGCAGCATGGAGCGTCGTTATGTTAAACATGATTCGGTCCTCTGGTGCCGATGCCCGGTTAAGCCAGTATCGGGACGATGACCGGAAGGTACCGGATGAACCCTGAACACAACCTTAACGGACCACGGCGATCGTTCTCGCGGCGTGGTGCCGGAACCGGGCGCTTCAAACAGGGTCAACATGGATTAAATTATCGCAACGATGTCGTACGGAGGATGCGGGATTGCTTCAGGGTCGAATACTGCTCGGCGCACCAGCGCGCTCAAACCAGGCTCGTGTGAACGTCATGCGCAGAATAGCCGGGCTTGCCGTGGCCGTGTTGGCGGCGGCCCTGCTTGCCACCGCGCCCGCGGTGGTCGAAGGCCAGTATTTCGGGCGCAACAAGGTGCTGTGGGATCAGTTCGATTTCCAGGTGATGGAAACCGATCATTTTCTCATTCACTACTACCCGCCCGATGCGCCGTCCGCCGACTACGTGGCGCGTCTGGCGGAGCGCTGGTATCACCGCCTGTCCACTTTTTTCGATCACGACTTCGAGGAGAAGAAGCCGCTGATCATCTATCAGGATCATGCCGACTTTCAGCAGACGCTGGTGACCTCGGGCCTGATCGGAGAGGGCACGGGTGGATTCACCGAGTCATTGCAGGACCGGATCGTACTGCCGCTGACCGGCATTCATGCCGACAACGATCACGTGATCGGACACGAGCTGGTGCATGCGTTCCAGTTCGACATGGCGAGGCGTTCGCGTACGGAAGGCGAACCGGGGCAGCTCTTCCGGCTGCCACTGTGGGTCGTCGAGGGGTTGGCCGAGTATCTGTCCGAAGGCCGGCATGATGCCGCCACCGCGATGTGGATGCGTGATGCGCTGCTGCACGACATGCTGCCGCACACCGGTCGGGGCGGGTCACGGCGTCAGCTTTCGCCTTATCACTTCGGTCAGGCGGTGTATGCGTATATCGCCGGACGCTGGAACGATGACGTCGTCAGGGCGTTCTTCCGCAGGGCGATGATCTCGGGGACGGATGCGGCATTCAATCAGGTTCTGGAACTCTCACCGGACGAGTTTCTGGACGAGTTCAACGCAGCCATGGAAGCGGCCTATCGGCCCTTTCTTGATGGCCGCCGACCGGTAGCCGAGCAGGCGGATGCCGTGCTGACCGCGGACACCACGCGCGGCAGCCTCAATCTTGCGCCCAGCCTGAGCCCTGATGGTCGCTGGGTGGCCTTTCTGTCTACCCGGGATCTGGACATCGAACTGTTTCTGGCTGATACGCAGACCGGTCGCATCGATCGGCGCCTGCTGCGTTCGGAAGCCGACAGCCACTTCGATAATCTCAGCTTTCTCGACTCCAGCGTTGGCTGGTCACCCGACGGGCGCCGATTTGCGTTCTCGGTGTTCGCCCGAGGCGAACGCCGCATAGCGATCTACGATGTGGCCTCAGGCCGCGTCGAACAGCGCCTGGATCTGGAAGGCATCAAGGGCATGCGGCATGCCGTCTGGACTGCGGACGGCGGGTCGCTGATTTTTTCCGCCGTGGTCGACGGTGGCAGTGATCTTTATCGCTACGAACTGGTTACCGGACGCATCGAGCGCCTCACCGATGACGGTTATACGGCGCTTCAGCCCAGCGTTTCTCCGGATGGTTCGCGAATCGCGTTCGTGACAGACCGCGGCCCTGGTACTGAACTGCAGCGCCTGCAGTTCGGCGCGCTGCAGATTGCGCTGCTCGACATCGAGACGCGGCAGATCGAAGTGTTGTCGCTGTTCGAGCACGGCAAGCACATCGATCCGAAATTTTCCGCAGACGGCAACAGTCTGTTTTTTGTGGCCGAGCCGGATGGCATTCCGGATGTGTTCCGCCACGACTTCGCGTCCGGCGTCACTTCGCGCCTCACGGCGGTGCAGACCGGCGTGTCGGGCTTCACCGCCAAGAGTCCGGCGCTGTCGGTGGCGGGACCGGACGATACCGTGATGTTCTCGGTGCTGGAAGAAGGGCGCTGGAACGTCTACAGGCTGAGGGACCTGGTCGGCGAGCCGGTGGAAGCGGTTTCGCCGCCGACGGCGGCACAGCTGCCGCCTTTGCTCGATGACACTGAACCGAGCATGGTGCGTCAGTACCTTGCGAACCCGGGCGCCGGCCTGCCCGGTGCCATGCGTCCGTATCCGCGCAGTGCCTACCAGCCGCGCATGGGACTGACGGCCATTGGTCCGGCGATGGTGGAGGTGGGCACGGATGCTTTCGGTACCGGTGCCTCCGGCTCGTTCAGCATGCTGTTCAGCGACGTTCTGAATGAGCGCATGCTGGCCACGTCGATCAGGGGTGGCAGCACACAGGGCGTACTCAGTCTGGAAGACACGCTGGGTACCGAGGTTGCATTTCTCAACCAGTCGCGGCGGCTGCAATGGGGCGCGCGGGCTGCGCGTATTCCGTATCTGGCCAGCGCCACCTTCGTGTCGCGGCAGCTCGTTCCTGTTCCCGATGGTGGCACCGTGCCCGCCGATGTCGTTGAGCGCTACTTCGATCTGCAACGCGTCAGCGGCGGCTCGCTGATCGCGCAGTATCCGCTGTCGCTGAACAATCGGGTCGAGTTCTCCGCGGGCCTCACGCGTGTCAGCTTCAAGCGTGAGTTCGAGCGGTATGTGTTCCCCGTCGGCCAGCCTCCCTACATGGAGAGCGGACGTTTCCCCTCACCGTCGACACTGAACCTTCAGCAGGCGTCGACGGCGTTCGTGCGCGATACGTCGCAGTTCGGCTTCGCCTCGCCGATACGCGGCACGCGGTTCCGTGCCGAGTCCGGCTGGACCTCGGGCGATCTGAGCTATCAGTCGGGACTGCTTGACTACCGGCGCTACTTCTTCCGTCGTCCGGTGACTTTCGCGATGCGCGCACTGCACTTCGGCCGCTGGGGAAGTGGCGCCGAGGACTTCCGTGTCGGAGCACTGGATGTCGGCGATCACAATCTGGTCCGTGGCTATGAAGCCGGTTCATTTTCGGTGGACGAGTGTTCGCTCAGCGAACAGTCGAACAGCTGTCCGGAGTTCGAACGGCTGATCGGCAGCCGCATCGGCGTGCTGAACTTCGAAGTGCGCGCACAGGTGTTGGGCACCGAGGAATTCGGGCTGGTATCGTTTCCCGCCATGCCGACGGAGGCGCTGCTGTTCGTCGATGTCGGCGCCGCCTGGACGGCGTCGGAGTCGGTGGACTGGCGCTATGATCGAACCACATCCGAGCGGGTGCCGGTGGCCAGTGTCGGCATCGCCACACGCAGCATTCTGTTCGGCATGCTGCCGATCGAGCTGTACATGGCGTATCCGCTGCATCGTCCGCAGCGGGATCGTGTGACCGGCTTTCGTATCGGCATCGGCTGGTAGGAGGTGATCTGATCAATCCATCGCCACCGCAGGTGCTCCCTTGCGCAGCGTGAATATCGCCCGACGCACCGGGTTCGGTGTACGTGTGTTGGCCTACGCTGTCGCGGTGCTGATCGCCACGATGGCCGGGTCGGTATTGCAGACGCAGGTCAATCTCGCCGTGCTGACGGCATCGGGTCTGGCGGTGCCGGCAGGCACGCGACTGGCGGCGACGCTGCATGACCTGCGCTATTTCGCGCCGCTGTTCGCGCTGCTGGTTGCACCGCTGCTGGCAGCCGGTTTCGGAATCGCGCGCCTGCTGCGCCGACCGCTGGGCGATACACACGCATGGCTGATGCTGGTCATGCCGGCCATCCTGATGCTGGCAATGCTGGTTGCGATCGTGATGCATCCGGCGGTCCCGGCAGTGATCGCCGCCGCGCGCGGCGCTGTGGGAATGCTGCTGCTGTCACTGGCCATGGTCGCCGGCTCGGCGGCCTATCGACGTCTGACGGTGAAGGGCCGATGACACGGTTGTCGTGGGCGGCGTTGGTCGTCGTCGGTGCATCATTCGTTCAGCCGTCCGTGGCGCAGGTGCATGTCGAAGTCGTGGCCGAGGGGCTGGAGCATCCGTGGTCGCTGGCATTTCTCGATGACGGCCGATTGCTGGTGACGGAACGTCCGGGACGACTGCGGATCCTGGCTGCGGATGGCACGCTGTCGGCACCGGTGTCCGGTGTGCCGTCCGTGCATGCCGCGGGGCAGGCGGGACTGAAGGACATTGCGCTGGCGCCGGACTTCGACGTCAGTGGCCGGCTGTATCTGAGCTATGCCTGCGGCACGGCGACCGCCAACACCACCTGCCTTGCCGGCGCCCGACTCGAGGGGCACGCCCTGCACGACGTGCGCACCCTGTTCCGGGCGCAGCCGTTGCGACGTGGCAACGCGCACTACGGTGGACGCATTGCTGTGCTCCCCGACGGTACGCTGCTGCTGACACTGGGCGACGCCTTCGACCTGCGTGAGCAGGCGCAGGATCCCGCCAGCCATCTTGGCAAGGTGGTGCGTCTGAATGCGGATGGCACCGTGCCTGTGGACAATCCGTTCGTTGGTGACGCGAGCCACGCAGCGGAGATTTTTACGCTGGGGCATCGCAACGTGCAGGGCGTCGTATGGGATGACACCAACCAGCGAATCATTGCGCACGAGCATGGCCCGCGCGGTGGTGATGAGATCAATATTCTCGTGGCGGGCGCCAACTACGGCTGGCCGTTTGTGACGACGGGGATCGATTACAGTGGTGCGCTGGTGTCACCGTTCCGCGCACTGCCCGGATTCCAGGTGCCGCTGCTCACCTTCACGCCATCGATTGCACCATCCGACATGACACTCTACAACGGCGACCTGTTTCCCGATTGGCGCGGTGACCTGCTGATCTCTGCACTGGCACATGATCGCGGCATCCATCGTTTGCGACTCGACGGTGATCAGGCAACGGTTCAGGAAATCCTGCTCGCTGATCGCAACGAACGAATCCGCAGCGTCAGAACCGGACCCGACGGCGCGGTCTATGCCCTCACCGACAGCCCGCGAGGCGTCGTCCTGCGCATCACGCCATTCCCGTAACCGCCAACAAATCCTCCACAACCACAACATCAAGGTCGGGCGTGAGCACGACCACGTTCATCGGATGTTATGATCGCCGCGTTGCCCTTGGGGTGGGGAATGACATGAACTTGCGGTTCTGTACGGGGCTGTTTGTCCTGCTCGCGGTGTTTGCCGCGTCGATGGATGTCGCGCATGGCAGGGAGCGTGTGCTTCGTCTCGGGCTGTTCATACCCGAAACGCACGGCCATGTGCGGGAAGCCCTGATCCCATGGGTGAACCGGGTCAACGAGCAGATCGAACCACAGGGCTATACGATCCGGATCTTCAGCGGCGGCGTGCTCGGCCGCAGTGCCATCCTTCAGTCGCGTCTGCTGCGCACCGGCGTCATCGACATCACCTGGTTCCTTCCGGGCTATACACCGGGGCTGTACCCGAACGTCGAGCTGATGGAACTGCCCATGGTGCACGACGATCCGCTGCTGCTGACGCGCGCGTTCTGGCGCATGTACGAACAGGGCATGCTGCCGGATCTGGAAAACATGAAAGCGCTGGCGCTGTCGGTGTCACCGCCGTACCAGGCACATCTGACGTTCCGCCTTGATTCGCTGGCCGACTTCGCCGGCCGCAAGATCCGGGTGGTCGACGCCTCCGAAGCCCAGATGGTACAGGCCATGGGCGGCACGCCGGTGGCCGGGATCGGGGCAACGGAGCTGGCCGAAAGCCTCAGCCGCGGACTCGTCGACGGTGCGCTGTTCAGCTGGCACGCGATGGGCACGCTGGGCGTGGATCGCGTGACCTCGGTTCATGTGGATTATCCGCTCACGTTCACGCCCAGTGTCGTCGCCATGAACCTCCGTGCCTTCGAGTCCCTGCCGCCCGCCATACAGCAGGTGCTGGTGGAGACCAGCGGCGAGACACTGTCGCTGGCCTACACCAACTCGATGATGCGCGGTGCCAATGCCGCACGTGAACGGGCCGCGAACGACGATCATCGGCAGTTCTACGAACCCACTGAAGCTGATCGCGTGCTGATTGGCAACGCCATCGGCCACATGCGGGAGCGCTGGATAGCCAATGGTCCGGAGCGGGTCGCCCTGATTGCGCACATGGAACAGGTCGTGGCGGAAATCGAAGCGGAGGATCGGCAGCGTGCAAACAACAATCGTTGATGCGACGCCGTTCGAGGCCGGGCTGCGACGCGCCGCCCGCATGCTGGCAGTGGCCGGCGTCGTCGTGCTGCTGGCGCAGTCCGCGTCGATCGTGGCTGATGCGCTGTCGCGCTGGCTGTTCAATTCGCCAATCCCGGGCATGGAAGACATCAACATTGTGTTGATTGCGGTGACCGTGGCCACGTTCATGCCGGCGCTGTTCATCGAGCGCGGCAACATCACGGTGAACCTGCTTGGTCATGCGGCGGGCACCCGTGTGTCGACGTGGCTGGATGCATTCGGTCACCTGCTGGCCTTCCTGTTCATCGTGCTGCTGGCCTGGCAGTACTTTCTCTATGCCGTGGACCTTGGACCCACCTACACGGTGATTCTGGAGCTGCCCAAGCAGCCTGGCGCTCTCGTCGTGTCATTGCTGCTCGCCGCCAGCGCGCTGCTGCAGGGCATGGTTCTGTGGTCGTCGTTGCAGCTGGCGCTGGCTGGCGGGCAGGCAAGGGGAACCCGTTGATGGATCCGATTCTGATTGCCGTCCTCGGCACCGTTCTGCTGTTCGTACTGATCCTGCTGCATGTACCGATAGGCGTAGCCATGACCCTGGCCGGGGTGGCTGGATTCGCGATGCTTGCGGGGTTCGCGCCGGCGGTGGCGATACCCGGTATCGAGGCGGTAACGGCCTTCGAGAGCCTGGATCTTGCGATCATTCCGCTGTTTCTGCTGATGGGCAGTCTCGCGTCGGTATCGGGGCTGTCTTCGGATCTGTACAACGTGGCCAACGCGTTTTTCGGTCATCGTCGAGGGGGGCTGGCGGTGGCCACCGTCGGCGGCAGTGGCGCTTTCGGTGCGGTCTGCGGTTCGTCGATCGCCACGGTAGCGACCATGACCCGCGTCGCGCTGCCGCAGATGCTCGAACGCGGCTACGCCCCGGCCTTTGCCGCCGGCTCAATCGCGGCGGGCGGCACACTGGGTATCGTGATCCCGCCCTCGCTGATACTCGTCATCTACGCGATTCTTACCGAACAGTTCGTGCTGGCGATTTTCTTTGCCGCGCTGATTCCGGGCATCATCGCCATGCTGTTCCAGATTGCCGCCGCCGGCATCTATGCGCGTATGCGTCCCGATGCGGCGCCGGCTCAGCCGCGTTCCACGTGGGCGCAGCGAATGCGCGCGCTGACACAGGCCTGGGCTGTGGTGGCGCTGGGCCTGATCGTGACCGTGGGCATCTACGGCGGACTCGTCACCGTGACCGAAGCTGCAGCGCTGGGTGCGTTCTGCGCTTTCGTCCTGACGGTTGCACGCGGCCGCTTGAAACTGGACGTGCTCAAGGAAGTGGCACGCGATACGGCCATGAACACCGGCATGATCTATATCGTCATCATCGGTGCATTCACGTTCAGCTATTTTATTGCGCTGTCCGGCTTGCCGCAGGTGCTGGTGCAGGGCATTGGCACGCTCAACGTGCCGCCGCTGGTCATCATCCTCGTGCTGTATCTGATGTATCTGATACTGGGGTCGATATTCGAGTCGGTGGCGGCGATGGTGATTACGCTGCCGTTCGTTCTGCCGGTCGTGACGTTTCTGGGTTACGACCCGATCTGGTGGGGTGTGATGCTGGTGATGGTGTCGGCCATCGGCATGATTACGCCGCCGATCGGCATGAACGTGTTCGTCATCCACGGCATGGCGCCGCAGTTGCCGCTCACCACGATCTTCCGCGGCATCATGCCGTTTTTCATTGCGGATCTGCTGCGCGTGCTGCTGCTGACGCTGGTGCCGGTGCTGACCCTTTGGCTGCCAGGCCGTATGGGGCTGCTCTGATGCCGTCATGGTCCCGCATACGTACATGTCGTAGTGGTGACTGGCGGACGTGACTCCTATCCTGAAGGTTGACTCGAACTGTTGTTCGGGTCGTCAGCAAGAACAGGAGTTCAGCTATGAGAAAGACACATTGGGCCATTGCAGCGGTGGCGATGGCGGCGTTGATGACCGTGTCGTTGTCGGCGTTCGGTCAGGGTTCCCGGCACGACGAAGTTCAGCAGCTCGCTTCACGCTGGGTGGAAGCCTACAACCGGCATGACCGTGCCGCACTGGGTGCGCTGTACGCGCCGGACGCAAAGCTGATGATGCACGGTGCGCCGACGTATTCCGGGCGCGAAGACATCGAAGCATTCTGGGCGGAAGACTTCCAGGCAGGCAGCCCGCTCACCGTCCTGACCATCACGCACGCGGTGGAGGGCAGCGACATGATTCTGGTTCACGGCAACTATCAGGTGATCGATCGCGAAACTGGCGGACAGGTCAGCTTCGGCCGCTTCGCCCATATCTGGACCCGCGATGCCGGTGGCCCGTGGTTGATCGATCGGGATCTGTGGAACACCTCGTTCGATCCTTACCGTCCCTGACGCAGCAGCGCAGTCCGGATTTCCTGCAGCTCTGAACGCAGCGCGCGGATCTCGTGTTCCAGCTGCACACCCTCCTGATGGACCGTGGCCTCGATGTGGTCACGGTCCCGCTGGTGGTCGGCCGCATGCATGGTCTGCATCGTGTTCACGATGATCGCGATGAACAGATTCAGCATCGTGAATGTGGCGATCAGGATGAACGGCACGAAGAATACCCATGCCATCGGGTACTGCTCCATGACCGGCCTGACGATGCCCATCGACCAGCTTTCCAGCGTCATGATCTGGAACAGTGTATACAGTGAGCCGGGAACCGACCCGAACCAGTCGGGGAACTGGCTGCTGAAAAGACTGGTGGCCATGACCGCGAACACATAGAAAATGATGGCGAGCAGGCCAGCGATCGCACCGATGCCGGGCACTGCATGCAGCAGCGCTTCGACGATGAACCGCAGTTTGGGCATGGTGGAGATCAGTCGCAGCACACGCAGCACCCTCAGTGTGCGCAGCACGGCAAACGGACCGGCAGCGGGCACCAGCGCGATACCGACGACGATGAAGTCGAATACGTTCCAGGGATCGCGAAAGAAACGGCGGCCGTGGGCATACAGCTTGGTCAGCACCTCGATTACGAACACAGTGAGGATCAGCTGATCAAGGCGGATCAACGCTGCACCGACGCGCTGCATCACCGCCGGCGAGGTCTCCAGGCCCAGCGTGATCGCATTGATGACGATCAGGGCGATGATCACGCGCTGCACACGCGCTGATTCCACCCAGGCGCCCAGCGCCGCGCGATCCGGAAGCGAAATGCCCATTCCCTGATTCTCCCTGTAGTCAGACGCGGGCAAGTATGCCGTTCCCTGCAGCGGGTTGCATTGCCGTATCGAACGCTGTCGGACTGGTGTCCGTGCGGTGCCGGAGCGGCGTCAGCCTGCTTGCATGGCAGTCGCGAGCCGACGTGGGAGACACTGTCGCTAATCGCATACATATCAGTGCGATGGGCCAATATGCTTTAAGGTAGATGAACTATCTGTGAGCGTATTGCATCCGTGCCGCAATGGTGTAACCCTTGCTGCCAGTCGGTTGAGGTCGCTTGCGGGGGCAGCTGTTTCAACCAGTAGAGGAATTCACAATGTTTGAACTGGGCAAGAAGGGTACTCCGGGTCGTGGTCCTGACGGCGAGGCGGGAGATCGTGAACGTGAAGAGGGACGCCCGTCGGCGGCCTCATCACCATCCCGTCCGACGTCTTCCGGGTCGACTCGCGATGCTGCGGTCATCGGGCCGTCCATCCACATCGATGGCGATCTGCGCGGTGAGGAGGATCTCCTGATCGAGGGCGAGGTTAACGGCACTGTGCAGCTGAAGAGCAACAGCCTGACCATCGGCGCCAAGGGCAAGGTGCGCGCCGATGTGTATGCGCACTCGATTTTTGTCGATGGCCTGGTGGAAGGCGACCTGTTCGGCTCGGAGCGGGTGGCGATACGCAAGACCGCCGAAGTTCGCGGCAACATCGCCGCGCCGCGCGTCAGCCTGGAAGAAGGCGCACGCTTCAAGGGATCCATCGAGATGGACACCGAGGTCGTCAAATCGACGCTGGGCGCTTCGCAGGGGTCGGCTGGCGGGCAGGCCAAGAGTGGTGCGACGCGTCCCTCGGGATCGGCGAGTGCGTCATTCAAGGCTGAAACGGCGGCGACTGCCGACGCAACAGCGAAAACCGGCGCCACCGGCTGAACCGGCCTTGTCCGCAATGCTGAACCCGATGCGTACTGACGTTGTCTTCAGGTGAGTGTCGCAGATTCAGTCAGACGGTCCGTGGAAAACAGGGAAACGGCCAACACAGCGGCGCTGAACGCGCCGCTGTTCCGTTCCGTGATCGAGCGCCTGCACGGTGGCGGGCGCTGGGTCATTCTCGACCTTGGCGCCGCGCAGAGTGGCACGGTCAGCCTGTTCGGGCAGTTTCGATGTCGGCTGGAGATCGCCGACATCGGTCCGGACATCGAGTTGCTGAACTCGGCCGAGAATCCAGCAGAGATGGCCGAGACGCTGCTGCCGGCAAGGCGCGAGGAACCCGTGGACATCGTGCTCTGCTGGGATCTGCTGAACTACCTCACGCGCCCGGCGATCACGGCACTGATGGATGGCGTCGCGCGGCGCAGTCGTCCCGAGACGCTGCTGCACGGGCTGATCGTGTATTCGGCGCAACGCATGCCGGTGAGGCCGGGGCGCTATCTGCCCACCGAAGACGCACGCCTGCTGAGTGTCGGCGCCAGCCTCGAGCAGCGTGATGCACCGCGCTATTCCCCGGAAGACCTGGCTCTGGCGATGCCGCTGTTTACCGTGGAGCGAGCGATGCTGCTGCGCAACGGGATGCAGGAGTTCCTGTTCCGCTCGGCGATCAGAAGCCGAGCAGGTTGAACGCGTGGCCGTGACCGGTATCGTCGCGATGTGATTCGTAGTGCTGACGTAGCAGGTCGGCACCGTAGTCGTTGCCATTGGGCGTGCGCACGACACTGTGCACGTGGCGCCGTTGCGCCACATCGCGTGCGCCCGGCAGCGCCACCGGGCCCTGGTGATCGAATTCAATGTAGATCACCGGACTGTGAATGCGGTAGTAGAACACCGCCTCCGCACCCACAGCACCCTTCCATGCGAACCAGGTGTTGTCCAGGTGGGCGCGCACTTCTTCCAGCTTCAGCTCTGCATGCCCTTCGGGCATGTGCCCCACCCACAACGCGATCAGGTCCATCAGGCGCGTGCGCTGTTCGCCACTCAGGCTGGTGACGGCAATGCCCTGATAAGGCACCACCACATTGTCGCTGAACATCTCGGCCTGGTTGTCGCCGCGACGCTTCACCGGATCGATGACCGCATCGCGCTGCTGCGCGGCCGACAGCGACTGCATGAACGCAAAGCCGAGATCCTGTTCCGCTTCGAGCACCGACGTGCCGGCATACAGGCCGGACTCGGCGAACGTGGGCTCGGAGCCCATAAACGTGGGCGTCATGACAATCTGATCGCCAAGCAGAAAGTAGTTGATGATCAGGTGGTGGCCATCCAGCTGCCAGCCCCAGGGCTCATCAGCTGATGGCAGGCCCATCATCGTCACCCAGTACAGGTGCTCACCGTAAGACTCGAAGTTGTCCACCAGCTCGGCCAGGTGATGGTTGAGGCGCATGATGTCGCGCGTCGTGCTGTAGCCCCGCGCACTCAGCGATTCCCGCAGCAGTGTGTAGACCGCCTCGCGTTGCGTTGCGTTCATGTCGTCCAGGCTCACACCCTCGCGCGGAAATCGGTGAACATTGGCCCAGTTGCGCCATTCGGTATGCGTGACGGGGAAGGTCATCGCCTCACGCTGTTCGGCGGACATCGTATCCAGCAGCTGCTGCGCCGCTTCCCTGACCGGTGCGGTGCTGATGCCGGTGCTGGCGATTTCGAACAGGCCGTCGAGCGGCGTGCCATCCGTCGTCAGGCCCACCATGGGCTCGGCAAGCGCGGCGCGCGCACGCTCGGCCATGCCGGGTGGCTGCGAATGGACTGCGCCGGCAAACGCCAGCGCGGTGGTCACGAAAGCGACCGCAATCGGTGCCGTGGACCTGTTCATGACTGCGAGTCTAGCAGAATCGGCGCCCGCGGCCATTGTCGGCGGCCGTTGTTGCTGTCAGAGCAGCCGGCCACCGACTGCCGGCGGAGCTGCTTGCATCGGTGACAGTCGACGGCGAGACTGTGGCGGAATCTGGCAGGCGATCGGGGGCAGAGAGCATGGAGCGCAGGGAGTTTCTCGGGGCAGTGGCGGCAGCCGGCGTATTGTCGTCCCTGACGAGTGAGGGCAGGGCGCAGCAGCCCGCGCAGCAGCCCGTGCCGCGGCGCAATCGTATCCGTCAGGGACTGTGGAACATCAATTTCGGTGACGACACGTCTTTGAGCTTCGATGAGATGTGTCAGGTGGCCGTGCGCCTGGGTGCGCATGGATTCGACCTCGTCGACCCCGGCGACTGGCCCACCCTGCGCGCCCACGGTCTGAAGCCGTTGCTGGCACGCACCGGCGGCGTGGGCTTCGCGAGCGGCATCATCCGACCGGAAGTCCATGACCGGCTCGAACGATCCGTCCGTGCGCACATCGACCTGTGCGCCGAAGCGGACGTGCGCACATTCATCTCGATTGGCGGTCAGCGCGGGGGCATGTCGTTTGCTGAAGGCGCGGACAACGCGGTGTCGTTTCTGAATCGCATCAAGGGTCATCTGGAAGAGCGCAACGTCACGATCGCGATCGAAAACATGAACAATCGCTACGCCGATCCGGCCTACGGCCGCGAAGACCAGATCTTCGGCCATTGGGACTGGGGCGTGGAAGTCTGTGAGCGTGTCAATTCACCGAATGTGAAGCTGGTCTGCGATATCTACCACCTGCAGATCATGGACGGGGATCTTGCGCGGCGCATCACCGAGTCGGTGCAGTGGATAGCCCACTTTCACGTTGCCGGCGTACCGGGTCGCAACGAAATCGACGATACGCAGGAGATCAACCATCGCTACCTCGCCGAGGTGATCGCCGGGCTGGACTACGACGGCTACGTCACTCACGAGTGGCGCCCGGCGCCGGGGCGCGATGCGCTTCAGAGCATCGCCCAGTGCATGGACATCATGGACGTCTGACGATTCAGCGTTCCTGAATCCCTATCGAACGAAACTCCACCGTGCCGAGTTCGGCCTGAATGCCGATGTAGCCCTGCGCGTTCACGATGTTCGATGCGTGGCTGAGCTCCGAACCGTTGAGCCATACGGTGAGTTCCTCTCCAGCCAGCTCGATCTGCAGCGTCTGCCACTCCCCGGTACCGGTGGACAGGCGAGCGGCGTCGTCGGCATCAAAGCGCAGCGGCCCCTGCGGTGTGCCGTGCCGGAAAACACCGCCGACCGGCGGGAACGGGCTTTCGCCCAGCGGATTGCGCAGCTGTACCTGGTAGCTGTTGTTCGGCCAGCCACGAATGAACGGCGAGTCCGCGACCGCACGGACGAAGATGCCGCTGTCGGCGTTGTCGGTGAGAAAGCGGAACTCGATGCGCAGCACGAAATCGCCGTACTGCTGTTCCGACTTCAGCCAGCCTTCCGGCTCTTCCACCCTCAGGACGCCGTCGTGGATCGTGAAGTTGTCGTGACTGCTGTTCTCGATGGTCCAGCCTTCGAGCGTACCGTCGAACAGCGGAATGAAGTCGTCGGACTGTGCGCAGGCGAGCGTGAGCGGCAGTGCGAACAGGAGCACGACCGCGAGCCACGCGGCCGGTCCCGGCCGCTGGCGCGGTTGGTTCTGCGGCGCGCTCACAGGCTGGTTGGCAACGGCCCGGTCGCGCACCGCGCGTTGTGTGCCGGCGCTTTCGTGAAGATTGTCGTAGCCGTGACGACTCAAGAGGTGACGACTCAGGGGTTGACGATTCAGGAGGTGATGATTCATGAGGCGGTACTTTGCTGAATGGTGGGTTCTGGTTCGGCGGTTGTTCCCGTAGTGTCGACGGCTTCCACCTGCAGTGTCATCCCGTCGACGGCAGCCACGCGGACCGGCGTGCCGGGGGCAGGGGCGTGAGGCGAATCGGTCTTCAGGGTTGCGTCCCAGCGTTCCATGCCTACCCGTACCCGGAAATGGCCGGATTGCGATCCGGGGTCCGACACCACGTGGCCGCTTGCGCCCACGAGGTGGGCGTTCGCAGGCTTGTTGTCGTCGGCGCCAACGCGCGAGAACAGCGCGGCGATGTGCTTCCACAGCAGCACGCGTACCACCACGTACACAATGGCCAGTGCGACGCCAAGCAGCAGCAGTCCGGTAACTATGTCCAGTATCCGCATTCAGTTTCCATGCCCGAGCCGAACGAGTGACTGACGATAGCTCAGCGGTGGCCGGCGCGCCAGCGGGGGGAGAGGTGGCGCTGGCAGTCTGGCGGATTCATGCCTCTCCAAGGCCATTCAAGGCCATCCAAGCCCATCCCGGCTGCTAGTGTACCCCGCCGCAATTCCGGGAAAATATGTGCTGCCTTTTTCAAGTGAAACCAAGCAGCGCACCCAGGTTTCGGGCACTGGTGCCAGGCGAACTTTGATGAATGCAGTCAGTTTCATGACGAATGGATTGCTCTCACCGATGCAGCGATATACGCTGCAGGTCAGTGGCTGTTTTGGTCATGGATCTCCAGGCAGGAGCAATTGCCGACCGACGCTTCAGTGTGCTGAATATCGGGGGCTAACTGTGGTATCGAAGAACATCTGGCTCATCGCAGGAGGCGCGCTCGCCGCCTTTGTTTTATTGGTATGGCTAAGCTCTGGACCTGCGCCGGAATCGTTCGGCGACGAAGACTGGTCGAGTTACGGGTCCGATAGCAGGTCCGATAGCAGGTCCGATAGCATCGAGCCTCGCAGCGGGACGACCGAGTATATGGCTGGCGAGATTCTGCTCGAGCCTGTAAACGAAGACCGAGCAGCACTTTCTTCGTCTGATGACACAGCCACCGCGGGAGTTTCACCGCAAGATGACGGTGGCCTGTCCCCGCGTGAGCTGGCGCAGAATGCGCAGCGTGGGCGAGCGCAGAATGCGCAGCAAGCCGCAGCGAGTGCCGCTGTTGCGCTACATTCATCGAGAAGGCAGATGGATCGGATGCGGCTGCTTGAGGCAGGCTTTGTGCCGTATCAGGTAGACTGGATCTTTGAGCGCTCTGACCAGCTCCGTGATGAGTTCATGCAGATCTACGATGGCGGGGCGATTGGAGACAATGCCTCACTGGCGTGGATGGATCCCGATGCCAGGCTGCGCGCAGAGATTGGCGAACAAGAGTACACAAGGTATTTGGAAGCGATTGGCCGTCCGAGAGCCGTTTCGGTGGATCGATTGGTGGATCGATAGCCTGGCGTTGGCCAACCGTGATGCCTGGTTCTGTTCCCGGGCGAAACTCTGTTCGCTTCGGTCCAGCCGCCGCAGCGCTTCAATACGCGGGCAAGCGAACGAGACGAATCAATTTCGCAGGCTCGATCCTGCCATGGCGACGCCCAGTCCGGTCGAGTCGGGAGAGCTCCGATTGACGATTCAGGAACATCATTATGCGGACAAGCATAATGTCTGTTTGCATGTCTGTTTGCGTAATCTTCAGCTGTTTCGCGCCGACATCGAGAATCAGGCTTGGGCCGCGCAGTCTGCTAGTGCGTCATCGCGTAAACGACGTAGTTGACGAAGATTCGCATGGCCATGGCCGAATAGTGCTCGGGATAGCGGGGATTGTCGGCATGTTCGACCGCGTCGCCCAGATCCATGTTGTGGCAGATCGCCACCATCAGCCGCCCATGGTCGTCGTAAATGCCGCGCCAGACCGCCTCGTAGCCGTCCTGCTCATGAATCTGGCCGGTAAACAGAAACTGCTCGCCGGGTATCTGGACCCGGTCGCTGAGGTCATACACGGTGTGGAAAATCGGGTCATTGTCGGGTATGTCGACGATCGGCCGGTCCGGGAACACCCGCTGCATGCTGGCCAGGAAGATGCGCCATTCGCGTGTGCCGTGAAAGTCGTCGGCCATCAGGAAGCCGCCGCGCAACAGATACTCGCGCAGCTTGGCGGCCTGTGAGTCGGTCAGATCCCAGGTGCCCGGCTCCACAACGTAAAGCCACGGCCAGTAGAAAATCTCGTCCCCGTTATCGAGGTTCACCGGCTGCTCGACCGAGCGCGCGTGGACGCGCGACAGTCGACGTACGGCCTCGGCAACGTGCCGGTCGGCGCGTGGGTAGTCGATGGTCCAGCTCGTGCCCCCGAAACGCCAGTCGCGCCCCCGCCCCCATCCTGCGCCCGGCACGGACGGATACATCAGTCTCGCAAACGTCCACTCGCCGGGTTCGCGGAAGTCGGACGGCAGTGGAAAGTCGTCGTACTCCACGCCCTGATACTCGCGGAACGGCGGCGGGAAGGCCGACAACGTGCCGATCAGCAGCCAGCCGGCACTCAATACCACAACGGCGCGCAGCCAGCGCGGATGTCGGCGGAGCGCTGGCTTCGATGTGGACTGTCCGGGTTGTCGTTCCGCTCCCATATTCCTCGCCATCAGCGCATCCGCTTCCGAATCCGGCAGCTGATGCGGCGTCGTTTCAACAGCGTCAGAGGTTACCGCAGGTCGTCGTCGAACGCACGGAGGACGTCTGCCATCAGGGCGGCTCCAGGGCGCCTGCAATCAGAAAATGGAGCCGAAAAATATCCGCACCCCGGTGCCTGCGGACGATTCACGAATGCCGATGCCGATGCGGTCCAGCCGGAAGCCGAGGATCTCGAATGGTCTGGTTCGTCCGGCGGCCACGCCCACTTCCCACTCACTGTCGATGCCGCCCGTGCGGCCGTCGACCAGCGCGCGGGCGTCCACCGGGTCGACATACCAGTTGCTCAGCAGATGTGGCATCAGGCGCATGGTGTGGTCGCGGAACTGCCAGCGTTTCAGATGCAGGTCGAACTCCACGCCATTGGACAGGCGGGCCATCGATTGCCGGGCGCCGTTGTTCGGATCGTAGCCGGACAACAGCAGGCCGTTGATCATGGCCGGCCGCCCGGGCGCCTGCGGCCACGCCAGGCGGCTGCGGATTCCGGCGGCATAAATGAATGCGTTCTCGCGGACGACATGTTTGTGTGTGCCCCAGCCCGCCTGGGCCTGCACACGGAGGGTCCACCGATCACTGCGTGCGAACTCCAGTTCCACGCCAGGCAGTATGCCCACGTGACGCGCCCGTTCGGGCCGGTTGCCGGTGGCATCGCGGTCGAACGTCTCCACGCCCAGCGTCAGCGGTGCGAGCAGCCGTATCGTGCAGTTGCAGCGTGATTGCGGATCCGCTTCGCTCAGCCGCACTCGAACGGGTATGCGCACGACGAAGACCTGCGAATCGTCAGTAACGGCATATCTGCCCGTGCCGAAGTTGGCCGCGTAGGCCCAGTGGAAGCGTCCTTCGCCCTGGGCCGAGGCCGGGCCGGTCGTGCCCAGCCAGGCGACCAGCAGGCATGCGGCTGCGAACAGCGGTTGCACGCGGCGGTCGGGCTTGCGACGGTTTGTTACTGGCACGGCGGGAGGATACCGGCAATTGCGGCGGTCCGGCAGCCCGGATTTTCCGGTTGCCGGTGGTTATGACGTAACATGTGCCGCCTTTTCCGCATCCCTGTGGCGATCACGATGACCGAGCCTTCGGCACAAGATACCTCAACTGATTCTCCGGTCGCGGCACCAACGCGCACCGTGGTCGTCGGCGGGACCGAAATCACGCTGCTCGGCACCGCGCATGTGTCGCGACAGAGCGCCGACGACGTTCGCCAGGCGCTGGCGCATGGCGACTTCGATGCGGTGGCCGTCGAGCTGTGCGAGCCGCGTTTCAAACATCTGACCAATGAGCACGACTGGCGTGAGCTCGACCTGCTTCAGGTTATTCGCAGCGGCCGCGCGGGCATGGTGGCCGCGCAGCTGGCGCTGTCGGCTTATCAGAAGCGCCTCGCCGATCAGCTGGGCGTGGAGCCTGGTGCGGAAATGAAGGCCGCCGTCGATGAGGCTCGCGAGCGCGGACTGCCGCTGTGGCTGGTGGACAGAAATATCGGCGTGACGATGCGCCGCGTGGTCCGCGCAGTGCCCTGGTGGCAGCGCTGGTCATTGATCAGCGGACTGCTGACCACCTTTCTCAGCCGCGGTCAGATCGAGGAGCGGCAGATCGAGAGCCTCAAGGAAGGCGATCTTCTGGAAGCCACGTTTACCGAGTTCTCCGAGCAGTCGCCGCGGCTGTACGAGGCACTGGTGGCGGAACGGGATCGCTACATGGCCGCGATGCTGCGCGACCATGTCGCCACGATGCGGCCGCGTCGCGTGCTGGTCGTGATCGGCGCCGGTCACTTGAAAGGCCTTGCGGAACAGCTCAAGGGTGTCGCCAACACCGAGCTGGAACGCGAAGCGCTGAATCGTGTACCGCCGCCTTCGCCCCTGCGTCGTATCCTGCCGTGGGCCATCGTCGGCATCATCCTGGTCGGATTCACGCTGGGGTTTTCGCGCGGCCCGGAGCTGGGCTGGCGTCTGGTTACCGAATGGGTGCTGATCAACGGCACGCTGAGCGCGCTTGGCGCGCTGATCGCCGCCGCGCATCCGCTGGCGATAGTCACGGCCTTCGTCGCCGCACCGCTCACTTCACTGAACCCGACCATTGGCGCGGGCATGGTGGTTGCCGCGGTGCAGACCGTGCTGCGGCCACCGCACATGAACGACTTCGACACGGTGCGCGATGACATCACCAGTCTTGCCGGCTGGTGGCGCAATCGCGTTGCACGCGTGTTCCTCGTATTCGTGCTGTGCACACTGGGATCGGCCTCGGCCACCTACATCGCGGGGTTCCGCATATTCGATCATCTGACCGGTGGATGACTGGCGCGACCAGATCCCGCCCGGTTTTTACCGGTGGCCTATACCCGGTGGCCTATACCCGCAGGCCATTACCTGGAGATCTTTACCGATGGTCCTTGCCGATGTTCGATAGCCGTGAGCCGGTTGTCGCCCGGATGACCTGAGATGGACCCGGTTGCGCATACGCTGGCCGGTTCCGCGCTGGCTGCCGCCGGACTGCGACGGGTAACGCCGCTGGCGACCGCTGCCCTGATCATTGGCGCCAATGTGCCGGATGTCGATGTGCTGGCCTATCTGGCCGGCGCCGATGCCGCGCTCGCCCATCGTCGCGGCTGGACGCATGGCCTGCTGGCCATTGCGCTGTGGCCGCTGCTGGTTGCAGCCGTGCTTCTGGCTTTCGATCGTGTCCTGCGGGCGCGCCGCGATCCCGGCGCGCCGCG
The DNA here is from genome assembly GCA_050485545.1 of Gammaproteobacteria bacterium. GTDB lineage: Bacteria > Pseudomonadota > Gammaproteobacteria > Steroidobacterales > Rariloculaceae > JBJHBP01. The sequence continues at coordinate 20,933 of JBJHBP010000020.1, forward strand.
CGCCAGGGCCGGTCCGCTGATTGTGGTCGCCGCCATCGGTGTCGTCACCCATCCGCTGCTGGACTGGCTGAACAATTACGGCCTGCGCTGGCTGATGCCGTTCGACGGCACCTGGTACTACGGTGATGCGCTGTTCATCATCGATCCATGGATGTGGCTGGTGCTGGGCGGCGCCAGCTTTCTCGCCTTCTCGCGAACGACAGCGGGATGCGTGCTGTGGCTGCTGTTTTTTGCGCTGACCTCGTGGCTCATGGCGACACAGTCAGCCGTGCCGCTGCCAACCAGAGTCATCTGGTTCGCCGGAGTTGGCGGCTTCCTGCTGGCACGCGCCAGTGGCTTGAGCTGGCAGCGGCGGCCGCTGGTGGTGCAGAAGATTGCATGCGGCGCGGTCGCGGTGATCACCACGTACATTGTTGTGGCCAGCCTTGCGAATCAGCCGGCACGCGAGCAGATCCTTGCCGAGCTTGCCGCACTGGGCATGACGCCGGTACAAGACGTGATGGTGGGACCGGTGCCCGGCAACGCATTGGCCGGCTCGGTCATTGCCGTCGTCGACGATGCTTACCACTTCGGTGTCTGGCGCTGGTGGGCGCAACCGCGCTTCACGCCGTCCGCCGAGCCGCCCATCGTCCGTGGCCTGCGCGGCCCGGTCTACGAAGCCGCGGCGCAGACGCAAACCGCGCAGCGCTTTCTGGTGTGGTCGAGGTATCCTTACATGCTCGCGCAGGAAGTCGAAGACGGCTATGTGGTCACATTTCGCGATGCGCGCTATCGCGGCGCGCAAAGCGGCCTTGCCGACGGGGTGACCGTTCGCCTCGACCACGATCTGGTCCCGAGAACGAATTGACTGATGATCCGCAGTCCGGATGCCGTCAGGGACTGAGGTCCAGTTCGGTAACTTTCAGTTTGCCGGAGATGTAGGTTCCAGGCCGATAGGCGCCCACCCAGATGTCGTACTGACCCTCGCTCGGATTCGGCAGCACGATCATGGGATCGAGTGTTCCCGGCCGCGCATCGTCGTTGCACGACCAGCTGCCGTCGGGTCGATTGATGACAAGCGTTGCATCTTCATCGTCGTCGGCCTCAAAGAATATCCGCAGCTCGCTGGAGCGACCACTCCAGTGCAGGCGCAGATCCGGTGCCGTCGACGCATGGCCGACGCAGCCACTGCCGAGACCTGAAACATCGATGGAGCCGCCGGCCATGATGGACGAGACTGCCGGATCCGGCACGAAGCCGGCGCGCAGCGTGACCGTGCCGAAGTAGGGATCGCGGGTGAAGTCCAGGCCGCCACGGTCCGTTGTGGTGGGGTCCATGGCCAGTTCGGTAATGTGCAGCGTGCCGTTGATGAAATTGCCGGCGCTGTAGCTCCCCACCCAGATGTCGTACTGGCCCGGCGCTGGCGCACCGACCACAACCATCGGATCGAATGTGCCCGGACCCGCGTCGTCGTTGCACAGCCAGCTCGCATCGGGCCGGTTCACCAGCAGCGTGGTGTCCCCACCATCCTCGGCTATGAACAGAAATCGCAGCTCCGATGCAGCGCCACTCCACTGCAACCGGAAGTCCGGCTGCTGCGCCGCATAGCCCCTGCACTCACCGCCCAGATAGTCGACCTGGATTTCGCCGCCGCTGACCATCTCCACGCTGTGAGGGTCGGGGAGGAAGCCGGACTGCAGCGATGCCGATCCGAAAGACGGGGATTGCCCGAAATCCAGGCGGCCGTCTGCGATCACCGGCGAGGTCGTGCCGCCGGAGATCGTCGCGCGGTCCAGTGACAGGCCGGTGTCGAGTGCTGCCTGCACCGCGCCGATGGAGAGAATGCCGCCGAGGCGACCGCCGGTGTGGTTCTCCGTGCGTACCGCCGTGGGCAGGCCGACGATTTCGCCGTTGGCGTTTACGGCCAGGCCACCGCTGTTGCCCGGTGAGATCTGCGCGTCGGTCTGATACCAGACCGGCAGGCGATGTTCGCCCATCGTACCGTTGCGTATCGTGGTGACCGCGCCTTCGGTGTAGGCGAGGTAGCCCTCGCCGATCGCCGGATAGCCGAACACGAAGATCCGGTCGCCGCGATGCACCTCGGGACTTGCGGGCCGCAGATGGATCAGATTCAGCGTACCGGCATCCAGTGACTGTCCTGCCGCGTCACGGTCGATCTGCAGCACGGCGAAATCCACGTCCTGGGAGTAACCTGTCAATCGCGCCCTGAAGCGTCCGACCGGCGGCTCGTTGACGTCCTCGAGTACTTCGATCAGGTAGTCGTCTCCGTCCTCGATGACATGACGATTGGTGTAGATCAATCCGCCGGGGTCGATGATCGTGCCCGAGCCGCTGGACACCGCCGAGCCGCCGTCCAGCGCGACCACACGAACGACGGCCTGGGAGATGCGGTCGATCTGTGTGCGTCCGAGACTCTGGCTGTAGACGTCGGTGACGGCGAGGCCACAGACAAGCAGGCCGGCCATCAGGACCGGAAGATGCAGCGATGTGATGCGCCGTTTCATGCCGCGATCTTAAGTCGATTCGCGAGTGTTGCAAAGAAGCGAATTCACATTAGCCGCGCTTCTCCCACGGCTCTCGGAGTGCGCTGTCCGTGCGGTCCATCCGCCCATGGACTGGCCGGAGCGCCTATCCGTCGCGCAGTCCCAGCGAAGGCTCAAGACCGGCCACCCGGCGACCGCCGATGGCCGCGGACAGCGTCGCCGCGATCAGCGTAATGCCCAGTGCCGCCAGAAGGTGGACGATGCGCAGCCGGCAGACGGGTTGCCCATCGCCGATCTGTGCGGCAAGCATGCTGTTGAGGACGACCTGGACGATGAAGTAGGCGACCGTGGCGGCAAGCCACGCAAGGAAGGCGGTGAACACGGCCTGCAGGATTGGAAACCAGACGATCTGCACGGTGCGAAACCCGGTCAGTCGCAGCACGCTGAACTCGCGCTGCTTGCGGTCGATGTTGGCCCACACGGTGGCGGCAAAGGATGCGCAGTAGCCGCCGATCGCAATCAGCGCAATGATCCAGTAGGCGATCGACAGGTTGCGGTCCAGCGACTGCACCAGCGATATGTCGGCCACGCTGGTGCGCACTTCGATGTTCTGATCGAGCATCACCTGGCGCAGGGTGCCAACGTCGTCGATGCTGTGCGCATACAGTCGAAAGCCTGCATAGCGCCGCGCCGCATCGCGTGTCTCACTGCCGTCCCAGCCCAGTGCCGGTACGGCACGGCCGTCGAGAAAGTCTTCCACGGCGCCGATCAGTTCCACCGACACGAACAGTGCATCGCGCGCGAATGCACCCGGTGCGGCAACGCCGATCACGTCCAGCGGCAGTCGTTCGGTTTCCTGCGTGTCGCGCCGCGTGCGTGTCAGCAGGCCTTCGACACGGTCGCCGGCGGCGACCGACAGCCTGTCGGCAGCGGTCCAGCTCAACACCACGCCGTTCACTCCGGACGGCGCAGTTGCCCCGGCCAGCGCCGGATCGCCACTGGCCGAAGGAATCAGTTCCACGTCGATGATGCGTCCCACCGCGCTGTCGGGTACGCGCAGACGCATGCTGGCCGCAATGGACCGCGTGCGCGGCACAATGAAAGCGACTTCGGGACGCGCGCCGATGGCATCCAGCCACTGCTGGTCGAAACTGCCGCTGGCCAGCGGCGTGATTTCACGATAGCGCGGATTGTCGACCAGTGGGTCGAGCAGGTTGGAAATCAGTCCGTACTTGAGGCCGAACAGCACCAGCAGCGGTATCAGCACAGCGGCCAGCGCCAGTACCGAACAGGCGGAGATCACCCACTCGTGCCGGTAGTCGTCAAAGGCGAGCTTCGCGATCAGCCGCGAACGTCCCGACACTGGCGTGGCGCTAGACATCGGATACCGTCGCGGTCATGGCATTGGGTCCCGTGGCACTGGTCTCGTGGCGCAGAATGCGGAAGCCGGCGCCTTTCACCAGATCATGCGCATGGGTGGCGACGATCAGCGTGACGCCCATCTCGGTGGCGAGTTCGCCGAGCAGCGCCATGATGCGCTGCGCATTGAGCGGATCGATGGCTGCGGTGGGTTCGTCGGCGATGACCACCGGAGGCTGATGGGCCAGGGCACGGGCAATGCCCGCGCGTTGCCGCTGGCCCACGGAAAGCTCCGACGGACGTTTGTTGAGCTGCTGCGCAATGCCCAGGCGCTCAGCCAGCTTCGCCGCGGTGTCGTCGTCGGGCAGATCAAGCAGCCGGCGCGGCAGCTCGATGTTGTCGCGCACGCTCAGATAGGGCAGCAGGCCACCGTGCTGCAGTACGTACCCCAGATACTGGCTGCGCAGCGCGGCGAGCTGGTCGGCATTGCGCTGCGTCCACAACGGCAGGATCTGCCAGGCACTGCCGCCGGCCTGTGGCTGGAAGCTGAAGTCTTCGGCCTGATCGGGTTTCAGTATCATCGCCAGCAGCTCCAGCAGCGTGCTCTTTCCCGAACCGCTTTCGCCGGTGAGCGCGACTCTGGCGCCGCGGGCTATGCGCAGGCTGGTCACATGCAGCCGGAAGCCGGTACCGGCTGCACTGTAGGATTTCTCGACGTTTTCCAGACGGAAGACGGCGTCGGCGCTCAGGGCAGTGCCTCCAGCAGCAGCGGGTAGACGGAGTCACCGTCGACCGCTCCGCCGTCCAGTGACACCCACAGGTCGAGGTTGTCGTGCAGGGCGCGGTAGTACGCCACCTTGCTGTCGAGCTGGTTGATGAACTCGAACTGCTGCTGGGCGGTCCACTGCTGCCAGGTGCCCAGGTCGATGTTCATGACTTCGCTGCGGTACGGCAGGTCTTCCATGTATTCGCGCATGTAGCCCAGGTCGGCCAGCGTCGTGCCGGCACTGGCCGTCTGTGCGGCTTCGGGATCGCGGCTGATGATGGCTGCCAGACTGCGCAGCTCGTTGAGGAATCCATGTGGCGCCAGCGCGCCTTCCTCGGCGCGATCCAGAATGCGTCGCAGCAGCTCGTGCAGGTCGCTGAGCTGATCGCGTGTCAGCAGCACGCGGATGTCCACCGAGCGTTCGCCGGGCGCTTCGGGGTCGCGGTCGAGCATCCAGGCATTGAACAGCATGGGCGCGGCCTCGTCGTCCGCCGACTCGCGCAGATACTGCATGCGCAGTGCGTAACCCAGCCGTGCAACCCGTTCCTGAAACGATGCCAGTCCCTCGCTGTCGGGCAGCGCACGCGTGCCGGCCTGCAGCGGCTGGAAGCCGGCTGCCGCCGATGCCACCTGCGCTGTCAGCTGTTCCATCATGGCGCGCAGCACGGCGCCGAAATCGCCCACGTCGCCAGCCTCGACGCCGTGGTAGAACGTGCCGACATCGTCGATGTGCGCCAGCTGCTGGTAGTGGCGCTCGGCATAGTCGTGGTTTTCGTTGCGCGCGCCTGAAGCGGTCTTGAGATGAATGACCCACGGCGCGATACCGTTGGACAGCAGGCGCTCGCGTACCTGGGCGGTGGAAAGTCCTGTGGTGGACAGCGGGTCGTCGGCCAGACGCGGTCCGGCATCGGTAATCAGGATCGCATAGCGGGCGAAGTGACCTTCCCAGTCGATGTCATCGATCGCGCGCACCAGTCCGGCGTACGGATCCTCGTTGAAGTCGCGACTGGACACGCCGGTTTCGCGCACGTTGGCCACGGCACGCATGAAGTCCTGACCGCTGCCGGTGAGATCGGAGACCACGCGCGAGACGTACTCCAGACCCGGCACTGCGTCGGTGTTGTCCCTGAAGGTCACGACGCCATAGGAGACCCGCTCGGACAGGCCCGCCGCCTCGATCTGCTCGTAGACGTCACGCATGATTTCCCGGGTGCGTTCGATATAGGGCTGCATCGATATCGTGGTATCGATGACGAACACGATGCCGGCGCGATAGGGGTCCTGCGAACGGGCGTAGTGCAGCGGCACGCTGGCCACTTCCAGCAGGCGCGCCTGCTGGCTGCCGACGAGGACGTCTTCGTGGCCCAGAATCGGCACCAGGTAGAAATTGCGGCGTATGTCGATGAAGGTGTCAGGCTGTATCGCCGCGATGCGGGTGCCGCTGACATCGCCTTCGAGTGCGCGGTTGCGCAGTTCGCGGTAGGCGGCCACGTCACTGCTTTCGGCCAGTTCGAACAGCGCGTCCCGATCATCGAACATCAGTACGCGCGGCAGCCTTTCCGGGTCCTTGAATCCGACGGTCAGTGTCTGCCGCCAGGCAACGCCGTGTTCGTCGGCGAGCCAGCCGCGCTGGTCGCCGCGGCTGTCCAGCCCCACGCGCAGCCACTCGCGCCCGTCGACGTTGCGTCGCTCGTAAACATAGAACACCGTGAATGGTGTAACGGCGTGGGTGACGCGGCCGCCGGCCGACTCGGCCAGCCCCGCGCCGGGCACGGCAAGCACCCGCTGGTACAGCGTTTCCTTGCCTTCCAGCGTCAGGGGGCGCGGTGTCTGCGCCATGGCCACTGCGCCGGCAAGCAGGCCGCCGGTGAGCAGCGCCAATGCAACCAGCAGGCAGCGTGATCCGGCCATCAGGGATCCCGCCGTACGACGCGCGCTGGCCGCCCGCGGAGCACATGGATGAAGAATTCTGCGACTGCTGCTCACGTAACTCACCTCGCCCATTGCAGCAGCAGCCGATCGGCGGCATCGTTGCCTGCGGCGGCTGCGTTCCTTGCCCAGTCGTGGAGTGCGTCCAGACGTGCCGAAGCGTCCGCGATGCCCTGATCACGGGCAACGACGTACCAGCGGTAGGCCTGGAATGCGTCCGGTTCCGGCAGCAGACTGGTCTGCGCGGAGTGGTGACCGGGGTCGTTCATTGTTGCCAGTTCGAAGGCCGACGGGCCGTGGCCGTCTCTGGCCGCGTAGAACAGCAGCAGATAGGCATCGGCCACCTGGCCTTCGCTCTGGAAGCTCTGCGCACTGTCCAGTGTCGCGTCGAGGTCAACGATTTCCGCGCGTTCGAGCTCGCTGATCAGTTCGCGGGCTTCCTGGGCACGTTCAGGCCCGGTGATGGGTTCCAGCCGGGCATCAGGCGCAGTGGGGCTGGTGCGGAGCGTCAGATACAGCGCTCCGCCGACCGCGATCACAACGGCGGCGATGATGCCGCCTGTCACTACCTTGCGCATGCCATCCGTACGTTCACTTGACCGTATGTTCGACGTATTCACGATAACCCTTTCCCCTGGTCTACGCAAAAAGGTGCCGACGCGTTGTCGACAATGCAAAAAGGCTTATTTCCCGGCGTCAGAGTATCATTATCGCGAATGAGCGTAATGTCCGGATGACAAGTTCACCGATACGACCCCGCCAGGCGCGCAGACGCCGCCGCGGGCGATGGCGGCTGGTTGTGCCGGTGCTGCTGGGTACGGCGGCGCTGGTGTCCATCTATGCCGGCGGCGTGATGCTGGCCGGCGCCTGGCTGGTGGACAGGGCGGTGCAGCGTGCCGAGAGTCACCGGCCGGGTCTCAGCGTGGCAGTGGGTGCCGTGCGGGTTCATCCGTTTCGCTGGAGCGCGTGGCTGGGCCCGGTGTCCGTGCACGACACATACACCGGCGAATTCGTGTTGACACCCGAACTCACGCTGGAGCTGCATACCGATTCGCTGCTCAAGGGACGCATTCGTCTGCGGAGTCTGGTCGTCGTGCAGCCGGATGTTGCGATCATCCCACCGCAGGCGCGCCGTGAAACGGCGCAGGCGGAGACCGTGCCCCAGGGTGCCTTCGACGATGCGCTGTTCAATCCGTCGCGCCTGTTGCGGGGTGTACCGGAGGTGCTGGTCGACGAACTCGTTATTGATGACGGTCGACTGGTCAGGCCACAGGCGCCCGGCGCGCCCGCCCCCGATGTCGAGGTGCTCATGGCCGCGCGTGCCGCACCGGGGGCGGAGGCACCTGCCGCCGGATTCACGTTCAGCGCGCGTCAGTGGCCCGGCAGCCCGGAGGCACCGGCGGCCTATCGACTCGACGTTCGCGCTGCCCGTGCGCCGGGCGAACCCTTCACGGACACGTCCACCGACGTGCCCGCCGACATGCATTTCGTGGTCGAAGGCGAAATACTCGGCGGCGAAACACTGATGCGCGGTCGAGTCAGACTCAGCGGTCTCACGCCCGGTGCGTTTGACGGCTGGCAGGATGCCGCAGGCGACCTCGTTGCCGTGTCCGCGGTTGCCGGAACCCTGGACGCAACCGGTGAATTCCGTGCCGTGACGTTCGGCGCGCCGGGTGGTTCGTCCCGGGTGGTGACGGATCTCGAACTTCGCGGCCGGTTCTCCGAGGCAGGACCTGTGACGGTGTCGATGACGCTGGACTCCGCCGATCCGGCCGGCCCGGCGTTCCTGTATCTGCGACTGAACGAGCTGCCGGCCGGGCTGCTGTCGCGCTACACGGAGCAGGAATGGGCGCTGCCGGTGCGTGCCGGTCGCGGGGAGATGCTGTGGCAGTACCGGCGTGAGGGATCGCGAATCGACGGTCAGCTCGAGTTGCAGGTAGCGGACCTTGAACTGGACCCTGGCGACGCGTCGCCCGCGTCGCCCGCAGTGGATCCGCATCTGGCCATCGCCCTGCTCGAGGACCCGCAGCAACGCATTGCACTGAGTGTACCGGTGACCGTGGACCTGGCGCCGGATCAGCCGCCGGTCGATGCGGCCGGACGGGCGCTGCGAGCCATGCTGGCGGCGGCGGTGGATGCGCCATTCACGACGCTCGCCCGGGTCACCGACCATCCGCCGCTCAGCGACACGCTGCAGTTCACGCCCGGTGAAGCCGCGGCCACTGCCGACACCGATGCGACGATCACCGTACTGGCCGGAGCGCTGGCCATGCGGCCGCGACTGGGGCTGGAAATGGATGCACCCTACGACCCTGAACTTGATCGCCAGATTCTGGCTGAGCGACAGGTGGAGCTGCATGTAACGCTGGCCACCGCCGGCGCCGAATTCGGCGCCAGGGCCGCGACGGTGGACTTCGCTTCACCACGCGTGCACGACGTGCTCGAGGAGTTCGCCGGCGAGCGACTGGACGCGGCGCAGGTCGCGCGTCTGCGCACGCGTTTCGGCTTCGGGCCGGGTGAGGTTCCGGACGCCGCACCCGTTGCCTACTATCGCGCCGTGTTCGATGCGCTGGCGGCCGCTGAACGTATCGATGCCGCTGCTCTGCAGCGGCTGGCCCGCTTCCGGGCGCAGGCCGCGATCGCGACACTGGCCGACACCGGCATCGCGGTTGAGAGACTGCGCGCACGGACACCGGCGGAGGTTCCGCCGGCGCAGCGACAGTGGTTCCATGTCCCCGCTTCGATGCAGCTCGTGACTGTGCGTCAGGACTCCGACCCGGTGGAAAACTGAAGGTTGGTGTGCTTCTCACGCACGTCCGCGATAATGTCGTGAACAGCAGGCCTGGCTGCGCCTGGCAATACCCCCGGTTTCCCACGAGGTTTTCCATGGAAGAGAAATCCAATCGCGTCATCGTGACCGTCATCGGCCAGGACAGGGTCGGCATCATCGCCGGTGTTTCCACCGTGCTTGCGCAGGCCGGCGTCAACATCGTCGACATCTCCCAGACCACGCTGCGCGAGTTCTTCACGATGATCCTGATGGCCGATATGAGCGGCAGCAATGTGCGTTTCGATGAGCTGAAACGACAGCTCGCCGAGCTCGGCGAGACGCTGGGCGTGCGCATCGATGTGCAGCACGAGGATGTTTTCAAATTCATGCATCGCGTCTGAGGGCGGACTCATGACGTCCCGTTATTCCTCGCAGGAAATCATTGAAACCATCCGCATGGTGCAGATGGAGCACCTGGATATCCGCACCATCACGATGGGCATCAGCCTCCGGGACTGTGCCGGCCAGGATGCGCGGCGCGTCGCAACGCGTGTCTACGACAAGGTGTGCGCCAGAGCCGCAAGGCTGGTGGCGGTGGGTGGAGAGATCGAACGCGACTACGGCATTCCAGTGATCAACACACGCATCTCCGTTACGCCGGTGGCCTTGATCGCCGAGTCGGGCGGGGTGGACGGCTATCTGGCGATCGCGCAGGCGCTGGATCGCGCCGCATCGGAGGTGGGCGTGAACTTCATCGGCGGTTATTCGGCGCTGGTGCACAAGGGCATGACGCCGGGCGACACGGCGTTGATCCGCTCCATTCCCGAGGCGCTGTCGACCACCGGGCGCGTGTGTTCGTCGGTGAACGTCGGCACTACGCGCGCCGGCATCAATATGGATGCGGTGGCGGAGATGGGGCGTGTCGTGGTCGCGACCGCCGAGCGTACCGCCGATCGCGATGGTGTCGGCTGCGCGAAGCTGGTCGTGTTCTGCAACGCGGTGGAAGACAATCCGTTCATGGCGGGTGCGTTTCATGGCATTGGTGAACCGGATACGGTGCTCAACGTGGGTGTCAGCGGGCCCGGTGTGGTGGCGAGCGCGCTGGCCAAGGAGCCGGAGGCGGATTTCGGGCGCCTGGCCAGTGTGATCAAGCACACCGCATTCAAGATCACGCGCATGGGCGAACTCGTTGGCCGCGAGGCGTCACAACGACTCGACACGCCGTTCGGCATCGTCGATGTGTCGCTGGCGCCGACGCCAGCGCAGGGCGACAGCGTGGCGCGGATCCTGGAGACGATGGGTCTGGAACGCGTCGGCACGCACGGCACCACGGCCGCGCTGGCCATGCTCAACGACGCCGTGAAAAAGGGCGGCGCGATGGCCTCCAGCTATGTGGGCGGGCTGTCCGGTGCCTTCATTCCGCTGTCCGAAGACGCGGGCATGATCGAAGCTGCGGAACTGGGTGCGATCAGCTTCGACAAGCTCGAGGCGATGACGGCGGTCTGTTCGGTCGGTCTGGACATGATCGCAGTGCCCGGCGATACCAGCGCCGCCACCATTGCAGCCATCATCGCCGACGAGGCCGCCATCGGCATGATCAACAACAAGACAACGGCGGTTCGCCTGATTCCCGCACCCGGCAAGAAGGTCGGCGATCGCGTGGAGTTCGGTGGACTGCTCGGACACGCGCCGGTGATCGCGGTCAATACCTGTTCATCGGAGGCGTTCATCGCCCGCGGTGGCCGCATTCCCGCACCCATACAGGCACTGGGCAACTGATGAGAGACGATGAAGGATGAGAATCCAGTAACGCCGAACGCATTGCGTCGCAGGGTCTTCGTGCAGCTGTCACCACGGGCGTGGCCGCACGAGGGCCTGTCGCTGCCGAACAGGCTCATCGTCATCCTGATTCTGGCCGCCAGTCTCACAGCGATCCTCGACACCGAGCCGACCATTCGGGCGGTCGCGGCACCCTGGCTGCTCGGGCTGGAAATTCTGTTCGTGTCGGTGTTTCTGGTCGAGTACATCGCCCGCGTATGGATCGCGGCGGAAGACCCGCGCTTTCCGCATCCGTTGTGGGGACGCCTGCGCTACATGGTGTCGTTCTGGGCACTGGTGGATCTGCTCGCCATCGTGCCCGTGCTGCTGACACTGATCGGGCCTGACGTGTTCCTGCTGCGGCTGTTGCGATTGCTGAGGATTCTGCGTCTGGCAAGGCTGGGTCGTTTCTCGACGGCATTGCAGAACCTGGGTGAAGCCGTGGCGCTGCGACGATTTGAACTGGCGATGAGTGCCGCGGTGGCGGGACTGCTGCTGGTGTTTTCGTCGGCGCTTCTGTATCTGTTCGAAGGACCCGGCCAGCCGGATACCTTCGGCAGCATTCCGCGCGCCGCCTGGTGGTCGGTGGTCACGCTGACCACGGTCGGCTACGGCGACGTTTATCCGGTGACCACAATGGGCAGGATGTTTGCAGCGGTCACCGCGGTGGCCGGCATCGGGCTGATCGCGATGCCCACCGGCATTCTGGCCTCGGCGTTCAGCGATGTGCTGCAGCGCCGCCGGCAGATGACCGGCCGCGGGCATGGACCGGCATCGCACGCTGTGGATGAGGCCGTGCGCCACGCGGCAGACGACGCCGATGGCAGCCCCGCGCATCGCGGCACCACTGATCGGGACGACCGGGACGGCAGGTCATGACGGTCAAGGCGGCCGTGATCATGGTCATGACCGCGACCATGACCATCACCATGACCACGGCGGCGGCCATCGAGCCGGAAGGACGGTTCGCCAACGTTTCCATGCATCAGGTGATGGCCGCGCTGCAACGGCAATGCTTTGAAGCCGGCATGGCGGTGGCGATGCCCGACGACCATGCCGTGCTGTGCTCGGTGATCGTGGCGCGCGGTGACGAACTGCTGCTGCGGGCCGACGACCTGCCGCGGGATGTCAGCATCGGACGGGTGCATGGCGGTGAGATCGCGCATCAGCTGCGATTCACGCTGGCCGAGCGGGACAATGACGTTCGCGTCTGGGCGCATGCGTGGCTGACGGTGTCCGAAGCCGACGGCGCCGTGCTGGAGGAGGACATCGGCTCACCTGTGTATCTGGCGCGCCTGCAGCGCGTGTTCGACGATCTGGCGGCGTCTTTCGCTGATCCGGCCGATGACGATAGCGAACACGAGCTGCGTCTGGCGGCACATCTGCGCGCGGTGGCGCACTGCGATCGCCTGTCTGCCGACCTCGATGTCGATGCTATCGACGAAGGCCTGCGCGTGATCGGTCTGCATCCCTACGGCAGTTCACCGCGCGATCGCTGCGAGGCACTGTATGAGGTGGTTTTCGAATGGGGGCTTGCGCGGGGCATGGAACGGCCCGACATGCAGGGATTCCGTGCCTTTCTCGATGCGCAGCCGGATGACCGGCGGGTCTGCATGGGGCGCGTGTCGCTGGCCAGCTACTGTGATCGTCCGTAGCTACACGCTGATGCGGCGAAAACGGCCGATGCAGCGATAACGGACCTGCGACCATCGTGTCGTTATCGATTGGTGTTATCGATTGATGGTCGGGGTGACCCGATTTGTGCTGTTCCTGCACTTCCGATACGGGTGCGCGTGAAGTAGATTTTGCCAATAGCCTGATTTACCGGATCTCAAGCAGCCGATTCGCGGTACCCGCATACAGCCGCCGGTGCCACCGTAGGCTGGAAGCGAATTGCCGTATCGCTGGCACGACAAATTCACGCGCTTGCTGTCTATATCCGAACAGGTATACTTTGTGACAGACAAACGCAAGGTACTGTACTGGGAGGGCTCCTCGAAAAAGGACTTCAAAGAGTTCCCGGTTTCCGTCCAGAAGGACTTGGGCGTGGCACTGTTCGTCGTACAGTTGGGTGGCACGCCGGAATCGGCCAAGCCCTGGAAGGGGCTTGGCTCCTGGGTGTACGAGCTGGTGGAGGACTACCGGGGCGACACCTTCCGCACGGTCTACACGGTGCGAATCGGCAATGCAGTGCATGTGTTGCATGCGTTTCAGAAGAAGTCCAAGTCCGGTGTCGCTACGCCGAAGTCGGACGTGGAGTTGATCGAGAAGCGGTTGAAGGCAGTGCTCGCCCGGTACAGGGTGAGCGGGAGAACGTGATGAGGCGCAAGGGCAATTCCCGGGGCACGGACAATGTGCTGGTTGACCTCGGATTCGAGGACGCCGAGGAGCTTTCGGCGAAGGCTGCGCTCGCACTCAAACTTAACGACCTGATCGACAAACGCGGCCTCAGCCAGACGGAGGCGGCCGACATCACCGGTATGACGCAGCCCAAGGTGTCCCAGATTCGCCGCTACAAGCTGCAAAACATTTCGCTCGAACGACTTATGCAGGCGCTGGTGTCGCTTGACCAGTACGTCGAAATCGTCGTGCGTCCTGCTCGGCACGCGCGGGCTCGCGGTATAACTGTTGCTGTAGGATGAGTCATTTGCCGACCCACGGCTGCAGGTGTCGCAATGACGTACGATATCCGGGCCAAAAGTAGCTGGAAGGAGCGTAATTACCGAAGCGACTCAAATCGTTCTAAGGGGAGGGGGCATGGCGGAAACAAAGAACGTATTTAAAAGCCACGTCCACGGGGCAGCAGCGCTTTATCGCGAGCAGATCGACCTGGGTCTCGGCGGCGATCTCGTCGCCGCTGCCAAAGCGCGCACGATCCTGCGCGACATGCTCGGGGAAATCAGGCTTTCGCCGGGAGAGAACGGCTCCCTATGGACCGAATACGCGATGCAACCAGCGGCGTTGCTGAAGGTCGCAGGAACATATGGTCGGGGTGATAGGATTTGAACCTACGGCCCCTGCCTCCCGAAGGCAGTGCTCTACCAGGCTGAGCTACACCCCGATCCGGCCATTATAGTGCTTATGGCGCGAAAACCGAGCGCATTGTATCAGCACATCGGCTGCGCCGATATCCGCCCGTGGTGCTTCATTCGCGTGCATTTTCTGCGTGCGTGCCTTGGTCGTCCTGACTGTGCCGGCGCCCGTACCCGCGCTCGTACCCACACCGGTGTACGACTGCGCCCGGCGATCTGTGCGCTGGCCCTGCTCACGGGCGGCCCGGCCGCGGCCGGGCAGCTCAATGCCCATGTCACCGTGACCAGTGAATACATTGCCCGTGGTCTGGCGGTCTCCGGTCACAGCCCGGCGCTGCAGGCCGCGCTCGACTATCAGCACGATTCGGGGGGCTTCGCCGGGATCTGGGGCAGTCGTATTGATATCGACAGCGCGGGGGGCGGTCGCCGGCGGAACGAGGTCGACATCTACGCCGGCTACCATCGCGATCTGGTGGGTGACTGGTCCGGAACCGTGACCCTGATGCGCTACACCTATCCCGGCGCGCGCGGCCAGCGCCGCTACGATTACAGCGAGGGGCTGTTCAGCGCACAGTGGCGTGGGCTGCTGTTGCTCGAAGCCGGATACAGCCCCGATGCCTATGGCAGTGGCCGAACCGCCCGCCATCTGCAGGTGGGCGGGCGCCACGCACTGCCCGGCGGCTGGTTGTTCAGCGGGGCGATCGGTCGCAATGACCTTTCAGCGCTGGGAACCGACCGCTATTACTACTGGGATGCAGGCGTGTCGGTCACCTGGTCGCGGGTGACGCTGGACTGGCGCCGCTACGACAGCCGGCGCTTCTATGGTGGAGGTTACGGCGGCGGCGCCGCGGGGGCGCGCTGGGTCGGAAGTCTGACGGTGACCTTCTGACGTCGACATCACAGGGTATGCGGTTGCTCAGCAGCGTGAGCGCCTTGCAGGCGTTCACGGGTTCTTCCGGCGTCGCCCGACTTGCTGTCAGCGCCCGGCTGATGTCCGACGCGGTGACTTCCGGACGCCCGGATCGCATCAGCGCGCTGATGCCACTGACAAGCGCTGCCGACAGGGAGCTGCCCGACCGGTAGTCGTATGCGCTGCCGGGCACCGTAACCAGAATGTCTGCGCCGGGCGCCCTCAACCAGTGTTCCGGCGCATCGCCGTACCCGGCTGCGGTTTCCGTCGCCGCCACAACCAGCACGCCCGGCACGGCGGACGGAAACCCGGGGCGCCCCGAAGGCGGCGCCGCGGCGACGACGACAGTGCCTTGCGCGAGTGCCGCTTCCACCAGCCATGACAGCAGCGTATCCGGCGGACCGCCGAGGCTGAGGTTGATGACCGATACGCCGGAGTCCAGAGCATGCGACAGTGCCTGCGCGAGGGTGAAGCTGTTGCACAGCGCCGGATCTTCCGGCCGCACCTGCCAGCACGCACGCAGTATGTGCAGCCGGGATTCCGGCGCGATGCCTACGATGCCGATGCCATTGTTGGCGCCGGCGGCGATCAGGCCGGCGATCGCCGTACCATGGTGCTCTGCCGAGCCGTCCTGTCTGCCCGGTGTGACAAAGTTCTTGCGCGTGACGATCTGCTTGCGCAGGTCGGGATGATCGGCGTCCGCGCCGGTATCGATGATCGCGATGTCGACGCCACGGCCGGTGGACCATGCATGGGCTGACGGAATTCGCAATGTGTCCAGTGCATGTTGAAGGTCGGCATAGGGATCATCGTAGTGCACCGCGGTGGCTGAATGGGTCTCGTACACCTGCAGCGGCTCGGCTGAGCGAACCTGCTCGTGTGCGCGCAGGTCATCGAGCAGCTCATCGAGGTTCGCGGATTCGGGAACCAGCATTACCAGGCAGTAGAGCTGCAAGGCGGGAATAGGCCAGTCGATCAGTGGCTCGAGGTCGAATTCGCCGGCGAGTCGCCGGGCGGCGCGGCGAACCGCCGGCGATACGCTGTAGGTGGTGCCGCGCATGTAGTTCGGTCCCGGGCGGCCGCGGATGTCGGGGCGACCGGCCTGCGGATCGGCGAGCGTCACCAGCACCTGCTGGCCGGGCCGGTTCAGTGCCGCGAGACTGGCCAACTGGTCGGCCGACCACGCTGAAGCGGATGATCGCGTGATCGATCCGGCCGATGACTGCGCGGCGTCCTGCGCCATGGCCGGGACGCTCCCGCCAGTCAGCAGCAGTACAAGCCATATGCCGCGCCGTGAGCGCATCTATGGGTCTCCGATGTAGACAGCCTCTGCAAACAACACGAGAGGTGACGCCTGCAGTGTACGCAACGCCGCCGGTACCGTCGCGGTGTCGACGGCCAGCGTGTAGACGCCGCGTGCGGTCGGGCCGGCAGTGATGCGTGCATCCACCTGACTGATGGTCTGCACAATGGTATCGGCGTCGAGTTCGGGCTGGAACACAACCCTGACGTAGTGCCCCGGAGCCAGGGTGGCGGGGTCGGACAGCGTGGTGAAATGGGCGGGCGGCGCCTCACGCGACATCGGCAGGGCATTCAGGATGATCAGCGCACACACAACCATGCCGGCGGCGGCAGCCATGCGCTGCCAGCGAAGCGGCAGTACGCGGTGCAGCAGCCGTCCGGGGCGAACATGCCGCGACGTTGCAGGTGACTGTGCGTTCCGACGAGCGGACTGATCGGCGCGCTGCAACAGCGAACTCACGCGCCGGCGCGCCTCGTCGGCAGGCAGTGGGGCGTGCCCGGGCTGCAGCTGCTGCATCAGTCCGGCAAGCGATGAATGCTGTTCCAGATCCTGGCGGCAGTGCGCACAGTTGCGCAGGTGGGCTTTCACGAGCCGCTGTTCGTTGTCGGACAGCGTGCCGTTCGCAAGCCATGGCAGCAGTTCGGACGCTTCCTGATGGGAGAGGTCGCGGGTATGGTTGGTCACGGTGCATCCTCCGCAGGTTGTGCCTGCGTGACAAGTTCCGCCTGAAGGTGACGGCGGGCGTGAAACATCCTCGTCTTGACGGTATTCACCGGGCATTCGGTGATCTGTGCGATTTCCTCATAGGAGAAGCCGTGGATGATGGTGAGTTCCATGACACTGCGGTGGTCGTTGCTGAGTTTCGCGAAAGCCGCCTCCAGCCACTGCGCCGCTTCCACCTGTCCGGAAGTGTCCGTGGTTGCATCGACGGGCAATCGCGGTTCGGAATCGACGCGTTTGCGTCGCCGCAGGCCGTTGGCGGCGGAGCGGTGGGCGATGCCGAAGATCCATGTCGAAGGCTTGGATCTGAACTCGAAGCGCGCGGCGTTCTGCCACACCGTCATCATCACATCGTCGGCAATCTCCTCGGCCAGCGACGGATCGCCGGTGATGCGTCGGACGAAGCCCCGCAGACGCGGCTGAAAGCGTCGGAAAAGCATTTCGAACGCAACGCGCTCGCCACCAGCGACGCGACGCAGCAAAGCCGCGTCGTCCGATTCGTTCACGCGGTCCATTGCGGCCATACCGTTGCCGGCGTCCAGGCCGTCCGCACGATCCGCGACGCCGCCATCGCAGTGGCCTGCGGTTTTCGCCGGTGGGGCCGCTGCGTTCATGCCATCGTCCTCCCCGGGACGATGGTACCTCCGCAAGCCGGAGGTGTCAGAAGTACACATGCAGTTGAGCGAACCATTCATCCCGATTCTGGGGCGTGACGCCCGGTGTACCCCGCATCCTGCGCCAGCCGATCCGGCTCTGGACGAACGGTATGGGGAAGTACTCCCAGACCAGGCTGTTGCGGCTGCGCGTGTCCTGTTCGGGAGCGTCGCTGTACAGGCGCTCCACGGTCAGTTTCAGGTTCTGGCCGGTTGTGAATCCCCAGTTGGACTCGATCAGCGCCGCGCGCATGTGCCTGTTGCCGGGGCCGGACAGCTCGTCGCGTATGTAGTCGATCTCCGCAAGCCACACCAGCGGTCCGCTGCGTACGCCGGCGAACACGCCGGCCATGTCGCGATTTCCCGCATCGGCGTTGTTGTGATTGGCGCTGATCCCCATCCGCCATCGTGAGCGGATATAGGCCGCAACGGCACTGATCTGCTTTCCATCGTCGATCTCCGGCGCGCCCGCGGTGCCGTTGGTTACAGCGATCTGGGTGGACCAGCGGGCGCGCTCATAACCGAACTCGACGCCCGTGTCCGGTGTGGTGAAATTGATGCCGGTGCTCTGGCGTATGAACGCGCCGTCATCGGCAAGACGAAGGCCGTATGGCAGAAAGAACCGACCGCCCCTGATGTACCAGGGGCCGCCGCCGGGCCTGATCAATGCATAGGACTGGCGATTCGAAGCACCGCGCGGCCCCACCCGCTCGTCCACGTGCACGGTAATGCGGTTCGGTATCAGATTGAACGTCAGATACGCGAACATGTCCTGAACTTCGAACTCCGTCGGCGGGCTGGTGCCGTCCTGAACGCTGGTGCCGGCCAGGCGGCCGCGAAAGTCACCGCCGACCGAAACCCATCGATTGATGGTGCCGGTCCACGCGTCCTGGGCATTGCCGATGGCGCCTGGGCGGGCGTTCATGGTGGTCTGTGCAAACGCGTTGCCGAATGCATTGCGTTGTCCGCCCCCGGTCGGGTTGATGTGGCAGCTTGAACACTGCAGTCCGCTGCGTACGGCGAGGTAGGGTTCCGCCTGCACCTGGTTGCCGGTCAAGACCGCCGCCGTCAGCAAAAAGAAAGCCGCCACGCCGCGTAGCAGCGTGGCGGTCAGGCGCAGCGGGCTCGGCATCGTGCTCACGTGGGTCATGGGGTTCAGTGCTCCGGGGCGACGGTAAAATCCAGCACCAGGTCGACGCCCTGCGGGCTGTCGTCCGCTTCGACGCCGTCGAGCCATCCGCCGTTGAGGCGGTTGCCCTGATGGTCGAGAATCGGGTTCGGTCCGGAACCTGCAATCACGAGCCGGTAGTCGTCGGGGACATCGGCTGTGGGTTGCTGCAGGTGCAGGTGCAGGGCACGTGGATTCGCCAGCGGAACGGAGACGGACGCGATCGGTATGTCGATCTGCGTGCCGTTGTCGAACAGGCCGTCACCACCGCTGCGCTGCAGCGATACGGCGTAGAGGTTGGCGGTCGTCGCATCGATGTCACGATCGAAAATGATCACGATCTGCCGCGGCAGGGCGAGCAGCGTGCTGTTCGGAACGATCGACGCACCGGAGGCGCGGACCGCTTTCGCGGACGCAGAGGCGTTCTGCATCGCGCCCTCGATAATCCAGTGTCGTATGACGTCGATATCCGACTGCGGCAGCGGTGGCCCGCCATCCGGCATCCTCGCGCCGACGGCAGCGGTGCCCTCGAGCTTCATGATCAGATAGCTGTCGTTCGGGTTGCCCGGATTCACGCGCAGCAGATCGGGGGCCTGTACGCTGGATACATTCACCAGCAGGCCGTAGCTGTTTGCCGCGTCCAGGATCAGTCCTTCGGGGGCAGCCGCACCGACATGGCACGCGGTACAGATCGGCGTAAAGACATTGGCCTGAATCGATTCGAAGGTCGGCATCAGCGCTTCAGGCGGGGGTGGGGCAGGGGGCACATAAGGGTCGCCACCCGGCGGCGGTGGTGCGCCGCCGCCACCGCCACCGCCTCCCCCCCCGTTACCGCCGCTGCTGCCGCCGCTGCATCCGGCGGCGAGCGCGGCGCTGACAATCCACAGCGACGCCATACAGACCCTGTTCATCGCGGTACTCCACTTCGTGTCGATACGGGTCGTTTTCTGGTGACCCGTTCGCTGAGTGGCAGCGAGTTGCGTCAAGGTTCAATCAGGTGAGTCGGATTTTATGATCTGCGGCGAATCGTCGTTGTGCGGCATGAACTCCTGGCGGGTCATCTGCCACAGGGTGAGGAACAGCGCGGCAATGATCGGGCCGATCACGATGCCCGCGAGGCCGAACGCCATCAGTCCGCCCAGCGTGGACAGCAGAATCAGATAGTCGGGCAGCCGTGTATCACGGCCGACCAGGATCGGCCGCAGGACATTATCCGTAAGGCCGATCACCACGGCGCCGAACACGATCAGCGCAATGCCCGCGCCGACACTGCCGGTGGCGATCAGGAAGATCGCCGCGGGTATCCAGACCAGCGCCGGGCCGACCGCCGGCACGATGCTGAGCAGTGCCATGACCACGCCCCACAGCACCGGCGCGCCGATGCCCAGCACGGCGAAGGCGATGCCGCCCAGAAGCCCCTGCACGATGCCGACCACCAGCGTGCCCTTGATCGTCGCGCGCGATACCAGCGTAAATCGATCCAGCAGCACCTGCTCACGCTGCCGCCCCAGCGGCAGGGCCTGCGCCAGGCCATCCAGCATCTTCAGTCCGTCGCGAAGAAAGAAGAACAGCAGGTAGAGCATCAGAAACATCAGAATCGTGAAGCGCACGACGTCCTGGCCGAAGGCCACCGCGCGGGACGCAACGAAATTGCTTGCCGAGGCGGCCGCCGACGACAGTCGCGACTGGATCTGTGACACGTCCGTACCCAGCATCTCGAGCCAGCCGCTGAGCTGGGGCAGCCACGACGTGGCGCGTTCATACCACTGCTCTACGTCCAGCCCTTGTTCGCTCAGCCGCTCGTACAGCGCGGTTGCCTCCGCCGCGATGGCTGCGATCACGGCCGCCACCGGGATGATGACGATCAGTACGATGATCACGACACTGATGCCGGCGGCCACCGACGCGCGGCCACGCAGATAATGCGTGATCGCCCTGAACAACGGATGGAATACGATGGCCAGCGCCGCAGCCCAGAAAATCGGCTGCATGAATCCGCGGATCAGCCAAAGGAATGCGATCGTGACCAGCGTGAGCATCACGACGAACAGGGTTTTCTGCATGTTCCAGCTGGTCATCGCAGTCTCACAGATAGAGCAGCGGCAGTACGATCGACAGTGACAGCCACATGATGATCTGCAGCGGAATGCCGGTGCGGAAAAAATCGGTGAATTTGTAGCCGCCGGCGCTCATCACCAGCAGATTGGTCTGGTAGCCGATGGGCATCATGTAAGCCATGTTGGCGCCGAAGAGCACGGCCAGAATGAACGGCACGGGTGGCAGCCCCAGCGTATTCGCTATCGCGATGGCGATGGGTGTTGCGATGACCGCGACTGCATTGTTGGTGATGACTTCCGTCAGCAGCGCAGTGAGCAGCAGCAGGCAGGACAGCACCACCGGCGGGGGCAGATCGCGTACCACGGCCACGAAAGCGTCGGCGATGTACTCGGCAGCACCGGTCGTCGACAGGCAGGCGCCCAGAGCCAGGCTGGTTACGATGACCAGTACCAGGCGCGTGTCGATGGCGCTCCATGCTTCATCCCACGCCAGGCAGCGGCCCAGCAGCATCAGACCGACACCACACAGGGCGCTGGCCATGATGGGCAGAATGCCCAGCGCGGCGACGACGACAACGCCGACCATCAGTGTGGACGCCAGCAGCGCCTTGGCCGAACGCGGGACATGGATGGTCCGGTCGAGGATCAGCATGTTGTGCGTTTCCTTGAGCTGCTGGATGTCGCGCCGATCGCCCTGCATCAGCAGGACATCGCCGGTTCGCAGCACGGGATCGGTGCCTTCCTCGATCAGCGTCATGCGCTGCCGCCCGGGCCTGTGAACGCCCACCGGAAACAGTTTGCCCAGTGTTGCGCCGCGCAGTTCACTCAGGCGTTTCTGATGCAATGGTGACTCCGTCGTGACGACGATCTCCACCAGTCGCTGATCGGGTGCACGGCGCAGATCCCTGCCCGCGTAGATGCCGCCAATCGAATCCTGAAGTTTCTTGATCGCGTCCGGCGAGCCGCGCACGTGGAGCTGGTCCCTGACCCTGAGTTTCAGTGTGGGCAGTCGTGCCAGTTCCAGCGTCCTGCCGCGTTGAATGCGTTCGATGCGGATCTGGCCCTGCATCAGCCGCATCACGTCGGCCAGCGTCTGGCCGGCGAACGAACTGTCGTCGGTGACTTCAATGACGGCGTCGAAGATCCGCGGCGCACTGCCCTCCAGCGGCGACGGGCGGTCGGGCAGCAGGCGGGGGGCCACCAGCCACAGATACACGATTGCGATACTTCCGGCGATGGCGGCGGGCAGCACGAAATCAAACATCTCCAGACGCGGCACACCCAGGTCCGCGGATACGCCGACGACCAGCAGATTGGTCGACGTACCGATGGTCGTCGACATGCCGCCGATGATGGTTGCGTAGCCCACCGGAATCAGGATTCTGGAAGGGGCCATGCCCATGCGGCGTGCAACGCCCACCAGAATCGGCAGCAGCATCACGACGATCGGGGTGTTGTTGGCGAAGGCGCTGACGAAGGCGGCCACAATCAGCGTCGCGAGCAGTGCCAGGGTGCGGTTGCGCAGCCACAGCTGCACCAGCAGCCGACCCACGGGCCGCAGCGCGCCGCTGACTTCCAGTGCCTTGCCGAGGATCAGCAGCAGGCAGATGGTAATCATCGCTTCGTTGCCGAAGCCACGCATGAACTCGACGCCGCGCAGGGTGGCATCCCCGGACTGGTAAGGGAACAGCTCGAAGCCCAGCACCAGAATCAGCAGCACGGCGACGCAGGAGTATTCCAGTGGAATGCGCTGGCGCGTGAACAGGATCAGCGCGACGATCGTCATGCCCATGGCGGCCAGCGCATGTGGTTCCGGCCACATTCAGCTGTCGCCCCTGCGTTCGGCAAACCAGCGCAGACGCTCGGCGATCTTCGCCTCCAGTCCCTGATTCCCGGGCTCGTACCAGCGGGCATTGCGCAGCCGGTCGGGCAGGTACTGCTGACCGCCGGCATGACCGCCTTCGTTGTGGTCGTAGCGGTATCCGGCGCCGTATCCCAGATCCTTCATCAGCCTGGTGGGCGCGTTGCGCAGGTGCAGCGGCACCTGTTCGCCGGGGCTGTTGCGCGCGGCTTCCAGCGCCTGGTTCCAGGCCTTGTAGGCACGATTGGATTTGGGCGCCGCACACAGGTAGATCACGATCTGCGCCAGTGCCAGATCGCCTTCGGGAGAACCCAGGAACTGGTAGGCGTCCCTCGCCTCGAGCGCCAGACCGACCGCGCGCGGATCGGCCAGGCCGATGTCCTCGGCGGCCATGCGCACGATGCGCCGGGCGATGTACAGCGGATCCTCGCCGGCATCGATCATGCGCGCCAGCCAGTACAGCGCGCCGTCCGGGTCGCTGCCGCGCACCGACTTGTGCAGCGCCGAGATCAGATTGAAATGCTGCTCGCCGGCTTTGTCGTATCGCGGCATGCGACGCTGCAGCAATGCGGCAACGGCGGGCGCGTCCAGTGCTTTTTCCGGGGGGCGCCGGCCATGGGTCACATGGGCCCACACCGCTTCCAGTGCCGACAACGCACTGCGCGCATCGCCATCGGCGTGTTGCGCCAGCAGTGTCAGCGCCGTTTCGTCCAGTTGCAGCGGCGACGTGCCGGGCGCATCGTCAGCCAGGCGTTCGACGGCGCGCTGCAGCAGTTCGCGAAGATCGTCCTCGGCCAGCGGCTCGAGCACGAATACGCGCAGCCGCGACAGCAGGGCCGAGTTCAGTTCAAACGAGGGGTTTTCCGTGGTTGCGCCGACCAGCGTGATCAGGCCTTCTTCGACCGACGGCAGGAATGCGTCCTGCTGTGCCTTGTTGAAGCGATGGATCTCGTCGCAGAACAGCAGTGTGCCGCGATCGTCAACGGCACGTCGCTGGCGCGCCTCGCGAATGATTTCGCGTACCCTGGGCACGCCTTCGGTGACGGCGCTGAACGGCACGTAGTGTTTGTCGGTGTGATTGGCCAGCAGTCGCGCCAGCGTGGTCTTGCCGCAGCCGGGCGGTCCCCAGAACACCATGCTGCTGATCCGGCCTTGCGCGATGCCTTCGCGCAGCGGCTTGCCCGGCGCAAGCAGGTGCTGCTGACCGAGGAACTCGTCCAGTGACTGCGGGCGCATGCGGTGCGCCAGCGGCGCGTCACGCTGGTCGCCGCCTGTCAGGGGGAGCTTTTCGCTGATCAAAGGATGAGCGTTCCGACCAGGGTCATCGGGGCATTCTACCGATCCATGCCGGCAGTGGGGGCGAAATGTCGCCGGGCGGGGGGTGGTGCTGCCGGCGCGCCGGTCGCGGTACACTCGGGAGAGCGCGGCCCCGGCCCCGCAGGCATCGACACGACCACGAGACCCGAACACGAGCAAGGACACGAGTAAGGAAAAGTGACCGTCAGATCCATCTCCATGACACAGCTGGCCATGACAAAGCTGGCCATTACACACCTGGCCTTTACGAAGCTGGCTGTTGCAACGCTGGCCAGCGTACTGGCCCTCACCGCTTCGTACGCCGTGGCACAGTTTCCCGGCACGACGAACAAACCCGTTCTGCACGGCAGCAACTGGGTGGTGGTCTCGGGCCAGCAGATGGCCGCCACGGCCGGCGCACTGACTTTCGCGCGCGGCGGCAATGCCGTGGATGCGGCGTGTGCGGTGCTGGCAGCGTCCGCAACCCTATGGGACATGATGGGCTGGGGTGGAGAGACACTGGCACTGATCCACAACCCCGACACCGGCGACGTGATCGGAGTCGATGCGCTGGGTGTGGCGCCAACCGGCGCGACGCCGGAATTCTTCCGTGCGCGCGGCATGGATCGTCCGGCCGAGAACGGGCCGCTGGCGGCGGTCACGCCGGGCACGCCCGGCGGTCTCATGGTCATGCTGGCCGAGTTCGGCACGATGAGCCTCGAGCAGGTGCTGGCGCCGGCGGTGGAGCTGGCGCGCGGCTATCCGATGGATCAGACGCAGTCCGACAGCATCACGCGTCAGCAGGCGTTGCTGGCGCGCTGGCCGGCATCGCGTGACGTGTTCCTGCCGCATTTCGATCCGCTGCGTCCGAATCGATCCGGTGCACCGCGGCCCGGTGAGATTTTTTCCCAGCCCGATCTTCTGGCCACGCTGGAAAAGCTGATCGAAGCTGAAAGAGCGGTGCTTGCCGATGGGGGCAGTCGTCGTGAAGCGATCATGGCGGCCTACGACCGCTTCTACCGCGGCGACATCGCCGAGGCACTGGTGCGCGCATCACAGGCAGACGGCGGTCTGTTCACGATGGAAGATCTGGACGGCTGGCAGGTGCATCTGGACGAGGCGCTGACAACCAGCTATCGCGGCGTGGATGTGCACAAGCTGCAGACCTCGACGCAGGGCGCCGTGATGCTGCAGATGCTCAACATCATCGAGAACATGGATCTGCAGGCAATGGGGCGCAACTCCACGGCCTACATCCATGCGCTGTATCAGGCGAAGAACCTCGCCTTCGCCGACCGTGACTTCTACTACGGCGATCCACGCTTTCCGCCGCCGACACCGATACAGGGCCTGCTCTCCAGGGACTACGCACGCCAGCGTTACGAAACCATCAACTGGCAGGCCAACGATCCGCGTGTGCTGCCGGGCGACCCGTATCCGTTCCAGGGCGAGACCAATCCGTTCAGCGATCAGCTCCGGCAATGGCGGCCGATCGTTCGCGACCGCCAGGTGCGTGTCAGCGATGACCCGCCGGGCATGACGGCGGACGAGGCATTCCGTGCCGGCACCACGTCGATTCAGGTGGCGGATGCGCAGGGGTGGGTGGTGTCGATCACGCCCAGTGGCGCGTGGATACCGGCATGGATTGCCGGCGATACCGGAATCGGTCTGTCGCAGCGCATGCAGAGTTTCGGTTTCGAGGCAGCGCGCAATCCGTTCAATGTGCTGGAGCCCGGCAAGCGGCCCCGGGTGACGCTGACACCGGGCATTGCCATGCGCGACGGGCTGCCGTATCTGTCGTTCGCGGTTCAGGGCGGCGACGCGCAGGACCAGAATCTGCTGCAGTTCTTTCTCAACATGGTCGAGTTCGGCATGACGGTGCAGGAAGCGGTGGAGGCGGCGAATTTCAACAGTTACCAGATGCACAGTTCATTCGGCCTGCCGCATTCCGAACCGGGCCGGCTGCTGGTTCGCGAGGATACGCCGGTACGTGTGATGAGCGAGCTGCGGCGCATGGGCTATGCGGTGGAGACCTGGGAAAAGACCTCCGGCCCGATCAACGCCATCTACTTCGACCAGGAGCATGGCACGATCTGGGGAGGCTCCAGCGATTTCGGCGAGGACCACGGAATCGCGTGGTGACAGGCGTGGTGAATTGATGCGCGGGACCGATTTCGCCTGACTCGTTGCAGTCCGCGGCAGCCGTTGGGGGGCGGTGTCATTGATGATGGACTTTCTGTACTGGCTGGAGGGCACGCGAATCGCCGTCCTCGTCAGCCAGACGCTTTACGGCTACCCGCTGCTGGAGACCCTGCATGCCATCGGCATGGCGATGCTGATCGGCTCGCTGGGGCTGCTCAATGCCCGCGTGCTGGGTCTGTGGCCGGCGCTGCCGGTGTGGGGCGTGCGCAGGCTCCTGCCTCTGGCATGGGCGGGATTCGCGCTCAATGCGATTACCGGCGTCGCGCTGTTCATGTCGCTGGCCAGCGAGTTCTACTTCAGTACCACGTTTCGCGTGAAGATGGTGCTGGTGCTGCTGGCCGGCATCAATGCGTGGCTGCTGTCACGGCACTATCTGCGCAACCTGCGGGCGGACGCGGAGCCGATGGCGACGCCGATGATCCGCGCCATTGCGGGCAGCGCGCTGCTGTTCTGGTTCGGGGCGCTGATTGCCGGACGCCTGCTGGCGTATGCGCCCTGATGTCAGGATCGAAGCTGTGGACATTCTGATCTGGCTTGAGGGCACGGCGGTCGCGAACGCGATTCGCGGTTCGATATGGCTGTATCCGGCATTCGAGAGCACGCACTATGTGGGCATTGCACTGCTGCTCGGCAGTCTGATCGTCATCGATCTGCGACTGCTCGGATTCGTCCCGGCGCTGCCGCTGCGCGCGGTGCTGACGCTGTTGCCGCTGGCGCTGGCGGGGTTTGCGATCAATCTGACCACGGGCGCGCTGATGTTCACCTACGGCGCCACGTCGTATGGGACCAGCTGGCTGTTCTGGTGGAAGATGGCGCTGATCGTTCTGGCCGGCGCCAACGCGGTGCTGTTCAAGCGGCTCGCCGCGCGCGCCGATGGCGGCTGGATGGATCACGGCAGGCCGCCGCCGGCCGTTCAGTTCATCGCCGCCGCCTCACTGCTGTTGTGGATTGCAGTGACGGCGGCGGGGCGCTTCATGGCCTACGTGTACTGACCGATCAGTCAGCCAGCGTTGCCGCGATGGCTTCGGGGCCGCCCGCCGGTGCCATGATGTGTACGCCGGCGATGCCCTTGATCTCACGCATGCCGTCGATCAGCTCGCGACAGATCCTGCGCCCCTCGGCGCGCTGGTCGGAGGCCGCTTCCAGGCGCTCGATCACGGCGTCGGGTACGTAGACACCGAACAGGTTGTCGTTCATCCAGCGCGCCGAGCGGGCGGATGCGATCGGCCCCACGCCGACGATGAAGGCCAGCTGTTCGCTGAGGCCGGAGTCGTTCAGCAGCGTTGCGTAGTGCCGGGCGATGTCCAGGTCGAAGCAGAACTGGGTCTGGATGAAACCGGCGCCGGCCTCCAGCTTGCCGCGCAGGCTGTCGGGCTTCCAGTCCTTGCCGGGGCGGGCGGGTACGTCGGCGCCGCCGATGAACAGCTGCGGTGGCGGTTCGATCTTGCGACCGGAGGGCAGCAGGCCGTCGCTGCACATGGCGCGCGCCATCGCCATCAGTTCGCGTGAGTTCAGATCGAACACCGGTTTGGCATCCGGCTGATCGCCGTTCTTGGGGTCATCTCCCTGCAGGATCAGTACATTGCGCACGCCCTGTGCGGCGGCGCCGAGCAGGTCACCGGCCAGTGCAATGCGATTTCGGTCGCGGCAGGTCATCTGCAGAATCGGCTCGAAGCCGTTGGCTGCCAGGATGGCTGCTGCTCCCAGACTGCTCAGCGTGGTGCGGCCGGCGGCGGCGTCCGTGACGTTGATGGCGTGCACCTTGCCGCGCAGCAGCTCGGCTTCGGCGAGCAGCGGGGCGGGGCTGCCGGTGAGCGGCGGCACGATTTCGGCGGTGATGACGAACTCACCGTTCTGGACTCTGCTTCTGAGGTCAGCGGACATGTGAAGATTGCTCCCGAAGTGTTCGGAGGATTTGAAGATTCTCGATGATGGCGGAAGGCCGATCAGCTTCCGAACAGCATGTCGCGGAGGCGTTGGCGGATGGATTCCGGATCCTTCTCGGTAAATTCCTTGTCGATTTCGGCGGAGACGCAGTCACGCAGTGGACGGCCGATGGCCGAACGCAGGTGCCCGAGAAATCGCGGCTCGGCGACGAGAATGATGCCGCCAAAGCGCTGGTTGTTGCGCGCCGATTCCAGATGTTCGGCGATTGATTTGGCGAAACGGATGGCGGCCTGTTCCACCGGTGATACCGGCGGGCTCTTGGCGTGCCGGCCACCCCCGGCACTGTCGAATGTGCGTCCGGGCCGGTCGGCGTTGATGTCCTGATTCTTCAGACCGGCCGCCGGTGATACGAGGCCTGGCAGTTCGGTCAGTGGTCCGTGGCGGGTCGACTGTGTGAAGAGCCTGCACCGCCCCTTGTCGGCTACGACCACCCAGGTATCAGACATGGGCGTTCTCATCGTGGATCATGGTGTGCTCCTGGTGTGTGGCGGGCATGATTGCCATCGACATCAATCCTACAATTGAAGTACGGTTTGCGCCACGGCCGACTGCGGATTTCCAGAAATTTCATAGATCTTGCGTGCGCCTCGTCATACCGTACATGAGGGCTTCCGGTTGCCGATGGGCTTTCCGGTGGCGTCGTTCGTCGCGGCCCGCGGCTGCAGCGACGACGCCAGCGACGGCCTGATGGTCACCTGTCCCGAGTGCGGCACCATGTGGGGCCCACGACATCATCCATCTGTTGGCGCATGAAGGCCGTGAACTGCGTTCTGATCAGCGACTGGAGCAGGTCTTTCCGCATCATTCGGACGTCTGCGGTCCAAAATTTTGGAAAAACCAGAGGAGTCATGAAGTTGAGTGGTAGTGATGAGACGGAGCTTGAAGCTGCGGTGTTCCGGCGCCTGCTGCGGCACCTGGATGAACACAAGGACGTACAGAACATCGAGCTGATGATTCTGGCTGGCTTCTGCCGCAACTGCCTGAGCAAGTGGTACGTGGAAGCTGCCGGCGAACAGGGGCGGGATATCGATCTGGAAGCGGCCCGCGAGAAGATCTATGGCATGCCGTACAGTGAATGGAAGCGGAACCACCAGCCGCCGGCCACCGCCGAGCAGCTGGCGCGGTTCGAGGCCGTGCAGCAGCGCGCGGGCACGAATCAGTAATCTGCTGCGGTGATCTGCGGTGCGTCTGCGATGCGCCCTGGCTTCAGAACCGGCGCTCGATCGCGAATCGCGCCAGCTCGGCCAGCCCCTCGCGATAGCGTGACTTCGGCAGGCCTTCCAGCGCGGCCATCGCCAGCAGCGCTTCCTCGCGCGCCCGCTCGGCCGTATAGCGCAGGCCGCCGGAGGATTCGATCGCCAGCTGAATGGACGTGAGGTTCTGTGTGCCGCCGGTCTGGATGGCTTCGCGAATCATGTGGCGTTCGGCGGCGCTGCCGTTGGCCATGGCGTAGATGAGGGGCAGGGTGGGTTTGCCCTCCGCCAGGTCGTCGCCGATATTCTTGCCCAGTTCGTCGGGGCTGGCGTCGTAGTCCAGCGCGTCGTCGACGAGCTGGAATGCCAGTCCCAGGTGCCGGCCGTAGGTGACCAGCGCCTGTTCCATGGCGTCGTCCCGGCCGGAGAGAATCGCACCGATGCGCGTGCCCGCTTCGAACAGTTTCGCGGTCTTGCGGTAGATCACTTCCATGTAGTCCGCTTCGCCGATGTCCGGGTTGTTGCAGTTCATCAGCTGCAGCACTTCGCCTTCGGCAATCGTGTTGGTGGCGTTGGCGAGCACTTCGAGGATCTTGATTTCGCCGATGTCGACCATCATCTGGAACGAGCGGGAGTAGAGGAAATCGCCCACCAGCACGCTGGCCTGATTGCCGAACAGTGAGTTGGCGGTGGATTGCCCGCGACGCATTTCCGAGCTGTCCACGACATCGTCATGCAGCAGCGTCGCGGTATGGATGAACTCGATGATCGCCGATGCGGCGACGTGGTTCTCGCCCTCGCAGTTGCAGGCGCGGGCCGCCAGCAGCACGGCGAGCGGTCGCAGCCGCTTGCCGCCATGATGAATGATGTGATGCGCCACCTGATTCACCAGCGCCACATCGCTGCCCAGGCGGCGGTAAATCATGCGGTTGACGGCGGCCCAGTCGTCGCTGACGAGGGTGCGCAGCGCGTCGAGGGAGACAGGAGGGGGGGCTGATTCGGCGGGTTGCATAGTCTATGGATGATGCCTGATAGGCTGCGGCTTGGCGAGTTCGTGGCCCTGCGCGTGGCCTCGGGCCGCTGCGCTCGTTGACCGAAGTGCCTCCAGTCTCTAGAATTCCCGCTTTTCCGCGTTTGCCTGCGGGATTTCCCTGTGGGTTGCAAACAATCAGGAGTACCTCCACGTGTATGCGGTTTTTCGAACAGGCGGCAAGCAGTATCGGGCCAGTGAGGGCGAGAAGCTGCGCGTGGAACGCCTTGAAGCCGGTGTTGGCGAAGCGGTGGAATTCGATCAGGTTCTGCTCGTCGGCCAGGGCACCGATGTGAAGGTGGGTTCTCCGCTGGTCAGCGGCGGGCTGGTGAAGGCCACCGTCCTCGCGCAGGGCCGATCAAAGAAGATCGACGTGGTGAAGTTCAAGCGTCGTACCGGCTACAAGCGGTTGCGCGGCCATCGGCAGGCGTTCACCGAAGTTCAGATCACCGCCATTGGTGGTGAAGCCGGACGCGCGGCGTCAGGCAGGAAGGCCAGAGCGGCCGCCGACAACAGCAATACTGCGGAGTAATTTGAATGGCACATAAGAAAGCTGGCGGCAGTTCCAAGAACGGTCGCGATTCAGAAAGTAAACGGCTTGGCGTCAAGCACTTTGGCGGCGAGCAGGTGCGCGCCGGCAATATCCTGGTGCGTCAGCGCGGTACGCGTTTTCATCCGGGGCGCAATGTCGGCCTGGGCCGCGACCACACGCTGTTCGCCACCGCGGATGGACGTGTGCTGTTCGAGGTCAAGGGATCTGAAAATCGCAAGTTCGTCAGCGTCGTCGCTGCCGAATAGCATGGTGTTGGACTGCCCGCCAGGGTGGTCGTTGCACCAGTGACTGCCGAAAGCCCCGCCATGCGGGGCTTTCGTGTTTGCGGGCAGTGCATTTGAGGGCACGGTATGAAGTTCGTTGATGAGGCCGATGTTCGCGTCGAGGCCGGTCGTGGCGGCGACGGCTGCGTCAGCTTCCGCCGTGAGAAGTTCATTCCGCGCGGTGGTCCGGATGGCGGTGACGGCGGTGACGGCGGCAGCGTGTACCTGGTCGCCCGCGAGGGCATGAACACGCTGGCCGACTTCCGCGTGCAGCGGCGATTTCGTGCCGCAAGCGGTCGTGGCGGCGCCGGCCGCAACATGTCCGGCGTATCCGCCGACGATCTGTACATCGCCGTGCCGGTGGGCACGCTGGTGCACGATGTGGATACCGGCGAACTGCTCGGCGACATGACCGATGAGGGGCAAACGCTGATGGTGGCGCGCGGCGGCCTGGGCGGCGCCGGCAACACGCGCTTCAAGAGCAGTGTGAATCGCGCGCCGCGCAAGTTCCGGCGCGGCGATCCGGGCGAGGCGAGGCATCTGCAGCTGGCGCTGAAGGTGCTGGCCGAGGTCGGGCTGCTGGGCTCACCCAATGCCGGCAAGTCCACGCTGCTGCGTGCGATGTCGGCGGCGCGGCCCAAGGTGGCGGACTATCCGTTCACGACACTGCATCCGCATCTGGGTGTGGTTCGTGTCGGGCACGAGCAGAGCTTCGTGGCGGCCGACATCCCAGGGCTGATCGAAGGCGCGGCCGAAGGTGCGGGGCTCGGGCACCAGTTCCTGAAGCACCTGGAACGGACGCGTCTGTTGTTCCACGTCGTGGACAGCTGTCCGCTGGAGGGCATCCCCGCGGCCGTCGCCGATGCCCGGGCGGTTACCGCGGAGCTGGGCCGCTTCTCCGACGAACTGGCACAGCTGCCGCGCTGGCTGGTGTTGAACAAACTGGATCTGCTGCCGGAGTCCGAGCACGCCGAGCGCGTCGAGGCCATTGTCGGTGAGCTGGGCTGGAGCGGGCCGGTGTATGCCATCAGCGCGGCGGCGGGCTTTGGCACCGACCGGCTGGTGCAGGCCGCAATGCAGTACCTGGAACACAGGAAGGCGGAAGAGAAGGAAGCCGCGGCCGAGCGGCTGGCGGCCGAAGCGCGCGATGTGCGTGATGCGCGCGCTGCGCTGACGCGGGGCGGCAGCACCGCCAGCGATACCGACAACGATACCGCCAACGACAAGGCCCCGTCCGATGAAGGTACGGGGCCTGGCGATGAAGGTCTCGGTGAAGCAGGTCCTGGCACTCAGGACTGAGGCATCGGCCCGGCTTCACGTAATCTCAGCGGCCGATCGCGGCGTTCAGCCCATACGTTCAGCCCAGAGCGCGAACCTTGGCGTTCAGACGGCTCTTGTAAGCGGCCGCACGATTTCTGGTGATCAGCTTCTTGCCGGCCAGACGATCGATCAGCGGCACGGCGGTCTTGAACGACGAAGTGGCCGTGTCTCTGTCGCCGGCCTGGGCGGCCTTCAATACTTTCTTCATTGCCGTACGCATGCGTGATCGCAGTGCGACGTTGTGTTCTCTGCGCTTGACGTTCTGACGAGCGCGCTTCTTCGCAGATTGGATATTTGCCACGAACCTGATTTCCTGCGTGCGTTGACGGGCCAAGGCCCGAAAAGGGCGGTATTATTCGGCCCCCCGCAGAGTGAGTCAAGCCGGAATCCCCATGAGCGCCGCGCCAGACGCCGGAAAATCGCCGGATCGCCTGTTC
The DNA here is from genome assembly GCA_050485545.1 of Gammaproteobacteria bacterium. Classification (GTDB taxonomy): domain Bacteria; phylum Pseudomonadota; class Gammaproteobacteria; order Steroidobacterales; family Rariloculaceae; genus JBJHBP01. Next base: position 54,003 of record JBJHBP010000020.1, read on the forward strand.
CGGTCCACGTCTGTGGTAGGCGCGATGACGCTGCTGTCACGGATCAGTGGGCTGGCGCGTGACATCGGCCTTTCCCGGTGGTTCGGCGCCGGGCTGGTGACCGACGCCTTCTTTGTTGCGTTCAAGATTCCGAACCTGCTGCGCCGGTTCTCCGCCGAAGGGGCATTCGCGCAGGCCTTCGTGCCGGTGATTTCCGAGTACCGGGCGACGCGCTCGCCCGAAGAGGTCCGGGAGCTGATCGACCGCATGGCCGGCACGCTCACGGTGGCGCTGTTCGTCATCACCGCGATCGGCGTGCTCGCAGCGCCGCTGCTGATCATGATATTCGCCCCCGGTTTCATCGACGACGACGGGCGCTTCGACCTGGCCAGCGCCATGCTGCAGCTGACATTTCCCTATCTGCTGTTCATTTCACTGACCGCGCTGGCCGGCAGCATTCTCAATACCTACCGACGCTTCGCCATACCTGCATTTACGCCGGTGCTGCTCAATGCCACGCTGATTCTCTTCGCCGGCTGGGTCGCGCCGCGTCTGGAGGAGCCCGGCATGGCGCTGGCGCTGGGTGTCTTCGCGGCCGGTGTCGTGCAGCTGCTGTTTCAGCTGCCGTTCCTGGCTGCGGCGCGCCTGCTGCCACGGCCGAAATGGGGATGGGCGCACGACGGCGTGCGACGCGTCGGCCGGCTCATGCTGCCGGCGATCTTCGGATCCTCGGTGGCACAGATCAATCTGCTGCTGGATACACTGATCGCGTCGCTGCTGATCACCGGCAGCATCAGCTGGCTGTATTACTCGGATCGACTGGTGGAGTTTCCGCTGGGCGTGTTCGGCATCGCGCTGGCCACCGTGATCCTGCCGCATCTGTCCGAACAGCATGCGGTGGCCTCGCGGGAGCGCTTCTCGGCGCTGCTGGACTGGGCACTGAAGCTCGTGCTGCTGATCGCACTGCCTGCCGCGCTGGGATTGGCGCTGCTTGCCGCACCGCTGATCACGACGATATTCCACGGTGGCGAATTCAGCGATCAGGACGTGCGCATGACGGCGGCCAGCCTGATCGCCTATGCGCCCGGTCTGATCGCATTCATTCTTGTGAAGATACTTGCGCCGGGCTACTTCGCCCGCCAGGACATGCGTACACCGGTGCGCATCGGGGTGCAGGCGCTGCTGCTCAACATGGTACTGAACATCATCTTTGTGGTGACACTGGTGCGTACCGGCTGGGCGCCGGCCCATACCGGCCTTGCCGCCGCAACGGCGCTGTCCTCGTTCTACAATGCCGCGATGCTTTACCGCGGCTTGCGCAGGGACGGTGTCTACCTGCCCGGCGACGGATGGCGACGGCTGGGATTGCGGGTCATGATCGGCTGCGTGGCGATGGCGGCGTTTCTGCTGTGGGCCAGCGCCGGTGTCGCCGACTGGCTTGCCGCCGGTGTGCTGGCCCGGATCGGGTCGCTGGCGGTGTGTGTTATGGGCGGCATCGCCGTGTACTTCGTGGTGTGCATCGCGACCGGACTCCGGCCGCGCGACCTGTTGTTGCGACCGACGGCGCACTGATCAGGCCGTCTGCCTCAGCCCCGCTTCCACCTGAAACGATAGCCCGGATCTGAAAAAGAATACTGATGCGCCTGTACAGGAACATGTCGGTGCGCGCCTCCACACAGCGAGGCGTTGACGAAGACCTCGGCGGAGGCCGGGCGGTTGCGGTCGGCGTATTCGACGGCGTGCATCGGGGGCATCAGGCGATACTGAAGAGTCTGCGGGCGGAAGCGCGCGTGCTCGAAGTGCCTTCCACCGTGTGTTCGTTCGAGCCGATGCCGTCGGAGTATTTCGCGCCGCAGAACCCGCCACCACGGCTGACGCGTTTTCGTGAGCGGTTCGATCTGTTGAGCACTGCGGGCATCGATGAGTTCTTCTGTCCGAACTTCGCCACCGTGCGTGAACTTGAGCCGGACGTATTCATCAGCGAGCTGCTGGTGCGGCGTCTGCGCGCCCGTCACCTCGTGGTCGGCCACGACTTCCGGTTTGGCGCGAACCGGCGTGGCACGATCGAGCAGCTGGAAGCGGCAGGGCGCCGGTACGGCTTCGGACTGACCGCCCTGCCGGCGGTGTTCCTGCACGGACAGCGGGTCAGCAGCACGGCCATCCGGCGCGCGCTGGCCGTGGGCGATCTGGAAACAGCGCGGCAGATGCTGGGGCGCGACTACGCAATGTCCGGACGCGTGGTGCGCGGCCGCGGGCTGGGGCACGAACTGGGCATGCCCACCGCCAACGTGAACCTGAACCGGCGCCAGACACCGGTGGACGGGATTTTCGCCGTTCGGGTCAGCGGTATCGCCGCGGCGCCGCTGCCCGGCGTGGCCAGTGTCGGGACGCGGCCGACGGTGGGCGGCGGTGCGCCATTGCTGGAAGTGCATCTGTTCGATTTCGACGCCGACATCTACGGTCGCTACATCACCGTGCACTTCGTCGCGAGGCTGCGCGAGGAGCGCCACTTCGCTACGATGGACGCCCTGCGGGACCAGATGCAGGACGATGCGGTTGAGGCGCGGGCCGCGCTGAACTGACTTCCAGACGCCAGGATCCTTACCATGTCATCAAACCCTTCACCGCAGAGCATCGTCGCTTTCTGGCGCGAAGCGGGGCCGAAACAGTGGTTTGCGAAAAGTACCGCGTTCGATGACATCATTCGCGAACGCTTCGAAGCGACGCATCATCGCGCGGCGCGTCAGGAGCTGATGGACTGGTTGCATACCGTCGACGGCGCACTGGCGCTGATCCTGCTGCTGGACCAGTTCCCGCGCAATCTCTACCGCGGCTCCGGACACGCGTTCGCCACTGACGGACTGGCGCGCAGCATCGCTGCCACGGCCGTCGACGCGGGATTCGATCAGCGTGTGGACAGCGCGTTGCGGGACTTCTTCTACCTGCCTTTCGAGCACTCCGAGGATCCGGAGGATCAGGCGCTGTCGGTGCGGCTGTTCGAGGCGGCGGGCGATGCAGACGCCCTGCAATGGGCGATCGATCATCGCGACATCATCACGCGCTTCGGCCGCTTCCCGCATCGCAATGCCGCGCTGGGACGCGCAACGACGCCTGAAGAGGCGCGCTTTCTGGCCGAGGGCGGCTTCGCCGGCTGAACGCCTGCCGGCAGCAGTTTGCGGGCAGCAGTCAGGTGTCGCGCGGCAGTCGCCGCTGGCTGGCGATCTCGACCATCGTTTCCAGTCTCACCAGGCGCTTGTCCATGGCAATGGTGCGCTCGGACAGTTTCTCCGTGGTGGTGTTCAGGCGCTTGACCTCGTCGGTGAGTTTGAGCACATCCATCAGTATGTCTTTCCAGGTAGCCATCAGCGCTCTGCCGCTTCGTGCTCGTGCTCTGCCGTATCGACGGTCTTCAGCGCCCGCGCCACCGTACGCTGTGCGCGACGTGTCGACCGGATCGCTTCCTTAAGTCTCACCGACACCAGTTCCATGACGTCCGGCGACTGCATGGCCTCGGCGTCGCTGGCATCGAAAGAGCGGATGGCCTGCCGGACGATCTCGGAAGCCGACGTGCCGCGTTCCGCAGCGAGCTTCTCGAGTCGTTTCACCGTCGACGGCGGCACGAGGAACTGCTTGCGGACCATTTTTTCGGAACTGGCTGCCATGCCTGCGGCTCCCGTTTCAGATAGGTGTCCGCAGTATAGGCATACACACCTGCATACACCACATTCGTACGCCACATTCGCCGTGCCACGGGGGCGGTGCCAGCCGGTCTGCTGCGTGGCAACCCCCTTATTCGGGGACGGCGGAAGAGCATCCATGCGCCTCGGCCGCGGCCATCCATGGCCGCGGACGCCCCGAGAC